>NEXG01000026.1 GCA_003019535.1 Candidatus Marsarchaeota G2 archaeon ECH_B_1
GTAACCTGAGAGTGTAGCGCCTGAAACTCAGGGTTCCGCTTCCTCAAATCCAAAGCGAGTTGTCTCAGTTCGGTTTTATTCATTGAGTGCTTGTTCTTCTCATATTCTTCTTGCTCCGCGTGTAAGAGCGTGTTGTAAAGCTTGCACGCTGCTTCAAGCTGGGTCTTCAACNCCCCCGCCGTCGTCTTCGAAGAGTACGCTCTGAACCTGTACGCTCTTACACGCATTACCGAGTATTTTCTCCGCGTGTATTTATACTTTTAGAATCCCCGTCTTAAAAGGCGAGGTTTTGGAAACTTTATAATCCAACCTAGTATGGGTAGTGTAAAAGCCAGCGCGAGGTCGAAGTCTGTGACTATAAGCCCAAGCCATGTTGAGCCCACTGCTATCATGCTTGAGTCAACCCAGTTCAGAAGGTTGGGTATAAGCCCTAGGGTTGTTCCAACCTCGGTGTCGTAGTGCCGGAGATGGCCGAGCTCGTGGCCTGCCACTGCCATCAGCTCCTCAGGTGTGAGTATTTGAAGAAGTGGTGTGGTGAAAGCGATACCCCTTTTAAAGGCGTTTCCGAAGGCAAAGGCGTTTGGAAACCTTTCATCGCTTAAGTATACCTTGGGTTTTTGGATTCCAGCCTTACGCGACAAGACATCGACCACTTGGTGTAGCCACCCATACGCTTCGTCCCCCAGTGGTATTTCGCGGCAGTTCCTGGCTATTAATATGGGCCCCACGAGCCACTGGAAAAGCCAGAACAATCCTAGGATAAACAAGAAGTCGATTAGCGGTAGGCGTATGAGGGAAAGTATTAATAACACTACGAAGGCCTCGGCAAGGATAGTCAGCGAAGCTGATATAATCATACTGGCTCTAAGACCCATAACCAAGGTTCACCTCTTCCCCACTATGGGTCGTTGAGGGCGGATACTAAATTCCTATGAATGTTCTATTTGAATGCTATTAGATGTTTATGAGCCGCTTGCTCTTATTTTTGGTTATTGGAAGCCACAATTCGATATATTGTATGAAGTTTCTGAGCACTATTTGCTGTGTGTTTTTTGTTCGAGTTCACGGATCTTTTGTGTAACCCATTCGTGGTGTCTGTCTAGCATGAGGAGGTGTTGTTTTAACAAGAAGATTTTCTCCTCCTTGGTTATTTGTTGAGATGCGAGCACCCTCTCCCAAGCCTTTGGCTGCATTTCTATTGCTTCGTTGAGCATTCTGGCTAGTGATGGTGGCTCTACAAGTGTCATCATTACCCCCCTGATCATGTGCCATCTTTGCACCGAGAACTCGTCGTAAGCCTTCTTCGCTTGTTTCAATGCCTTAATACCAGTGGGTGTTATAGTGTATATCCTCTTTCCCCTTAATCCGCGGCCCGTGACCTTTAGTAGACCCTTCTTTTCCAAACTTTTCAGTACTGGATATATTGAGCCCGAACCGGGCCGCCAGGCTCCCTCTGTGAGTGTGTTGAGCTCCCTCATTATATCGTACCCTGAGAGTGCACCCTTCGAGAGAGTGTTTAATATGTAAAGGGGTAGTAAACCCATTCGTCCACTGAAGCTGATTGTCGGCTGCTGTTTTTTCAAGTATATCGACTATTTTTCACATACGGATAATATAAGCCGTTCTAATGTTTGGGTTTTACCTCATAGCAGTGAATATATCGAAATATACATGTTTAATTACACTTAAAAACCCCTAAAGTGTACAATAGTTGACCTATATGAAAGATATAGTAGAAACCGCAATGGAAGCGGGAAGTTTTAAGACATTGGTCTCGGCCGTTCAGGCGGCAGGCCTAGTTGATGCGCTGAAGTCACCCGGACCATTCACAGTGTTTGCACCCAACGATGAAGCGTTCTCAAAGCTGCCAGCGGGTACCGTTGAAGGACTACTCAAAGATCTACCAAAGCTCAAGTCAGTATTAACGTATCACGTGATCAGCGGTAAGGTAATGTCGGCACAAGCCATACAGCTAGCCACCACACAGAAGCCAGCTAGAGTACCCACCCTTCAGGGATCACCGGTAGAGCTCAAGCTTGAAGGTCTCTTCACAAAGGTTCTTTACGTGAATAACGCAAAAGTGATAGCTACAGACATAGAGGCCACAAACGGTGTAATACACGTAATAGACTCAGTTATCCTGCCCCCCAACATGTAGTGTGGAGTTAGGCGTAGAATGGATGTGGGTAGACGAAAATGGCTAGTAATAGCCCTATGGATAGTTATAATAGTAGCCTCAATGCCTGCTATTCTTCACTACTCAAACTATATTAGCTACTCCACATCCAGCTCCGCCCTCTCACATTCAGAGTCAGCTAGGGCTCAGGCACTGCTGGGCTCAACCCACCCACAAAACGAATCACTGGTTTTGGTGATAACAAGACCGCAGGATGTAAACGAATCGTGGGTTGCCAACAATACCTTACAATTCCAAGCGGCACTAAGAGACCAGGGTATACAAAACCTAACTATAAGTGTGAGCGCCTTCTCAGAGTATGCAGACTTTATTGACAGCCTCCTAGCTAATAAGACTCAACTCCTCAGGCAGTCATATAACAATTTTAGCAACGCTTCAACAGCAATCTATTCTTTTCCATCCGAATTCCTTTATGAGTGGGCTAAGAGTGGTTATAAATCTGTGAGCCAAGCCCTAAGCCTAGCAAACTATACTGCTACGCCGTATGAATACGCGTTTGCCCGAGCGCTCAATGCATCGCTAACCACAGATGCAGGGGCACCACCCGCTCTAATAGTTCAAAACTCAATCAAAATAGCTGTTTACACGCTTGGATTGAATAATCCCTACTATTATGCAGCCCTAAAATACCTCAACGTGACCAATTACAACAACACGCTTAAAGGGTTCTCGGTTTTCATCAATAGAACATTTTTCCCCGTGAACCAAAAGCTTATCCTAGCCACGCTGAGACCCGGTGACCCCGGGTTCAACTATGTTACCCACTACGGCCTCCTAGGGGCGCCATCCTTCATCACAGGTGGACTGGTAAACGCGAACCACACAGTATACTTGGTGCAGATATACTTCGGTGTCCCAAGTGGTTATGTTGGAAAGGGTGATACAACACCATCCCAACTTGCAACCCCAAGCATCAGAGACTTAGCTCAGAAATACTTTGGTGGTAAGGCTCAACTAACGGGGGATGGAGCCATAGCTTACGACACTCAGAGGGCGACGGCTGGAGCTGGGGCGGTTTTCGCGTTCACATTCATATTCTTAGCAATAGCTGTAGCAATAACACTAAGATCATACATAGCACCCCTAATAGCGTTACTCGTAGTTTCAGTTTCAACACTTCTAGGCTACGTTAGCATATACATAACTGGAATACTTATCCTGCACGTCAACTTCATAGTTACATATACACTAACGGCTGTGCTTCTCGGCGTCTCAACAGACTATCTGGTATTCCTACTCCACCGCTACAGGGAGGAGCTTAGAAGGGGTATTGATGCATCTGAAGCGCTCACAAAGGCTACGACGATGAGTGGAAGGGCAATATTGATAAGTGGCCTAACTGTAGCCGCAAGCTTGGGCACATTCGGCTTCATCTCAGACCTCAGAAGTTGGGGACCAGTGCTCTTCCTAGGCGTGATGCTCACCGTTACAGCAGAGCTCACACTTCTTCCAGCAATAACCGCGGTAATAGGCCCACGCATATTCACTAAGAACACAATCAGAAGGTCGGCTGACAATTACCGTGGGTCAAAGTTCTACGCTGCTGCAAGACTGAGTGTTGCAAAAAGGGCAATAATAGTTGGGGTCATACTTGCGGTTGCTTTACCGGCTTTTTATGCCTTTTTCACCCTACCAACCAGCTATAACTTCAACGAGGGGCTACCCTCTGGTCTACAGAGTGTTAAGGCTCTCAACACCATTGAAAAATCATTTGGAGCCAATCTACTCTACCCAAACTTTGTAATAGTCAACCTAACGGGCCAAGTATACTCATCTAATGGTAGCCTCACTTCCAACGCAATTAACCAGCTATCCTCCTATTATTCCAGGATAGCTTCAACGCCTGGTGTAGTAAAGGTTTTGGGGCCAGACCCAGCGAATACGTCTTCGACGCTAACACAGCTTGCAAAAAGCTTTGTGTTCGACCATGGCCTACACGCTTACTACTTATTCTACCTTGACTACTCGCCTTATAGCCCCCAAGCAATATCGGTTATCAAATCTCTGCGCAACAACCACTCACTACTCGTAGGGGGACTTACATCCTCTGTAATAGACCAGCAAGAGTATAACGCTGTCGTATACACCGAGTTGGAAATACTCATAGTGCTTGCTATAGCCATAATAATAGGTGTATCCTTCCGCTCACTAAAATACCCCCTAATTGCTTTGAGCGGAGTGTTTATAAGCATCACATGGACCACGTCGCTACTCTATCTAATAGTTACAAGAATCTTCCACGAGCAGCTATTATACCTAATCCCCCTCATACTCTATATAATACTCATGTCTCTTGGTAATGATTACACCGTGTTCATAATCAGCAGGGTCAGAGAATATCAGCAAAGCGAGGGATTCGTGGAGGGCATTCTAAGAGGCATGTCTGGTTCAGCCTCCATTGTCACCTCCCTAGGAATAATACTAGCCGTCTCCTTGGGCTCTCTAGCTCTTGCACCAATATCATTCTTGAGGCAACTTGGGCTCGCATTTATAATATCACTACTACTAGATACTTTCATAATTAGAACCTTCTACTTCCCCTCTATGATAGCCCTACTGAAGGAGGGAAGCCAATACACTGAGCGGACACAAGGGTTTGAGAACAACACCACCCAGCAGCCCTAGGAAGTGGTCTTATCTGACCAATATCTAAAATTTTGTGCAGATTTAATTAAGGATAAGAACGGGCGCCGAAGAATTGGTTGTGTGTGGAGTCTCTCGGGTTAAGGGGTTTTGGTCGAATGCTGCGCTCGGTGAGGCGTTGAGGCGGGAAGCTTCACGCTCGATGACTGGGTGGGTTATAGGAATCTTTATAGGCTTTTTCGTGATTTCTGGCGTGTGCTTTGAGACATGTCCACTGAGAACCCTGATATCAAGGGTAAGGTGGAGGAGAGCCGGGATAACTTTAAGAAGCTCGAGCTTTTGATTCCTGGTCTTAGGGGTTATAGGCAGCGTGAGGATGTTCGCGTGGCGGATGAATTGCTTCGGAACCAGATGGCGGACAGGCTTGACCGTGCTAGGGCGAGCTTGGAATCCCTGAGGAGGAAGGTTGTGGGCGCTGGGGGATTACTCGTCGCTAGGCCAGGTTGGCTCAGCGATATCCCAGTTGCAGGCGCTTAGCGGTGAGGTGAGACACGCTCAGCAGGGTTACTCCGGGTTCGTGGCGCCGATAAAAATAGACCAATCCAAGCTTGAGGAGCTGTACAGCTATGATTACTTCTTCGTCTCCGCGGTTGTGAACCTTGAGGCTGCTGCGGGGAAGCTTGACTCAACCTATGACCCCGCCTCCTCATCCACACTCCTCGGAGGACTATCCGAGTTGGCCAAGATGATATCCGATGCCCGCGCAAAGTGGTCCACCAGGCTTGAAGCGGTTGAGGGGATACTAGTTCAAGGTTCGTAATAAGATTGTTTGGCAGAAAGCAGGATAATAACCCCATCTCATCCTCGGGGGGGAGTGTGTTCGGTTCCACGACGATTGTTTGGGAGGATGAGTTTAAACGCGATAATGTGATGTGGAAGGTGCCACGCAACATAAGGCTCAATGATAACATAGTGGTGCGGGAGGATGAGGTAGCTGTGTTCTATAGGGATGGTAAGGTGCTCACATACTTCGACCAGCCTAACAGGTACGCTCTAACAGATATCAACGCACCCATAGTTGGCTCCCTACTGAAATTCTTGACCGGTGTGCAGCAGGAGGCGGAGGTGTACTATCTTCAAAAGAGGTATCTTGATGGGAAGTTCGGGAGCACTCAGCCGTACCAGTTTTTGGACCCAGTGTTTGGCATCGTTAACCTCCGTGTCTACGGCGAGTACCGGTGGAGGGTGTCCTCACCCGAGTTATTTATAAACCAGTTTGTGGGCACCTTTAACGCGGCTACCTCGGAGGAGGTTGAAGGGAGGATACGCGAGCAGCTTGTGATTCTGGTGTACACAGCGCTGGGTAAAATGAAGCAGCAGGGCCTCAAAGTAACAGACCTAGCAGCCAACCTCACCAACATCGAGCAAATGGTGCTCGCATTAGCACCCGACAACCTAGGACAGTACGGTGTTGAGATAAATAAGATATCGGGTCTAACCATAAACCTACCAGAAGAAGTCCAGCACGCTATAGACACAAGGTCTGAGATGTCAGTTCTCGGCGTAAACTACATGCAGTACCAGGTGGGTCAAGCGGTGGTGGACGCCGCGAAGAACCCCTCGGGTGCCGCTGGCGCAACCGCTGGGCTGGGCGCGGGGCTCGGAGTGGGCTACACCATGGCGAGCCAGATGGCTCAGGGAATGGCTGCGCAGGCGCAAACACGTGTTTGCCCAAGCTGTGGTGCCAGTATACCTCAGACAAGCAAGTTCTGCCCCGAGTGTGGTGCGAAGCTAGTACAACCCCAGACCCAGCAGCCAGCCGGGTCAGCTACGCGGCCAAAGTTCTGCCCCGAGTGCGGCACACAGCTATCACCCGACGTGAAGTTCTGTCCCAACTGTGGTAAACCCGTCGGGGGAGCCTGAATTGTACTGTATAAAGTGTGGCACCCAGCTCCCAGATGATGCCGCCTTCTGCTATAAGTGTGGAGCCAAGGTTGGCTTCACATCCACCCAGCCCGCTCCTTCCGCAAGTGGGGGACCGGCTCAGAGTGTATCCAGCCCCGCTCAGCCCGTCTTGGCTGGCGCCGACGTGAAAGAGCTCAAATGCCCTAGTTGTGGTGCCCCCATCACCCCGAAGTTCGGCGAGATGGTGATCACGTGTGAATACTGTGGCTCAAGCGTATCACTCTCACCTGAGGGTTGGCGTAGCATACAGAAGCACACGATGTTTCTTCCAACATTCACAGACAAGGATAGGGTGCTCGGCTTGATCCATCAAGTGATGGATAGGGGAATAATCCACAGACACCTTCAGGAGTCCTCCACATTGGAAGAGATGAGTTTGACTATGGTTCCATACTGGCTTGTACCCGTATCCGCTAGAACCACGGTTGTGGCCGCGAACGTGGCCGCCGAGGTGGGCACCGTGGCCGCAACAGGTGTTCTCGCCGGGATACTTGGAGGTGAAATGGGGGGTAGGCGTGGAGGAATGGGTGGGGGAGGCGTGGTTGACGGCCTGCTCACTGGAGCCACGAGCCTAAGACTACGCGGCCACTTCTTCATAATGGTAACCCTTCTTATACCTCTCGCAACAGCCGACTTCCTAAATTACGCTTTAACGGAGGATGGTAGCATATTCGGGGTTAATGCGCTAGTCAACAACACCTACTATATCTATAATGCATCACTTGTAATCTTCGCTGTGGCCGCGGTGACTTTCTTCGCTGTGGCCAACTCGAGGCTCGGCCTAGTGTTGAAATCCATTAGGGAGAATGAGGTAGCAGCGGAATCCCTGGGTATAAACACCTCGAAGTTTAAGATGGTCGCCTTCGCTCTTTCAAACCTGTTCGCTGGTATGATTGGCGCAGTATACGTGTTCTCTAATGGTGTAGCCTCCCCCACTGACTTCGGCCTCCTCTTCTCCGCCCTACCCGTGTTCATGTGCGCGCTCGGAGGGATGGGAACAATTGTTGGGCCAATAATTGGAACCATACTTCTCGAGGGCTCAATTGACCTTTTACGCGTAAACTATATTCAAGATGCACGTCTACTTATAGCAGCACTCCTGCTTCTACTAGTATTACTCTTCTTCCCGAAGGGTATATGGGGCTACATTAAGAGGGGTGGGTGACCGTTGAGCCAGCTACTCATAGTTAAAGACTTAAAGAAGAGGTTCGGGGGGATATCGGCCCTCAACGGTGTGAGCTTCGAAATCAACACCGGTGAATTCGTAGGCATAATTGGACCGAATGGGGCGGGTAAAACCACTTTTTTCAACACGGTGTCTGGCTCATTAAAACCCGATTCTGGCAAAGTAATATTTCGTGGTGTGGACATCACGGGCATGAGGCCCTCAGCCATTGTTCGCCTAGGTCTCGCCAGAACATTTCAACTTGTTAAACCATTCCTCAACCTCAGTGTGCTCGAGAACGTTGCTTTAGCTGCCCTTTCAAGACGGAGACGAGAACACGATGGGCTCTCACCGGAGGCCGCTGCGCTTGAAGTCTTACGTATCGTTGGACTGGAAGCTCGGGCGGACAATCTCGCCTCAAAACTCACACATGGCGAGCTTAAAAGGCTGGGAGTGGCGCAGGGATTAGTCCTCGACCTGCTTCTACTGTTGTTGGATGAACCCTTCGGTTGCCTCAGCGCCGAAGAGATCTCGATTGTAAGCGAGGCGCTACGTGAACGCTCATCACTGGGGGTCTCATTCGTGATAATAGAACACAGGGTAAGAGAGCTTATGAAGCTGGTTAGTAGGGTGATCGCCCTAGACCAAGGCTCCGTAATAAAGGTTGGCACACCGGATGAAGTTGTGAACGATGAAAGAGTGCTTGAAGCGTTTCTTGGGAGGAGTTCTGGGATTGCTAGAAGCAAGGGGAATTGAAACCTCCTACGGGTCCACCCAGGTTCTGTTCGGTGTTAACCTAGCGGCTGAGGAGAACAAAGTTACATGTGTCATAGGACCCAATGGGGCTGGTAAAACCACACTTCTACTCACACTTGCGGGTATACTACAAGCCAAGCGTGGAGACATACTCTTCGACGGCGAGAGGCTGAACGACCTTCCCGCTTGGGAGAGGGTTAAGAAGGGCGTGGTGCTATGCCCTGAGCGAAGGAGGTTATTCCCATCACTCAGCGTACTCGAAAACCTAACACAGGGAGCCTACACCAGGAATGATACCCAAGATGTCAGAGATACCTTGGAGGAGGTTTTCACCCTCTTTCCCATACTCAAAGAGAGAAGAAGTCAGCTTGCAGGCACCCTATCCGGAGGCGAACAGCAGATGGTGGCCATAGGTCGGTCACTTATGTCACACCCAAAACTACTTATGCTGGATGAGCCATCAGTGGGTCTTTCACCTCTCATGCGTTCAAAGATCTTTGAGCAGATACTCAGAATCAGAGACATGGGCTCCATCGCGATAGTTCTGGTTGAACAGGACGCGGCTGACGCCCTCGAAATTTCCGACTACGCCTACGTGCTCGAGGATGGGAAGATTACGATTCACGGCGCTGCCGTGGATGTGGCCGCTAACCCTGAGGTTAGGGCTGCTTATCTAGGTCTGTGACTTGGGTTGACGCTTCTCATTAGGAATCCACTAGCTATCACTTCGGATGGAAAGGTTTCGCGTGTGAACGTCTTTGTAGAGGACGAACGTATCCAATTCATATCCCAGGATACGCCTCCGTTTGGCTCGAAGCGTGGCGAAGTAATCGAAGGTGAAGGCAAACTTCTGCTCCCCGGATTAATAAACGCACACATACACACGGAGGAAACGCTCTGGATGAATATGATTCCAGACACAGTCCCCCATATTCCCTGGTTCAATGAATACACGCTACCATACTATCACTCCCTAACAGAGGAGGATGCCTACTGGAGCACACTGCTATCCCACGCACTTATGCTGCTTTGCGGTGTAACATGTTGCGCTGATTCAGCCAACCTCTGGCCAGATGCAGACGCTAAGGCTGTTTCTAGGTCGGGTATACGCTTCTATGTAGGGATTTGGGCTAGTGACCTATCGGGCACTCTCTCAAAGGACACAGCGAAGTGTCTTGAGGACGTTGAAAAACACCTCAAGAAGTACTCTGGTAGGGGAAGGCTGAGAGGTATGGCCTCCGTTATTGGTTCAAACACATGCTCTGATGAGCTATACTTCGAAGCAGCACGTCTCGCCGCGCGCTACGACACACCAATCACCTCCCACGAGTCCTCAGGACACGAGGATGTCATTCAAAGCCTTAAGAGAACAGGTGAGCGGCCAATAGAACACCTAGTCAAGATAGGCTTCCTAACAAGGCGCACAATCATATCCCACGCAACCGATATAACAAGCTCAGAGGTGAACTCTCTAAAAGCCACAGGCGCAGGTGTAGCCCTCTGCCCAGCCACGGAGCTCAAAAAAGGCAAGGGACTACACGCGTACGGTAGGCTTACTGAAATTGTTCGTCTAGGCGTTAGGTACTGTGCGGCCACCGATAACGCCAACTCCTCGAATAGTTTAAACCCCATGCGGGCGGCTGGACTTCTCGCCCTATTAGTAAAGGATCTAAGCCTCGACCCATCCATATTCACGGCTCGCGACGCACTTAGAAGCATCACCGAGTACCCCGCTGACCTCTTGGGGCTCAACGCTGGACGGCTCGAGGTTGGCTCTCTCGCTGACCTCGCACTCTATGATGCTAGCAACGCTTACCTCAGCCTAGGAGACCCGGTTCAAGGTATGGTGTACTGTGACCCCCCGCGAGTAGTGGATGTGGTTGTTAACGGGGAACTCGTGGTCTCGGGAGGCGGGCTTACACGTCTCAACATGGAAGAAATTTTGAGAGAAGCGCGCTCAAGAGCGGAGTCCATCGCGAGGCGTATGGGTGTACTGGGTTGAGTGTTGACGAAACAAACTCCTCTGCACTAACACTTCTCCAAACCTGCCTTGGAATAGTTGGGGGAGAAACGCTGCTCATTGTCTATGATAAAGAGCACCGAGGCGTCCTAAAGCCGATTAGAGATGCTGCCCACATAACTGGTGTAAGCAGGGTTAATGACCTTCTCTATGTAGACGAACAAACACTTACAGGGGTTCTATCATCCTACGAGGTAGTCATGTTCTGCGTTTCAGACCAGCTCACCCTCACCCTCGGCCACTCAGACGCACGTCTAAAGGCGTGTCGCAACGGGTCACGTATTGCATTTCTAACACAGCCCCTAGAGTCGACACCCCCAACCACTGAAATACTAAGGGTGGCCCGGGCTACAAACAGGCTGAAAAACCGACTTAAGGGTGGGGTAAAGCTCGTCGTGGAGACAGATGGTGTTCAACTAATAGTCTATGTGGGAGGGCGTGAGCCGGTTGCGCTAACGAGCCTGATTACAAAGCCTGGTAGCTGGGGTGCTATACCCGACTACGCTGAAGTTGCGCTCGCACCTATAGAGTCGAGCGCTAATGGCTCATTCGTTGCCGACGCATGCGTGGTGGGTTTGGGGCCACTCATGGAAAGGTTAACCCTAAGATTCGAAAACGGGTGCGTTAGGAGTGCAGGGGGTGGTCTAATAGGTAGAAACCTGTCGCGGATCCTAGCCCGAGAGCCTGGCTCCAATTTGCTCGGCGAGATTGGCTTCGGCACCAATGTGATGAGGAAAGAATTCAGAGGAGAATTCGACGATAAGAAGGCGCTTGGGTCAGTGCATTTAGGGTTGGGGGACAACCACACCATAGGGGGAGTAAATCGCTCCAGCGTTCACCTCGACTGTTTAGCCAAGACATGCAAGTTGAGTATAGATGGAGTACCCTTCGATTTTCAAAGCCTATACTCGGCTCAGGTTTCTGGTACTTCTAGTTGATAAGGCTTATTTCATGTGTGGTTGTACATTCAACCTGTGGAATTACACTCTTTTATTACTTATTTGGTGTGTTCGAGGTGTGGTGAGAGGTATGAGCACACGCGTGTACAGAGTGTGTGCACCAAGTGTGGTGGAACCCTGTTCGCGAGGTACGACTTGGAGGGTGTGAAGGCAAGCGTGAGCAGGAACTCACTCAAGGGTAGACCCCCCACCATGTGGCGCTACAGGGAAGTTCTACCCGTGCTCCACGACGAGCACATCGTGAGCCTCGGCGAAGGGTACACACCACTATACCCTCTAAGAAGACTCGGCGAACCCCTGGGTGTGAGCCTCCTCGTTAAGGATGACGGCGCCATGCCCACGGGCTCCTTTAAGGCTAGGGGGCAGTCCACGGCTATCAGCAAGGCTAGGGAGCTGGGTGTGAAGAGGGTGGCGTTAGCCTCGGCTGGTAACGCTGGTGGAGCCATGGCCACATACGCGGCTCGGGCTGGCTTGGAGGCCTACGTATTCATGCCCCGCGACGCCCCCTCCGTGGCCAAGCTCGAATGCCACGTGATGGGTGCACACGTCTACCTCGTTGATGGGCTCATAAATCACGCCGCTGCTATAGTGCAGCGCCTCAGGGAGCGCTACGGGTGGTTCGACCTATCTACACTCAAGGAGCCATACCGCGTGGAGGGTAAGAAGACCATGGGCTACGAGGTAGCCGAGCAGCTGGGGTGGCGTCTACCCGACGTGATTGTCTACCCTACGGGTGGGGGTACAGGGCTCGTGGGTATGTGGAAGGCGTTCGGGGAGCTCGAGGAGCTTGGGTGGATTGGTTCGGGGAGGCCTAGGATAGTTGCGGTGCAGGCGGAGGGGTGCGCACCCGTAGTGGAAGCCTTCAGAAAGGGGGCTGAGGGTGTGGAGGAGTTCCCCGATGCACACACGGTTGCGAGTGGTATCAGGGTTCCCAAGCCCTACGCTGGAGAGCAGATACTGCGTGTGCTACGCGAGAGTGGGGGTACCGCTGTTAGTGTGAGCGACAGCGAGATACTCGAATGTGTTCGTGAGTTCGCATGTGAGGGTTTGTTCGTGTGCCCTGAGGGGGCTGCCACACTCGCTGGTCTAAAACGCCTCCTGGATAGTGGGTGGGTGGATCGGGGTGAGGTGGTGCTACTCTACAATACGGGCACAGGACTAAAGTACCTCGATGCACTTGGTGAACCCACACTGCCAACAATACCAAAAAACGCTGATTTGCTGCCAGCAGCCTAAACGCACTCAACGGATAACCTGGGCCCCACCCACAGCCGATAAGCAATCCGAAGGTCCCCGACCAGCCTGTTTGGTTTTAACTCAAGCTCTTGGCTTCTGAATATCTTCACCCTAACCCCTCCACCCATACCACCCTATCCTAGCGATCCAGCATATTGGGTTGCACAATCTGTCAAGCATAAGCGCTCATCATCGATTATACATACTTCAGTTACAACACTACCATGAGTTGAGCCGTGAATTATTAGATAGCGTTACCCATCTTCCCTCTCCATACCTATAACCACAAAGCTTTGTTTGTCTTCGGCCTGCAAATGATTAAATTTAAAATATTGTGTCTGAGATAAGAAGAGTAAGACTCTACGAGATCAACTCTATGTGCATGGTTTTAAGGCATTCCCCTAAAGACCTATATACTTCTTTACGTCAAATCCACACGAATGTCCAAGACCTGCCCGAGCTGCGGATATGATAACCCTGACACGGCCAACTTCTGTACGCGCTGCGGGGCATCCTTGGGGAACGCTGGTGTTCAGTGGCCAACCAACTACACGCTAAACCAGCCAGTTCAAGCGTACCCCACCGTCCCCCCACCCGCTACTCAGCCCCCGCAACCATCACAAAAATACACTCAAGCAGACGTTGAAGGGCTTAGGAAGATAAGGAGTTACGCGCTCCTCGGCTTGGTTGGAATAGTTTTATCATTGGTCTCATTATTCTTCTCAGCTCTAAGAAGCTTTGTGGTGATCAACACCGCTCGACCGCAAAATCACCCCATACCCTTCTCGGGGACCACGGTTGCTGTGGGAGCCGTCGTTGAGGGTTTCATAGTTGGGGTTTTAGGCGTGGTGATAGCCATCCTGGCATTCGTCTTCCTCTACCAGGGCTTCATGCTTATAGCCCAAGTCGACCTTTCACTCAGAACCCCTGCAAGGCTTCTACTACTTATGCCCATCGGCTTGTTAATTCTAATATTTGCAGCCGGCCTTATAGTCGCCTCACTAGCCACCACGCCCACTCAGTTTGCGAACCCCCAAAATACGGGCCTAGTCATAGGTGGAGCCCTCTTGGGTTTGCTCTCACTAATCCTTGTCCTCGTAGGGATCGTGGGAGGTGGGATTTTGGGGTTGTGGAGGGTTGGCGCAAGGTACGCTGAGCCGCTAATACAGATCGGCGGTATTCTTTCAATCATACCCGTACTCAACATACTCACCCCAATACTTGTATATTTGGGTGTGAGCGCTGCGCTAGCGAAAGTGCTCAACGGTATGAAGACGGTCACCTCCTATAATCCACCCCCAACTTCCCAGTAACAAATTTTAACGCGCGCCCCAAACTCAGCGGAAAAACTTCCACCCAATCTTAAGGTATCCCTGATCCTCCACTCTAGAGACTATTAGTTGCCTAAGTGGTCACGTCCGTCGCGCCCAGATAAGGATATCATCCCTACAACTGGGTTTGGTGAGCGTTAAATCCAAGCTTAAAATCTCCCTTATCCGCGCACACGCTCGAACAACTATGGCTCCATCTACGAGCCAATCCTCTTGGTTCAGACACCACACGCGCCAGTGAGTGTGATCGTGGGCGTGAGGGCTACCCATCACCCATCCGCATCTTGTTCACACACTACCAGTTTTTTCCAGAAATCTATAGTAGTCGAAAACTGTTCAGATCTCCCAGCGCATACCTGTAGATTTGTGATGAGAATATTTATAAAGAAGGAAAATGTTTTGAAGGATTATGCAGCCAAAAAGCAAAGAGCTGAAGAGGGGTGTTGTAACCTACGCTGAGCTAATCTTCCAGTCTATCTCGTTCACCGCGCCGGCAATAGCTGTCACCGCCACGATGACTGGCGCCGCCGCATTCGCCTACGGCTCACTACCACTCACCTATGTCTTAGCGCTCTTCGGCGTTCTCTCCGCGGGATTCGTGGTGTACGCCTTCTCAAGGAAGGTTGCCTCGAGTGGGGGTTACTACCGATACATTGAGCGTGGCCTCGGTCCGCGTTTCGGGGCGTTCGGCGGGTGGGTGTATATGCTCTACACGGTTATAGGGGCGACACCGTTCATCTACTTTGAGACGGCGCTCGCCGCCCAATACGGCTTAGAGGTGTTCGGTTTGAACGTGCCAAACTGGTTCTGGTACCCTGTCGGCATCCTAGTCGGCGTTCTCGCCTATTTGCTGGCTTACTCGGGTATCAAGAACTCCCTAAAGTACAGTGTGTATACTGGTACGGCGGAGATACTCATACTTGTTGCGGTTGCGGTTGCGATACTTGCTGCGACTCCTGACCGGCTTGACTTTAAAGTTTTCACACCCGCCTATTCACCCACTGGTTGGAGCGGCGTGGCGCTCGGACTGGTCTTCTCTTTCACCTCGCTTGCTGGTTGGGGGTCGATGACATTCTTGGGAACCGAGGCCCATAAGTCGCATCTCAACATCAGGAGGGGTGTCGTGCTCACCATTTTGGTCCTCGGCCTCCTATTCTTGTTTGAGAGCTACGCGATGACTGTGGGCTGGGGGCCGCAGAATATGGGGACATACTTTGGATACTTCCTCCCAGGCCTCGTGCTCGCCCTCAGGGATGGAGGGTTTGTGCTCGCGGCCCTCCTCTTTGTGTTCTTGGTTAACAGCGGGTTCGTGGACACGCTCGCCATCATAAACGCCGGTTCAAGGGATATGTACACCATGTCGAAGGACGGCCTCCTGCCGGACAGGCTTTCGGACACTCACCCCACGCACAGGAGCCCTCATATAGCGCTACTTGTAAACACCTTGGTGGGGATATTTCTGTTCACAGTGACCGGATGGTTGTTCGGCCCACTCAACGGCTTCCTTATAACAGGTCTTTGGACGGGTGCTGGGACAATAATAGAGCACATACTTGTAAACACTTCTTTACCACTTTATTTCAAAAGGCTCGGAGACCTCCGCTGGACCTATGTAGCTATACCCCCCATAGCCACAGCCATATATATCTTCGCGCTTTACGGCTCCTTCCTCTCAATAAACATCTACATACTGATAGGCGTGGGCTCAATGGTGGCTTGGCTTGTCGCCGGTGCCTTGATATACTCCGTCAAAAAGGATATTAGAGTTAGGCTTGAAGAGGGTGAAGAAATTTGAAGAGGCTCGACGGAATGATGGCATCAAACATCCACTTCAAATGGAGGCCTCACAACCCACCCGTGCTCAGAGTCTACCCCGACGAGCCATTCGAAGTGATAATACCAGACTCCTCAACATCGCAGATTAAGCCAAACTTTACGGTGAAGCAGCTCGCGGCAATAGACGAGTCAAAGTTCGACGGCGCAGTAGGCCCAGTGTACGTGGATGGAGCAAACCCAGGCGACACCCTGGAGGTGATATTAGATACTATAGAAGTTGGTGATTGGGGGTGGACCGCTATCCTGAACAACTTCGGCCTGCTCAAAGGCTCCTTCGAAGAGACATTCGTAGTTTGGGAAATCAGGGATGGGTGGGCCGCTACCAAGGGAGATTTCCTCGCTGGCGTAAGAATCCCCGTGCGCCCATTCCTCGGAGTCGTGGGCGCCGCACCCGCCGAGGGGGAGTTCGGAATGATACCTCCGAGGTACTTTGGTGGGAACATGGATAACCGCCTTCTCAGAGGCGGCTCACACCTGTTTCTACCAGTGAGCAGGGAGGGTGGACTCGTGTCCTTCGCTGATCCCCACGCCTCGCAGGGGGATGGTGAAGTGTGCGGCACGGCGATAGAAACCTCCGCAAGGATAACTGTAAGGATAAGGGTGCATAAGAACACCGAGCTGAAGACGCCAATGATGGAAACCTCTGAGGAGGAGGTGGGTGAAAGGGTTGTAACAATGGGTATCTCGAACGACCTCTACAGCGCGGCCAAAGAGGCGCTCCTCCAGATGGTACACTACCTTGGTGATAGGGGTTTCACACCCGAGGAGGCCTACGTTCTATGCAGTGTGGCCGGCAACCTCAGAATAAGCGAAATAGTTGATGAGCCAAACTACGTCGTATCCCTCGTGCTCCCAAAAGAGCTCACAAGAAAGCAGTAGTCTAACCTCAAACTCACAATTCAAGCCAACACCATCCAAGTGCTTAGCAAATCACCCCTAAGACGCCCAGCTTGCTATTAATAGACAAACAACCTCTCAACTTCAAACACATTGAAGCCTAGTTCGGGGCAGCGTGTCTAGGCCACTAGCCGAGTAAAAACGAGCATTATGTGGCACTTCGCTAAACACTCGGTTACCTTGAATCCGTTACGATGGTTTGCATTAATATAGCGTAGCATAAGGGGTTAATGTCGACTCTGATATCCTCCCCCCTCATACTGGCTTTATCGTGGGCGAATCTTCTAGGCGAGCTGATGGGTCGGTTCAAAAACTGAACTCTTTACGCGTTTTATATGCTACCAGCCTACATACGATTTATGCTTGAAGTTAGGGGTTTGACGGTGAGTTATCGGAGGGAAAGTAAGGTACTTAACCGCGTTGACTTGACTGTGGGCGAGGGTGAGAAGGTTGCCGTGGTTGGTCCGAACGGCTCTGGCAAGTCGACCCTAATCAGGGCGGCGTTGGGTCTCGCACCCATAGTCGAAGGCTCGGTGAGGGTGTTTGGCAGCGATGTGAAATTGGTGAGGGGCGAGACAAGGGTTTCCACAAATTTGCCGGAGGTTTACAGGCTTCTCAACTGCCCCGCGGCTGAACTCATGGAGGTGTTCGCCGGGTTACGGGGTGTTGACACATCTGATTACCTAAGCCTCGTGGAATACTTCGGCCTACAAGAGATCTTGGATAAACGAGTGTATGAAATGAGCTCCGGTCAGGCTAAGATGTTCGGAAACATCATGGCCCTCGGCTCAAAGCCCAAGCTCATACTCCTAGATGAACCCTTCGAGAACGTTGACCAGAGTAGGAGAATCAAGCTGGCGAACACGCTCGCCGGGTTCGGGGAGGAGGTTGTGATGGTCACACACGAGTTCGACCTGCTACGCAAATTCCAAGACTGGAAGTTGTACTTCATGATCGAGGGCACACTCTACGGCGCCTTTAGTGTGAAGGATCTGGATGAACTCTACATATCTCGAGGTGAGAGGCCGGGCTCGATCCTAACGGTGAAAACCAGCTTCGGAACGCTCACAATCACCAGGGGGGAGGGGGATGTGGCCCTCAAAAACGCGACAAGCATAAACAAGCTAATCGAGGAGGTGGCCTGAATGCTATTCACACACTACTCGAAGACACTGTTAACCAATAGAGCGCTGTGGGGGTGGGGTGTACTATTCATGGTTTTCTGGCTTATTATCGGAGGCTTCGTGGAGTCCACGGGTCTACCCAAGGGTAACCACATGGTGGCGCTCAGCTACACCGCCTCATGGTATGGGTTGATAAACCTCTTTTCTCTCTCATCCCTAGCGATATCCATAGCCTTCTCACTCATCTACTCCACACACTCCCTGGCCTACTCATTTAGGTATACAAGGCTCAAGCCTAGCTCATACCTTGTTAACCTGGTGGCCTCCTCGCTCATCATGGGTGTCATTCTAAGCGTACTAATGCTCGTTTCAACGTACGCTATATTTTCATACAAGCTTGGAGCCGGGGTTGCCCCAGCGAACCCTGCTCTCACACTCCCCATCGCAGCACTCTCCGGCGTATTTATGTACGCCTTCGCCACACTCCTAGTGCTCATACTCATCAACTCGCTTGGGCTGAAGAATCAGAGCTTCGTGAGCTTTATACCCCTATTGCTCGGCTACGTGTTCGGCTTCCTGCAGCTCTTCCTAAGCCTCCCAAGCCTGGTAATATACGCTTCGCCCCTCAGCGCTATACAAGACCTACTCTACTATGCGTACTCCGGTCAACCCGTGCCAAGCGTGCTCTCCAATCCCTCGAGCCAGACGCTGAGAACACCCTACCTAACTGTTTCCCTCGTCGCTTGGACACTCGTACTGCTGGTCGCCGACTCAATCATGCTTCGAAAAATTAAGCCCAGAAGCATCGAGGAAGCAAGGCAAATTTGACCCAAAGATTTAAGTGGATAGGCGTGGGGTGTGGGTGATGCCCACCGAAGACGATGAAGTGCTTGCGCGTGAGATGCTTCAGATCGGGCGGCGCGCACTCAGATTCGAAGAGTACGTTCTACGAAGAGCTTGGGGGGTATACTATGCAGTGTGGGCACTATTCTTCTCCGTCCTTTTCATTATTCCAAGCGTTATAGGCCTAGTTGCACCAAGCCTCACAGACAGCCCCTACCCCTACTTCTTGGGATACGGAGTGGCGGGTGGTTTGGCTGGGTGGGCTACTTACCTGAACTTCGAAAAGGTTTACAGAACCATTAGGCTAAGGCGTGCACTGTTTGGTGGCACACAGGCTAGGAGAAGTCTAAAGATCGGTGGCTGGATTCTTATAGGGGTTTCCAACTTCCTACTCTTCTTGGTCCCATACTACCTATTGGGTTTCAAGGGCCTTAGCGTGGGCTATCTCGGACTACTCTACGTTGGAGTTTGGATCTACACAGCCCTAAGACGAACCTTTACCGACTTCCCACTAGAAGGTGTGCTAGCTATAGCCTCCTTCGCATCCTCATGTCTTCTAAGCATCTATTCCATCCTAGAGGGAGACTACCTTATCACCGAAACTTCGTGGTTGCTTACAATGCTCGTCTGGGTATTCTGCGCCTTCTACGCCCTCTACCATGCGCCCGAGATGCTGGTGTACGACGATGAATAGCGAAGAAGAGGAATTCACGCTTCAGGATAAGTCAGCCCCCATAAGGGAGCTAGCCGAACTATTCGATGACAGCATTATGAAGTCCTCCACTCGACTATTAATAGTCATCTCACTCTCCGTCAACAAAAGGATGGTGTTCACGGACCTGTTAAAGCTAACGGGGGTGGGTAAGGGAAGCCTCAGCAATCATCTGGAGAGGCTGAGCGCTGGCGGGTACATCAGGCTGAGAGTTACTCCAACCCTGAGGGGGCCTAGAACGGTTGCTGAGATAACGCAGAAGGGTTTAGACACATATCAAAAGTACTTGGGGATCATCGAGAAAATAAGGAATTCGGATGAATCATCGAGTTTTAAGTGAGAGTCGGAGGACAAAAAATCGCCCGGCCCTCCATGGAAGGTGTTCAGACGCTTTTGGGCTTACTTGAAGTGTTCGTAGATTTTAGAGTGTAAGGTTGCGATGCGTCAACCGAATTGTTGATTTGACCAATGGATGCCGCCGCCTGCCCTTATATCTGTTTCGTGTTAGTTTACCTCGTCCTCCAAGTCCTCGCTATCCTCGTCCAGCTCTTCGTGTAGGCTTCGAACCTCATCGAAGAGCTCGGAGTAACCCTCATACCACTCTTCATCCTCAATGTACTCATAAAGGTCGCCGTCAACCTTGACCTGCAGCACGATTTCGCCCACCTCTCCGATGTGCTCCTGGAAGCCGTTAAGCCTTGTTAGGTATTCGAAAAGCTTGCTCCTATACTCTTTACGCCGCGGCTCATCCACATCTAAGCTATCCAAGTGGTCTCTCACAGCATCCAGCTCCCACTTACACTCATCGATATCACGACTAGTAAAGAAATACGCCTTATAGAAAAGCACTCTGGCACTCATCTCTTGAGCGAAGTCAATGAACCTTTTCGCGTCTGTGTTCGTCTTGCTCCAACGGAAGGTCGGAAGGTCGCCTCCACCAACATATACGCCTTCGAACAACACCATGTTTCCACGCTTAGCGTACTCCACCAAATCCTTTATCTTAGTGCTTAAACCCGTCTGCTCTTGATCCATCGAGCATCAGCACGCATACACATAAATAAGCGCTTCTAGTCTAAACACACGCTAAAGGCTCAAAGACGGATCCCTGCCCACAATACAGATAATCAAAGAACACTGACTCAACATACACATGGATTAGCTGACCGCCCCCACTCAAACGTCATTACGCTTTTTGGGACCACAGTGCAAAATCTAGCAGAGAAGAATTAGGCTGGCTCATTTTACCTTAGGGGGGTTAGGTGTGGGGAACGGAGGACCCCTTCCCCGAGGATGGGGTGGTAGGCTAATCTATATAATCATAGGATGGGGTTTCTTCTCATCCATGGTCTTCCCCTCGACCTACTTCTTCAGGGTGGTTCCTGATGCTTCATGCCTCTTAGTCCCCGTTTAAAGCTGGAACCACACACTGGACACACGAATAGGCCTATAACACTTTTACCTACCCGCCAAGTCTTGAGTGGATTTGAGACCTCGCTGCCGCACATGATGCATTTAGCCAACTTAGCACACCACCCCTCCGCTATAGCTTTCCCCCAACACTGCTATTGTTGAGAAGGTCGACAGGCACTATAAGGTTTGCTCAAAACCAATTTTTATTTATTTCTTTGAGGCTTAAATCGGGCTCTCCACCAACCTACACATGAATTTAGGGATTTTTGAGCTACCACGCGTTAAACGTTAAATCAAAGAGTGTATCCATATAACCCTAGACTCTTCGGCTGGATTCCTGGTTGTCGTAAAAATCAGGGATTTAAGTGTTTATTATGTCTTGTAGATGGTGTCCGGATTAGGGGTTGGTGGGCGTGTAGCCAAGCGAGGGGAACGCTTATCCGGACACTATCGTCTTGAAGGAAAGCAGTACGCACTCAAAAACTGACTATATATTTTTAAACGGAACTAAATTCATAGTGTGTCATCGAGTTTGCTAAAACCTTTTTATCGAAGTTTGCGTGTATGTTATGACTATCAATGAGTTTTTCACTAAGCTTGGATAAGTGGTGATGGGGTTGCTTCATGGTTACGATGAAACTCAGCCGAACGCCCTAACTAGGGTTGAGGTTCTCGAAGCCCAGGAGATCAGGCTGAAACACTTGTTAAAGAAGGCCTATGAGTGTTCCCCCTACTACCATAGAGTGTTCGACCAGCTAAAGCTTAAACCAGATGATATACGTTCACCGAAGGAATTCACGAAGATACCGTTTACCACCAAAGAAGAATTAAGGCGATATGGCTACCCATATGGGGGGGACTTCTTAGCCGAACCATTTGAGCAGCTGGTTGGCTGGCATATGACTTCGGGTACAACCGGTACACCCGTTGTCAACCCCTACACTAGGAGTGATGTTGAAGTTTGGACAAACCTTGTTGCTAGGTGCCTGAGGTGTGCCGGGGTAACCCATCGTGATATAGTTATGAATGTCTACGGGTATGGCCTCTTCACTGGTGGCCTCGGGTTGCACCAAGGCGTTCAGAGGGTTGGCGCTAAGGTCATACCGTGGGGTACTGGTCGGACGGAGGTGCTTGTGTCCAGGCTTAAGGAGTTCGGGGCAACAGTGATCACTGGCACCCCTTCATATGAGTTACTCATCGCTGAGACTATGAGAAAGCTTGGGGTAGACCCTGAGCGGGATCTTAAGCTAAGAATCGCGATACCCGGCGCCGAATCGATGAGTAGACTCATGCTCGAGAGGATAGACGTGGAGCTCGGCTTACGACTCCGTGAGGGTGGGGCTAGGGAGATATACGGGTTCACCGAGGCGCTTGGCCCAGGGGTTGCGCAGGAGTGCCCGTCAGACTCCCATGAATGGATGCATGTCTGGGCGGATCACTTCCTGGTCGAGGTGGTAGATCCAGAGAGCGGCGAGCGCTTGTCTGACGGTGAAGAGGGGGAGCTCGTGGTCACAACCCTCACAAAAGACGCAATGCCCCTTCTACGCTACCGCACAAGGGATATAACAATCCTAGCGGAGTCGGATGACGATATCCCCCACCCCAAAATCCGTATGATAATGGGTAGAATAGATGACGTGGTGTTCTATAAGGGCGCCAAGATATACCCCTCAGCCATAAACCAGGTGCTCATGGGTCATCCCGAAGTGCTCGAGTACAAGGTAATAGTTGATCGGTCTCCTCTGAGCCCAAGCTTCACTGTTATCGTTGAAACCAGGGAACCATCCGAGGAGCTTAGGCGAAAACTCACAGAAGAGATAAGCGGAGTCACCTTCGCGAGGCCCAGAATAGAGTTCTCCCAGCCAAACACGCTCCCAAGGTTCGAAGGCAAATCCAAGAGGGTGATCGTGAAGGAGTAGCCCCCACACGCTTAATTTTTTGGCGTGCGACCTTAAGATTGGAGCAACCTCAGGTTTCCGGGGTGTGCTACTACTCAGTTTTCGCGGATCCAACGGTTCTCCCTATACACCATACTCTCAATCTGTCCGGCAGATTCGCCATGCAAATATTTCTGAGCCTTCGAAGCGACCCGAGCCATCCCGCTGAGGTGACGTATAATACCATCTCCCCTAAAGCCAACTCAGGCTTTAGCCTTTCTCCAGGTGGACAGAAGAGTCGCTGGTTAACCTTACCAGTAGGCCATCCGACGCATTATATCACTCGAGTATGCGCTGGTCCCAGTAAGGCTGCGGATAACCCCTAAATCTTCTAGTAGTGCTGTGGAGCGCTCATATTGCCTTGCCAAATACTCACCTAAACTCGTCGAGGTGAGCTCCGGCGTGGTGAATGTGTTCTGTGGGTGTACCCGTAGCTTGGTGAGCTTCCTCTGATCCAACACTAAGTCCCTATCGCTTAGGAGGAGTTTCACTCTACGTAGGTATATGTAGGTACATATCATTGTACCTGTCGTACGCGTAGTGGAGCTTGGGCTTCAGTGCATCATGCAGGGACCTCACGGGTTCATCGATCCCCTTCAGCTCCGCCCCTGTCAGGACGCACCCACCCAAGAGAGAAGGTAGAACCACCGTGACCCACCAATCCCTCTGGGAAGCGCCCTCCATCCTCAGTTCAACACGCTTCCTCCCACCAACCCACTTCTCGGTGTAGCCGAACCTCATCCTCATGTAGAGGTTGATGGCCGCGTTGAGCTGCCTATTAATACGGAGACCGCACTCTTTACACTCGAAAACTGCCCCATTCAGGTCTCGATTGAACCACCCACACCTGGAGCAGTATGATGATGAGCCGTAGGGGTCGAGCTCCACTACTCTGGCCTCACCCATCCTCCCCACAAATATCCTCGTGATGGAGCGCCAATCACTCCTCGAAATTCTGCGGTTCCAGATACGCGAGCGCGTGTACATCCCCTGCTTTTTGAGCTCTTCGAGGCCCACCGGGCCACACAGTGATTGAATGACACGCGCGATTTCGAGCTGGTGTTTTCCCGCACGGTTCCTTTCTCTCCTCGAGTACTTCGCAAGGATCCTTTTTGCCTTCTTGGATTTTGAAGCCCTCCTCTGCACACTACGCCTCTTCTCGAAGGATGAGGTGTGCACCGATGCAAGCTTCGATGTGTCTATCCTGACCCACCCTGTTTCAGGTGAGTAGCCATCAAAGGAGAGGAGGTTGAAGTCCCACGCCACACTGGGGTTGCCGCCTTGGTTCCCATCCCCGTAGTGCACGGGTAGGTGCACCTTTTCGGGTGTGATTATGGGTTCACCCAGCCCAGCCGAGGACACCTCCCCAGGTAGAGGAAAGTACCTTTTTGATAGGTCGAGGTACACGTACTCGCCCGGCTTAACGGTTAATCTCAGCTTTTCACCCTCTAGCTTTATGAGTGTTTGTTTGGCTCTTACAAAGAGTCTTTTGGCGGTGGGCCTCCTCCGCTTCCTGTCTCCTTTAACATAGTTTTTCCTCCAGGATTTTAGTATTGAGTAGGCTGTCTTTATGGCGGAGTCAACCCAGTGGGCTGCGTAAGGCCAGTCTTGGAGTAGGCTGTCCCTGAGTTTCCTCCTGTACTCCTTGCTGTGGATGTCCACCTTGTATTTGGGTAGGAGCCTCCACTGGCTCTTTCCCTTCACCTTCCTTTTTTCCCACTCTATGAGTCCCCAGAGTTCTTCGAGTGTTTGGTTGACCACATCCCTGTATGCTCGTAGTAAGGGTTCGAGCTCATCTCCAGATTCATGTTCAAGTGAATAGCTTCTCAGCACGCCTGTAACCCCATATAGCATAAATCCATTTAAACCTATTTATTTTGAAACTGTTTGTGACGGCGCAGAGGAATATGAATAGGTCTGGAGCACGCCTAATCTTGCTTAGCTGGCTCTCCCAAGGCAGTAACACATCCTTTGAGATGGCGATGCTGCTCGTGTTGGCATACGCCTCTGAGTTCAGCCTTGATCGGAAAACTTGGTGTTTGACCTGGTTTGAGACCTTAATCTGCTTTGGGTGCGTCGGATCGGGATGCGTAGCTTGGATTTCCCTTCCATATCTGTCGATATGCGTCTGGGAGTTGTGGTAGTACCCGACGCCGTCGTCCGCGAAGGCTTGAGCTACTGCTTCAAGCCGCTCGGGCGCGTACAGGTCGTCGTCTTCTAAGAATGTGATGAGAGTGTTCTGAGCCAGATTTACGCCTTCACGAATTTTGGCGCCCACCTGTACTTCACGTGAAACAATACTCCTCACTCCAAGCCTGTCCAAACTGGAGTCTATCACACTATCCTCAAAGTTCTTAACAACAATAACCTCATACATGTCGTCTCTAAGCGTCTGGCTAAGAGCCGAGTTAACCGCCTCCAACACAAAATCCTTCCTCGTGGTGCGATGATAATCACAGATATGGCTTCACCAAGCATTCCAACACTGCCTCGTCCACCTAACAAATAGGGATTTCGGGGGCCAACCACAACTCGCTGAGGATACTCACTTAGCTGGGGAAGCTTTCCCGTAATAGCCTTAGACCAGCCTCTGTAAGGTTATGGTTCCCGCTACTAGCACCGTACGCCACCCAGTAAAGGGGCGCCAAATCTCGATGGAACCCCACTCTTGGACTCAGGTACTGGGGATATTCTTCCCGCTGGATTTCGAGCACGTGTTTTCCGATGTGCTCCTCCACATAGAAAAGCCCAGCATAGTCTATTGCGGGGTCACCCACAGCGGCTTCACCCCAATCGATCAGTCCAACTAGGCAACCGGTGTCGTCGACAAGTAAATTCCTCGGATCTATGTCCCCATGTATTAGCTTGGGTGTGAATCCGAGGCTTTGGAGTCGCTTAGCGTATTCCGCAACGCGCTCTAATATGGTGTTACGAAGCCTTGACGGAAGGGCTGAGCCAGCCATATCGATGAGCCTGAAGACCTCTGAGCGGAGGGCTTCAGCCCATTTCCTAGGCGTATCGTGCACTGGAACCATTTCGGAGCATTCATTGGGCGGGCTAATGCTGTGAATCTTCTCCATTAGTTGTGCCAGCATATGGCACACTTCATGAGTCGACGTAGTTAGACGCATCCCCCGCTGCGTCGATACCCAGCCTCGGATCGCCTCGTATACTAGCAGGACGCACTCCTCGCCGTCGATATTTACAACGCATTTAGCCAGCTCGCGAGGTATTATCTCACCCAGCTCAGCCCTAAGGTGTGGTAGTAGACACGCTTCCTTTAAAAGCTTGAAGCCACCAACGCTGCTCTTTGAGAGTTTAGCGACAAGCGAGTGGTTGAGCTCGTACACGTGGTTGTCCCATCCATGTTCAAATCGGCGAAGAGAGTTTACGCCGAGTTGCGGCACACACACTCTGAGGGCTTGTAAAACTCGCTTCCTAGGGGTTAACTTGCGCGCCAATGTGAGTGGTCAACTCATCGGCTACGGCCGCGCACGCCCAACACGTATTCCATCTTCCGCGGCCAGCTCTTGTAGGAGTGGTGTCTCCCCCAGCTTTTCCTCTGGTAGGAGGCCCCAGATTACCCCGGGCGGCCTACTCTTTCTCCCGTGCGCATCGAATCTCAGCTCAGGCGTAAAGTAGGCGTCTAAGCTCACATCGAACTCCTCCAGCGGTATCTTCCCAACTATTTGTAGGGGGTGCACAGTTGTGAAGATTGGTGTCTCATCCGATACTTTACCGAAGCGTCTCAGAATCGCGTACTCGAGTTCAGCGTAACCTTCACCCTTACCTATTCTGGCGCCGTCTGGGGCTACAGCCACCGAGCCGAAAACCAAAAGGTCTATTCGTGGTAGGCTTCGGGGGTGAACCAGCTCGCCTATACGGAAAGCCCCACCTATACTTGAGGCCTTAGAGGCGTCATCCACCTTCTTTGGGTCTATGAGTAGGAAGCCACGCCTTAATCTCGGAGTGGGCATGATGAGTGTCTTCCCCTCCTCTATACACCGCCTCCGCACCTCCCTCTGCGGGGAGTCGGGGTTAACCTTAACCACACCGGCGAGCCTGAATTCCTCCGAGGAGCAGAGGAGGTTGGCGGCCCGCTCAGAACCCCTAAAGTTGGGTATCCGCCCAAAAGCCCTAAAAGGGAATCCCAGAACCTTCCTCTCTTCAAGCAGGCTCCAAACCTTATGCCTTATCCTGCTCTTAACCTCCCTCGCGCTCATCAAGATGAGTGAGTGAAATACCTATTTAAGGATTAAAAAGCGTATACCACCAACCCGCCCCATCGGCGTATGTAGTTATAAGGCTGGTGTGGTGTTGGCTTATATGTAACAATGGGGTTATGATGATTCACGTGGCCGTTATGCTTGCTGGCTACAGGTTATCGTGAATTATTTAATAAGCTACCAAGGCTTAAGAAGAGTGTGATTGTGGTTGTTGGCGGGTGAATCCCTGTTCTCTTGGTATCGGAATATGAGGGAGACGTCACCGGTTTATTTTGATAAGGATTGGAATTGCTGGAACATCTACACATACGATTATGCGCTGCAGGCGCTTCGCAACCCTACTGTGTTCTCTTCCACGCCGCCTATTCAAGGCTCGGCTGACAGCCTTTCGGGTAGCATGATACTCATGGATCCACCTAAGCACACGGTTTTCCGCTCCCTTGTCAACAGGTTTTTCACAGCTAAGGCGGTGCAGGTGTTGGAGCCCCAAATAGAGAGGCTGGCTGAGAACCTGCTGAATAGTGTTGAGTGTGAGGATGCCTTCGACTTTGTCGAGGCCTTCGCTGTACCTCTTCCAGTTACAGTTATAGCCAGGCTACTCGGCGTACCAGAAGAGGACATGCCTCTGTTTAAGAAGTGGACTGACTCCATAGTTGGAGTGGATGGAGGCGGGGGGTACACATCTTCACAGGAGGGTTTGAATGAGTACTTCAAAGAAATAATTGAGTCGCGGAGGGCGGAGCCGAAGAGCGACCTGATATCAGAGCTACTGTCCAGCGAAGTCGATGGTAGGAGTCTGAGCACGAGTGAGCTTCTCGGCTTCTGCACCCTCCTACTAGTCGCCGGAAACGAGACCACGACCAACCTGCTGAGCAACGCTGTGAAGGCTTTCTCTGAGAACCCTGAGGCGCAGGAAAAACTTCTAGCCAACCCCGAAGCCACACTACAGCTTGGGATAGAGGAGGTGCTAAGATACTACTCCCCAGTCCAAGTTTTACCACACAGGTTCGCGAAGATGGACACAACGATTGGCGGTCAAACAATCAGGTCAGGAGAGCAGGTAGCAATCTGGCTGGGCTCAGCCAACAGGGATGAGCGCAAGTTTGTTAACGCGGAGAAGTTCGTGGTCGATAGGAGACCGAACGAGCATATAGCCTTCGGCTCGGGCTCCCACATGTGTCTGGGTGCCCCCCTAGCCCGCCTCGAAGCTAAGGTTGGCCTCAGCGTCTTCTTCAGGAGGTTTAAAGGGTTGAGCGTGAAGGAGTTCGAGATGCTAAGCGGCCCACTCATATACGGATACAGAAGGCTGATCGTAGAGGTTGAACAGCGATGAGTTTTCAGCGTTAAGTGGTGGCGTCTCGGTGAGGCTTCAGGGTGCAACGGCGTATTTGGGCCTTGCCGCCGCGGTGGTCGCCTGGATCGTGATAGGTGTTTGCATAATAACTAATCCATGGTTCGTGTTCACTAGGAACGCGTTCAGCGATCTCGGGGGTCCCCAATCCACCGATCCCTGGCTCTACAACTACGGGTTAATAGCGGTGGCTTTGCTTGTGTTTGTCTACGCCACACACTTGGCGCGCGTCGGGGTGAATAGGGTGGAGGTTGTGTCCGCCTCCTTCGTGATGGTCGCCGCGATTTTTCTGGCTCTGATAGGCATCTACCATGAGGGTACATACCCCCACGTGTTTGTGTCCACATGGTTCTTCGTGCAGTTCGATATAGCCATACTCACGTCGGGCATAGGCTTGCTTGTGAGAGGCTTAAAAAGGTCGGCCTACGGGGTGCTATGCCTCGTTCTGATAGCCACACTCGTAGCGGCGCTCATACCCTGGCCTTCAGCTGCCACGCTCGAGGTTTGGGGCATCGGTGCCATAGACGTCTGGGCCATCCTCGTCTTCCCACACTATACAGGCAAACCCAGAAACACAGTCAAGGCCAACCAGAATGGTGTGTAAGAGTCGACTAGCAGCCTTCTTATTCGACTCAAAGTAGGAAACCAGTCGTCCCCCAAGTTTGATTTATGCTTTCGAGGACTAGGGTTTTCGCTCTAGCTGTGTTAATATCTCTAGCTGAAACAACTTATGATGTGGATGTGCCCCATACAAACAACACACGGCTTGTGGATGGGTGTAAAGAGTAGTAATCAAACGCATGCCGTCACGAATTCTTCGGCGAGTAAGTTCACGGGTTCTAAGACTTGAAGGTGCAGTGACTTGGAGGGTTCGAATCACACTGGTGGCTCAAAAGTCAACGACGCGTGGTCGGGCTTTAGCCTGCGCTTCGCGTCCACAACACAGCTCTACCAGGTGCTAAAGCCCTTGACTTCTATTAATACCACCCTCGTCGTGAGCCTCCGCGATGATTTCCTGGAGGCTAAGTGCATCAGTCCCTCCCATGTGTCCATGGCTATACTCGTCATACCGAAAGAAGCCTTCGCTGAGTACTCCGTCAATGGCCAAACCAGCTTCGCATTCGAGCTTGAAGGGCTTCTCACCGCTCTGCGTACGGTGGGTGAGAGCTGGATCCGTCTGTTTTCGGAGGGCGAACCCTCCGACGCCGGGGGAATACTGGCGGCCGAGTTCAGGGAGGGAAGCATGAGGTGGGGGTTGGATAGCCCAGCCACCCCCATACCAGACCTCAGGGTTGAATTCGACGTGGAGTCACTCCTACTACTCGACGAGCTCAGGGATCAGGTGGCTCACGCATATTCAGGGGGATGTTCACGCGTCACCTTTAACACGCGGGGTGATGCTTTCAGTGTGGGCTGCGCAGGCCTAATGAAGAGGTTTTCACCCATCTGGATCAGGTATAAGACAGATGCGGTTGATGTATCATACAGCTTAGCCGAGCTAAGGAGCATGCTCATCACGTCGAGGAACCTGAGGGTGGTTCGGGTCTCGTTCGGAAACGACAAACCTCTATCACTGCACTATACTGTTCCTCTGAATTACACTCTGAGGGCCGCCACCATCAAATACTTCCTAGCACCCGAACAACCCGCTGAGTAAGACGCCCTCCTCTGGGTGTGCTCGCTTGGCTACCCACTAAATCGCCCTCTGGGTTTCGCGTCTGTGTTCGAGTGCGACTAGGAAGGTCGCCAGCATAAGCGGACTCAGCTCGTTCGAGTAAACCTCTATCTTATACCTTCCGAGATTGTAGGCAGTGAGATTCCTCAGGAATCCGCCTGGGAAGTCTAGTTTAACCGTGGCTAGCAAACCACCCGTGGCCGCCGAGGTGAGTGTGAACTCGCTGTTGAAGGCGTCACCACTCACTGACACGGTCCTCTCGCCCCCCGCATCCTCGAGCCAGAAGTTGTCTTGAAAAATCATCTGGCCAAGTAACTGGTGTTTAACCCTACCCACCAGTTCTCGCTGGGCTCCTGTGGCGTCGAATGTGTTGTGCAGTGAAACTGGATGCTGCTTCACGTGGCCTATCAGGTTGCCGTACTCGTCGACCACTTCATACTCGAAGCCTAGTAGGGATTGTTTCCTCGCCACCAAAACATCCCTCCCACCCTTGTCTTTGAAGCCTATGTCCGTGAACACGTGCTTGTGCTTCCCTGTTTGGAGCTGGGCAACATAGCTGGCGATGGGGGCGGTCGACCCATCTGGCCGTTGCGGCGTGAGTGTAGGTGCGGGGGTGGACGTGTTTGGCTGCTGTGCTTGCCCCTGCCAGCCCGTCTGTGCCTGTACGCCTTGAAGTCTGCTTCCGCAACCCATGCAGAATACAGCTTCGTCGGGGTTAGTATACCCACACACATTACAAGTTGTAACCATAAACACGTTATCCTAAGTGGCTCATCAGCGTTATGCATCCAGTCAGCACGACCCATATAGTTCTATCTGCACCATAGTGACTTTTGGGTGAATTTTACTCGGAGGGTGTATACCTTATGGTTTTCCCACGCCAGAGGTCTCTGTCCCCCCACAGGCCGTGTTTCCACGCGGTGAACTCTACTATCTGTGAGTGGTCTATAAACAGGTTAACGTCTCTGCTGATGTTTTTGAGGTACCATTTGAACACTGGTGGGTCTGAGGCTTCGAACATGAGCTTATCGTATCCGAATTCGTCCACGAGTCGCTTTATGGCGTCCAGTCTCCACTTTTGTGGTGGTAAATCCTCGGTTATGCCCTCCGATTCAACCATGATCATATAGGCACCCGCTTCGAGGTAAGCCCTTGTCTCCTCTATGAATGAGTCAAGAGACCTGTACTCCATTTTCTCTTCGTATCCAGATATATGTGTGCCGGCGCCCGCTCCCACGAGGAGTGAGACCTCCGGTTTCGGCTTTAGCCCAGCCCGCCTCACCCTCTTCACGAGGGCCACCTTATCTTCGAGTGGCATATTCATAACCTCAGGCGCCATGCCACTCGACACTTCGAGCACATCGAATCCGAGATCCCTACACTTGTCTATATACTTGTCCACGGCGTCCGCTCCATCCACTAGCACGCGCTCAATCCACCCACCAGTATCCACGAACACGCCGTGCGAATGGCACACTTCAATATACATTCTAAGCCTCTCCTCGCTGAGGAGGCTAAAGGAGCCACCAGCAAACTTTAGGCCGTCGACGTATTCACCCCAGTCATCAAGCAGTCCGCGAAGGTAGTCGTATGTTACAGCCGAGTAGTAGGGTCCACGTATTTCAACCAAGCCCTTACTCCTAGGTTTCGGAGCCACGGGGTGTGTTGAAACAAAATCGAAGGGTTTCAAACCAATCCACCAAGAGTATACACCCGCAGGCTAATTAATGTGTGGTTGGGCCTGTTATGAACACGATAGCTGGTATACAGCCGGCTGAGCCTGTGTTTGGGGTTCTGGTGCCCTTCAGCTCTCGGTGTCCCTTAAGCCCCCTCTTGATCGTGAGGCCTTGTTGATTTCTTCGGCTGCGACGATTAGCCCCATGTGGCTGAACGCCTGTGGGAAGTTGCCAAGCGCTGAACCCGTGTCTGGGTCTACTTCCTCAGAGAACAGGCCAAGATGGTTTGCATACTTGAGTAGCTTTGAGAAAACTCTGCGTGCCTCCCTCAAGCGACCCATCCTCGCGAGGCTTGCAGCAAGCCAGAAGCTGCAAACCAAGAAACACCCCTCCCTACCCCTTAAGCCGTCTTCAACCCTATATCGGTAGAGAAGCACGCCTCGGCCAAGCTCCTTCATGGTGGAGTCCACAGTAGACTTGAACCTTTCATCTTTGGCTGATATAAAGCCCACTAGGGGCATGAGCAGGTTCGCGGCGTCGAGCTCATCCGATTCATAGTCCATTTTGAAAGCCTTCTTACGACCGCTCCAACCCTTCTCTAATACTTCATCTCTTATCTTCATCATGACCCCCTTCCAAGCCGCGGCGTCTTCGGGATGGCCAAGGTAGAGTGCTATGCGGGAGGCTCGGTCGAGCGCAATATAACACCACACCTTGGAGTACACGAAGTGGCGCAGCCTATCCCTGAACTCCCAGATGCCGTTTCCGGGTTTGGGCCAGTTCTCAACCACCAGATTGGCAAGAGGTTTCACAAATCTATAATACGTTTCGTGGCTCACACCTTTACCGTGTTTAGCTGAAAAGTAGAGTGCGTCGAGGATTGTGCCGTAAACGTCCTGCTGAAACTGCTTCGACGCTGCGTTACCCACCCTGACGGGACCGCTACCCATGTAGCCCTCCAAGTGTTCGAGGATCTCTTCCGGTATGTGCGCCTCGCCTCTTACAGTATAGAGGGGTTGGAGCTGCAGGTCGAGCGCAGGGTTGTTCTCTATGAGCCAGTGGAGGTACTGCTCCCCCATCCCCCTTACCCCGAGCACATGGAACGCCCAAAGCGAGAAGGCCGAGTCACGTATCCAGCTGAAGCGGTAATCCCAGTTACGCTCACCCCCCACGGCCTCAGGTAGCGATGTTGTTGGGGCTGCGACTATGGCGCCCGTGGGCATATAGGTGAGCAGGTTGAGGGTTAGCGCGGAGCGCACAACCTGCTTGCGCCACGCCCCACTGTACTTTAACTCGCCCACCCAATCCCTCCAGAACCTCTTCGTCTCACGAAGCTTCTCCGCAGTCTCATACTCCCCGACTGCACGTGGCTCGGCCTCACCGTAGCTCAAAACGAACACCTCCCTATCCCCCTTCTCGAGGGGAGCCGTGAACTTCACACCGCCCTGACCCACACCCTCCAGTCTGCGGGTTGATGACAAAACGAGCTCATCAGTGTGAGTCCTCACACTAACACCCGAGCGGTGAACTCGAAGATCCATATTGGCGGTGTGTCGAGCGTATCCGGGACGCGGCTGAAAGTCGAAGATGAGCTTCGCTGAGCCCCTAACACACCTCACAATCCTATGAATCTCGGGCAGAGCCTTCAAATACTCATCCTCGACAATGGGCATAAAATCCGTCACCTCTACCGTATAATCCGAATTATAATAGCGTGTCAACAGAACGTTCGTGTCCTCAACATACCTCTGCCTGACGTAACCCTCACCCATCGGTCTAATCAACCAGTGCCCACCCTTCTCCCAGTCGAGAATCGAAGCGAAAACACTCGCAGAATCAAAGTCGGGGAGACAGCACCAGTCGATCGACCCATCATATGAAACCAAGCACACAGTCCTCTTGTTACCAATCACCCCGTAGCTCTCAATCGGCTTATACCTGGAGCCAATCGGGAACGCCAAAACACCCTTATCCAACAGTGCACACCCTCAACCAAGCATGAATCAGACCGTTGTGATATGAGCCTTATGCGTACTCTTAGGGGTGAAACCCAGCTGGAAAAGTAACTACATCTTCGATCCATACTAGGAGTCTTGGAGCGTGGAGCGCACACTTGGCAGGGGCGCTCACAAAGTGTTGGGTCTGCTCTGACACCGCCTGCGTGCGTCCCCCTAAACGCTGGTCACCGCATAAGCTATGCTGATGCGTTGATTGATGGTGGGTCTTCGGAATTTTGGGCGTCACCCATTCTTCCCCGTCTGGGCAGCCATCTGTAGGCTAGGGGGATCAACGCCAAGGTGTTGAGCACGGCGAGCACTATGAATGTTGTGTGCATAGCCTTAGAGAATATCTGGAGGTTTAGACCTCCAGGCACGGCTACCCCTGCGAATATGAGTTCTAGACTATTCCTAGGAATAAGTGAAGCCATGATTACGAACGATATGCTTATGCTGAGAAGCGAGCCCACGTTGAAGAGCAGTGAGGCCATACCCGAAGCCACACCACGCCTCGGAGGGGGTACAGAGTTCATGAGGCTTGCGAGGTTAGGGGCGGCGAACATTCCACCGCCTATGCCTCCTATCACCATTGGTGCGGCTATGTATACGTATCCAGCTCCAGCGGGTAGCAGCGCGAACCAGAACAGGGAGGCTGAACCGAGGAGTACGCCGGCTATCACGAATAGTCTGGGGCCATACTTATCTGATAGCGCACCGCTGAGTGGTCCAGCGCTCACAAAGGCTAGGGAGAAGGGTATCAAGTCCACCCCCGCCTGCAGTGCAGAGTAGAGCAGGGCTCCCTGGAAGTAGAGCACGAGTATCAGTGAGAGGCCACCCCGAGCTACGGCGTTGAGCAGATTAGAGAAGGCGGCGCCCGAGAACTCTCTTATCCTGAATAGTTTGAGGTCCATCATCGGGTGAAAAGCCCTCAACTCCACTAGTGGGAAGAGAGCTAGGAGCACTAAACCCGCAGCCATCAGTGCGTCATACAGGGGGTTGAAGCCGTCCAAGGCGCCTATCGTTGAGCCAAGAAGAAAGAAACCCAGACCGGGGCCGAACAAAGCGTTGCCGTAGTAGTCTACGCGTTCGGTTCGCTGTGGCTGACTGAGTTCCCTCAGCCTCATGTAGGCCCAAACCGTAGCGAAGCCCCCCGGCAATATGTTCACCCAGAAAATCGAGCGCCAGCCCAAAGTGGAGGTCAACACGCCGCCGAGCACTAGAGCCAGAATCGAGCCAGCTATCCCCACAACCTGGTTTATCCCTATGGCTCTCCCACGCTCGTTCACGGGGAAGGCGTCGGTTATTATGGCGCTGTTGTTAGCGAAGATAAGCGCGCCCCCCAGACCCTGAATCATCCTGAACACCACGAGGCTCGACCCACTCCAAGCCGCGCTGCACAGCGCTGAGCCCGCTGTGAACACCGCGAATCCCAGGTTGTATAGACGCACCCTACCAAACATGTCCGCGAGCCTGCCCAAAGTGAGAAGCATGGTGGCGGACACTATGCTGTAACCCATGATAAGCCAGACCGCGTCGAAGGGTGTGGTTCCCCTAAGTGTCCGCACAATCGTGGGTAGTGAGATCACCACGATGTTCGAGTCCAAGAAGGCCATAAAGGATGCGATAGTGGTGTTCATGAGCACAGTGTACTTATACTGCATTGAAACAACGCACACACAACGCTTAGCCGTGGTATAAGAATTAGGATGAATCCACTTAGGGAAGCCCACCCTCCCCCACATTTTCTGTGCTTAGCATGTTAGGGCTCACACACCCATAACCTAGGGGAAGCGCACGCCGTAGTCAGCGGTTCCAGAATAGATTAGGTTTATATGGATTTCCGGATTTGAGTGATCCGGTTGTGCATGGGCAGTAGGGTGAGTGGTAGCAGAGACCCAAGACCTCCGCTGGCTGGCTGAGGGAGGGGTACACGCACACACATGGGGGGAGGAGGGTGAGGCTGACTGAGGATGGATTGGAGGGCGCTCCC
>NEXG01000027.1 GCA_003019535.1 Candidatus Marsarchaeota G2 archaeon ECH_B_1
CGGAGGTCTTGGGTCTCTATCTGCTACCACTCACCCTACTGCCCATGCACAACCGGATCATTCAAATCCAGAAATCTATATAAACCTATCTATTCTGGAACCGCTGACTACGGCTCAGACTTGGGTTACGGGCTTAGCTCAGCGTGAAAACATTATAATATTCGAGCCGATAGGTCTGATTATGAACCTTACAATCAAGAACGCCAGAATACCATTCACCTCTGGAGTCTGGGACATCTGCATTGAGGGGGGACACATAGCGAATATTGTGAGCAGTGGAGTGCGGGGAGGCTCGGATGTTCTCGACGCGGGGGGGGGGATTGTGTGCCCCGGATTTGTGGACTCACACATACACCTTGACAAAGCCTATACGGCGAATAGCCTGGATGAGGCGGGCTTTGAAGGCGTTGCGGAGGCTAGGGACACCCAGGGCATAACACCCTCCCTCAGATCGCTTAAAGAGGCATTCAGCGAAGGGGATGTGTTGGATAGGGGTAGACGGGTGTTGACTGAGTCGTTAAAACACGGTACAATGGCGCACAGGGTGTTCGTGGACGTGGACCGCATAGTGGGTCTAAAGTGTTTTAACGCGGCCTCAAAACTAAAACGGGAATTCAACGGGCTAATGGACCTCCAGATCGTAGCCTTCCCCCAAGAGGGTTTAGCGGGCAACCCAGAAAACGTGGAGCTACTCTATAAGGCGGCTGAGCTCGGAGCCGACGTTGTGGGGGGTATCCCCTGGTATGAGAACACAGCCGAAGAGGGAGAACGACACTTGGACGAGGTCTTCAACGCCGCCAAGAGCTTTGGTAAGGATGTGCACATAGTGGCGGACGACACGGACGACCCGCTTTCAACCAACGTTCTACACGTAGCATCCAAGTGTCTACGTGAAGGATTTAAGGATAGATGCGCTGCGAGCCAGTGCAGGGGTGCGCTCGACTCCCCCAATGATGCCTACGTAAACAGGGTGATTAAGCTAGCCAAGCTCGCAGGGCTCAGCGTAGTTGAGAATCCCCAAACCAGCCTGATGCTATCGGGAGGAGGGAGCACCCACCCGTTTAAGAGAGGCCTCACACGGGTACTCGAGTTCGCACACGCCGGCGTCAACGTCGCGGCTGGCCAAGACGATATACAAGACGCCTACTACCCATATGGTAGGGGAAGCATGGTTGAAGTGGGATTCATCATGATCCACGCCGCCAGAATAAGCACAGCCAGAGGCCTACAACTAGTTTACAACATGATAACACACAACGGCGCGAAAATCATGAAACTAAAAGATTACGGCTTGGAGAATGGATGCCAAGCGAACCTCTTGGTATTTGAGGAAAAGAGTGTACACGAAATCTTCAGAAACATGGCTCGTCCAAAACACGTATTAAGGCTAGGCGTACCACTGCTCACCAGCACCACCAAAACACGCTTCCATCAACCCCACAACTTGGCTGATTAACCCTCTCGGCTAAATATGATCCAGGAAGTCTGCTAAGTCTTTATATGCTGAACCAAGTCATAGGGGTTGATAGGTGTGATAGGGTACACTCTAAGCTGGATTAAACTAGAGGAGGCGTTAAAGAAGAAGCCCGAGATTATAGGGCTGCTACCAATCGGAAGCTTTGAACAGCACGGATACCACCTGCCATTCTCCACTGACAGCATGGTGGCGTGGCGGCTGGCTACAATGGTTGAGCAAAGACTACCCGAAGAGGTGGTTCTCTTCCCACCCGTAATCTACGCCTGCTCGAGTGAGCACAGAGGTTTCCCGGGCACGGTTTGGGTGGACTACCACGTTTTCATCGAGTATGCGCGATGCGTGGTGGAGTCCCTGTTCGAAGCGGGGTTCAGGAGGGTGGGTGTCATCAATGCGCATGGTGGAAACGTTCAGGCGCTTTCAGTTCTACAGAGGATGGTGAATCTCAGCGGGCGCCACGCCGGCAAACTCTACGTGTTTAACCTCACCGAGTTCAGGGATCTCACGGCGAAGGTGTTTGGTAGGAGCCCCCCACTGCAGCACGCTGGCTACTCAGAGACCTCGATGCTCGAGTACATATGCCCAGAGTGCGTCGACCATGAGGGATTGGCTAGGATGAAGCCCGAAGACTTCAAAACCACCTCCAAGGAGGTGTTCTCAATACGCCCCACAAGAGAGGTTTCAAGAAGCGGTGTAGTGGATGACTCAGAGCCCTTCCAGCACGGGGATAAGAAACTTGGTGAAACGCTGATCACGGAAATAGTTAACGCAATCGTGGAAAGACTCAAAGATCCGACACACGCCTGAGCGCGCCAGAGTGACCTCTAACACACTACTCGTTTTAGCATAAATATGTTTATTTCTATCAAGTAAGTTTAAATAAAAGCGCATAAATATGCTAAGTATGGGTTCGATTCCCAATTCGGATTTAAAGAGTAAGTGGAAAAATCAGGCGGAACTCACACAAGAGGTCGTCGCAAGGCTCGAACGGCTACCCTTCTCATCCTTTCAGCTGCTGGTTGTACTCGCCGCCGGCTTCAGCGCATTCTTTGATTACTACGATTTCAGCACGATGTCGTTCACGATAGCACCAGTACAACAGGCATTCGGGCTCTCCTCGTTTGGTGTAAGCCTCCTACTTTCAATGACATTCATAGGTGCCTTCTTCGGTGGAATAATCGCTGGGAGATTAGCGGACCTCTTCGGAAGACGCCGGTGGTTCCTTATAACCCTGCTCATGGTGGCTCTTGGTAGTCTACTTACAGGGCTCTCAACCAACTACTACGAGATGGTTGCCTCAAGATTCATCACGGGCTTCGGCGTAACGGGGGACTACGCTGTTGTCGAAGCATACATCTCTGAACTCTTACCTTCAAGGGTTCGCGCCAAAGCGATGGGTATAATAGTGGGGGTTGCATCCTCGGCCTTCCTGTTCACTGCACTCATGGGGGTTTACCTGCTAAGGGTGCTACCACTCTCGGGCTGGAGGTACATATTCTTCATCGGCTCAGCCATAGCCATAGCGGTGTGGTTTGTAAGAAGACTCGTGCCCGAGTCACCCCGCTTCTACCTCGATAGAGGAATGCCTGAGGAAGCTATGCAAACACTGGAGGAAATAGAGCGGAAAACACAGAAAGGCGCCGGTCGGGAGCTACCTCAACCCACGCCTATAAGCCTAACACAGAGTGCTAGAGGTGCGGGTATAGGGGAGCTCTTCGGCTCCAAGTATAGGTGGAGAACCATACACTCAGCGCTCGCCTATGTGTTCGATTCAATGGGCTTCTACGGCTTCGTGACTTTCCTACCACTAATACTGGTGGCAAGACACTTCACCATAGTCAACTCGCTGAGCTACATAGCTGTGGCCGATATTGGCACAATAATCGGTGGGTTCGGGCTGTTCTTCGTTGGCGACAGGATTCAGAGAAAAGATGTGATGGCTCTGAGTGGACTCATCATAGCCGCAAGCACATTTATACTGGCGTACGCTGTGAGCCCCGTGTTCGTGATGCTCTTCGGCTTCATATCAAGCTTCTTCGACCAGCTCAGCTACGGAGCACTCTCAATATATCTCGGCGAAATATTCCCGACGAGACTTAGGACAAGCGGCGCAGGGCTCACAAACGCGCTCGCAAGGCTCGTGAGCGTCGCAGGAATATTCTATCTGGGCGTCGCATTGGCTGGTAAACCATCACTTCAGCTGGTGTTCATAGCCTCTTCGTGGCTAGTGTTTAGCGCCATAATAGGTCTGGGAGGAGTCAGGGTGAACAAGAGAATGCTCGAAGAGGTATCCCCATAAGGTGAGGTGGGTTGAGCGAGCTACTGTCAGACGGCTTTATAAAGCAACTTGAGGGGATCTTCGGCCCCAAAAACGTAAGCACAGACAACACCACGCGTAGGACCCTATCAGCGGACTACTCGTGGTTCTCCCCGCTCCTCAAGCAACGCGTGAGGAAAGCAGTGGCTGACATAGTGGTCTGGGCTCATTCACCAGAACAACTGAAACAAGTAGTAGAGCTCGCATCCGAGGCGCGTGTTCCCCTCGTTGCCAGGGGAGGGGGAACCGGTAACTACGCGCAATGCGTACCTCTTGCTGGCGGAATAGTTGTCGACATAACCAGGATGCGTAGAATCCTAGAGCTCGATGGTGGACATGCAGTCGTTGAGCCAGGCACACAGCTAGGCGAGTTGAAGGCGGCCGCGGAAAAGATGGGTATGACGCTCAGGGTTTACCCCAGCACCTACCTTGTATCAACAGTGGCGGGGTTCATCGAGGGTGGATCGGGCGGCGTGGGCTCCGCGGAGTACGGTAGGCTTTGGGATGACAATGTGGATGGAGTCAAACTAGTGGGTCCAAACCTCGACGAAACACTCATACAGGGTAAAGCATTGGAGGGAGTAATTCACTCGGCGGGAACTACTGGGCTCATCACAGAGGTCAGGCTTCCCTTAGCACCCAAAAGAGAGCTCTCAGGCATAGTCGTTGGTTTCAGTGGGCTTAAGGAAGCACTAAGCTTCGCGCTCAGGCTTGCGAGCGCCCCCCATATACACAAGAGAGTGCTATCGTTGTATGAGCCGGCGGTGGCACGCTACTTTGAAGGCTCGGTGAGGGATAGGGTTCTACGGGGGAGGATGGATGTATTCCAGGCCTTCGAGGACTCATACGTGCTTATAGCTATTTTGGATGCATCGGCGCAGGAGGAAGCTTCAAAGATGCTCCCCGCAGGCGACACCGTCGGCGTCGAGTGGCTCGGGGGGGNTGAGGCAGAGATGCTATCAGATTACACCTTCAATCACACAACCCTGTGGGCTACAAAGCAGAAGAGCGTGACCTGGCAGCACGCGTTCTTCCACCCGCAGAGGGTAGCGGAGCAGACCTTCGCGATTAAGGAAAAGTATGGTGACAGAATTCTGATGCACTATGAATTCATAAAGAAGGGGGGCGTAATCCTACCCGCTGGGCTCCCAATAGTCTTTTATGAAGACCCGCAGGAGCTGCTTGAGATGCTTGGGTACATGGAGGCGCAGGGTATAGCGGTTGAAAACATTCACAGCTATCATCTCGAGGACAGACTAGACGCGCAGAAAATAGAATCTATCCGGGGACTAAAGAGGCTGAGCGACCCGAAAAACATACTCAACCCAGGCAAGCTCAAAGGCTACTGAAAACTCAGTATATACTTTTTAGCATTCTTTTTTGACTAGTAAGTTTAATATTTTTAGTAGCTGATGCGTATGTGTGAACTCTAAGGCCCTCTTCTTATCACACGCCTCGCCCACACTTCTTGTGGAAACCCACCAGCCATATCACCGCTTTCTCAGGGAACTCGGAAAGCAAATCGACCCTTCCGAATTCGACGTGATTGTTGTGTCTTCACCCCACTTTATGGTTAGAGGTAGATTCCAAGTCGTCAACACCAAAATCCTCAGGTGCATACAGGACTACTACGGTTTCCCAGATGAACTTTACGATTACTGCCTGAACGCTGAGAACCACACTGCGCTCGTTGAGCGCCTGCTCCAGGAGGCCTCAAAAAGCGGTTTAAACGTTGAGCCAACACAGAGGTGGGGGCTCGACCACGGCGCATGGGTTCCCTCACTCATAATGTGGGGTGAGGTTAAAAACAAGATGGTGGCTGTATCCACAGACCCATACGCCCACGAGCAGGACTACTCCTTCGGTAGAAGCATACGAATGGCGGCTGACTCCCTCGGGCTCAGAACACTATTCATAGCCTCTGGTTCACCGACACACAGACTGGACCTGTTCGAATTCGGCTCACAACCCAACCCCCACGACCCACTCTACGATTTCGACAGAATACTCATCAACACACTCGAGAACTCGCCTCAGAGCATACTCGAGATAAAGAGGCTCGCCGGTGATGCTTACACAAGAAGCGACCCCGAAGGTGGGCTTGGACCACTGATGACAGCAGCTGGCTTCTGCGGAGATGAATTCAGGCCCAAAATATTAAACCACGACACACCATATGTTGGGGTTAGCGTGCTAGCCGCATACCTCAACTAGTCCTCTCTCTAACACCTAGACCAGCAAATACACTTAGTGAGCGGCACCACCCTGAGGGGTAGACACCACCATTCCTCCCACTTTTCCCGTGGTAGATCTCGACTCGAACATCTACGCCGTCCTTCTATGGTTGATTACGGGGAGGTGAAAGCGGTGGGGCTATGATGTGTGAAGCTCCGGCCCGTTTTGGATCGCAAATCCGTGTTCAATAACAGCTGACACCAATAACGAGTTTTGATCTACCATTAGAGGGGGCCCACGTTGTGTGAAAACGCTTATTTCAGTGGCCGGGGTAGGTTTGTAGGCGATCTTGTTGGTCAATCCGAGGCGAATAACGCTCAGGGTTAACGGCCTGAACCATATGGTTACCGTTGAACCCAGGGAGAGTCTTCTCGACGTGCTGCGCAAACAGCTGGGTTTGACGGGTGCTAAGAAGGGGTGCGATATGGGTAGCTGCGGCGCGTGCACGGTTATGGTGGATGGTAAGTCACGCCTTTCGTGCCTCACACTCGCCGTGTCAGTTGAAGGTATGGATATTGTTACGGTTGAGGGCCTTAGCAGAGGGGAGCTCGACCCGCTTCAGGAGGCGTTTGTACGCAACGACGCGCTCCAGTGCGGCTTCTGCACACCTGGGCAGGTGATGTCCGCGAAATTCCTTCTAGACATAATACCCAAACCGAGCGTGGAGGAGGTAAAGTACTATATGTCTGGTAACATTTGTAGGTGTGGGGCTTACCCAAAGATCATCCGGGCTGTGCTGGATGCTGCGGGTGAGGTGAAGAGGAATGGTTAAAGTCGTAAAGACAAGGGTGGAGTTTGAGGGTAGGTTCAGGGATGAGTATACCGTCGTCGAAGGCGAACCACTCGAGGGTTGGTCGCCGAAAAGCGGACTGAAGATTGTTGGAAGACCGCATCCTCGAGTGGATGGCGCCGCCAAGGTCACGGGCTCAGCCAAGTACACACACGACGTGTACCTCCCAGGAATGGTTTACGGTAAATTCCTACGCTCACCGTATGCACACGCTAAGATCACCCATATAGATGCGTCAGAGGCGGAAGGGCTGCCAGGTGTTCTCGGAGTGTACACCTATAAGAATGCCGCCACACTCGGCTTCGGCGGAGCCGAGAAGGTGTTCAAGCAGGAGGTTACCTACCAGGGTGATGTGGTAGCGTTGGTGCTCGCCCAAGATGAATCCGTGGCCGAAGACGCGTTAGAGCTAATTCGAGTTGAGTACGAGCCGCTCAGACCCCTAGTCGACCCAGAGGAGATAATGGGCTTGGATTCATCAAAGGATAGGATTGTTGGACCCAAGCTATATGAGAGAGGGGATCTGGAGAAGGGCTTCGCTGAGGCTGACGTCATCGTTGAGGAGAGCTTTAAGACGCAGGCTGCTCTCCATAACTGCATGGAGACACATGGGAGCGTGGCCCACTGGGAGGGTGACAATCTGGTGGTGCACACCTCGACGCAGTCGGTGTTCAACGTCAGATCAGCCCTCAGCGAGGAGCTGGGGATACCACAGTCGAAGATAAGGGTTGTCTCCGAGTTCATGGGTGGAGGTTTTGGGTCGAAGTTTGGGGCTGGCGAGTACACCGTGGTAGCCGCCGCGGCAGCCAGACTTCTTGGGCGGCCAGTGCGAATAGTCCTAGATAGAGTAGAGGAGAACCTAGCCACGGGTAACAGGAGCCAGACCGTTCAGTGGGTTAAGATAGGCGCGAAGAGGGATGGTAGGATAACCGCCATCCACCTTAAGGGGCTTGTGAACGTCGGCGAGGACGGCTGGGTGGCGGACCTAGGTGGGCCGGCTAAGATGATGTACCACTGCCCAAACGTTAAGGTTGAACTATACGGTGTAAAAACCAATCTAGTATCATCCACGGCCTTCCGCGCGCCCGGCTACGTGGAGGGTGACTTCGCGCTTGAGTCGGCTGTTGACGAGTTGGCGAGGAGGCTTAACATGGACCCACTTGAGCTAAGACTTCTAAACTACGCCACAAGGGATCCTGTGACCAACAGCGAATATTCGTCCAAAGCTTTGAGGGAAGCCTACCTCAAGGGTGCGGAGCTCATCGGCTGGCGCTCCGAGCCCAGAGTTGTGCGGGATGGAGCCAAGATACGCGCTAAGGGTGTTGCTGGAGCAATATGGTGGGGTGGTGGAGGTCCCCCCGCCTACGCCGAGGTCAAGGTTAACGCGGACGGCGGGGTGACCGTGCTAACAGCCACACAGGATATTGGCACGGGTACGAGGACAGCCCTAGCTCAAATAGCCGCTGAGGAGCTGGGCTTACCTTTTAGCAGCGTGAGGGTTGTGTTGGGGGACACAATCACCGAGCTAAGGTCGCCTGGTAGCGGTGGAAGCCAGACGCTCGCCTCAATGGGTCCGGCTGTCAGAGCCGCCGCACACGACGCCAAAAACCAGCTGCTAGAGATAGCTTCGCAGGTTTACGACGTTGCCAAGGAAAGGCTCACCATAAGGGAGGGCTCAATATTTAGGAGCGATGGAAGCGTTTTGTGCTCGGTGGGCGAACTACTAGGAAACCTAGGCGACTTCAGTGTTACGGGTAGGGGTGCGCGTGAGCCGAACCAGGAAGGATACATGGTCAACACATTCGCTGCACAGTTCGCAGAAGTTGAGGTGGACACGGAGACGGGCACCCTGCGGGTTCTAAGGCTCGTATCCGTTCACGACTCCGGGATGGTTGTCAACCCCCTGACATTCACAAGCCAGGTTGAGGGAGGCGTGATCATGGGTATGGGGTACGCCCTCTGGGAGGGTAGACTCGTGGATGGGGAAAGCGGTGTTGTCATCAACCCCAACCTCAACGACTACCTTGTAGCAAGGTGTTCCGATGTGGGTGAAATAACACCCACCTATGTTGAGCCCGAAGACCCACACACGAATAGTCTAGGCGTCAAGGGCATAGGCGAGCCACCTATAATAGGCGTGGCGCCGGCCATAGCCAACGCCCTACGAGAGGCGATCGGAGTGCGCCTGAGGGAGTTACCATTCACACCTGAAAGGGTTTACTCAGCCATAAAGGGAATCAACCCAAGACCCACCACAGCCAAATACCTCTAATAAACACAGGTAGGGAAACCAATCATTTTTATGAGGTTTCCAAAACCTCGCCTTTTTAAGGTGGGGATTGGAGTGTTCGCGTTTCGCCTCAGGGGCACAGGCACTAGTAGTGCGCAAAGTGAGGAATTCACGCCTGCATGAAACCGTAGGAGACCCCCGTAACGGGGGATCGAGCCTACATCGGTGGAGGGAGCAGGAAGCCTTCTTCACGGTAGACCCAAAATCTATGCCCAGAATGCGTGTAACACTTAGGGGTAATTTTGAGTTTACACTCAAAGTGGTGGTGACTCACACTAGGGGTCTCATTTGTGGGGGCTTGGTGACCCACCATTTCATGGTTAGTGTGTGCACACTACCAGGCCTGCGCTAGACGTCAACAACAACGGTGCACACCCAGCTACCATCCCTTTTCTCGACGCGGAACATATGGTAGGTCACCGCTTTCACATCCATGCGCAGCTCCTGGCGGGAGGGGTCCACTACGTCGTACTCACCCTCACCCACCAACGTGTACCCCCCATTAACCGTTATGGCTACATCGACGTTCTTGAAGAGCAGGGCTTCGGCGTCCTTAAGATAGACAACTTCAGATAGAAACTTGTAGAGCAGATCCTCTACTGTATCAGCTCTAACCACGATCCTCCTCTTACCCGCGGCGCGCAGGGTGGCCGTGTTGGCCATAGCCTCAAAGAGGGCCATCGCGGCATCCTCGAACAGGCCCTCCAAACTCTCCGACTCAGCCTCAAATGCCAGGTCCGCTATAGCCACGTCTTCAAGGTACCTGAAGGGCATAACTCGCAACCGACGTACACTACCGTCGCCAGAGCTTAAGTCTTTGGCGCCACGACACGCCGCGCGACGCAGTGTGATGCGGTTGCGATCAATATAAGCTTCTACTACCCGGGGGACCAAACGCGCAAGCGTTAAATCGATGAGGGTGCACATATGGTTGACCGAATTTGGTAAAGCTTGACCCGGAGACCATTAAACGAAGGCTTTCAAAACTTGAGGGCTGGAGGTTTGAGGGGAACTCTCTCGTCAGAGAGCTTGAGTTCGACGATTTCGATGCTGCTATAAGCTTTATAGTTAAGCTCGCGCCTGTTGCGAACAAGTTAGACCACCATCCAGACATATACAACTCCTACAACAAGGTGAGGCTGTCTCTGACCACCCACGAGGAGGGAGGGGTTACCGAGAAGGATTTCGAGCTCGCAACCCAAATAAACCTTCTCCTACACGAAAAGTAGGGATTCCACTGTGCGGGAGGACAATTCAGACACTCTGGAGGACCTCAGAGGCGAGCTGAACAGCGTAACAGCGGAAATAGTCACCCTCCTCAGGCGCAGACTTGAGCTTTGCAGGCGTGTGCAGAGCGCTAAGCAGGCGGCGGGCGCCCCAACCCTAGATTTAGCGAGGGAGGAGGAGATCGTATCCAAGCTGATTGGGGAGGGTGACTCCACCCAGAACAGGATACTCGTCAGGCTCCTAAGGGAGATAATATCTGCGTGTAGAAGCATTCAGAGCGAGAGCGTAATAGCGGTTCCCCACGCGATGCGAAGCCACTGCATGGAGGCCGCGAGAACCGTGTTCGGCTCATCGTGCAGCTTCAGCTTGACGGGGGGAGTCGAGGATGCGTTCAGCTCCGTTGAGCTTGGATCCGCCCACTTCTCAATAGCTCCCTACGAGGGGACGGCGCACGGCGCCTACCCCTACACGCTCGACGCACTAATAGAGTCCGAGCTGAGAATAATGGGGGAGGTGGTCCTACCAGTGGAGTACCATCTCGTCTCCGCCGAACAATCACTCAGCTCGATAAGGGTTGTTGTCGGCGACGTTGAGGCAATATGGGCTTGCCAGAGGTTTTTAGCGGCCAACCTACCATCAGTTAAGATAGTCAACTCACCCAACCAGCCAGTTACGAGAAAAAGAGGTTGGGCCTACCTCCTCGGGACAAGGGAGGCGGAGGACTCTGGTCTAAACACCCTAGCACTCGGCGTTCAAGACGACAGGGATAATGCCACAAGGTTCGTGGTTGTTGGTAAGAGGGGGGGCTTCAACGTCAACCTAAAGGGAAACCTACCCTACAAGACCACGCTCGCGTTCACTGCGCCCAACAGGCCTGGGGTGCTCGCGGAGATACTCGCCGATTTTGGCTCGCGCGGAATCAATCTAACCATGATTGGCTCAAGGCCTCTGCGAAAGAAGAAGTGGGAGTACGCGTTCATAATAGACCTCGACGTAACCGAGGATAACCCCTCATTTCAAGATGCCCTAGAGCACGTTAGGCGTAAGACCACGATGCTTAGGGTGCTGGGCTCCTACCCTACACTCACATCCGATAGGCTCAAAATCAGCATGGGCAAGTAGTTTGCTCCCGTCTGCTCGAGGCACTCAAGCAGCTTTCATAGTCCTGACGCTTCAACCCAGATGGGTTTGGGCTTGTGTGAACCTTATATGTTTTCATTTGGTGGATGAGGTGGATCACCGATGTCCCAGCCAACGGTGCAGCCAAGCGACCAGGTGACAGAGGTCTTCACGAAGATTGGACCCATCATATCCTCTCGGCTGCGCGTAATACAGGAGACGGTTAACATGAATGTTCCAACATTCATTGTTGGGGCGCCAAGCGATCAGGCCACCCTCATCCAGCTCAGAAGGGAGGTGGAGGACTTGGGTTACACGATGATCGTGAGGAACTATCACGGCCAAGGAGAGCTATCAATTAACGTTGTGCCCAAATTCGTGCCCCCAAAAGCGGACCTCCGATGGAACGTAGGGCTGTTTTTAGCCACCGCCGCAACCGTTTTCATCTCGGGTTACCTGTTCTTCGGGGGAGTAGTGGGTGGTTTTGAGTATCTCGGCACACTTTTCGGTATTCTCGTGACGCACGAGGCGAGCCACTTCTTTATGTCGCGTAGGCACAGGGTGGCCGCAACACTCCCCTACTTTATCCCGTCGATACCCCCAATCGGCACGTTCGGCGCGGTCATAAAGGCGCGCGAGCCATTCAAGGACAGGAACCAGTTACTCGACATAGGCCTAGCTGGGCCGCTTGGGGGGTTCGCTGTGGCCGTGGTCGCCACATTCGTAGGCATATTCACCTCACCGCTCATCCCGCTTCAGGAGGCATCACACCTATCCTCCCTACCCTTCACACCACTCCTCATGTACCTCGTGACCATGGTTTACGTGCCCGCTAACAGAGTAATCACACTCAACGCGATCGCCTTCGCCGCTTGGGTCGGCCTAATAGTCACATTCCTCAACGCGTTACCCACCGCGCAACTCGACGGCGGGCACGTGCTACGTTCAATAGTGGGTCAACGCCTACACTCAAGCATATCACTGATAGTGGGTCTAGCGGTGATCGGACTCGGCGTGGCCGTGAACCCCGGCTTCCTGCTTATGGGTTTCCTCATGCTCTTTTTGAGCTACATGGGTCACCCCGGACCCCTCGATGACTACACCAAGGTCTCGAAGAACAGGTTTGTGCTCTACGCGCTCTGGGTAGTGCTACTAGTTCTAAGCCTACCTATCTAGCTTCGGGGATTTCAACCTCGTTCTGGGTGTAAACCCTCCTACTGCCAAACGGTCTGAAGGGTTTACCGTTACCTCTATAGAACTTTGAGAAGAACTCCACGTAGAGAAGCCGTGCACCCTGTATGCCTGGCTCGAATAGCCCTAGTACAAAGTTGAACGCTTGGCCGAAGACGAGTATAACCACCCCGTACACCGCTGATGCAACCCCACCACTCAGAGTGCCAAGGAAAACTGTGTTTATGACCTCCGCGAGTATAATTGATGAGAGCAGTATGCCGACAAGCCGGGTGTAGCTGAGCACATGGCTTATGAGGGAGGGTAACTCGATCACCGCTTGCCCACCTTCACCCACGACCACGAGCACCACCCCTAGCACAATCATACCAATATAGCCCCCCACAAGCGGGTTTGCCGCGGGGTTGAGCGGCTTCTGGTGTAGCAAGCCTAGTCCGAGGAGTGCTATACCCCACACCACGCTCAGCCAGCCCGCCTTCCCAAGAATATGCCTGGGCTTCCTCTCCCAGTAGGCATCCACTATGCCGAGCACGAAGCCAAGCGTGACCATACCCAGCCCCACATAGCCACTCACAAGCAAAAGCTTTTTTAGACCGAAGCTTGTGGTGGGGTCCAGCACCGCTCCCGTGGCGCACACCCCCGAAGTCGAGCGGCAACCCAACGCTTGGTATAGGTACTGGTTAAAGTGGAAGCCGAAGTACTCGTTGAAGAGGAAGCCGAATATTATCGCTATTATAGAGGCTGGTATTAGGGCTCTGCTGAGCTTCGCCCAACCAGAAGGCCTGAAGAAGGTCTTAGCGAAGACCCTCAGACCCTTGGGCACAATTGTATGGCCACCGTGCTCCGTGTACCGCTTTATCCACAGCGCTATGAGTAGTATTAGCACCCCGTAGCCAACGTCTCCAAGCATAAGGCCGAAGAAGACTGGGAAGATCAGTGAATAAATGATCGTGGGATCCACCTCCTCCGCCTGGGGTAGCGAGTAGAATCTTACAAAGGCCTCAAACGGCTTAAAGGGTCTGGGATTCTCCATAAGCGTTGGTGGAGTTTCGTGTCCAGGCTCGGAGGTGAACACGAGTGTTGTGTTCTCGGTGTTGCGATCCAGCGCCAACCTCAATTGCTTCAATCTACGCTCAGGAACCCAGCCCTCAATCACCACCAAGCTATCAGTAAATCCTAGGTTCTCTAACACTTCAAGCTTCCTACTCTCGATTGCCAGCTGCTCCTCCACACACACAACATCTACGTAATACTTGGCTGAGAGTGACTGAAGCTCCCCCCTTAACTTCTCGACCTCAGCCTTGAGCTCACGCTGTTGACGTTCTAGATTCTCTAAAACCTGCTTGGGGGTACCGCTTAGCTGCGGAATCCTCTCGAAGCGTAGATTCATTTTCTGGATTACCGAGCCGAACACGGAGAGTTTGTCGGTTGGCACCACGAGTAAGACGGTAACCCTCCCATTGGATGAGGTGTGACTCTCCAAGTAGGAGCCCAATGTATTTTTGAGCTCTTCGATGAATCGGGCGAAGACCTCCTCATCCATTTCACCTACAAAAGATGAGGCTGACTTTAGATTCAGGTTGGCGAGATCGACCTCCACAAAGGAGAGCTTACCAACTAATGAGGCAAGATCCCTGAGGTTTTCGAGCTTGGACTCGTACTCCTCTATACGAGTCTGCAGGTCTTTGACCTCTCCATCTATGTTTATGGACTTAGAAGCATCCAGCAATTCTGTGATGGAGGAAAACTTTCTCCTTGAAGTGACCGGCAGCGGGGGGAGGGCCGACTTTATACTCCTAATCCTGAGCAGCTCGTCCGACACCTCCCGCATGGGTTGACCGCCAACCTCCTTCTTGAGGAAGCCAAGAGCATCCCCCGATACGGGTTCAACCTGCACGGCGCCCAAGTCGTGCAAAACGGAGAGGATGGTGTGGCTGTTCCTCCTAAGCCCGACTACAGCCACCTTAACCATCTTAGCTGGTCTCAACACTTCTACGCACCAAAATCAGACAACAAGACCTTCTTGGCCATCTCGAGGAGCTTTTCCTCGTCGTGGGTCATGCTGTTGATACGCCCAGCCTGCTCCTCTGCCTCCTTGAGCAACCTGTTCGCCTCCGCCTCAGCTTCCTCCCTCGCAGCCTCAACGCTCTTCTCAACTAGAAGCTGATACTCAGCCTTCGCCTTCTCAAGCTTGGCCGCGAGCTCAGCCCTCAGCTTGGAGAGTTCCGCCTCAAGCTGAGCCCTCCTCTCAGCGAGCTGCTTATCCGCTTCCTCTTCAGCCTTCTTAACCTTCTCCAAAACATTCAAATAGTTGTCTTTAGACACGGCGCATCAACCCATCAAATGGTACACAAGCAAGCCAAAGGCGAGCACCCCAGCCACCTTGGCTATCCTCAGCGCGAGCATAACCCTGTAGAACCTGCGCTGAGCGTCGTTTGCAAAAAACGCGGGGTTCACCTTTGAGTAGGCTTCAGCGGCACTCTTCGCCTGATCCCTATAGTAGGCGAGTATATTTTTCGGGTTCTTTCCCCAGTAATAGTATTTGGGCACACCCGGCAACCTCTTCTCCACCACGCCCAGCTCACCCTTGTCTTCCTGAGTCATCTCTGCTCTCCTCCCCTCTGAGCCATTTTACGCTTCACCGTTTTAAGCTTGGTGAAGCTCTCACGCTCCATCTCATCGAAGACAAACTTGATGTACTTCGCGTTCTGCTCGAGCCTGGGTATAAGTATGTTCTCAATCGCATTGGAGCGCCTCTTAGTCCTCTCAATCTCTAGAAGCAGCCTCCTAAGAGCGGTCTCCTTCTCCGCCACGTTGAGCAGCGCCAAGTGGAGGTCTCTGTACACACGCACAACCTGGTTTATAGATGCGGGCATCTCGAGGAGGTGCTCCGCCCCATCGAACGCCCCACTCTGACTCAGCTCGGGTATCCTGACACCCATCACGTTCTTTGTAGCAACGCCCAGCGGGCTTATGTTGGGTACGCGCATCGATTCATACTCGAGCCGAAGGGGGCCCACGAGCATCTCGGCCACACGCACACTCTCGTACGCCCTTCTAAGCTTATTCCTCAAGTCGCTTCTCAGAGCAGCGGCCTCCTTACTCATCCTGAAGAATTCGAGTATCAGGGCTTGCCTCTTGAGCTTGAGAAGCCTGAGGCCCTTCCTGGCTATGGCTATCCTCCTACGTATCCTGAGAAGCTCCATCCTTGTGGGTCTAACATTGGTGGCCCGAGGCATCTAGCTCACCCACCCGAAGCCTTCTTCCTATACTTCTGAATATACTCGGGTCTAATCTTCTTGAGCTCTGAATCCGGAAGCTCGGCGAGCACCTCCCACCCTATCTCGAGAGTCTGCTCAATGGTTCTATCCTCGTACACCCCCTGAGCCACAAACATCTTCTCAAACCTCTCAGCCGCACGCAGATACCTGCGATCATTCTCACTCAGCGCCTCAACACCCACGATTGCGGAGAGGGCGCGCACATCCTTACCCTGCGCGTAGGCCGCGTAGAGCTGGTCAGCTAGCCCCCTGTGATCCTCCCGCGTCTTACCTCTACCTATACCCTGATTCATCAGCCTAGAGAGGCTCTCCAACACGTCTATTGGGGGATAGATGCCCGCCCTCTCAAGCTCGCGGCTCAGGTACACCTGCCCCTCAGTGATGTACCCTGTGAGGTCGGGTATGGGGTGGGTTTTGTCGTCGGCTGGCATGGTGAGTATGGGCATCTGTGTGATCGAGCCCTTCCTACCCCTGATCTTACCAGCCCTTTCATAAATCGTGGCTAGGTCTGTGTACATGTAGCCTGGGTAACCCCTCCTACCGGGCACTTCATCCCTTGCGGCGGATATCTCCCTCAAAGCTTCACAGTAGTTGGTCATGTCGGTGAGTATCACGAGCACGTGCATCTCCTTCTCATAGGCGAAGAACTCCGCCGTGGTGAGCGCGAGGCGTGGTGTTAGCACCCTCTCCATCGAGGGGTCTGAGGACAGGTTGAGGAAGAGCACGCTACGCTCGAGAGCGCCTGTCTCCTCGAACTCCCGCATAAAGAAGTTCGCCTCCTCACTGGTTATACCCATCGCGGCGAAGACAACAGCGAACTCCTCAGAGGCCCCAAGCACCTTAGCCTGACGCGCTATCTGCGCCGCCAAAACGTTGTGTGGGAGACCCGCACCCGAGAATAGGGGAAGCTTCTGGCCTCTCACAAGCGTGTTCATACCGTCTATTGCGGATATCCCAGTCTGGATGAACTCTGAAGGCTCCTCCCTACTGTAGGGGTTTATCGCTGAGCCCACGATATCGAACTTCTCCTTGGCAACTATGGGCGCACCACCATCACGCGGGTTACCCAAGCCGTCGAACACCCTACCCAGCATTTCATCCGAAACACCCACACGCGCCGTCTCACCTAGGAAGCGCACACTGGAAGAGTTGACATCCAAGCCGAGTGTGCTGCCGAAAACCTGCACAACCGCGAGCCCCTTACCCGATTCGAGCACCTGACCACGCACACGCTCTCCGAGCGCGTTTGTTATCTCCACGATCTCGCCGTACGCCGCGTCATTCACGCCCTCAACGAAGAGGAGGGGGCCGGCTACCTGCCTAATAGTCTTGTATGTGAGGGGTATCATTGTGCAACAGCCTCCCTAACAACACCCTCGATCTGCTCACCCATTTCCCGTTCTATTTCCTCTACGAGCCTATCCACCTCAGCCTCGGGCGTCCACTTAAGCCTGGATATCTTGGACTTCACTGGGAGGGAGGAGAGCTGGGTGGCTTGGGCGCCCCTTCTTATGGCTTCAGCGGTCCTCCTACCAAACGCCAGTATGGTTCTAAGCATCACATACTGCTTGTGAATAGACGTGTAAGTGTCCACTTCATCGAAGGCGTTCTGCTGCAGGTAGTCCTCCCTAATCATACGCGCAAGATCCAGCAAACCCTTCTCAGCCTCTGGTAGAGCGTCGTAACCCACAAGTTGAACTATATCTTGAAGCTCGGCCTCCTTCTGTAACACCTCTAAAGCCTCTTTCCTAAGCGCTGGGAACTCGTCGGCCACATTCTTAGAGTACCACGTGGAAAGCGTGTCAACATAGAGGGAGTAGCTCGTAAGCCAGTTAATCGACGGGAAGTGGCGGCGGGACGCTAGGCTCGCGTCAAGGGCCCAGAAAACCCTGGTAACCCTCAGCGTGTTCTGAGACACGGGCTCAGAGAAGTCGCCTCCCGGGGGGGATACAGCCCCCACCACTGTGACCGAGCCAACACGCTTATCCGGCGACACCACGACAACCTTACCAGCCCTCTCATAGAACTCGGCGAGCCTCCTACCCAAGTAGGCGGGGTAACCCTCCTCGCCTGGCATCTCCTCCAAGCGGCCTGAGATCTCCCTTAACGCCTCAGCCCACCTAGAGGTGCTGTCAGCCATCAACGCAACATCGTAACCCATATCCCTATAGTACTCAGCCATCGTGATGCCAGTGTAGATACTCGCCTCACGAGCCGCCACAGGCATATTGGAGGTGTTGGCAACCAGTATGGTTCTCTCCATTAGCGGCCGCTTACTCTTAGGGTCCTCTAGCTCCGGGAATGTGGCGAGAACCTCCGTCATCTCGTTGCCCCGCTCCCCGCACCCCACGTAAACTATCACGTTGCTATCAGCCCACTTAGCTAGCTGCTGCTGGGTCACCGTTTTACCGCTCCCGAATGGGCCGGGTATAGCGGCCGTGCCTCCCTTAGCCACTGGGAAGAAGGTGTCGAGAACCCTCTGCCCCGTTAGGAGAGGGGAGTCTGGTGGTAGCTTCCTAAGTATGGGCCTAGGAGTCCTCACCCTCCACTTAGTGGCCAGGAACAGCTCAACCTCACCCTGAGGTGTAGCTATCGAGCCGATTGGGTCACGTATCGTGTACTCCCCAGAGCGCAAACCCTTGAGTTTACCCCTAAGACCGATGGGCACCATGATTCTATGGGTTATTAGCGGTGTCTCCTGGACTATACCGATCACTTCGCCCTCAACCACTTCTTCGCCGTCCTTCTTCTGCGCCTGGAACTCCCACTTCTTCTTTTCATCGAGGGGTGCGATAGAGATACCCCTAGCTATGAAGTCACCGCTCTCCTCCCTTAACACGCTGAGAGGCCTCTGCACACCGTCGTATATCGACGACAGTAGACCCGGCCCGAGCTCCACGGAGAGAGCCTGCTTCGTGTTAACAACCTTGTCCCCAGGCCTCACACCCGTCGTGTCCTCGTACACCTGCACGGTTGCCTTCGAGCCTTGTATGCGTATGATTTCACCCACGAGTCCAAGTTCGCCCACCTTGACGACATCGTACATCTTCGGCTCTTCCAAGCCTTCGGCGACCACAACTGGCCCCGACACCCTAACAACATATCCATCTGCCAATTCGACTCACCCTGCCTTCAGATCCACGCCCAAAACCCTCTTCGCAAGCTCGGCCAGCGGTTCGTCTCCCGACTCCGACTGGGGGTTGGGCATGAAGACCACCAGTGGGAAGGTCGACGCCTCAAGCTTCTCCTTAAGGGTCTGGGGAAGCATTGAGGACACGGCCGAGCTGAGCACAATCAGACTATACTTATCCGAGCCCGTCAACTCATTGAGTAGCTTAATCGCCTCAGGCTGACCCGATGGGGTGAACGTATCCTCGACGCCAAGGAGCCTGTAACCCAAAACCAGCTCCCTCTCACCCACCACAGCTATCTTACCCGTCACAACACCCTTCTTCGAACTCAAAACGCATCACTCAACCAAAAGAAGGAGTCGTCTTATATTTTCTTCGGAGAGCCCGTAGTGTTTTCCGTAAACTATTCTCCTGATATTACTCCTCTCATACTCCGCTTGAATCATAAACCAGAACACGTAAACAGATGACATAGAGCTCGCACGCATCCTACTCACATATCTAGAAGCGAGCTCCCTGTCCAAGGCGACCTCGAGCTCGGCGATATTCCTAGTCGACTCATAAGCCTGCAGCGCATCGCTCAAGTTGAACAAACCCTGAAGTCTTTGAGCCACCTCCGTAAGCGGGGTGGAGTAGAGCTCAAGTATGGATTGCGTTGGGACAAGGCCGCCGTCAACTAGGTGTTTTTCAAGCCTCTCCCTCTCTACACCCGCCTCCCTGGCTTTGAAGAAGTTGAGGAGGTTCCTCTTGGTTATTTCAGCCTTCACATACTCCCTGAGCACACCCTCATCGCCACGCTTGAATCTGAGCTCCCAGAGCAGCTTGGAGTAATATTCAGTGTAGAGCGCCCCACTCAGCACACCCAGATCCCTAGACTTCTGGTAATCCGGCAACCTCTGTAGCAGAACACCCCCATAACCATACTTTACGAGAGACTCCACCACGGACTCCACGTCGGGTAACTCTAGAAGCGACCTCAACTCGGAGAAGGATATGAGGCCGCCAGCAAACCCGACTGGGATATTCCTCGAAGAGACCAGGAAAGCCTCAGTCTCACCTATGCTTCTCCCAACAGATTTGGCCGCGAGCACCAACTCGATGTTGTACACATCCCACTTAGCTAGATATGACCTCACGGCGTTCTTATCATAGGGTGGAGCCGAGTTCAGTGCAAGTGAGTTAAGGTTTACTAGGTGTCTGTTGAGTGCCACCTCCACCTGGTCTGGGAGGGAATACTTGGCGCCAGCCTCTTCAATATAGGGGGCATACCAAGTGGACTCTAACGCCTGCGCGACCTCCTTTACATCCTTTAGGCGTGTAAGGTTAAGTAAAAAGTCCTTTGAGAGGAAACTCGTTGATAGCACCTTAAGTTTACCGAAGGTGCCCGTCCAAATCATGTCGGGCATCGCTAACAACCCTAACTATTACTCTCAGCCAAACCCATTATAGCCGACCTTAACTCCTCTCCCCTCAACCTGATGAGCTCCTCGAATCTGAGGTCCAGCTCGAGGGAGCCATCCGAGGAGGTGAATACAGCACCACCAACACTGTCAAGGTCTGCGCTAGATATGCTCGCCCCAAGCTTTTCGAAAACGGATTTATCTTGGGGTCTGCAGCGCACACTTAGATCCCTTCCGAGGCGCTTCTTCGCGTACTCGAACATCTTTCCAAGAAGCTTCTTGTATTCTTGACTCGTGGAGTACTTCTGAAGTGTTTTAACCATCCATTCCACACCGCGCTCAACGTACATCTGCTTGGCTTCAGCCACAATCCTCTTCGCTTGGAGGCGTGCTGAGCCTAGGATCTTAGTCTTCTCCTTTTCTGAGAGGTGCTTTGCCTGCTTCTCGGCGTCCTCCTTCAACCTTGAGATCTCGTTTTCATTTGACCTCCGCGCTTCATCCATCTTCTGGGCGTACTCTGCTTCGAGCTCGGCCAACTGTTTTTTAAGCCTATCTTCAACCTCCCTGAGAAGCGCCTCGGCGCTCAATTGCGGCTAAGCCTCCGGGAGGCTAAAGTATGTTCAGCAGGATTATCACGCCGAGCACGAAGCCGATGATCCACAGCGTCTCAGGTATCACGAAGAAGAAAAGCACTTGGCCGAACTTCTCAGGCTTCTCTGCTATTATACCCATACCCGCAGCACCTATACCCTGCTGCGCTATGCCTGTACCTATGAGCCCTCCAGCCATCACTATCGCAGCCGCGAGAGCAAACTCGGGATTAGCAACCATTCTGCGTGTGCACCTTGGATACCCATCTGTGTAGTGGTATTTAACTTTCACGGATAAACGTATGCTCTATCTGCATTCATCCCCGCCCTGGGGAGGAGGATTTCCAGCTTATCCTACATTCATCCCCCTAAAGGCGAGGCTTTCAGGTTGCTGTAAAGGGTCTAAGAAGCGTGAAAAAGGTGAAGGAGAGTTTACTCCACGTTGATGTGCACGCCGCTCGGCTTGGCTTGCTCCTTCTTCGTAAGGCGAACCTCTAGAACCCCGTTCTTGTAGCTCGCCTTAGCCTTGTCCGGGATGACTTTGACTGGGAGCTCCACTAGCTTGTAGTACTTCTTCTCAGCCTTTATCTCCAGTGTATCCTCGGTTGCGTTGAGTTTGATCTCCGACTTGTCCACGCCGGGCATCTCAGCTATGACCAGGACCTCATTGTCTGTCTCGTTCACATCAACGAGCGGCTCCCTTTCCTGGATTAGCCCGCCGCGCGGTAGGTTACCGAACTGCCTGACGATTGGTTTACCTTCTGGTCCGATCACCACTGACCAGCCGTAGACTATTGGTCCAAGCTTTTCACCCTTTGCTGGTGCGGTGTTTATGCCTCTGATGAGTGATTCGAATTCTCTCTCAAATTCTCTGTTTATATCTTCGAACATTTCCTCTATCTCATCAAATATGTCTTCAAACCTTTTTACTCCAGACATGTTAATCACCAAAGGTTAGTATGATTAACTTAGAAATAAGCTTTTTGCGAATTCACTTCACAAAAAAACGCAAACCAAAAAATGAAACAAAGGGGCGCAAAACATAAGTGGATTCGTCCTGTTAAGTTATGGATGTCACAACCAACAAAAATCGTTGACTTAAAAGATTACGCTAGCAAGCTACTTGCGGAAATAGAGCAGGAGATAAGGCAGAAGAGTGACCAAATAGAGAAACTCAAGCTTGAAGTTGAGGAATTAGAGAAGGAGAAGTCCACAATACAGCAGATCCTCACAACAATTGAGCAGCTCAGCTCAACCTCTAAGCAGCCGGGTGTAACCGTGAAGGCAGAGGTGGAGATACCCAAAGAGAAGCCGGTGCAACCATCCCCCGAAGAGCAGAAGCCAAAGCAGGAGGTGGTTATTGAGCAGGCCAAACCCAAGCCCTCTTCCCACGCTGATAACAACGACGCTAAACCCACTAGCCCACAACAGCTTCAACCCGCACAGCAACCCCAGCGCGTAATATACCCCAAACCATTCAACGGTGAAAAGAAGTGGGAGCCAATTGTGGTGAACAACACCGAGTACGCAGCCTACAGTGTGAGTCAGTCAACCATCTACCTAGCCTTTAAGTTTGGTGTCCCAACGGATTCAAAATACGTGAGGGGCTTCATAATTGACAAGTACCTTCAGAAGATGAAGGAGGAGGCAGCGGAGCGTGTTGCCAAAGGTGAACTCAAAGAGAACGAGGCCTTCAACTTCGAGATAAGCACGAATGATAAGGGTGAGATAACGGAGATTAGAATCAACAACTTCGCACACGACCAGCTCCAAGACCTCCTCAACAAGATAAAGTGGTTCGTCGCAAGCGAAGTGCGCGACCTACGCGCGAAAGGCAGGCTGAACTAGCTTGCAGTTCTCCGAGCTCTGCGTGGCTCTGGACGCCCTAGAGACAAACCCTAGTAGAATAGAGAAAACCAAAATCCTCTCAGACGTCTTCAGGCGAGTTCAAGGCGAGGAAGCCGGGTTCACAGTTTACCTCCTCCTCGGAAAACTCGCACCAGACTATGAAGGCATAGAGATAGGTCTGGGCGATAAGATGATTATTAAGGCTCTCTCCACAGCTAGCGGCGCAACAAGGGACTCGGTTGAAAAACTCTACGAGAAGCTCGGAGACCTGGGACTAGTCGCGAAGACACTTCTAGAATCCAAGCGCGGTGCCACACTCTTAGACTACGTGGGTGGCCAGAGAAATCCTCTTAACATTCAGGATTTGCACGCAGAACTCCTACGCATAGCTAGAACCAGCGGCGAAGGCTCGCAGGAGGAGAAGATAGGCCTACTCACAAGGCTACTATCAAACTCTACACCCAACGAGGCGAAGTATATTGCAAGGATGGTGAGCGGCGACATGAGGATAGGTGTAGCCGAGCCCACGATCATCGACGCGCTCGCAAGCGTGTACACCCAGGGTGACACATCACTCATCGAGCGCGCCTTCAACGTTTCCTCCGACCTGGGATACGTGGCTAAGACTCTTGCCACTGGTGGGGTAGAGGGGCTGCGCACAATCAAGGTGACCCCGGGAAGACCCCTCCAACCAATGCTCGCGGAGAGGGCGGCCTCGTTAGAAGAGATATTTGAGAGGATGGGTGGAAGGGCTGCGCTGGAGTATAAGTATGATGGGGAGAGAATGCAGGCCCACTACTACGACTCCCAGATAACCCTTTTCAGCCGTAGAATAGAGAACATAACACACCACTACCCCGATGTGGCAAGCAACCTACAAGAAGGTATAAACTCTAAGAGCTACATCGTGGAGGGTGAAATCGTTGCGGTTGACCCTGAAACCGGTGAAATGCTTCCCTTTCAGGAACTCATGCATAGGAGGAGGAAGCACGGTGTCAAGGAGGCCGTTAAGAGGTATCCCGCTAGGGTGGTGCTCTTCGATGTGCTCTACGTGGATGGCGTGGATTACACATCCAAACCCTACCTCGAGAGGAGGAGGAAGCTTGAGGGCATAGTCAAACCATCAGAGTTCGTGGTGGTTTCAACGGCTACCGTAGCCGACAGTGTTCAGAGGGCGCAAGAGTTCTTTGATTCGGCCATCGACGCGGGCTGTGAAGGCATTATGGCCAAGACCCTTGACCCCTCAGTGGGCTACCAAGCCGGAAAGAGGGGGTACGCTTGGATAAAGTTTAAGCGTGAGTACAAGTCCGAGCTCACGGATACACTCGACCTAGTGGTTGTTGGAGGATTCTACGGTAAGGGGAGGAGGGCTGGTAAAATCGGTGGATACCTTATGGCCGCGTACAACCCGTCAACCGATACATATGACACAGTGTGCAAGGTTGCCACCGGCTTCAGCGACCAAGATTTAGCGGAGATACCCAAACTCCTCGAAGCCTACCGCATACCTCAAAGGCACCCACAGGTGAACACCAAGATTGAAGCGGACATCTGGTATAGGCCGGCGGTGATATTCGAGATAGTTGGCGCGGAGCTCACGGTTTCACCGATGCACACCGCCGCCTACTCTAAGGTGCGGGAGGAGAAGGGGTTGGCCGTCCGCTTCCCACGATTCACGGGGAACATTAGGACTGATAAGTCGCCCACCGAAGCCACCAGCGTGGATGAACTCCTCGAAATGTACAACTCTCAACTAAAAAGGGTTGAGGCAGACGGAGCCTAGATAACCGGCTTCCTATCGTCGCCACCCGTAATGTAAACGGTTGTCCCCAGAGTGTTGGTGGAGTACACCTTAACATTTCCGGCTGAAAGCTCGGCCACAAGCTCCATGACGTTTGAGACGAGCTGCGCCCTCCGCGTGGGTATGTAGCTCACCGAGCCATTCCTCCTCACAGCAATCACCCTGAGATCATCCCCCAAACTAACACGCTCAAACCCCCCTCCACCATCCAAGTACACGCCGCCCTTAAACTGTGGTATCAACCTTGACTCCTCGCGTAGCAGCTTGGGTCTGAACCTGCGAAGAGCGCCCGACACACTCTCCTCCAACCCCATGTGAACCGCGAGCGCCCCCAAGCTTAGCGCCAAACCCTCAACGTCGCGCATAAGTGTTGGGAAGCCATACTCCCTGATAACCGTGAAGCGCTGCCCAATGTTGAAGGCCTCCCTAAAACCAGATATCAATTCTAAATCGTGCTCTGGGAAATCGTCTCTCGGCGTGGTGTATACAACCACCCCCCTATCCAAAGTGGCCGCATACTTTTTGCTCGAGTACTCGAAGCTCGCAAAGTATGGTGTGAACACTCTAATCAACCAGGAACTCCTCCACTTTATCGACTATCCTGCTTATAGCATCATAGTGCTTTAGCTTCTCCGCCACCTGGGCGGCCCTCTCAACGTAACCATCACGCATAATGCTTGTGAGCGCGCCAGCAAACCTCTCGAACGTTAGCTCCCCAACCCTTATCCTGTAGCCGAGACCCATCATACTCACCGACTCTGCTATCACATCGTGCTCGGTGTGATTGGGCGTGGGAACAACTATCATGGGTAGACCGTACTTCATAGCTTCACCTATCGATGTCTGGCCGCCCACGCTCACAAACACATCCGCAGCCGCGTACCCCAAGCTTCTATCGGGCAACCACTCGTACACCGTGACGCGTCCACTCCTCACAGGCCGGGTTGAACCATTAGGCTCCCCCTTGCTGAGAAGCACGGTGTAGCCGAGACCCGACACACCCTTCGCGAGCGGGAACAGCCTATCGAACAAAGCCCTCCTCTCCTCTGGTAGACCGCTCAGCCCGAAGTACACCACGGGTGAACCCTCCAACCCCAGTAGCCGCCGCGCATCCCACTTACTCAGTGCACCCCGCGCACTACCCACTGTGCCCACGAACTCGGCCTTATGCCTGAGGAACTCGGGTATAACCACATTGTACTTTGACACAGTGTAGGGTGCTGGGTAATCGGTTATAAGCACCACGTTGGCCAAATCCCACCCTATACCGAACGTTTCGAGCACGACCCTCTCAACTATCTGTTTGAGCACACTAAGCCCCGGGAGCTTGTTAACGTCGAGCGGCAACATGAGTTTGAACTCATGCATTACGAGTATGGAGGGTATACCTAGGATCCTCGCGGCCAGCAGGGTGGATAGCCTACTATCCGAGACTACGACACGCGGCTTATGCTTCTTCATCACGGCGAGCTCCGCCTCCACCTGGTCGGAGAACGCCTTAAGAAGTCGGGGCGCCCCCTTAAAAGTCTGCTTAAGACTCACCGAGCCATCCTCCCTAACACCGTAGCTTATACTGCTCTCCCTGTAAGTCAGGAAGTTCTCACGCAGACAGAAGCCAACCGCGTCACCATAACTCGTAAACACGACACCGTAGCCGCGTCCAGCAAGCCGGCGCGCAACCGGAAGCATGCGCCCAACGTGGCCGAGACCTATACCGCAGGCGCCAATCACAACCGTTGGGCGCACACCTGGGCTGCGCATGAATCCCACAACCACCCTACCCAACAAGTATTTTAAGGTTTAGCTTCGCAGCGAATCAACCACTCTCAGAGAACCATTTACCTTCGAAGAGGTAGACTTCGGTGTCCGGCTGACACCAGCAATCCTCTGGGAGCCCAGCCTTCAAACAAGTCTGGGAGAGGAACTCTGAGGCGCCCCAGCCGTACTCGACGGCCACCTGAGGTAGAAGTAGACCTGAGAAACCCATCCTCCGCACGAGTAGACCGTGAACACCGAGCTGAATGCTTGCCGCTAGCTCCTGGGGCGCCCTAGAAGCTAGTGGTCTAAGCGGTCCAAGCAACGTCACCTCGAAGACCGATAAGGGAAGCTCACCAGATCTGAGCGGAGGGAAACGCGGGTCTTCGAACGCCGCGGCCATCGCCGCACGCTCAACCGCCTTAAGAAGGGGTTGACGCACCCCAACATAACCCATACACCCCCTCAAGTTATTCTCTATAGTGATCGTTACAAAGGCGCCATCAACACTCCTACCCTCTACAATGATCGGGGTGGCGTCAACCCGCTGACCCAGCGCCGAGGCGACCTTCCGCTTCGCATACCTTGCAAGCTCTATTCCCAATTCACGGCTAACCCATGAGAGGTCCTCTGAAAGCACACAATATATGTGGGCGCACACTGATTTAACGCTTATGGGGATTAAGGGGGCGGAAGACCCCTAACCCCCGCTAAAATAAAGAAGGAATTTGAGTTCCAAGACAACGTGAAGAGGAATATAGCAAACAAGATTGTGCACTACGTGGTTAGCAACCACCAGTATGCTGAATTTCAGAATGATAATATTGATTCATAGCAAAAACTCTTCGACAGAAAGACCCCGCACACATCGATTAGGCGGAGTCCGTGATGCCTTAAAGAAGAAGGCTAACACCCCTATCGAAGTTGGCATGTTTGTGAAGATAACGGGGTTTGCCATATATATAGGACAAGGGGTGAGCTGAAGCTGTCGAACAAGGAGTTCATTTGCTCTTCGTGCGGCTCCTTGCTTGGCAGGGATGTGGCCTCAGCTCTCGTGATAGTTAAGGAAGGGCTTAGCCTGTGGAGCGCAGGTGAATCGCTCGGGGATGACCACACCCCTACCTCCACGGTGGAATACCTAAAACGCATTCCATATGTAGAGACAAGCTCGGCGATGAACCGAGAAGCCCCGCCACCAACAGAGATCAAAAATTCGTGCTCAAGGCTCTGTTGACGCTAAAGGTGATCTTTGGTCTACTGCCCAAGAGCGGGGTGGTTCATCGCTTATGCGCCACCCACACTCAGCGGTAAGCGCACACTGGAGCTATCTTTATAATATACGCTTGGATTGTAGGTTTGAGGTAGGTTGTGATAGAGTCCGAGTTGCCTGTTGTAAGAGTTTCAGAGGTCATGGAGACGGATGTTGCCACAGCCTCGCCGAGGAGTATAGTGGCTGAGGTGGCCCGCATCATGGCTGAGAAGAGGGTGGGCACTGTGATCGTGGTGGACAGGAACAGGCCTGTTGGAATAGTCACTGAGAGGGACCTTGTGACAAGGGTTATGGCGAGGGGTAGGGACCCTATATCCACCTATGTTGAGGAGATAATGTCGAGGCCGCTAATCTGGGTGAGACCCACCGAGAGTGTTGTTGACGCCATCAAGGTTATGAACTCCAAGCAGATAAGACATCTAGCCGTACTGGAGGGTGGAAAACTCGTGGGCGTGGTCACTGATAGGGGTATACTCCTCAACACACCACAGCTCCTTGAGCTCGCAGAGGAACTATTAAGGGTTTACACCACCGAAAGGGAGGGCGTAATGGTGGAGACGGTTTCGGGTTACTGTGACAGTTGCAGGAACTGGTCGGATAGGTTGGTTGAGACAGAAGAAGGATACCTGTGCGAGAAGTGTATGGCTGAGAGAGCTGAGTAGGTTGTCAGCGCGTATATCCAGCTATATGAGCACACCAGTGGTCACATGCCACTTGAATGATAACCTAGCACACGTCAGAAACCTGCTCCTCAGACGCGACATAGGCCGCGTGGTTGTGGTGGACGACGGACACGTGTTTGGCATAGTTACTTGGACGGACCTGATTAAGGCCTTCGTTTCCCTTCAGAAGCGTTGGGCGAGCCACCCCATAGATGAGGTGCTCGTAAAGCAGGTTATGACGAAGAATCCAATACTCATCAGGCAGACTAGGTCTATTAGGATGGCCGCGAAGACAATGGTGCGCTACGGTGTGAGCGGCCTACCGGTCGTCGACCAGCAGAAGACACTCAGCGGGATAATAACCAAGACAGACATAGTCAGGGCCATACCACGCACTAAGTCTTCGAGGCTCAGCGTCTCCGAGGTGATGACCACGGATGTGGTCACGCTTTCACCCAACCACACACTATACAGAGCCGCATCCCTAATGGATCAGAACAAGATATCCCACCTCGTTGTGACCGAGGGGGGTGTCCCCCTGGGTATGATATCCAAAATAGACTTGGCAAGCTTTGCCCCCGCGGTGGCGGGTAGAATGAGTGCGCCCCGTAAAAAATTCGTGTTTGACAACGCGAACGACAGGAGGGTTTACTTTGTGCCAGTCGCAGCCGACCTCATGACAACAGATCTCATAACGGTGAAGCCAGATGTCAGCTTGCTAGACGCCTCGAGGATCATGCTCGACCACAGTATAAGCTCCCTGCCCGTCGTGGATGACTCTGGAAAACTAGTGGGGATAATCACGAAATCCGACCTGGTGAGGGCTGTAACCCGATTCAGGTAACCGCCTCCACGGCGCGCAGGCAAATATGCGCTGCGCGGTGGCTACCCATAGAGGCTTTCAGGTTTGCTCCACGATCTTTGATGGCCCTGGGATAAGGGGGAGAAGCTCGTCCACCCTTAGTGTGAGCGCGTATTCCTGGTACTCCCCACCCGCTTGCCGCAGAATTTTGAGCAACCTTTTTGCTACACTATCCTTGTCGTCTTCCCCCGGCACTATGCGGGCACAGGTGTATCCAACCTTCGCAGCGCTCGGCCACGCGTTGAGGCGTGGCTCTCCTTCTATTGCTAGGAAACCCACGCTGAGCTCCAGCGTGACGCCCCTCACATAGTTTTTTTCATGGAACATTACACCGCCTCTTGGAAGGTATTCGCCCGCCGGTGGTTGCAGTGAAACGCTGGAGGCGTCAGCGTAGAATACGTCCACCGCGCTCAGGCCAGCGCTCCACGCCCTGCTATAGGATGCGGCGAACTGTGCCGCCTCATAGAGAGATTGATCGTCGGATTCGGCCATTAGGAGCGTGAGTGGGGCGCCCTGTATGTCTGCGTGCAGAGCCGTGTACCCCTGCTTAGCGTACCTCTTAACTATCGCCTGGTTCTGCTGGGCGTCCCTGCCAGCTATCACGAGCTTGTTGGCTGAGGTGAAAAACCACCTATACTTTTCAAACCACTTCCTGTGGGCAACGGACAACCTGAGAACACGCTTCCTCTCTATGTCCGCTTCCACGCTGACTCCCTTTGCCTGCCTCTCCAGCTCCTCAGCGGCCCTGAGCGCCTCCTCGTGCTTCCTCCTCAGGGATTTGACTTCGTCGTAGAGTGATCCCAGATTGTCGTACGCAGACCTGCGCGGGTCAAACCTGAAGGAAGCGCTCCCAAAAGACAAAACCAGGGATATACCGTTCACCTCACCCACATTCAGCCCCAGTGGCTCCATGAGTGATGAGACTTCTGCCGCCGACTTATTCCTAGCGGCTCTGAGAGCTAACTCGAAAAGCAAAGGATTCTGGGAGAGAACTTCGGCCATACTCCTCAGGGCCTCAGCCTTCTCAGCCGACTCCTGCGCGGCCTGCCTGCTCTTGGCGGCCGAAGTGAGAAGCCTCTTAGCCCTCCCACTCAACTCCTCCACGGCCTCCTCTGAGAGAAGCCGCTTGAGCGCCGGTTCATAGTACTCAGCCACAGCCGATGAGAAACTAGGCCTCAACTCAACCCTAAGACCCTGGTGTTTGAAGAGTATGGGGTGCACATCCACAGCCTCACCGTCAGAGAACACCAAGTTTGGCTCAAGCATCCCCCCACGCACACCACCAATTATCTCGGCGCACACACCCTTCACGCGACCAACGGTGTCGCCGTCAACGCTACCCGGGCTCAACGAAGGCTCCACCCCCACACGGAAGAGCGCTTCAGCCATGAGTTCAGCTGGGCAGTTATACGCGTGGACGAGTGCCTGCAACAGTGTCTCACCCTTCAGCTCAACGCTCACGCCGAGGTCGACGCCACGGGGGGGTGGCGGTGTGTACTCTGAGCCGGGCTCCACAACCCTGTCCTTCACCCTAAAGTAGTTCAGGGCTGACACAACCCTGCCCTCCTTTAGAAGCACGATGTTACCCTTACCCACCAACTCAAACACAAGTTTATAGTCCTCTGAGAACTCAAGGGTAACAACGCGGTCGAAGTCCAACTGTGATGCGCTTCTAAGCCAGAGACCCTTAAGCCTAGCGCAGCTTAAGGCGAGCTGGGAGGCCACAACACGCTTTGTTGAGGCATCCGTGAGAAACATGAATCCCCGGGCATCCAGCACGAGGGAGCGTGCACCGCTGTTTGGGACATAGAGTTCCAAGGAGAAGCTCCTAGAGTGGAGTGCCTGCACCCCGTTCACGCGGGCAGGTAAAGCCTTCTGCAACTCGTACACACAAGCTGCGAGGTCGAGCGCGCTGAGGGAGAGCTTGGGTTTAAACTCCACCAAGCCTAGCCTCCAAGCTTAGGCTTCAAACCTTTATCCACGGCTGAAAGCACATAGATCAACGCCTGCTCCAACACCTTAAGCCTGAAGTATTCCTCTTCGGGTAGGTAGAGCGCCTCCTGGGCGGCTCGAACAGAAGCCAAACACCTCTCAACCCAAACCCTATCACACCTCATCATGGCCTCAACCACCGAGTGATCCATGTTTGACTCAACCAAGCCCTGAATTAGGGCCTGGACAAAACCCATACACACAGAATCATAGCCAAGCAGGGGGTTACGCTCAGAGAACTCCTTAAGATACTTCTGAGCCGCGCCCACACCATCAGTGTAAACACGCTCCAACACACCCCGAACAAGTCCGAAGCACACTTCATCGGAGGAGGCATCCAAGCTCTTAGAGCGACTCACACCAAACCCCACACGCATAAAGACAATCGTGCATCAAGTATATAAGTCAGAGGTAGCCGGAGGCATTTTCAGAGCCCAATATACAAATCAAGCGCTGTGCTCATCCCCTTTTTCAATAAAGCTGAGCAAACTCATGGTTGGCTTGAACTCCTCAAGCACACGCAGACACTCATCCTTATCCAGCCTCTTAAACTCGAGCCCACTATCCACGAGGAGTTTCCTCGCGGCCTTATTTATGCTGGGCGCCGCGAGCACACCCCGAATACCCCTCTCCTTCGACAGTGCCCTCAACCGTGAGACGTACGCTATGAGCTGGTTGACATCGGCTGTCTTAGCGGGGTTAGCCTTAAACTCAATGACAACAAGCCTCCCCCTCGAATCCAAGGCCATCAGGTCCACGAACCCCGACTTAACCTGGAATTCGTGGGTGAGAACCCTTAAACCCTTCTCCACAAGCTCTGGGTAGAAGACAACCGCATCCCTCATCTGAGCCTCGGTGCCCTTCTGCTCAAAGCTCGAATCATCCCTAAAGTTGAGTGTAGCAACCAAGTACACCTTGTGGAAAACAACACGCATACTCTCAGAGCCCCTCTTAGCGCTGATCACAACGCTACCCGAATCACTCTTCGCATACACCATGGCCCCGGGGGGCATATAGTTCACTGGCTTATACCCCCAAGTGCGGTGAACAAGCAACGAGCCATCCTCCTTCACAATCACTAGCCTCTCACCCCTAGCGAGCTCAGACGAAGTCCGACCCCTATAGGACACCTCGCACACCCCGAGCACAATCACAGCCCTTCGCTTCGAAGCAGCACTCATTATCACATCAGCGCACTCCTGCGCCCCAGGATTATTAAAAAGCCTAACAGCCTCCCTCTGCTCGCCCAACACCAACACAAAACCCCGAAAACAAATATATACATTGCGTTACCAACAACCAATATCGACCAGATAGAGCGCAATAAAGGAACCATGCAAACCCGCCTGTGAGCTACCCCGCCATAAATGGCGGAGCCTCCTGAATCACCGCCCCACCATGCCTCGCCAACCCTAAGGAGGGAAGAGGAGGTATTGGGTGAAGCTCAACCGCAGGCGCACCAGAAGGGTGGCACCCACCCTACACGCTTCAAAAGAACCAGGGAAGCGTTAAGGTCCCGGTCCAAGGAGAAACCACAGCGGGGGCAGTGAAACACCCTGTCTTCCAAAGTCAGGTTCCGGCTGATTTCCCCACACAGGAAACACTCACGTGAAGTGTTGAACGCTGGGAGAGGTAAAACAAGCTTCCCTCTTTTCACAAACTCCCACTCCAACACCGCTCTGAGCTCTGAAAAAGAGGAGTCGTGGAGCCGAAGCCTCCTCCTCTTTTTATTTTCGCCTTTTTGAACCAAATTTCGGACACCCAAATCCTCCAGCACTAAGAGGTCGTACTCCTGTGCGAGTAGCGC
>NEXG01000028.1 GCA_003019535.1 Candidatus Marsarchaeota G2 archaeon ECH_B_1
CACCCACACCTGGAGCAGAGCGACGAGCTACCATAGGGGTCGAGCTCCTTCACCTTGACCTCACCCATCCTTTCTCCGAGTATCCTCGCGATTGAGCGCCAATCACTCCTCGAAATCCTACGGTTCCATATGCGCGAACGCGTATACATGCCCTGCTTGGAGAGCTCCTCCAAGCCCACGGAGCCACACACGGATTGAATAACACGCGCGATTTCGAGCTGGTGTTTTCCCGCACGGTTTCTCTCCCTTTTCGAGTACTTTGAAAGAACCCTCCTCGCTCTTTTGGAGCGCGAAGCCTTTTTCTGCACGCTTCTCCTCTTCTCGAAGGATGAGATGTGCACCGATGCTAGATTCGAGGTGTCTATCCGAATCCACCCTGTTTCAGGTGAGTAGCCGTCTAGGGAAAGCAGGTTGAAGTCCCACGCCACACTGGGGTTGCCGCCTTGGTTCCCATCCCCGTAGTGCACTGGCAGGTGTATCTTTTCGGGTGTGATTATGGGCTCACCCAACCCAGCGGATGACACCTCGCCTGGTAGCTTGAAGTACCTCTTTGAGAGGTCGAGGAACACGTGTTCACCTGGTTTAACTGTGAGCCTGAGCTTTTCACCCTCTAGTTTGATGAGTGTCTGCTTGGCTCTGGCGAAGAGTCTGCGGGCGACGGGCCTCCTCCTCTTTCTATAACCCTTAACATAGTTTTTCCTCCAGGATTTTAGTATTGAATAAGCTGTCTTTATCGCGGAGTCCACCCAGTGGGCGGCGTAGGGCCAGTCCGCGAGAAGACGGTCCCTGAGCTTCCTTCTGTACTCCTTGCTGTGGATATCCACCTTGTATTTGGGTAGGAGTCTCCACTGCTTCTTTCTGGGTAGCTTCCTTTTTTCCCACTCTAGGGCGCCCCAGAGCTCTTCGAGTATTTGGTTTACTAGGTCCCTGTACGCTCGTAGCAGTGGTTGGAGCTCCTCTCCACATTCATGTTTGAGTGAATAGCTCTTCAGCACGCTTCACAACCTCCCTGTGCTTACGGCTTCTCATCCCGTAGATTCTACCCGAGAAGTGGGATATTATCGTGATCAGGTCTTCGACCACTTCTTGCCGGGGGGATTTGATCTCAACGTGATTCAAAACTTCGATTGTTGTTCCGTGGGCTTCGAACACTATTCGCAGGGTGTCGAAACCAAACCTTGTGAGCCTGTCCTCGCATAACACCACAACTTTATCCACCTCGTTGTGTAGCACCCGGTCGAGAAGCCTCAGGAAGCCTCTCCTCTTCTCGTTTAAACCTGAGCCTATATCGGTGACCACTTCTTGCACACCCCTCTGCCTCAAATATTCAACCTGCCTCTCCAAGTCGTCTCTCTGGGTTGGTGATGACACCCTCGCGTAGCCTATTATCGACCTTATCCCACGCTCACCCTGCAGCCTCCTTATCTCGGATTCGGGTATCCTCCTCCTTCCCCCCAGAGTCCTTAGGACCCTGATTTTGCCTTGCTTGTCCCACTTCTGGATGGTTCTCGGGTGGAGGCCGAGGAGCAAACAGGCTTCTTTAAGAGTGTACAGACGCTCCGGCACGCCTATCTTACTACAAACACCTATTAAAACCTATGCATTTTGAAACTGCTTTAAACGGCGTCACCTGGATCAACGCGGTGCCCACCATGGTGCACGAGTTAATGAGGAGCACGAGGGCGGAGGAGCTCAGAGGACTCAAGATCCTAGTGGGTGGATCCCCACTCCCAAAGAGCCTATCAACCCAGATGGAGAAGATGGGCGTCAAGTACTCCATGATTTACGGGGGAACAGACATGCTCGCGGCCGCCATACGCCTCGAGACCTCAAAGGGTGGTGAGACCAAAACTTCGCTCCACCCCGTCCCCTTCGTAGAGATGAGGGTGGTGAAGATGGATGGCACCAGTGCGACTAGGAGCGGTGAGATGGGTGAGCTATATATAAGAGCACCATGGCTCCCAGACGGTTACTACAAGGATAAAGAAAACACCAGCGCCTCCTTCACCTCCGACGGGTGGTTCAGAACAGGCGTCATCGCGAGACTCGAAGAAGACCACGGCATCCAAATACTCGACCGCCTCAAAGACGTGATCAAAAGCGGCGGAGAATGGATTCCAACAAGCACAGTTGAATCGATCATATCAGAAGTGGAGGGAGTGGACACCGTGGCCGTCATCGGAAAACAGAACCCGAAATGGGGTGAGAGACCCATCGCCGTGGTCAAAGCCCACGGGAACAACACCGCGGAGCGCATAAAGCAACACTTAGACGAGCAGGTTCAAAAGGGTAGAATAGCCAAGTGGTGGGTCCCCGACGAGATCATTTTCGTCGACGAGATCCCGCTGACAAGCGTGGGGAAAATAGACAAGAAGACATTAAAGGAAAAATACACCCAAAGCTAAAGTGGGAGGGTAGCCGCATATCGCACGCTTCCTTGAATCGACGAATTCAACATGAGGCATGTAATCACTAATCTTTAAACCCTTGGCCACCTACCTGGAGCACACAATCCTGAGAGGGCAGTAATACACCGCCCATATATAAGAGAAAAGAAGCAGGGAAGATTCTATCAAAATACAGCGAACATCTACGTCGAAATCCTAATGTTAGAACCCGAGGTCTCGTAGACTGGCGGCCCCCACATCACGCGCCGCCCCAAGGAGCTTCGCGTCCTCGGTGACGAGGGTGAGCTTCGATTTGCGTGCTGTGTAAAGGTAGGCGGCATCGTAGTAGCTGAGCTTTGAGCTACGCGCCACATCATAGACCCCCTCGAAGTCATCGGTGGTTATCCCCACTCGGGGAACGCTACCCAAAACGGTGCTCGCGTAGCGTACAAGTGACCTGGCTTCATCCTCTTCGAGCACCCCGCGTAGTGACCCTTCTTTCCACAGGGTGTTACCCACCTCGTAGAGTGTGAGGTCGAGCACCCTGATCTTTTCTCTGAACCTAAGGAAGGAGTCTTCATCCATCCTCTTAATCAGAAGGATAAGGGAGCTCGCATCGAATAGGTAGCCCATAACCCCTTCACGCTCTTACTCTTCATCTCTCGTTTCACGTACAGCCCGAACAATCTCTTCGTCCGGTATCTTCTTGAGAATCTCCTTCATGTTTCTCAGTGCCGCTCTGAGCTCTTCCTCCTCCTTCCTCTTAACCTCCTCCTCAAGCGCCCTCCTCACAACCTCACTCACATTGATACCATACCTTCTAATCTTCTCCCTGAGCTCCCGATCCACCCTAACAGACACAGAAGTCATACAGAGATTGTAAGACAGTCTTCGTATATAAATCCTTTGTGAGACTGAAACACGAGTACAGGTTTAGAAGACTTAGCTTACCGGCAACCAAGCCTCGCGGGCAAACTCCTGTGTTAAACCGGGAAAACACCCATCTTCCTAGAACTATTTACACGCTGGGTGCATAGATGGGTGCGATAGGCGCGGAGGCTTATCCAGACACCACCAACTTGGGTATAACTCTTATATATGCACTTTACAGGCGAGGTCGGCGTCACGGGTAGCAAAGTGGTTCGGGTAAAGGACCATCTCCCGGTGCTCGCCGTGAGAGCGGCGTGCGACGAACTTTTCAACCATACAGAATCCCTNCCCGCCGACAACGTGGTCGCCGACTTCGACACCTTCACCATAGCGAGCAGATCATTCATACACCAGTACCTCCTCAGGAAAGAGAGGAGTAATAAGAAAATAAGCGAGATAAATCTCCACCCCGTCATTGCGAGAATGCTCAGCGTGGTCAAGAAACAGATTGAGGAATCAAAGCCCTCCAGCGCTAATTCACATGGATAGCGCGGGGAAGCTCCGAGGCTTCAGCGAGGAGTAGCTGACATATCCATCCACTCCTTTTTATCCCTACAAAAGTCTAAAAGCCCCCACGGTGGGTAGGAGGTAGGTAAACACAGCATCTCTTTATGACACCCCCTCCCTCAACATCCTTGAACGGAGCTATAGTCAACACCACGTTTACTAGACGTACACAAAGGGAAGGAGGGAAAAAGAACAGTTCAGCGGCAACTACATACATACCGAAGCATATGGGTTGCCCACTTTGTTAAACCAGCACCGCTACTCCCGTCTCTGAATTCCTCCCCCATCTGCGGGGGTTCTCACAATCGATCCGCTCCTACCTTCTCCACTTGGAGGACAGCCGAGAGGCTCAGAGAACCCCCTCCCATTCAAAATCGTAACAGCAAAAGCGTAACGATCCTTTACGCAGCCCCAGAAACACCTAAGCCAAGCCAACCGTGTTTGCCCCCCAACCACCTCCTACCCACGCTTAGGACATGCCACCGAAGAAGGTTTGGGAACAACACACTCAACCGTTAACCCTCCTTTAATAGCCCGCCCCACAACCCAGCGGGATTCGATTAAAGCTTTACAAGTAACACGGTAATTCTAAACCTTAGAGGCCAAGATTATTATATCTGATATGACTAACGAAAGTATAGGGATGAGTATAACGAGTGGACTCCGAGATCATAGGTCGTGGGTAACTTCACACACGGAGTGTCCCAACTGCCACTACGAGTTCAATTTTGGACATTCCAAGTGGGGTTCAGTGAGCGCCGTAAGACTCGGGCCGAACTGGATATTCATCTGTCAAACTGCAAGACAAAGCAGAGTTCTCTCCTAAAGAAAGGAAAAGTGGAGGGTTTAGAGCTAATTATTGACCGGACCTTCACACCCCTCCCCATAAGAGCACTCTCAGGTACAGCTACGTTTGCCATCGTACTGATTGTGCTAATCTTTGCGACCTCTGGGAACCCAAGCTCTGGGCTCCTAGTCTACGGTTCCGCGATCAACCTCACCTCTTACGCGGCATACATCATCTGGCTCGGATTCATCATTAGATCATCAAGGAGACCCTAAATAGTGGGCCAAGCTCAAAGATGAACACTATGCACTTCAGGGGTGGACGTCCGGATTTCTCTAGTGTCTCCAAGATCACGCATCACCCCTGCAGACACTATCCCCCTACTCCCAAAAATCCTTCTTAACACTGAATCTAAGGCGCTAAGGGAGTGTACTGAGAAGCCCCCTTGAAGGTAGGGGGAGCACTCACAACACTAACGCACCCATGTATGAAGGCAACCAAGGCTGGACTAGCAGCCATCATAGACACAATGACAATTATGGTTGGCTAACACGAACCACGAAAAACCCAGGTAAATTCAAAGGAGATTGTCTGGGTAACCTCACAGACTCTCACCACCACGAAACACGGTAACGTGACCATCCAAGCCCACAAGTAGTGTGCGCCACCCAGTGCGGGTATCCCAAACCCCCGACCCACGCGGAGAACAAGAAAAGGCCAGAGTGATAACTCCTAAGACGCGTGAGCGCACATCTGGACACCATCAGCTTGAAAAACTCCTATGAATAGCTAGCTTCCACCATGCCTCGGTGAAATCAACCTTTTCCGGGTAGTTTAAAATACTCGGTGTAATCTTATTACCTAGTACAAATGGAGTGTGAGGGTTCCGTCGGCTCAAAGAACGAGCTATNCCCACCGAAGAAGATTAGGGAGAAGCTTGGTCCGAAGCCGGGTCAGCGGGTAAAGTTTCGCGTGGAGGGTGACAGGCTCGTGGTTGAGCGTGTGCCAAGCCTCGAAGAACTCCTCGGACAGGGACCACATGTGAAGACCACCCTTGAAGAACACTTAAAGGAGAGACACCGCCTCTCCCACCTACTCGAGGGCTAAGCCTTGCGCGTACTCCTAGACACAACGTATTTACTCCCACTCATCGGAGTCGAAGCCGAGAGTGTAAGCCGCGACATCCTAGCACCACTAAAGAAAGAAGGACACACACCCGTCATATCCGAAATATCCGTGTTCGAACTACTCGCGAAAGGCTCCAAACTCGCCGCGAAAGCCGTGGTACCCAGCGAAAGAGTGAGCCTAGCAATCCAGAGCCTCTACAAAGACAAATCCATCAATAGGGTCTCACTGAAGAACCCAAGTGTCGCAGGGTACACCATAGAGCTAAGACCCCACCACTCAGACACAGTCGACTGCGTAATCACAGCCTCCGCACTCGCCGAAGCCGAAAGCATCCTCACCGAAGACAAAACACTACTCAACGCCAACACCCAGCTCAGAAGGGCTATACGTAAAATCAAACCAAACCTAAAAATAACACCATCAGCCCACCTCCCCAAACACAAATAGCACCCCCAGATACCCCATTTAAAACAAACCGCCGAACCAGAAACCCTTGTCCCCCTAAACGCACTCTACGCCCACCCACTATAACTGGCCTCGCGTTCACAAGAGTTTAAACACAGCCCCCCACCCGCAGACTATTCCCCCAGACCCGCCGGGTCATGGGTTTAAGGCACACCACCCACGTTCTCACCACCATGTTCCACACAGGCTCTCCCTCTGCGGCCAGAGGTATGAGGGAGGGAAGGAGGCATACTGGCTCTGCAACCAAATCGAGTTTGACGCGCCACCCACCCACACATTAGGCTACCCCACCAGTGACAGAACACCTTAAACCCTTAAATCTCTGGGCGCCCTGATTGCACTGGGGGCGTGGTGGGGTGGCCACACTCTTCGAGGGGGTCGGGTTAGCCGAGCTTGTAGGCCTGCTCCGAAAACGCTTCGAAGACAAGAGACTCTACTTCACGTTCCTAGCATCCTCCGGGGGGTGTTCGGGGGGAGGAGACTGATAGCCGGGCTGGGTCTAGCCTTGTTGACATTGCGGGGGTCTTCTACTTAGCCATGCTGACCGCGATGGTTCAGGGAGTCTGAAGGTTATTTTATGGAGGCCTGTGCGCAGTGTTGGATGCTGGGTGTATGGGTGTATGGGTGGTGGGGTGACGTGGCTAGGCCTTCTTCACCCCTAGGTTTAGACTCGTGGTGTGACTGTGATCGGGGTGATGAGTCGCCGCGTTGATGCTGTGGACACTCATGTAGTCTTGGGTCTAACCGGGTTTGGTTGGAGGAGTTGCGTTTTTTGTTTGTTTTCTTGTTTGCCTGCGGTTGGTTATCTTAGGTTGATGTTGGGTGACTCTTAGAGCGGTGGGCCATTAGGGTTTCATGGCGGTTGACTCTGCATTGTGTTGTGATGGATGCCGCGTTAACCCCCGCTTGCTACCCCTTCTACTTGTTGTACTTCTGTGTTGACTGGGATGGTGGACCCCAGTTTGGATTGGCGCGCTGTGTGGCCGTGAGCATATCTGGGTTTGCTTGGATGGAGTGGTTTTGGGGTGGGGGTGTTTTTCAGCTGGGGTGGTTGTTCCCCTTTGGTTTTGAGTGTTCTTCGGGGAACTCGGGTCGCAGGTGTTTTACTGTTTCAAGGGCTCTTTCGGTGTCCGCTTGGATGTTCCTTATGAGTTGGGCGACGTCGAGGTTTTATGTGTCGGCGTAGAAGGCGAGGAATGTGGGTATAAAGACTAACACGTCCCCGCGTGTTACACCCGCCCGAGTGCGCCGCTCACCTTGGCCACTGCTTCATCCGCACCCGCGAAGCCCAGCACCTTCCCAACCCTTGTGATTATTGGGTCGGGCTTATCGTGTTGCTCACCCAAACCTTTAACCCACCGCGAGTGGGGATAAACTTTCTGCTTACTGGTTTCCCTTTGTGTGTGGATGGGCTTCGCGTTGGGGTGTGTTAGGGGAGCGTGTTGTGGGCGTGTGAGTGCCCTACACCCCACGTGTGTTTGGAGGCTTCTTTTCTGAGGCTTTCAGAATCATTTTTTGGTCTCGGTGGACGGCTTCACGGGGTTGGTGGGAGGGTTGGGGTGAATGTTTGCTGTTTGTCTGAATTCATTTTCTAGAGGCCCTTAACTCTTCCCTCGGGGTCGTGCTGCTCTGCCTTTATGCTGTGGGGTGATGGGCGCGTTCGGCTGGCGGTGCGTGTTTGGTGCCTATATCTCTTCTCACTCGTAGCTTGCTTGGGTTGTGGCTGCGTGGGAGGTCAGTGCTCACCGTGTTCGTAGAGGGCTCCGCGCCACTCTGAGTGCCCGTCACCTCAGCTCTGGGCTCGGCTTATGCGTATTAGGTGTGGGCGCCCGTGGTGTGGGTGGCTTACAGGTGTAGATGGTGTCCAGATTACAAATTTCCACGCTCGGACCCCACACTCACTTAACACTAATCGGGATAGCATCGAGGTGTACGCGTAGAGGTTTATGGTGTGTGGGTGTTGGGGTCATATGTGTCCTGTTTTTATGTTTGTTTGGTTGTTTGAGGGGTCTGAGGATGTTGTCCTCTTCGTCCATGATGAAGGCTATTTTTCTAAACCCCCTGTAGTATGAATGTGCTTGGATTGTGCCAAGTCCCGTGTATTTCGGTTTGGCTTTTCCAGCGACCGCTTTTCCGTTCAGCTTCAATGCTGGTATGGCTAACACTTGTCCGTCAGGTGTGCCATCACCAAGCACTATTAGTCCCAGCTGTACGGGTGGCTTTAAGCACTTGTATTCCAGTCATCTTTGGAGTTTTTGTATGTTTATGGCGGTTTTGCTCGCTGGCTCAAGCGGTCGAAGCTTGACTTGGGGAGCTCTTCCCCAGCTCTTGCATCTATACCTGCCGTCATCAGGTTATCAAGGTGTGCTCGGTCTAGTATCCTGCGGCTCAGTTCACCCTTTCTTAGGTTGAGTGTAGGACTATCGCGTTTTCCTGTGTTTGTAGAAGGGTGTTGGCTGCTTCTAGGCTAAGGGTTGAGGCCACCACCTGTACGCCTTGGCTTGTTAGGGTTGTGAACCGGTTAGATGTACTACACGCATTAATAGATGTGGGATTTCAGAGTTTAAAATCGCTTTTCTGAATAGCCGGTTTCATTCCTTAACTCCAAACATTAATAACTGTGGTATCACCAGTAACTGTAGTGGGCACAGTTGCTGTTCGACCTACATCCCAAAGAGCACAGGAAGGAACTCTTCGGAAGGGATAGCGAGCTAGAGTATTTGTTAGAACAGCTCCTAGCGGGTAACTGGGTGGTCGTTGGAGGGCAGAGGGAAATAGGGAAAACAAGTCTAGTAAAGGTTGCTATAAGAGAGTTAAAGGAGAAGCACGGATTCAAGGGAGCTTACGTCAATCTCAGAGGAGTTAGGAGCCTCAACGCTTTACTGACCTCCCTTATCCCGGAAATGAACAGCAGTAGGGTTAAGCTGGATTTAAGTTTCAACGTTAACTTCATAATGGGTTCGGCGGGAATACAGGTGAAGAGGGATGCAAAAGCTGTGAGCTCCCTGAATGAGCTGCTTAATTCCGTACACGAAGATTTCGTGATAGCACTCGACGAAGTTCAGGAGCTCTCCCAAGCCAGCAAGCAGTTTCTGGACATTCTAGGCAACGTGTTTTCCTCAAATAGCAGGGTTAGATTTCTGTTCACAGGTTCGTACATAGGAGTTACCAGAATATTAATCGACCCTCCCTCTACCTCCCCCCTCCACGGAAGGCCCCCCGTAATTCTTAACCTCAGACCGTTTAACCACAATACTTCAAGGGTTTTCCTAAGGAAAGGTATGAGGGAGATTGGAGTTGACTTTAACGGGGAGGAGGAAGTCGTAAAAAGATTGGATGGCGTTGTTGGCTGGCTGACTCTTTTCGGTAATTTCTACGCTGTGAGAAAAATAGGGCTTGAGGAAGCGTTGAATTTCGCCGAAAGCGAAGGAAAGAAGATAATGATAGGCGAGTTTGAGCACTTCTTAGAGAATAAAAACAACAAAATCGTTTATACCACGCTAATGGACGTGATTAAGGTTGCCAACAAATGGAGGGACATCAAAAGAGGGATGGAAATAGCGATAGGCCAAATCGATGATAAGGAGCTTAGCTCGGCGCTAGACTCCCTCGTCGGTAACAACTTCATAGAAAAGGTGGGGCGGGGGGAATACAGAATAATTGACCCCCTACTGAGGAAAATAGATTACAGCAAAATTTTAAAGCCGCGGCTTTAAAAGGATCCTGTCCGGATAAGGTTTGTGATTATTCTATGATGGTGTCCGGACAAGACTTAACTGGTGGGCGCCGCGGAATTGAGTTTTGCGACCAACCGTGGAGCCCACCACGGCGTGGATGTCTTTGCGTTCTTTAGGGGTTTAAATGTTTTCGTGAGGAACAAGAAGGGGTTCTCGTGAGCTCAAGGTGGTGGCTGTGCTCCTAAACGCCTTTGGGTTAAGCCTCAACGAGGAAAAACATCTAGCTTCTTCGGTCTACTCTCAGAGCGAGTCAGTCTCGAAGTGGTGTGTTGGGGAGTGGATGAGGAAGGTTCTCGGAGGAGAAGCTGAGCTTCAACCCAAAGCCACGTGAGTATCATCGCTGTTGACGAGTCTGTGGTGAAGTGTAGGGGCCAACCACTGTAGGTGTGGGTTGGTGTCGACGCGTACACGAGGCAACCCATCTGTCTGGTTGGTTGGTTGGTTGGTTGGGTGTTTCACTCACAAGCACCACGGCGAACGCGCTCAGATTTCCGCGCAGGCTGAGGGGGAGGTGCTTGTGTGGGTGACCCTGTGATCCTAACGGATCGGATCGGATCGAGCGGGGGCCATGGTAGCGTGAGGCTGTGAGCAGAGCTGGTTTTAGAAACCACGTTCACCAAACTTTTGGGTTGCGTAGCTCTGTTGGTGGAGCGCTTCTTTGGGTACCTTAAGGATAGGTCGAGGGTTTTCTACAACAACATCAACCCGAAGAAAACACCCTTCACACCACTTGTAGACTTCCTAGAACTATTCATGCACTACTACATTGAGTGGAGGTGGCACGAATGAAGTCTTATCCGGACACCATCGTTAAACGGATAGTGTTCAAATAACGTCACCTCCTGGAATGGAGTTTATCCCCTGATGCCACCTCAGATGGTTATAGTACAGCATGAATAGGTTCAGGAATAAATTGAGAGACTTTATTCCATTAACCCTTGCATTGATGTTATTACAGAACCTTCTTGTCCTCTCCTTCAACGTTCTGAAGTATCTCTCTATCGAATTCCTCTCTCCAAATGTTATATGAGGCCACTTCAATCCGTATCTTTCAAGAGCAAATGGATACCATGGGCCACCATCTATAAGCAATACTGGTTTATTAGTGCATGTGTTCAGAACCATTCTTACAAATAACATAGCATTTATCGTTGACCTCTGATAAGATGAATATACAGCTAAAAGCTCTTTGGTATCAGGGTCTATGGCAGTCCATACAAATAGCTGCATGCCATTAACCTTGAGTTTTGTCTCGTCTATAGCAACTATTCTTCTGTATCTCTTCTGAACTTTGGAAGTTATACTTCTCAGCTTCTGAAGCTAGTAATGTACAGAGCTATGGCATGCATGTATTATGCCTGTTTGTAATGCCATCGCTCTATATGACAGTCCAGAAAGATAGAGCAGACAGTCTAAAACCTTGCTATCCAAAGGTATTTTATTGCGCTCAAATATACCATCATCCTGAATAGCATTAAGAAGCATATCGTATACTCCCATTTTGAATCAATGAGAGCATGCTCTCAGGGCTATTCGTTCATACATTGCATCAAAAACTGTTAGACCTGATGCTAAAAAATCCTAATTTGAACAATATCGACTTTAGACACATGACTTTAAATATATATATAGGCATTATAAACGATGATTTGAAAGAACCGACTGTTCGTGAAATAAGGGGGATGATTGCACAGTCCTCAAGGTTCAGAGACAGTAACAAAGCTCGCGAGGCAGCTTTTAAAGCATGGCGAACTATAAGAGAGAAAAAGCGTTCGAGAGAAGTAAAAAATACTTTGTTGCTATCCGAATTCACTAAAGATCCTAGTTTACCTTCTGGAGTCAATTTAGCACACTACAGGATTTCTGCACCTCTAGTTAAGCCTTCAAAGCTTACATACAAAAGCAGAGGAGGTGTAAGAAAGGAACTCTCTGATGGATGGGCTGTTAACTTCATCATCGGATGCACGATGGCTTGCAGGTTCTGCTATGTCGACGAGATACACAAAAAATGGGGGAATGCAAGGGTCGGAGATATTGTTTATGAGGATTGGGGCAATTACATTGGCATTCCGTATAATCTTGATGAAGTAATTGAAGAAACTGAATGGTCAAAGTGGAAAGGTCAGGAAGTTATGCTCAGCTCAACACACGAGCCATACCTGCCATTCACCTTTAAGTGGACAAGAAAAATACTGGAAAAGGCACTTCCAGAAGGAGTGAGATTCTGCATACAGACAAGGTCTCCCTAGGTTGAGAGAGATTTTAGCTTACTCAGAGAATACAGAAACCAGATAAGGCTGCAGGTTTCTGTGGCAACTTACAACACAGAGTTTTCGAGGGTTATTGAGCCAAGAGTCGTGCCACCTAAAAGGAGGATGGAAACTCTTGAGAAAGCAAAGAATGAAGGACTCGATACAGGTATAATTATAGCTCCTGTCTTTCCTGCTACCAGACTCAGAGTGGACGTGGAAGAAGACCTTGGCGAGATTGCATATGAGCTCGCAAGAATCAGGCCTAATCATATATATTGAGAATCTCTTCAAATACGTGGTCTAAACCAAGTATATGTTCAACGGGCACTAGGAGAGCAACTAAATCTTGAGGGCTTTGACGAGATAGCTGACATATATTTTGCAAAATCCTCAGCAAATATGGTCTAAAAGGTATCTGGTGGGCTGAGAGATAGCATTCAAGCGAACTGTATGAATGCATCGTTGGGATATGTAAACTCTCTTGACCTTTTAGTTAGCACTTTTATTTTATCGCTACGTTCAAGATGCGCCAATGTTTCCTTCCTCCAGATATAAGGCGTATTAAGCAACACGTATCTTTCTATATCGCTAGCGGTTACGGTTTTTGTAGTAAAATGCTCATATACAATTTTTGCGAGGGCTGGTATCCATATTTTATCTGTGGCATAATCTAATATTGATGTCTGATTCGGGTCATAGCCGAAATCAGAGAAAGTATATTCACCTTCCCTACCCACTTTCCACATTGATTCTTTCATTACTTCCAGCCCTTTAAGACTCTTCGTGAAGTGAACAAGATAATACATTATGTTGTTAGTTCTGTCTCTTACACAAAATGCTGAGGTATAGAGTGTCAATCCTTTGTTTCCATCATTCTCCAGACGATTTTTAATCTTGGTTATGAGCAAACGGAGCCAAGCTTCCTTTCTTTTATTGACATCGTTTATTTCTATAATTTCATTTAATTCTGTGTCACTCGCTAAGAAGGATTTCTTTATGATTTCTTTATTTAACATATCGCTTGCAAAACGATCCAAGAAACCCACCATATACGTAATTAGTAGTTCACATTTTCTGAAATTGAGAATGTCTACCAGTACCTGTATCCTGATATCCGAGTATCCAAATGGGTCTATAAATGCCATTGTCGGGGCAAGATTGTATCCATTCTGCCGTAACCTTTGTATTTGATTACTCATTATGCTATTAAATTCCCCGCACCCAAAGAAGACCTTAAAATTGGAAGGTAGATTCTCGAAACACCATCGCTCTTATACTTATAACGACTATCCAGAAGTTATCTTAGATGATTGAATCTCTCTTTATCCTCTTCAACAAACAAGAAGACCACTTCAGAGGCCAGCTTTAATTTGTGAGTCCGTGCAACTTCCAACGCTAAAAGTGGAGAACCATCTGAACCGTCATCATATTCGCCTGGACCTGCGAACCCATCAATGTACAGGACCCTGCCGTTCCATTTAGATAGTATCGGAAACCAAGCGGCTAAATAGGTCTTCAAGATCTTGTGTTTAGCTTTTGTATGAGGGCTGGAAGGCAACCTTATATCTTGCAACATCCACTTGGTATGGTCCTAGAACTTATATTTCTTAATATAAAAAATTGACTAGATACTGTGTTGCACGAATCCATACCCTGATGTGGTCATAGCTGAACGTCTTTTCGGTCCTACGCGATCGACTCGATGAACCTGTTGTAAATTGATGCTTTCGTAGCCAGCTTTTTCGCAATCCTTACGAGCTTCCTTACAGTAACGTATACGCCAAAGACACTCTTTATGGCAGAGAACGCTCCTTCGACCCTTCACCTGTCCGCTGGTCTTCCCACTGTCTTCCTAGACAACTTTGCACCACCTCTGTTTCTCTCCATTCAAATATAGGAGAGTCTAGAAGATAATGACGACTGAACTATCTGAATTGGTATTTAGAGCTGGTAACGAAGCATTTATTATGTGTACATGTAACTTAAGGCCTGCTATTATGAGAATGTCAAGTCAGAAATACAAATACTACCCTATTCTAGGAATTACCAGTCGTTGGATGAGTAGATTTACAATGATGTGGTCGTGTGTTTTTAAATCTAGTTCATTTATACACGTGATATGAGAGCATTATATTTCGACAAATGTTTAAAGATTATCTCAGAAAAAATCTAGATATGTGGAGGTGTGAAGGCCAAATTGAAAACGAGTGGCACGACAAAGGCGTTTGACCTGAACATCGAGAAGATACTCGAAGACTGGGAAATACATCACGCAATCAGAGAAGTGATCGCAAATGCACTAGACGAACAAATGTTAACAGGCACAATGGATATCTATATCTCAAAAGATTCTTACTCTCGTTGGCATATTCGTGATTTTGACAGAGGACTTCGGTACGAACATCCCACACAAAAAGAGAACGACAAGAAGTTACTTAACCTACATACCATTGGTAAATTTAGGGTAGGTCTGAAAGATGCACTGGCAACGTTTGAAAGACATGGTGACAAGGTTGCTATAAAGTCAAAGTATGGAAATATAACGCTCGACAGAACCCCGAAACACGGCTTCGAGGACAAAATGACGTTACATGCATACGTAACACCACTATCCTATCCTAAGTTTATATGCTGTGTTGAATAAATCGCATGATTGCGTTAATAGTATATGGGGTAGCATTAACTGTTCAGCCGAATTTATTTGCGGATAGCATAATCAGAAACATTTATTCAACACAGCAAAGTTTATATGAACTGAATTCGTGCTTATAGGAAAGGTTAGGGTTCGGGTGAACTGATTGAAGGAAGTTTTAGTTCTTTGCACTAATTGGAGTGGCGATTACTGGGAGAGTGACAATGTGGCGCCTTACTCTAAGAGGTTGACAGAATCAGTGCGGCGCCTAAAAGACACTTTGCCACTTGCAGGAATAGGAGTTTATTTAACAAGGGAAGGTGGGGATTTCAGCACTCAACCTCCTTGCTTTCTTATAATAAAAGACATAACTGAAAAGGAAAAAAGAGCATCACTATTCGACTTTCAATATGTTTCAAAGATGCAAGGCATAACGAGCTCGGCCTTCTTAAATAAAGTCGGGGTTCGAAAACTATTTTTCAATGTCTCGGGGGAGAAAGCTCTGTCCATCCTGAAAGGATTAGGCATAAAGCCACCTATAGAGTGGCAGAAACTTCTTGAGGCCGAACTTTCATCAACACCTTTGTGGCGAGACTGGATCGGCAAGCGTTTCCAAGAAATTCTACAAATAATCTCTAACGACGATTATGAGGATAGAATCGCTGAAATTTTCAAAGCATTAGGATTCGAAGTCGAGCAGCTAGGACACAAAAAGGAAGGTGAATACCCAGACGGAATAGCATACTCCAAAGACTTTGCTATCGTTTATGACTGTAAAAATAAATTTAATTACTTTCCCATCGTTAACGACAGAAGAGCAATGACACAATACGTACGACATGAAAAAAGGAGGATTAAAGAACTAGGAATTGAAAAAGCCTATTTCGCTTTCATAGCTCACTCCTACGAAGGATTAGAAAAAATAAGCGATATTGAGAAAGAAACATCTTCGAAAGGATTCCTACTTACAAGTGAAATTATGCTTTACTTACTTTTCAAGAAGATGTCTTTAGGTCCATCTTTCCTCTTAGCAGACTTTGAAGAACTGGCTTCGAACCAAAATATCACGATGGAAAGTGTAGAAAGAGTGTATGGTAGGGGGGTTTAGATGCTTTATACAGAAGAAGGCCCCGTTGAGGAATTCATCATACAAGAACTCCAAAGGCTTGGATGGAAATATGTGGCGCTATAAGAAATGAAGCCTATACAAAAGAGAACTATGAAGAACCTTTGGTTCTGGAATCGCATGCAAAGGGTTCAAAAATCCTACTAGGTGAATGAAATGTCGTCACAAAAGAATTCAGTAGTTGTTGAACAGACTACATATATGGTTTAAAATAGTTCGTTAGAGAAACTTAAGATCATACTAGATAACCTGTTTTAGCTCGACACAAAAGAACTGGAATTTGGAGTCCATAATATTATAAGTTACAAACACAAAAAGATAGAGGGGGGATAGAAATGCTAGGCTCAGGGAAAATTCAGACTCGCTTAGAGTGGGAGGGCAAGAGAACAGAAGTAGAAAAGATCAAACTACCCTTCCAGATCGTAGAAACGGTCAATGAACCGAGAACCAAAACGATGGACACTTTTGTGCTAGGAACAGACAAATGGTATAACATGCTAATCTGGGGAGACAACAAACTCGTGATGAGTTCCCTCCTTCCTGAGTATGCAGGAAAAAATGACCTGATCTACATTGACCCACCATTTGCTACTTGCGCTGATTTCACGACCCCAATCAAGATAGAAGATGAAGAGATCGTAAAAGAGGCTTCAGGAATCGAGATACGGGCGTATCGGGATACTTGGGGTCAAGGTTTGACCTCATATCTGCAAATGATATATGACAGGCTCGTTCTAATGCGAGAATTACTTTCAGAAAGGGGAAGCATTTACGTACATATGGATTCCCATGTTGGGCATTACGTAAAAGTGCTAATGGATGAGATTTTCGGAAAGGAGAATTTTCAACGTGAGATCATATGGCGTATTGGCTGGGTGTCTGGGTACAAGACAGCAACGGAAAATTGGATAAGAAACCACGATACCATTCTATACTATACTAAGTCAAATGACTATATCTTTAACAAACTGTATATCCCTCATCCGCCTAACTATGTTCGAAGGGGTAGCGATAAGCCTACGGGAAAAGGTATTCCAATTGAAGATGTCTGGGGTTTATTCCAGGAAGAGGGTCTAACATCTATCCAGATAATGAGTTTTTCTAGAGAAAAGTTGGGGCTTCCCGACCCAAAAACCTGAAGCATTGTTGGACAGAATTATTCGAGCTTCCTTAAGTGAAGGTAGTCTTGTAGCCGATTTCTTCTGTGGTTCAGGAACGACGCTAGCAGTGGCCGAAAAATTAAAGAGAAAATGGATAGGTTGCGATCTTTCCAAATTTGAAATACATCTTACGAGGAAGAGGCTTTTGGACATTCCAGGTTGCAGGCCTTTTCAAATACTCAATCTCGGCAGATACCAGAAGCAGAAACTTCTTGAAAACGGCAATGGTGGTAGACGCTACATTGAATTTATATTGAAGCTCTATAATGCCTCGCCCCTGCAGGGCTTTGCCTATATCCATGGCAAGAAAGGAGATAGGCTCGTGCACATAGGGCCAATCGACAGCTTTGTAACGTTAAAAGAGATCACAGAAGCTGCGAGGGAAGCAATCAACGTGAGTGCAAGAGGGATAGATGTTCTCGGATGGGACTTCGAGATGGGACTTTATGATCTTTTAGGAGATTTGGCTAAAGAATATGGCATGGACATCAGACTCAAGCAAATCCCACACGAAGTGTTGGAGGTTAAATCAGAACAAGGTCTAGGCAGACTTGAAGAATTAAAGTTCTTTGACCTAAATTGCCTAGATGTGGGCTTGGAAGTTAAAGGCAGAGAGGTTACTGTTTCCCTCAAGAAGTTCGTTATTGCAAACCCAGAGTACATACCCGAAGAGGTTAGAATCACTATCAAGAACTTCAAAGCATATATCGACTACTGGGCTGTAGACTTCGACTACAAGGGTGATTTTTTCCATAACATGAGGCAGGAATATCGCACTAAGAAGAATCCTGAGTTGCGCACTTCTATCACCTATCAATATGATAACCCTGGGCAATATACGATATTGGTTAAAGTCGTTGACATCCTTGGAAATGACACCAATAAGTTACTCACCCTTAGGGTGTAATTCAGATGAATGAACAAACTACTTTAGATGGGAAACCTAAAGGTAATAGTATAGAACTGGACGAGAAGATCAAGAGAGCTGTAGTCGATTGGAGGGCAAAAGGATATGGAGGTGCGAGCGATGTCACCAAACGCCTCCTGACTTACTGGTTTCTAGAGGACCATTATGATAGTGAGGGAAGACCCTTCTCCTTTTGGCCAGCGCAGAGGGAAGCCATAGAGGCCCTAATCTATGTATACAAAGTTGCGAAATATGATTCACTAGCTAAACTGATTCGGGGCTTTAGTATTACTCAGGTGCAGCCAGGCTCTCCAGACCCTTGGCCCAAATATGCCTTCAAAATGGCTACGGGATCTGGAAAGACCTTTGTAATGGAACTGGCTATTGTCTGGCAATACTTCAACAAAATAAAGGACATTAACAATGGACTCAGATACAGCAGCCACTTTTTGGTCTTGGCCCCTAACCTTATAGTCTTCGACCGCTTAAAAGAGTCTTTTCAAGATACAAAAGAGATACGGCAGCTGCCATTTATCCCACCCGAATGGGCAGCAGAGTTCGATGTTCAGGTAGTTCTACAGAGCGAAAGAACCCTAAAGCATGGGAGAGGAGTGATTTTCCTGACGAATATCCAGCAGCTATACGAGAGAGAGGAAGAGCCGATAAACCCTGTTGATGAATATCTGGGACCAAAGCCAAGGGATGAATCTGACCCGATAGCCAACTGGGAGTATCTCTACAATAGTCTAACTAAGTATGATGATCTCATTGTTATAAATGATGAAGCTCATCACGTTCATGGCGACGACCTGGAGTGGAACAAAACCATCAAGAGGCTAAACGAAGGTATAGCGAAAGGTTTTGGGCAAGGCTTAGTGATGCAGTTAGACTTTTCGGCTACCCCAAAGGATTTGAAGGGAATCCTATTCCCACACATAATCTATGAATACCCACTCCGACAAGCTATACGTGACAAGACGGTAAAGAGGCCGAGGATCGGGATACTCGAAAAAATCCCACCTCCTCCCAAGATGACAGACTTCGTCCTACAAAACAAGGCACAGATAGACGTTGGAATACAGAACCTTCTTGAGGCTAAAAGAGATTTTAAGGCCTCCGGAAAGAAACCTGTACTCTTCATAATGACGGACTCTACTAAGCATGCTGACCAAGTTGGTAAATACCTCGAAGAGGAGAGGGGATTCAAAAATCGGGTGCTTGTTATTCATACTGACACTAGCGGGAGCATAACAAAGACGGACCTGCCTAGACTCAGGGAAGCTGCCCGTGACATCGCCACCAATCAATACGAAATTATAGTCAGCGTCATGATGCTGAAGGAAGGATGGGACGTTAGAAATGTCATGGTAATCGTGCCTTTGCGAGCCTTTACCTCTGAACTACTACCAGAGCAGACGCTTGGTCGTGGGCTAAGGAGAATGTTTCCTTACAATCAGCTCATAGACGAGCCGCTCATAGTCATTGATCATCCAAGGTTCAGACAGCTCTGGGACGCCGAGATAAAGAAAGGGGACCTCGAAGTAGAAATTCTCTCCTCTAAGAAGGTAAAGCCTCAGATAAATGACATTATGGTCGAGAACAAGGAAAGATTCAATTCGACTTTACAATACCTATCATAGAAGGAGGCACAATCAGGCACGTCCCAGAAATAGACAAGCTAGAGTTATCTGCTTTACCAATGAAGGTTTTCAAGCTCTCGGAATTCAAGACACCGACCATAATGTATCGTGAGAAGGACCTTTTAACGAATAAGATAGTAAGAGAGAAAGAACTCGCCTTTGATTACACAGAAGACTTCAATGTATACCTCAGGTTATATTACGAGCGCCATAGTAAAGAAGGCCAAGACACCAACTCTTTTCTCAGTCCTTGTGCCAAAGATTGAAGATTATATCACAAATTATCTCTTTGAATCTACTATAGATACGTCTTCTAAAGAGAATGTGAAGAAGTTGAATGACCCGAGGATAAGAGAGAAGATAGTCGAGGTCTTTGTCTCAGAATTGACCAAGCTGTCAATGAAGGAGGAACCGGTGTACGTAACGAGATACTTCAAGCTCAGCGACACTGAGGTGCTGCACACCACTAAAAGCCCTGACATGTTACATAAACCTGTCAAACACGGTAATTCCTCCCAGCGGTTACTTCGCCTCCCCGAGCTCCGGTAGCGTTACCGTTACCTCCTCTAACGTCACCGAACCCATCTCGTTTTCCCAGCAGACTTACTCGCTGACCATATATTCTGAGGATGGTGGTTCAGTAACTTACGTGTATCCAGAGGGCAATATTGAACAGGTGCCGGTCGGTGGTAGCAGCACTATCCAAGTGCCTGCCGGCGCAGAGGTTTCCATTTTGGCGTACCCCTCGGCGGGTTACCTGTTTTCAGCATTCAAGCCCTCCGGCGCAGTAACCCTCTCTCAACTGACCCCACTTCCGGGGACTGGTGGAGGTTATTCGTGTGTGGCTACGGTGAATGGGAATGGTGCTGTTAACGTGACCTTTATTAAAGCTACTTTCTCGATATTGGCGACGGAGGTTGGGGGAGATAACCCATACACCCTTGATTTCATTGCCAATGCTACAGCTTTTGCCAATATTAAGAGCGCCAATAGTGCTTCAGGGAATAACAACCCCTACTATGATTATGCAGACTACTTGGTTCTTTACATGAAGAATCCATCGGCGTATCCCATATACAAGGTGGTAATCTATGATGGTTCAGGTAACCAGGTAACGGGGGAGGCCGAGGAGAACATTTTACAGGGGGTGCTTGTGTGGGCGCACATGGAGATTTTTGGAATTTATTACGAAGGCAACGCAAATAATCTTGAGCCTTTCTTCTCAAGCTTGAATAGTAAAATATGGGAGCAGGAGGCTATTCTAGCAGGCCTAAACATAGTAAATATCACTCAGATGGTGAATGAACTTGCTGCCGATATGGGACCGCCATATGGCGAATTATACTCGCAAGTTGTTGGTCTAATTTTGGGGGTTCTCCATGGTGAACCTTATCTGGTTGCGGAGTATGGCGACTCCGTGGCGCAGCAAATTGTGTCGCAGCTCTATCAAGACGGTCTGGTGTCGAGCCCGACCCAGCCTTATGACGCCCTGCAGTTAGTTAATGAAATAATATCAAACCCCTCCTCCTTCCTGCAGGTATTTCCCCAAATCTATAAGACCGCCTATGGCACCCAACCACCCCCAACTGCACTTGATTATGCCAATGAATATGTTTTCGATTTCGCAAATCATGCAGCGGTGGGCGGCCTGACAAGTGTCCTCTTGTACTTTATGCGGAACCCTATCTTTGTGGCCTCTGGTGTTGATACAACGGTCACCGGGACGATAGGCTGGACTGAAACCGTCACCACGTGGACCCTCTCCGGTGCTGTAACCGATGCGTTGGTGTCGGCTGCGGAGGGCGCAGCGGCCGGGGTCGCTGCTACTTACTTCGCAATCTTACTTGAGCAGAATATACCCGCGCTTCTGCAGTCAGAGATAACCTATGAGCAGGCAATAATGCCGCTGTATCAGGGTCTGAACGCCAGTCTGAACCAAATGGTAACAGAGGGCGAGGTCAACCTGACAGCGGCAGCGAACGCACAGGTGGACGCCACGCTATCTGAATCGATTGCCGCCCAGTGGTTCCAAGCCGATTATAACATGACGAAGGAAAACGTGCTCTATTGGGGGCAAAACAAGCAACAGGAGATGAGTGAGGATCAGCAATTTGCACAAGCGCTGAATTCGGATGTAAACTACGATATGAGCTTCCTCTTCTCTTTGAGCGCTTACGCCCAGTCTCTGGTTTCGGGCGGCGATCCGCCAGCCATCAATGAATCTTATGAGGTGCCCACTCCGGTCGAGGAATCCTATGAGGTGCCCACTCCGGTCGAGTCAGAATGGACGCTGCTCCCCGCGAACGGCATGGTGGGTTTCGACGTGAACTCGTCCACGGCCGCCTTCGCCCTTCATTTCGGCAACTACACGGTTTATGCCGGGGCCAACGGGTTAAACTCCACGTATCCCTACGCTTTTCTGTTGAGGACTCAAAACGTGACGCGCCTAGTGATCTTCGGCACGCCTTCCGGTGTTTACCTAGTTAATAGTAGCTCCAGCTCGGATGTAGCGGTGTTGGCCCTTCAAGCCAGCAACGCCACCCTCATCACCAAGAGCTACGTCAACTCCTCTGTGATCGCTGCTGTGCCCCTAGAGGAAAGGTCCAACAACACCTTCGAAGTGGTCCCTTCGAGGTACGACTTGACTATTGTCATCGGCCCGGTAGAGCCCCCATTGGCGGCGATCGCGTTGAACAACTCCGTCTACACCTTCACCCATGGCAAGCTTATGATATCCGGTCTCCCCATGGGCACATAAAGTTATCAGCTGTTACTACCTAAGGGATACTCGACTTCATTAGCATCAGGCTATGTGAACTTGTCGGCCAATCGCACGCTGACGTTCGTCGTGACGAGGTCCAACTCGAACGCCTTGTACTACGCGTTTGCCGTTGTGGTCGCCGTGTCGGTCCTAGCCGCGGTCTTCTCCGTTGGACTCATAAGAAAACACTCAAAAAAAGGGCGCTAAACGTTTAATTTTTTCGTTTGGCTTGTGCGGCCGCGCTGAGGGAGTGCTATCCTCGTCTTAGCATCGTGTTCGGCTAGCGACGCTTGAGTTAATTTTTTGAATGCCGGTAACTCCCGTTCACGCTCGCGGACGACCTGGATTCAAGCACTCACTCATTCTCGTAGTGGTGAGCATAGCCACGATATACCTTAAGAGCATATTCATCAAGCTACCAGTTTAGCAGAAGGAGGTGTCTAACCCCTTCCGAATGCTAGCCGCTGTGTGACTGACTTTATCTTGTCCATCAGCTCCCGCACCATCACCTTCCCGGCCACAACCTCGACCCTCTGGAGTACTGCAGCGTCCTCTTCGGCCACAACTATCAGCGTCGTGCCCTCGTGAACCCAAGCTTATCCCTTATCTCCTTGGGAATCACCCCCTGACCCTTGTCAGAAACTCTTGTGACGTCTATCAGCGGATCGTCGGCCATCGTTCCTTCTCCCGTTTGCACGCCTTAATAAGCGGTGCATCATGTGCCGAACTTGGTTTCAAGTATCAGCTATCCATACCACCAACCCTATCACGCCTAAATATGCTACAGACTGTCAAAATAGATAGGTTTATATGGATTTCCGGATTTGAACAATTTGTGTGCATGGGCAGTAGGGTGAGTGGTAGCAGATAGAGACCCAAGACCTCGGCGAGCGAGGGGTACACGCACACACATGGGGGGGGAGGAGGGAGGGTGAGGCTGACTGAGGGTGGATTGGAGGGCGCTCCCCACCGCATCGAGTGGTGGGTGGGTGCGTCCTGACACGAGGGGGCGGAGCTGAAGGGGACCAGTGAACCCGTGAGCTCCCTAAATGATGCTGTGAAGCCCAAGCTCCACTACGCGTACGATAGATGTGCTGATGCGTACTTACGTGCACCTACGTAGAGCGAAACCCTGGGTCTGCGTCTGGCTGTATGCGCCCTCCTCACCTGTGTCGGTGTCAGCGTTGGTGCCGGCTGCACCCGCCTTCATCCGCGGGTCGCCGCTGCCCCGCTTCGGGAAGCACACTGTGACGTAGACCCTGTGGCCGGGCTCCGCGAAGTCAACCCTGACCGTTACTAAAAATTGAAAGCCTCGCCTCTTTGAGGCGGGGATGACGAAAGTTTAAATTTCTCTTCGTTCTAAAATTCTTTCAATGGCTAGGAGGGGTAAAGCGATCAGAGCTACTGTTTCGATGAAGATCGCCCCATCTGAACCCCTCCTAGCCCTCATGAATAACTACGTGAAGGCACTCCGTTTCGTCCTCTTTTGGTTGAAGGAAAATGTACCGAACCCAAACGAGAAGGGAGTATTAGGAAGGGTTCACGAGGGTTTGTACGAGGAGTTAAGGGAGGAGTATAATCTACCATCAAAGGTCGCTGAGGACTGCTACCGCGATGCACTCTCAATATACAAGGGTTGGTTTAATAATCCTAAGAAAGGTAGGTTCCCGAGAGTATACAAGCCCACTGTATGGCTAACTCCTAAAGCTAGCTATAATGTGGACTTCGACAAGAAGAGCGTTAGGATAGCAAGTGTTGGTGAACTACCAATCTTAGGTTATCCTAGAAACCTGAAGGAGTACATGAGTTGGAGGATGAAGGAATCAAGGCTAGTGATCAGGGATGGTAAGGCTTTCTTAAAGGTGGTTTTCGAGAAACCGTTAGATAGTGTTGAGCCAAAGGAAAGTATTGCCGTAGATATTAACATAGCTGAGATAGTTGCTGGGAGTGACGATAAACACTACGTTAGAATACCAACCCGCCTTGAGGAGGTTCATCATTGGAAGTCATTAGCAGAGAATTTGCAAAGGAAGTACCCTAGAAGGTGGAGGGAGAATAAGAGGATCCTTCACAGGATTCACACTTTTCATTTAAAGGCTAGGAGAATCGCGGAGGATTATGCTAGAAAAGTGGGAAAATGGGTTGTTGAGGTAGCTGAGAGAATGACGGGTGCTAACGTCATCAAATTGGAGAGCCTTAAGAACCTCATCAAGAATGTGGATAAATTGCCGAAGGAGTTTAGGGATAAACTGTATTTAATGCAGTATCATCGTTTGCAGTACTGGATTTGTTGGCAAGCTAAGAAACACGGAATGCTTGTTGAGTTCGTTAATCCTAGATACTCTTCCGTTTCATGCCCAAAATGTGGTAGAAAGATGGTTGAGGTTTCCCATCGTTGGTTTAAGTGCAATTGTTGTTATGAGAACGATAGGGATGTTATCGCAATCACAAATTTGAACGGGAGGGGGTCTCTGACCCTCTCAACTACCCCTCAAATGAGAGATGTAAACCCGAATCAATGAGGGGAACCCCCGCCATTTATGGCGGGGAGGAAGTCAGGTTCATCCGTGTTCTTCCCGCTTTTAACTTCGCGGGGGTTTGGGTGGTGGTGGCGGCGGGTTGCTACGCTGCTTTTCTGTTTCCATATGCGTCGGCCTCGGGGTGTCTTCTTACCAAATAATCATCCAGAATACGTTGGTAAGAAGGTGGCTCCGCTTCTTCCACCGACCGATGGAGGTGAAGAGGGTAATGCTTATAGTGTTGGTCGGCGTCTTCTGGTTGTTATGGCTAAGGCTGCTAGGGAGGCCCTGAAGAGGCTCACGGAGCCCGAGCTGCGCCGTATTGTTAGGGAGGAGCTCGACTACTTCCGCCGGGAGTTCGACGCCCGGATGGATGGCTTGGAGGCCAAGGTGGACGCCACCAACCAGAGGATAGACTCAGCGGAGAAGAGTGTGAATCAAAGGATTGATGTCACGAATCAGCGGATTGACAGCTTGGAGAGGAGTGTGAATCAGCGCCTCGACGACCTGAGGCAGCAGGTGGTCTTCCTCCAGCAGCTCGTGATGCAGGCACTGGACATCAGGCCTAAGCCGCAGGCCGCCTCACCCGCCAGGCCCGAGTCCGAGTCTTAACAACGCGGGTCCGGGTCGCCCTCGACTCGCCTGGAGGGAGGGCTGACCGCTGAATAGAAAAAGAGGGTTGGGTTTGGTTTAGGCCACCCAGAATACTAGGCCGCTGCTTGATAGGAAGCCCACTGCGTACCTTGGGGCGTATGGTGCGGTTATCCACTGCCCCGCCTCCAATAGTACGCCGCTGCCGGGTACGTATTCTCCGTTCGTTGTGAAGGGTAGACCGCTGCTTGTCCACCCGCATCCGTTCGCTGCTGCGCATTGTCCCTGGCTGGGGGGTGTGCTCCAGCTCTGCCAGTTGGCCCACTGCTGTGGGCTCATGGGTTGCCACCCCTGCTGGAGGAGCCACTGCGCCGCTGTGTCCCCGGCTTCGGGGTTGCTGAGTGGCACGTAGTATACGCCGAGCGCTGGGTTGGGGTTGGCGTATATTATGCCCACTATATATGTTTCCCCGTTTGTGAGGGTGAGGGTGGCGTTGGTGTAGGTGTACCCCACACTCACGGGTGGTCCCTTCGCATAGTATGGGGCGGTGTTTATCTGGGGTGTGCTCGCCCAGTAGTACCCAGTCTCGGGCTGGTACACAGTGTTGTAGGTCGTCTCGCTGTTCAGGTTTGCGTAGTGTTCTCCGCGGTAACCGGTTTCGGGTTGGAAACTCGTAGAGTAGTATTCGTATGGGTAGCGGTGGTAAACCGTGCCGTACACGAAGTATGTATGTGTGTTGGGCGTACCCCAGTACCTCGTGTAGGTGTGGGAAGCCCATGATGTTTGGAGTGTGAGTACCGGTATTGGTGTATATGTAGTACTCGACAAATAGACTGTTCCCAAGACCCCCCAGGCGCACATTAGGCCGAAGAGTAAGAAGTATGATGGGCAGGTGTATGTCTTGTATTGTGGTGCGTAGATTGGTACGCTTGTGTAGCTGACTGTTTCATATGCGTAGTACACTGTGGCGGTGTCGGTCACGAATCCGGTGTTTTGATATGAGTAAAACTGTGTACTCGATATATACGGCGACCATACAGTGTAGTAGCGTGTGGTGGCTTGGGTTTGGTACGCCTGCGCGCTGTTTGTCTGGGGGGTTGAGTATAGGTATGGGTTGTTCACTGTTTGGGGCTGGGAGGTGGTTGTTGGGGCGTACCCGGTCTCCTGCTCTGTTGTGGGGTAGTATGTGCCAGTGTTCTGGTCCCACCCCGTGGTCTCGTAGTAAGTGTATGTTGTGTTGGTGTAGTTGGGCTGGTATTCTCCGTTTATTATGGTTGTCTGGTTGAGGTAGGCTGTACCCGCGACCTGTGTTGGCTGTGTTTGAGGCGTCTTGTAGGTGTATGTCTGGGGTACACCTACGGTGTAGCTGTATGGTGTGCTGCTTGGCATGTTGTTGTAGTATGTGTAGCTGTACGCCTGTTCGTATGTGTTATATGTGGTGTAGCTGTAGGTGTAGGGCTGGGACTCGTAGTACGTGTAGGGTAATGAAGCGGTCGCCGTGGACCACAGCTCGTAAAGGCCGCTCGCGGTGTATGTGTATGGAACGCTGTAGCTTGTCTGGTATGATTCCTGCACCCATGTATACTCGGGCATGAATTGATATTCGAGTGTGCTGCCTACGAGTAGGGTGACACTCTGGCCGGGTTCTAGGTTACAGTGCGCGCCGCACAACAGTACAAAGACCTGTCGCCATGTGGGGTATCGAGACGCGTTTGGAAAATAGTCGTACTCGGTTGCGTAGGAGGTGCTGGGGGTTGGGTATCTCGCCGCGGACTGCCCCTGCGTGTAGGTTGTGTAGTTCTCCTGTATTGGGTTGGCGCTGGTCACGGTCCTAAACCCGATGTTCGTCTTGGTCTGGGGTACCTGGTAGCTGTACGCCTCGTAGTAGCTTGTGTACGTGGTGTAGTAGTAGTTTTGGGGTTGGCTTGTGGGGTACCAGTATGTGTATGGTTGGAGGTAGTTGTCGTATGTGGTGTACTCCCAGTCCTTGGTTGTGGTGGTATAATATGTGTATGTGCCCCCGTCTGCTTCGGCTCCGGGCTGGTTGGGCCACCACCCCGCTGCGGGGTTGGCTCCATTCGCCACTATCATGTATTGTAGCTGTGTGTTGTACTCGTCCTGTAGTGCCTGTGCTTCGAGCTGGCGTTGGGCGTAGTTCTGGGCTGCCATTATTGTGGCTCCGACTGTGAGTATGGCTATCACAGCTACTGCGGCCGCGAGCATCCCGAGTGCTTCGCTTGGCATAGGGGTCACTCACCCGTGTTTGACCCATTCGTTTAAAAGGCTGGGTGGCTTGCTGTTCTCACTGTGTTGGTTGGTAGCCTGTCTGTATGTTGATTTGCAGCGTGGTGTTTGTGGGTGTAGGTGTTGGGGCTAGGTATATTGCTATGAAGTATACTCCGGGTGTAAGTGTTGTGTTCACGTAGTCCGCCACGGTCTGGTTGTACACTGTGTACACTGTGCTTGTTAGGGGGCTTATTCGGGGTGTGCCTGGCTGTGTCACACTGATTTTTAGGTTTACCGCGTTGGTCGCCGTGTACTTTATGCTGAGTGTTCCCTTTGTGTTTGGGGGCACGAAGAAGGTGTACAGCCATATATAGTATGGTGGCTGGAGTGTGGTGGTTGCCGTGTATTTGTTCTGGGCTGCGCAGGCCTGTTGCCCCGTGTTCTGGGTGTATGTGAGTGTGGTGTTTTGGTGTATGAGTGTGCTCTCCCCGCTGCCAGCTTCGGTGTTGTTTACCTCGACGATGTAGGCTCCCGGGCTGAGTGTTCCCCTGTACACATACTTCTCGGTGGGTTTGGGGGTGAGTGCTAGGGCTATGCTTCTCGGCTCTGGGAGCATGGATGCGAGTGGGCCAGTCACGTTGTACACCCCCACCTCCACCGTGGCGTTGGCCACCACGCTGAGTGTGAGTTGCCCCCGTGCACCGTATGGTGTGTAGAGGACTTGGAGGGTGCTCCCCGTGGTGGCGTTCATCGTGTATGTCTGCGTGTACTCGGATTCGCTGAGGCATGATGTGTTCTGGGCGGCTTCCACCGTCGCCGTGCTCGTGGTGGTCGTCGGTGGTAGCGTTGTACTCGTAGTGGGTGGTGTGGTGGTTGTTGTGGTTGCCGCTGTCTTCCCGTGGCGGTATTCAGTGGCCGCTACGGCTGTGGCGGCCGCTATGGCTATGATTATGAGTATGGCTGCTGCTGTGCGGTTCCTCAAGAGGTTTCATCTCCGGGTTTTCCGCTGGGTGGATGCGTGTGGGGCATAGCCTCAACCTCCCCTCTCTCTTCAGTTTTCATGGTAGGTTGCCGTCACTTCTACCTGCACTGTGGCCGCCGCTGTGCTCAGCGCTTGGAGCTGTATGACGTATATTCCGGGTTCGAGGTCGGTGAACGTGATGTTGCCGTGTGTGTTTGTGTATGGGTATGGGGTGAGTGTGTTGGGGTACACTGTGCCGTTTAGGTTGAGTAGCTGGGTTAAGGAGACGCCGAGGGATGTGTTCGACGTGTAGTCTATGGTTACACTGCCCACGGTGTTGTTGGGTACGAAGAATGGGTAGCTCCAGGACTGCGTGGATGTGCTTGTCGGGCTCACCCAGAGTGTTGCCTCCGCCGTGGTGTGGGATGTGTGCCCGCATGTGGCTGTCTGGCTGGTCGGCTTATATGTGAGCTTGAACTCCGAGGTTACCCGTGAAGTGTAGTAGTTGAGGGGGAGGTCCGATACCTGGAACTCATAGATGCCGGGGCCAAGTGTGCCCGTTGTGTTTACCGGTGCAGGGCTGCCCACGGTGCTGTTGCCCCATGCGGTGTAGGCTATGAGGCCGTCCACGATGGATGCGGCCACCGCGCCGCCGGTGTTATTCGTCTCTACGCTGTAGTAATATGTAGCCGTTGTGTTGTAGGGTACGGCGAATGCGAGTAGCCAGTTACTCGTCGGGGCCTCCGATGGGGGTGTGAGTGTGTATGTGGCGTTATAGGCTTCAACACCACTTGTACACCCGGCGTCCACGTAGCGGCTCGCGGACTCCACGGCTACAGGGGAGGGGGGCGGCACACCAGCGGTGCCCGTCTGGGGGCCTGTGGCCGCTGGGGTGGCGGTGACGACCAGGGGGGGCGCCGTGGTGCTCTGGATGCGCAGGTAGCCGCCTATGGCTCCGGCGACCACTGCGAGTATGATTATTGCTAGATGTGTTTTCCTGTTCACGGGGTGACGCCTCTACTTGTAACCGGTGTTCTCATCCTTTCTTTCATGTTTTGTTGGCGCTCTCCACGCAACGTTTACTGCCCTCCACTGTATGATGCGTATAGGGATGCGTGTATTTGGGCCGAGTTGGGGTAGTCGTTGTCCTGTATTTGGAGGAGGTAGATGCCGGGTGATAGGCCTGTAAGCGTGTATGTGCCGCTCATCTGTACCTGCGGCTGTATTATGAGTGTGCTTGGGGTGGTGCCGTTCGTGTATATTGGGAACACCATTACGAAGAGGGTGGCGTTGGAGGTGTAGTTAACCTGTAAGTTGCCCGTGGTGTTGGGTGCCACGAAGAAGATGTAGGACCATGTGGGTTGGGCCTGCTGGTTGGCTTGGCTTGGGAAGCTGAGTAGTGTGCTGGTCTGCGCGTGGAATGTCCCCATACACGTCGCCGCTGGCTCTGTGGCTGTGATTGTGATTTTGAATCTCTGGGTGACATTCATGTTCTGGTTCGTGTTGTCGCCTATGAATAGCTCGTATACTCCTGGGCCGAGTGTTCCCGTCTTCGTGATTGGGAGTGAGCCGAAGAATATGGTTTCTCCGCCGCTGTTGTAGAGTGTGCCCGTTACATTCGCGAAAGTTGCGCCGGCATAGCTTACATTGGATTTAATGTTGATGTAGTATGTGGCCGTCGTCCCGAATGGGACGTATATCATCGTGTTCATGTTTGTCCTGTTGATGTTGACGCTGGGGGGTTCGAGTACTGCTGATTCATTATAGCTTTCCGTATAGCTCCCCACACACTCCTTTGCCGCCGTGGTGGGTGTCGACGTAGTTGTCGTGGTCGCGGATGTGGTAGTTGTCGTCGCCGTCGCCATCGCCGTTGTGGTAGTCATCGTCGCCGTTGTCGTCGTAGTAGTAGGGGTGGTGGCCGTGGTTGTGGGTGTCGTCATGCTCGATGTCTGTGTGGGTATAGGTGTGGGCTTCACGACCGCGGTGTGTTGTAGGTATATGTATGCTCCCATCGCTCCCACGAGCACCGCGAGCACGACTATGACCGCCAGGTATGCGTTCTCCTTCAGGGCCAAGGCCTTACACCTCTGCTCGCAATCATACCGGTCAGCTCCTTACATATTATCCTAATATATAAAAAATGTGTGGTGGGTTCGCGTTCCCCGCTGGCTCACTCTTTGGCGCGGTTCTGCGCCTGCTGTGTGCCTATGCTTATCTCCTCCCATGTGAGTTGGAGGAGTGTTGCGTTGAGTTTGGCTGCGAGCTTCGCGGTCTCGTCGAAGCTGAGCCTCATGTTCACCTTGGAGCCGTCTTTGCCGGTCATGCTGATGTATACTCCTCCCTCCTCGGCGTACCCCTTGTCGTTTACACCTGTGGGTGCGAGGTCCACTTTGAGGCTGGAGGTGAGCTGCCTGTTGCTGTCGAAGTGGGCTATATCCACTATTCTAACCATTTCCTTTTTACACCTCACCCAACCTGTAACGGTTGTGTTTAAGTGTGTCTGTCCGTCTGGCTGTTTGGCTGTGTGGCTGGGTCCGTGTCCTCGTGTCCGGCCTGGTCCGCCTCGTGTTCCGGGGGGCACCCGGAGAGGAGTATCCGTCTGAGGCGGTCAGCCTTCTCCTGTTCGCTTGGCCCCCATGTTTTGGGGTGGCCGAGTAGTATTGTGAGTGCGCGCTCCGCTTCGGCTGGGGGTATACCCCTCCCGCCTCCGCCTCCGCCTCCGCTTGGCTGGGTGGGTGTTAGGTGTTGGCCGTATGTGCGTATTAGTTGTTTTAGTTTTGCGTGTGCGTGTGGCTGGTCTCCTAGTATCTGGGCTATTCTCTGCGTGCTTCCTCCTCCGCTGGCGAATCTCTGCGCTGTGCGCCTCGCCTTGAGGGTGTCGGGGTGGCTCCATCCCTTGGTGTGTGCGTGTATGAGTGTGGCTGTGTCGAGGAAGCTCTGGACTGCCTCCGCGGCCTCCGCTGCCCTCGGGGTTGTGTGGGGGTGGTATTGTGCCAGTAGGCCTAGGCTGGCTATTAGTCGGCGCTCCTCCCCGCTCAGCGGGGGTGCGCCCGCCTCGGCTTCGGCTTCCGCGTACACTGTTAGGGTGCGTGTGACTGCCTCTTCGTAGGGTAGTGTGGGTATGGGTTTCACTCTACGTAGGTATACGTAGGTACGCATCAGCACACCTATCATATGCATAGTGGAGCTTGGGCTTCACAGCATCATTTAGGGACCTCACTGGTTCATCGGTCCCCTTCAGCTCCGCCTCCTCGTGTAAGGACGCACCCACCCAAGAGGAGGGAGGGTAGGACTGCGTGATCCCACCACTCCCGCCGCTGGGAAGCGCCCTCCATCTTCAGTTTGATGTATTTCCTCCCACCAACCCACTTTACGGTGCACCCGAACCTGAGGCGCATGTAGAGGTTGATGGCGGCGT
>NEXG01000029.1 GCA_003019535.1 Candidatus Marsarchaeota G2 archaeon ECH_B_1
AGAAAACACCCTTCACACCACTCGTAGACTTCCTAGAACTATTCGTGCACTGGTACACTGAGTGGAGGTGACACGGATGAAGTCTTATCCGGACACCATCAAGCTCAGTGAAATGACAGGGCATCAGTATTAGTTCGCAGGTTCATTTCTCCCACCCACCCACCCACCAGCATTCTCCCTTGATAGGAGCTTTTATGTTGAGATTATAGACTAGTAAACTCTGCCCATGAAGATGGGTTCCGAATTAATAGGGCTAGGCGTGTGTTTAGCTGAGCTGGTTAATGGTTTTATTGAGTAATACCACGTAACTAAATCAAAGGGTTAGGTCACAGTTAGGTAAGGTTGTGCTAAAATAGCTTAGGTTAATATGTGAATATACATGGTTGGTCGGTTAGGTTTTAGCCGATAAGAGTTTGTCCACCTTATTGATGTATCCTTGGGAGCTGATTCTACTGAAGAGCCCTCTTGCCTGTGTTAGGTGATTCCTCCCGGCATCCTTTAGACCTATTTTGAGCTCGATTTCGCCGCGGATCATTAGAGCCCTCGCTCGGTCGTAGAGGGAGTTCTTAAAGTGGTTTAGGGCTAGATCAAAGTGGGTCTCCGCGGTGGATTTCTCACCCTGAATGAGTGCTAGGACTGCTTGGGCGAACTCGTACACACCCAATGAGTCAACCTCTTCCACTCTGCCTGACAACCTCTTAGCTTCACCGATGAGCTTTGCGGCTTGTTCGAGGTTTCCGAGTTCGCAGTTTAGAAGCGCGCTTTCGGATAGCGCTGAGAGGAGTGTTGAGTGTTTGTGTGCTAGCCTCAGGTGTTTCACGCTTTTCTTGAGCATCCATAGCGCCTCCTCTACTCTGCCGCTGTCCCGTAGCACTATGGCTAGGTTGAACATTGCTGTGCCCATGTCGCTTATGTCGCCGATCATTTCAAGCCCATCTAGGGCCTCCCTTAGCTTAGCTGATGCTTCCTCGAATCTTCCTAGAAGCATGTTGACTATGCCCATGTTGCCTATTGTGGCAAACACTAGCACTCTGTTTCCCGCTTCCTTGTATAGATCTAGGATTTTCTCTTGTATTCGAAGAATTTTGTTGAGGTAGTACCCCCTCATGTAGGCCTGAGATATCACTGAGAGTATTCCAGCCTGCCTACCCGCTGGCAGCCGCCACTTTGCGGCTTCCTCAAGGGTTTCTTGGAGCAACCTAATCGCCTCCCTGACCTTACCTTTAGATACTAGTATGAGCCCGGTGAGCTGTTTGCATCGTGTGTAGAATTCGTAGTCCCTGATTGAGATTGATATCTCCATGGCGCGGTTGAGGAGGGATAGGGATTCGTCGAGGTTTGTTGAGCCATGTGAGAGTATGTTCGCCTTCGCATAGAGGCACCACATTTCCGCCTCCTTGGAGAGGGGCTGCCTGAGTAGTCTGTCGATGAGTTGCCCGAGAATCTCTGAGAGGCCCTGCTCCGTTGCGGTCTCCCAACAGGATTTTATGGTATCCAACACTCCCGGGCTGTCCCCAGCCTCCGCGTAGTGGTATAACGCTTCGAGCATACTCCGAATATCCCCTAATCTTCGGTAGTAGGCTGCCGCCCTACTGTGCTGTTCGGGGCTCCCCATCCTATTATAGAGCGCCTCCCTGATCAGCCCATGAGCACCGTACAGGCCACCCCTCCTCTTCACTATACCTCTTCCCTCTAAATTGTGTAGTATGCGCCTGATGGGCAGACGCATCGGAACAACCCATTTAACCGCCTCCACGGGCACCGCCTCCCTGAACACGCTTAGAGCCGACAGTAGCTGTAATTCCTCTTGGCTTAGGGTTAAGGAGAGCTGGGAGACAAAACTCTCCGATGCGGCGACCACCCCCTCCGGGAGCTCACCCCCTCTCATAGCCACCTGGCAGAGTAGCTCTAGCGCAAGAGGGTGGTTCTCCGTTCTTTTACTAATCGTCTTAAGATCTTGCTCAGAGACGCCTCGGTGGAGCCTCGACTCGATGAATGACCTAGCATCATAGTTGCTGAAGCCTCCAAGCTCAAGCTCGAATACACCGTGACCTAGGAGCTCGACGGGTTTCGACCTCGAGATAACTATTGCTTTGGTTCTCCCAACGAATTTGGCTATGAACCTCTTTAGCTCCGAGTCTCCGCATAGGTGGTAGTCGTCGAACACCGCTAACGCTTTGAGTTGGGTTACCTCCTGTATGGCCGACTCCTCAAGAACCTCCGTGTCCTTTTCACCCTCCTCTAATAGTGTTGCCAGGTTGACTCGTCCAAACTTGGATAGATAGACCGCCAGCTTGTTGACCACGAATATAAACGAATCCGTCTCCCTAACGCGGTGCCAGAATATTGGGGTACCCAAACTCTCGGCGAACTTGGCCGCAAGCGTGGTCTTCCCGATGCCAGCTATCCCCCAGATAAGTACCGAGCGGTGCTCCGCAAGGCTTTCAAGCTCCCTCCGCCTCCCAATGAACTCGAAGCCTATTGTGGGGCTTTCAAAATCCCCATAGTAGAAAGTGGTTTCAAGAGTGGGCTTCTTAAAAGACCTTCTTAATCTAAGCCTATAACCTTGCGGTAAGAATTCTATGCTGAGCCCGTTAACACCGAGTGAGTAAAGCTTGACGTTACGCTCATTCACCCTCCTCCAACCCTCATCCCTTACGAACCCAAATTTAACAAGCTCCTGTAGCCTCGCCGAAACGTTGGATTCCTGTAGACCCAGAAGCTTTGAAAGCTGCCTGGTACTCATGGGTGAAGTCGCAAGCGCACTTAGGATCTCCAGGTTCCTAGGCCTAATCAAAACCAATAGCGCGGGGGCAAGCTCAGACTCCATCTCACTCTTTATAACGGATTCCATGGCAATCACCTCTGGAAGCCCATTGAGGGGGGCAAGGAGTCTTGACGCCAAAGCACACCCAACTCGCGCAGAGGCTCATTAAGCATAGGTTTAAAGCGAAACAATAAACTTAAACCTTTCTTAGAATTATGAAATCAAAAACATACTAAAAGAGGGGTTAGACCAACAAGTTATCCAAACCGCACTATTTTAAAGAATGGAGCCAATCTCCTCTCCCTATTCATGTATGTTGAGTTCTGGTTGGTCTCAATCACCAACCTAGCAGACATACCCCGCTATTGGGTAGGATTACCCCTAGAACCCCCGCTTCAGTGAGCTCTTTAACGGCGCGAACCGTTAATCGGATAAGGATTAAACGCTGAGCGATAGGTTTAATGCGGTGAGGAATGCAGTTTATCTCCATTTATGTTAGAATTCCAAAAACCTCGGCAGTCATCGAGCACTAAGAGACAATCACCGAAGCACGGGCTATTTGAATAGTCCTTTGCTAGGTTATTTTAAGTCAAGTGGACCAAATAGATTAATGGTAAAGTTTTAACATTAGCATGATTTACTCCCCCTAACTAGGGGGAAGAATGTGCCTCAGAGGAACATCATTGGGAAAGTTATGATGTTTGCAATAACTCCGGCTGACTCCTGTGTCTAAGTCACCGTACCCACAAGCATTCCCAGTGAAACAAAGAGTAAGGGCCCTATTATGATTAGGGTTGCCGCGCAGAGTGATAAGTGTATATTGGCGCCGAACGCCATCACACCGAAGTCAACCATAAGGGCGAATGACAGTGCTGATTAGGAGAACATACCACAATATCTTTGATGTGAGCCATTCACCCTTAGTGAGTGGTGTGAGCGATAGCTGTCTGAAGAATTTTGATCTTTTATCAAGTTTCCAAAATCCCGCCTTTTACGGTAGACCGAAGCTCAAGTGTGGGGCAAAATCAGCGTCAGGCGCGAATTTGGAACTACCGTGACTGAGGGTAACCCACCATGTGAAATACATATTGATGTTGCTTTAGGGATTGCAACAGCTTAGAAACTGGGTCTTAGCGGATCAGAGTCTCACGGCTTATAGGCCCCGCCTAACAGTCTAGAGGTGGAAACAACAACTAATTGAGAGAGAAAAAGATGTTGCGCTAAGCAGTAGGATGCGTATAGGTTTAGGTCTACGCTGGAAAAAAAGGTGTGGGTTGGTATGGTCTACTTTTGACTTACCTGGATTTGTAGCTCGGTGTAGCTCACTCCCCCTAGTGTCAATCCGCTCAACGAATAGTGGCCAGGTGCTGCTGGGAGCGCCATGTCGGATGGACCGTTGATTGTGAGTGTTCCCGGAGCAGCCACAGAGACATCGAATCCCGCGGCACTAAGGAAGGAGGCACATGCTTGGGTTGCGCTGGTTGGGTTGACTGTTATTGTGCCAGAGTTGACGAAGAAGTCTGGCGCACCCGTTAATGGTGTGAGCGCACCGGGCTGCGCGCTCCAGCTTGTTATATCGAAATGTGTTTGGCACTGGATGTTTTGACTGTTCCCCATCATGTGTAGGTATTGTGAGATTTGGCAGTCGCCGACGGAGCCGCTGGTTTGACCCGTGAATGTGCACCACCCCCAGAATCCGAATCCCATTCCTGAGAGAGTGCCCGTGCCCGCGAATCCCAGTTGCCACGTTTCACCCGCTCCATACGCTGAAACAAGACCCACTGAGCCCACCAGAACAAGTAGCCAGCTCAACGTTGAAACCACTAACACCATCCCTAAAACCTTCCTTGACTTCCACGACATATTTACATCGCTCGACAACATATTGTGAACTATTTAAAGACTCGGTTTACTCAATTTATGGAAACCTCGTAATAAATACATATCAAAATTGGAAAAAACCACTTTTAATAATATTCTAAACAAGCTGGTGACGTGGTGATGAGGATTACACATAGTAACCGAACACCTTGGATGAGTCTTTCCGTGGGGATTGGAAGCCTTAGATTACTAATGATGTTATATTTAACGGAAGATTAATATCTGTAGCACATGCTTCACGAGTTTTACATCAGCCAAAGTGAAATGATTCGTGTTAAATACACCTGCAACATTAAATCTTTATGCTTTACAGGCTCATACTATTGGTCTTCCTTCTATCCTCGTTTACGCTACAGCTTGTCGCTTTCCCGAGCTTGACGGCCACACCCATAAGGCACGTAGTGATAATAATAGACGAGAACCATAGCTTCGATAATCTGTTTGGAGTGTACCCGTTTGGCTGGCCGCCCATCGTGGATAACACCACCCTATCAGTTATGCGCCCACAGGGTCTATACGCCAATTACTCTGAACTCGAATCGAGCGCCAATGGGACACTCAACTGGGTCTCCGTTCCTCGAAACCCATCTAATCCATCCGATGGCTACGCCCACCCCTACTACGCTGGGGCCACCAGCACGGAGGATCCCAGTGAGGGTTGGGGTGTCTATCATGATGACTACTTGGATAATACGACCAACGGCTTCTACTCGAACTCCGGCCCTCAATCTATGGCGTACTTCTCATACGAGCAGGTCGCACCCCTTTGGGACTACGCGGAGGAGTATGTGCTTGCGGACAATTATTATGCGCCTGTTCTCGGCCTCACGGAGCCCAACAGGGTGGCCTACCTTGTAGGTTACCCTCCCGCCTTCTACTCTGATAGTGTGCTTGGCGCTGTGCCGTTCAATCAAACACTCATGTACCAGCTCTCAGAGTACAATGTGAGTTGGGGCTACTATGTTTATGGGTATGGTGGCGGGGTGCCCTGGCCGCTCACAGCATTCGCTGGCTCGGACGCCTACGCCTCACACTTCCACACCCTCACGGATTTCTACGCTCAACTCCACGGAGACCTACCTGCTGTGAGCTGGGTTATGTTCCTTGGTGGAAACACGAGTGAATACGACATGCACCCACCCTACAACGTCACCGCCGCCGCATCAAAACTAGTTCAGGTCGTGGACGCCGTGATGAATAGTGGCTACGCGGAGTCCACCGCGGTGTTTTTCACATTCGATGAGGGTGGAGGCTACTACGACCAGGTTGTCCCGCCGAAAATCAACCCATACGGTTTGGGCCAGAGGATACCCCTACTCATAATATCCCTCCTAGCGAGGGAGGGGTGGGTTGATAACAACACGCTTAGCGGCTACTCCCTTATCGGCTTCGTAGACTACAACTGGCACCTACCATGGCTCACACCCCTAGTGGCAGACAGCGATGTGCCAGGTTTACTATCGGCCTTCAACTTCTCAAGCCCACCCAGACCACCACTCATACTCACACCGGAAAACTGGACCTATCCAATACCGCTACAGTACCCAATACACTATGGCTACACAGCAACACTACCCAACTACACTCCACACCAACCAACATCGACCCCAACCAGTACACCGAACACTCAAACCCCTAAGACAACCCTCCTCCTAGTACCCATAACCATCGGGCTAACGCTAGCGATTATAACCATGCTAAAAAGAAGGAGGGTCTACCGAGCATGAGCGAACCCATGAGCTATATGCTACGCCAACCCATTCAAAACCAAATATCATTGGAAGTCGTCAACCCAAGTTTTCAAAATATACATGAGCATCGCTAACACGTAGTAAATAGAGCCACGCTGTAATACCAACCATTTGAGACGAGACGAATATTGATTCTAGGGTTCAGAGAATATTCGGGTTAAAGCCTTAACTAAGGCGCCACATCAAAGCAAGACCTAAAATCGCTTGTTTACACATAACACTCCTGGCACCAGAAAATGTATCTAAAATCAGTAGGCAGTTCGTGTTAGCTAAAATTCAGTTTTGAGTCATGATTATATGGACCCTACATTTCTATTTTTTAGCATGATAAGCAATGATTAAGTCGTCTATGATAAATACAGCAATAATAGAACGTGGTTTCTTAGCTTCTTTGCATATTTTGAAGATTCGGTTCTCTAAACTCAGCATTCCATGTAGCACCCCTATGAAACACTTCAAGACTGCCACAGGTGTTCTGCTACAGAGATTCAGTGATATTTGGCTGCATAGTAATGTGAAACCGCAAAGGGAAAATATGTGTCTGGAGGGTGTGTTTCTATGCGTACCAAGATATTGTTAATTGCACTCCTCGCCTCAGCTTGCCTTCTCAACCAGTCCTCCGCCTTTCCGGGTGGTGTAGTGTCTCTACACATGTTACCCGCTTTGGGTGTTGCTGCGGCTGCAAGCGGCACAACCGTGACGCTCACACTCACCCCCGCAGCGGGGTCAAACCCCGTGAGCCAGACCAATTACTTCACTGTGACATACACCAACTCGAGTGGGGCCTCATCCACCGCTAAGTACACTGGTTCACCATTAACACTGCAGATACAACCCGGCTCCACGGTTAGCATCTCACCCACAAGCTCGTCTTCAACACCCACGGAGATGTGGTGCCTCGCGACCACATCAACTGGGACGTGTACCACAACCACCTTCACGCCGCCAAGCACCGCGACAACCTACTCCGCCACATATTACTATTATGACCTTTTGGGCTTCAAGGTCGAATACTCCGTTGTTGGCGGCGGCTCTGGCTACGGGGCGCCGCAGCTGAGTTATACAACCGCCCCCTCGACTCCTAGCTCAACCAACCAGCAGGTAACAGAGACATTAACTCTAGCAACCACCCAGACGAGCATTTGGGCTGTCAGGGGAAGCCAAATAGTTGTATCCAAGACCCTGCCGGGCTCTGGCTCAACCCAGAGGTGGGCTACAAACATCACCACATGGACGGTGGGTGTCACCCAGCCTCCTCCTAGCAACATAACCTATTATAACCAGTACTTGGCATCGGTGAACCCCAGCCTCTCATCCGGCTCATTCGCCTACAACAACCTGGCAACACTATTATTCACAGAGTACGGTGGGCCAGCTACAGCCACACTCAGCGGACCTAGTACGATTTGGGTTGACGCTGGGGGATTCCTCGGGTGGCTTGCGAGCACAACTGGTAGCAACTTCAACACACAGTACAGTGCTACACCGTTCACCTACGGCTTAGTGGGCTACTGGCAACTCGCTGAGGGTTTTGGCTCCACGGTTTACGACCTGAGCGGTGAAGGCAACAATGGTCACACGGTGAACTCACCGGTATGGGTGCAGAGCAGCTCATGCCTCCTCGGGGTTTGCCTCAGCCTGAACGGTTTGAACCAGTATGTTGTCGCTGGCTCAAACGCCATCCCCGTGGGCTCGGCTGGTTTCACGAAGGTTGTCTGGGTCTACCTCCCGAACGGCCTCAACTCACAGGAGGAGAACCGTGAGATACTGTGTTGGGGTGGGACATCCTACGCGGGAGCACAGAACTGTCTACTCACGGGGAGCTCGCCCAACCAATTAGTGAACACATTCGGTGGTGGCGCAAGCCTGACTTGGACCTCCACACACTTGGTCGCAGGCTGGAACATGGTCGCTGTAACCTATAATGGAAGCGTTGAGGACGCATACGTCAACGGCGTATTAGAGGCGTCTATAAAACCACCCACACCATATGTTCAGAGTTCCCCGGTGTATATCGGTGGGGGATTCCCGGGTTACGGCTACTTCGACCACCCAATACAGGACGTCAGGGTGTACACTTACGCCTGGTCCCAGGCACAGGTCTCGGAGTACTACTCGATGAGTAGGGTTCACCTCGAATACACTGTGACCTACCCTGATGAGTCATTCAGTGTGAAATACTACGAGCAGTATAGGGAGTCAGTGTTCTACTCAGTCGTGGGCGGCGGCAGCCCCACGCCTCCAAGCATAAGCTTCTACTCGTTCGGGCAAACCTTTAGTCAGACCTTGAGCCTCACCCCTCAGACTATATGGATGGATGCGGGAACACTCTTCTCAGTCACGAACCCGATCCCTTCGACGAGTGGGGATGAAAGGTGGGCCACCAACCAGACCAGCTTTCTTACCCCACTAACGAATCGGATACACATCTACTACTTCAACCAATACCTGTTCAACGTGGCCTATCAGGTGGTGGGTGGTGGGAGCGGGTACGGCTACCCGGGTTTCAACTATACCTCACTTGGACGACAACAGTCAACGGTGCTGCAGACCACCTCTAGTCAGGTTTGGCTGGATAACTCCACGAAGTGGTACGTGAGCCTAGAGCTTCCAGGCTCTGGCTCCACTCAGAGGTGGATGGGTGACTTCCAGTCAAGCGGCACGGTGAAGGCTCCAGCCAACCTTAGCTTCACGTATTACCACCAATTCAACTTGGTTTTCACATTCAACGTGAAGGGTGGGGGTTCGGGTTACTCGGCGCCCACAATTAGTTATACAACATTCGGTGTTAACACCACCACCCAAAGCGGTGTGAGCGTCTGGGCCGACGCCTACACCACCTACGTTTACACCAACCCACTCGAGGGGTCAACCACGCAGGAGAGGTGGTACACACCAACCCCAAGCGGAGATGTTGTTACACCTGGGGTGGTCGCCGTGGTCTACTTCCACCAATTCCTACTTAGTGTGTCCTACACCGTGATTGGCGGTGGGACGCCGCCCACCCCCGTGCTTAACGCCACAACCTTTGGCACCCCTACTAGTTACAGTGTTGAGCCAACGGGTACCGCGGTCTGGGTTGACAATGGTGGCAGCTATGCAGCCCAACGCACGCTTGAGTACGCCAACCAGACCAATGTAAGGTGGATAAGCCTTACACCCACCAATGGGACGGTCACCTCACCACTAAACCTAAGACTAGTGTACTACCACCAATTCTACGTAGAGGTGACAGCCAACACCCAGCTTGGTGGAGAGGTTTCACCTCAAAGCGGCTGGTACAACGCCACATCCACCATAACGCTCTCAGCTACACCCACCCAGGGATGGGTGTTTGAGCGCTGGAGTGGGACTGGGGGCGCATCATACACCGGAAACCAGTCCACAACCACACTGAGCCTCAACTCACCAATAGTGGAGGAGGCCGTCTTCTACCCAGGGCTCAACATAACGGTTGAGACCGGAGGCTCTGTGACCTATAGCTACCAGGGCGGCTCGGGCAGCCTAGGCGGCGGGTCGACGCACATCCTATACGTGCCCCCCGGAACCATAGTCACCCTCATAGAGAAACCCACACCTATCCTATTCGTCGCGCAGGGCTTCACATACACTAGCGGCACACTATCCTACAACACCACCATAACCGTTAACCAGCCACTAGGCGTCAAAGCGGTGTTCACACCCAACTACCCAGCGATAATAGTGATACTGCTCGCGGCGGCCGCCGTCATAGTGTTAGTGTTAGCCGCATCAAGAAGGCACTCACAGACCCCGACCTCGTAGAGAACACAACCCACACTTTTTAGCTATGGCTTAAAACCTCTAGTTGTTTGATTCGCTGTATTAGTCGTGGCTTCGTTGCTGTTAGGTAGACTACAGCCTCCTTGTGTCTGCCTTTCCCAGCCTCAACCAGTGGTCTGAAGTGAGCCTCAAATTCCATTCGCTCCTCGGGTGTTATAGTGCCCTCCAATTCTTCGCTTAGGCTGGGTGCGAGCGGGTTGGGTTTAACGTTTAGCCACGTCACCCACCACATGGTTCCAACTCGCGTACGCTCAGGTATAGCTCTAAGCCTATCTCACAGAAGCCCGCCTCCTCTCCGAGTGCCACTAGGTCTCCCTGGTCGAAGTCGAGCATGGTTCCCTTCCAATAACCTATGGGTGTTCAGCGCTCAGGCACGTGGCGAGCCAGATTTGAAACCCCGCTTGAATCGTAACCACGGAAGCCCCGCTCATCTTGGCTGAGCCGATTTATGGGTTCAAATACGGATACGAGCTCCCCAGGTTTAAGCACCCTGTAAAACTCCATAAACATTTAATGCTTATCCTTAATATATATGGGCACACTCCTCGTGGTGATGGTGTCGAACACGGCCTCCCTAAATGGTAGGTGGATAGCGTCACCCGCGGTGGAACCACACATGTCAGGGGCTCCTAACCCGGTTGCGAGCTGAGCGCACCGCTCAACTAGGCCTCGTGAAATATCGGGGGACACAGCTCCCACATGCGGAAATCGGGCGAGTGCACAGAATCCAACTAAGCCCTCTCCCGCACCCACGCCCAGTAACGACTCCCGCGGATGGTCGGGCGCTATCCAGCAACCTATCCCTCACCTTGATAAAAGATAGGCCATACTCCTCTTAGCGTATTCGGTGTCACCCCCAAACTTGGATTGGGTGAATCAGTCAAACCAAACATCGCCCACGGTCTTACCCCCAACCACAACTTGCACCTATCATGGTGAATATAGCTATTGTGTTAACGCACACTTGAAAGCAAGTGGTCAGCCAGTGATGAGCGCAGAGTTTACTGGTCATAGCTACTGGGGGTTCGAGCACCCTCTTGTGCTCGTGGTCGATGACCGGCTTCCCCCAATTTGTCCTGTTGTTTATGCGGGAGGAAGACGTGTGCTGAACCTGACTGTTTTAATATATGTGTGCGGATTCTACTTGATGTCTTCTAGTGGGTTGAGGTTGGCTGAGATACTCTTGGAGGGTGCGCCAACACCCTTCTGGGATGTTTTAATGCAGCTCGGCGTTGAAGAGGCGACGGGTATTCTTCCGAGGTTCCACCATGACTGGAGGCAGTGGAGGTATGATGAGCCGTGGGACTATGCTTCGCTATCGAACTATAAGAGGATGGTTGAGGGGTACGGCTTCAAGCTCACAGTGATCGAGGATAACCCACCTATGGAGAAGATAAAGTATGGGTTACCTGGAAAAGAGGATCAGCTCGATAGTGTAGCCAGACTAGTGGAGAACATGGGTAAGCTACACATACCCGTGTGGGTGTACAACTGGATGCCAACCACATGGGAGCGCACCAGGAGGGCGCTGCGTGGTAGGGGTGGAGCAATCGTGGGAGGATTCAACGCGGAGGACCTGAAAGATGCGCCTCCACCGAGGCTCGGCGGAGTGGATGCACCCACACTATGGCGGAGCCTGAAGGAGTTCCTTGAATTCATCATACCGGTGGCCGAATCCTCAGGTGTAAGGCTCGCGATGCATCCCGACGACCCCCCAGTGGATGAGTTACAGGGAACAGCGAGGATAATGAACAGCGTAGAGGCATTCAACAGACTCCTCGAACTCTCACCGAGTGAGTCCAACGGTATCACACTATGTCAGGGTAACTTCACTCTTATGACCAACAATCTACCAGCCACAGTAGCCCACTTCTTAGAGAAGGGCAGAGTGTACTTCGTGCACTTCAGAGATGTGAGAGGCGACAGGCACAGCTTCGTGGAGACATTCATAGATGAAGGCATGAGCGACCTCTACGCAACCATGAAGGAATACGTCAAACACGGATACCACGGCCCATTCAGAGTGGACCACACACCAACACTCGCAGGGGACACCGCTCAAATATCCACACCAGGTTACTCAGCCCTCGGAAGAATACACGCGATAGGCTACATCCAAGGCCTCTACAGAGCAGCCCTATCCGAGTCGCACAGGCACTAGGAAACCACTACCCCCCACCACATCCCAACCCCACTAAGGTGGATATAGTCTTACGCCTTGTTAGCTACCCCGCCCTCAACTGTTGGCAAAAAAATTCCTGTGTGACGCAATTGGCCTCAAGTCGAATTCGTATCTACTTTGAAGGGTGGGGCTTCCTGCCTAGGCTACCAGTCAGGCTCGACCCTCTATCACGACGAGGATTATGTAGGCCCCACTGATGTCTGCAGGTGTATACTTCCCACCCCACAACCATGAGAGGTGCTCATCAACCCACCCCGAAACACCCATCTAAGGATTTCAGCACATTATTCCCCCCTTAGAAGGTATAGGGTTTTAGGAACTAAAAAATTAGTGGATTAACACGTGAAGGTTCCAGTGTGTTTATCAAATGGATAACACATTACGCTTTGAATTACTTTGTTATACTGGTTTGATGTTCTGGTTTATATGGAAGAGGTTATGGGGGTCATACTTCCTCTTTATTTCTACCAGTCTCTGATAGTTGTCCCCGTAGATGGCCTTGACCCTTTCGATTGGTTCACCCATAAAGTTTGCGTATTCACCCCCAGTCGAGTGTGGTGCTAAGCTTGTCCAAGTTGTCTTTACCCACTGGATCACACCTTCTGCTTGGCTGGGCTCCATCCATAGACCGACGATGTTCATTAAGTATTGTGATTCACGGTGGGGGAAAGCTGTGTCTTTACTGCTCACCCTGCTAACTGCTCCCCCAAGCTGGTGGATGTGTATCTGAGAAAACGGTGATTTAAAATTGGATGCACAGTCGACAAGCCTTGCAACCGCGGGTTCATCCAGTTGTTTTAAGTATAGGCTCCTCCAGTACGCGTTTATACCTCTGGGAGCTGTGGCGTCAAACATGCTTTGAAGCCCGACGTATGGTGTCGGACCAGCTAGGTCTACCGCTGGTTTAAGCCCTCTTAAAGGCTCGATGAGGTTCTCACCATCTCTCAGTGAACCAGTGTAGCAGGTAGCTATGGCAATCATCTTTGTGCCTTGAAGCTCAGCAGGTATAAAGGGTGCTGGAGGGGCTGTCAGGAACACCACAAGCGATGTTAACTCATCTGGTAGAGAGGATGCCCACCTAATGTAGGTACGTAAGACCTCTGACGCCCTACCGATAGGGTAGAAAAGTGGGCCGCCGAAAACTTGTGGACCAACTCTGTGGAGGCGGAACTCAAAAAGTGTTACAACACCGAAGTTACCACCACCCCCACGTAGCGCCCAGAACAGGTCTTGATTTTCGGTTTCACTAGCCCTTATCTTCTCACCACTAGCTGTAACCACCTCCGCACCGATGAGGTTGTCAATGGTCATACCATACTTTCTAACAAGCCAGCCAACTCCCCCACCAAGGGTTAACCCAGAGATGCCAGTTGTACTCACTAGACCACCAGTGGTCGCAAGACCATGCTTCTGTGTAGCTTTATCGAATTCAGCCCAAGTCAACCCGGGCTGTACTCTCGCCACCATGGCTTCGGGGTCAACCTCTATTTTCTTCATCCTTGACAGGTCGACCACTAATCCACCGTCACAAGTTCCAAAACCCGCGACATTGTGGCCGCCACCTCTAATAGCAATTGTCAAACCGTTCTCGCGGGCGAATCTAACCGCGGCTACCACATCGTGCTCGTCGACGCAATAGAGTATCGCGGCGCGGTGCCTATCAATCATACCGTTCCAAACCCGTCTTCCCTCATCATAACCGGCTTCACCTGGCAGGATGAGTTCACCGTGTATCAGTCCCTTCAGAGTTACCAGCTTAGAAATCAATGCCTCAAATCCGCCTCCCAAATTGGAACCCATATCACAAACATCACTGACCCACACCCAGCCTAGCGCCTTGGGTGTATTTGTGTAGCCCGGGTAAGAGTCGATCTATTATCTCCACTATACTATCGACTTGAAATATTCCACTCACTCTTTCAGATCGTCCCTCGGCGGTGCTTATTACTATATCCTGAAAACTAGCTCCAATCTTCTCCATTTCCTCCATATCCTTGTTTAACTCTTCCTCTACACTCTTACTATTCACGTCCCTAGATAACTTCCGATCGTCGAGTCCAGCTTCACGTGCTATTGCGAAAATGTTATCGTGGTTGTATGGGCGCACGTCAATAAGGAACGCTTTGAGCATCCTGCGGAAATACTTCGAAGCTTTCAGTTCATCCTGACGCTGAGCGGCCTTAAGAGCGAGGCAAGCTGGGCGAGAAGTCTTCAAGCCGATTTTAAATATAAACTCTGGGTCAAAGCTAACCCCCATCAGACTAGAGATCCTCTTGTGAAAATCAACTATACTCTTACTGTCGAAACTGTATCGCTGCATCCACTAGTCAATATCATCAACGGCCACGCAGACCCTGTATTCTACACCCAGCCTGTCTCTGTATATACCCTTAAGCTCGTCCACTACACGCTCAACACCCAAACCCCATGGGCACACGGGGTCAACATAGTGTACCACCACCACTGAGGGAAGAGACACACGAGCCATGGGCTGTATCACCAATTATACTAATAATCCCTCGACGTGTTAAGTAGGACGTATACTTAGATAGTAGTACAGTGTATTACAAATACTATGAGTGGGTCGGCTGGTCGAAGTGTAATTAGAAGCTTCAGAATCAGCCTTGAAACCGACAAGGAGCTCAGGAAGGAGGCAGCGTTAAGAGGGATTAGCCTCAATGCACTCGTATCACAGATATTTAAGAAGTTCATTGAGTGGGATCGATACACTGAGAGATACGGGTTTGTAACCATTACAAGAAACGGCTTCCAAGCGATACATGAAGCAGTAGATGAAGACACCCTAATGGGGGTGGCGAAAGACATCGGTGAAAGAAACCCAGGGGAAGCAACATCATTCTGGTTCAAAAAAGTCGATTTAAACACTCTATTATCGTGGTTAACACTACATTGCAAATATGGTAGAATCGCCGAGTGTGAAATTCAGCGAAAAGACGCAGAGTACACGATAGCACTATACCACGCAATGGGTGAAAAATACTCGAGATTCCTCGCGAACATGTACGCTCAAGCACTACGAAAATTTGGTCAAGTTGAACCCAGATTTGTAACAACGAAGAATTCGGTTACATTCACATTTGAGACCCCCACCTGAGCGTATCATATGCAAACCCCTTTACCCATCACACGTGCGAATTACATACTAACCATATATCATTGAGATTTTACCCTATAATCACGGAACTTTATGTTAGCAAGTATTCATTTAACGCTGTGTGCGTTGATGCTAACCGGTAGACCCGGGTAGCCATCGACACGTCAGAAATGTGTTCGACTGTCTTAGCCTTTGAGCCAATTCTAATTAATAGGCAAATTATGCACATCCATTAAAATAATGAATAGTCATGAATGGACCTAGGACGCTTGATATAATAATGAATATTGAGCATGTTATTGACCCGTCACGCCATGATAGTGTGGTAAGACTCCATTGTTTGATTAAAGCGTATGGGAAATGTTTGAGGTAGGGTCCTTGTGGAATAACCCAGTTAACAGTTGCTTACACAGAAGAGAGTGACGGGGATAAGAATTATACACCCCCTATTTTTACCCAACTATTTGTGGGAAAATCATGAGTTATAATAGTAGCCGTCCAAATCAAACCCCTGATAATGTAGTCAGACCTCCTAGGTTTTCTGTTGATTTTGTTGATTGGAATGTGGACCCTTTTGAGGACTTTTATGGTTACGCGGTTGGTAAATGGCTTCGCGAGCAGAAGCTCCCTGAGGATAAGGCGGTTTGGGGGGCCTTCGGTGAGCTGGGTGAATACAATATGGAGCTCCTGCATCACCTCGTTGAGGAGGCAGCTGTGGATGCGGGGTCGCCTCCCGGTAGCCCTAGTAGGCTTGTAGGCGACTTCTACTCGTCGGGGATGAATGTTGACCTAATAGAGCGTCTAGGATTTAAACCACTCATCGGTGACTTGAGTAGGATCGAGGCGGTTGCTGACGGTAGGGAGCTCATACGTGTTGTAGCGGACTTACACATGATGGGTGTACCAGGGCTCTTTAGCACATTTTCTAGGGCTGATAGGAAGAATAGTGGGGTGTACGCGTTCTATATTTATCAGGGTGGTCTATCTCTCCCGGATAGAGAGTATTATCTGTCTGATAAATTCGGAGAGGTTAGGGAGCGCTTTAGGGAGCACGTTGCCAGAGTGTTTGGCTTGGCGGGAGTCGACTTGGATGAAGCGCGGAGGAGGAGCGGGGTTGTGCTCGACATTGAGCGTACACTTGCCCGGATCAGTCGTAGCCGTGTTGAGCTGAGGGATCAGGAGAAGAACTATAACAGGGTGAGGTGGGACACCCTTATCTCCGAGTATCCCAACACCCACTGGGATGTTTACTTGGGGGTGAGCGGTGTGCCGCGTGTTGAATACGTGGTGGTGGGTCAACCCGAGTATCTTAGAGCACTGGATGACGAGCTTGCTAGGAGGCCTCTGGAGGATTGGAGGACCTATTTGACCTGGCACCTGCTCCACGCAAGCGCACCCTTTATGCACTCCGCGGTTGTGGAGGAGGACTTTGAGTTCTTCCACAGGGTGTTGCTTGGCCAACCGAAGCCTGAGCCACGCTGGAAGCGTGTCACGAAGCTCACCGATGAACTGATGGGTGAGGCTCTCGGTCAACTATATGTTCAAAGGCACTTCCCTAGGGAGGCGCGTGAGAGGGTGGGGGTACTCATCGAGGATATTAAAGCGGTGCTCAGGGATAGGATAGCTAATTCGAGCTGGATGGGTGAGGAAACTAAGCGGAGGGCTCTCGTGAAACTCGACAGGCTAATCTATAAGATAGGCCACCCCGAACGCTTCCGCGACTACTCTAGTGTAACAATCATGAGAGAGGATTTCTTGGGGAACATCCGACGGCTCAACGCATTCGAAAGGCAGCGTCAATACCGCCGTGTGGGTAAAGCGGTGGATAGGGGTGAGTGGATGATGTCTCCACCAACAGTTAACGCCTACTATTCACCAACTAGCAACGAGATAGTTCTACCAGCCGGCATACTACAGCCACCCTTCTTCGACGTTGAGATGGATGATGCTGTGAACTACGGGGGTATAGGCAGCGTGATAGGTCACGAGCTAACTCATGGATTCGACGACCAGGGTCGCAGGTTCGATGCTGAAGGCAACCTCACAGACTGGTGGACTCCGGAGGATGAGGAGAGGTTCAGGCAGCGCGCCCAGATGGTGGTCGAAGTTTACAGCTCGTTGGAAGCGCTACCACAGGCATACGTGAACGGCCAGCTAACCCTTGGCGAAAACATAGCCGACCTGGGGGGTGTGAGGATAGCCTACGATGCACTGCAGCGACGACTCGCAGCTGAGCCTCAGAAGAGACGCCTCATAGATGGGCTCACACCCGAGCAGAGATTCTTCATCTCCTACGCACAAATATGGCGTCAAGTCATCCGTGAACAAGAGCTAAAGCGAAGACTCACCGTGGACCCACATTCACCTGGAAAGTTCCGCGGAACCATACCAGTGGTAACACACCCAGACTTCCCGAAGGTATTCAACAACGGGAAGCTAAGCCAGCAAGCCGACCCAAGCAACAAGGATATATCAGTTTGGTAACCACTCATATCATACAGTTCATTACGTACGATGCACACCGCCCCCTGTGATTCGATGCGACAAGCTGTTCCTAAGCATCCCTATAATCTAGTCCCAAAAGCATCGTGAGAAACGGAGGGTAGCTTATCCCTCTGATGATACGAAGCCTTCAACCACATAGGTAACCACTTCCCAAGTGCACCCTCCAATGAGTCATACAAACATTCAGCCTCCTAACCCAAACCCAACACACCTAGTCAGATAACACTTGGTCACACCATATTATTGTTAAACCCCATAGTGTCTGACGTGTAGTGTTTTAATACTTGGCAGAAAAGCCCTTCTAGGCATTATGGGCTGGGTTATAGTCATTCGCAGTGTGATTCAGTAATCCCGCTATGAGAGAGGAGGGTTAGAGGTATTGACTTTGACTACAAAACACTTATAGTTGAAATACGTGTGTCATAGGCATGCTTGGATGGGGGTTTAGGAGGGTATTATTTGCGGCCGTATGTATCGTTATAGTGATATTATCCACCGTGTTCTTGCTTGTTGGGTTTCACTCTACGTAGGCGCACGTAGGTATGCGTCCGCACACCTATCGTACGCGTAGTGGAGCTTGGGCTTCACAGCATCATATAGGGACCTCACGGGTTCATTGGTCCCCCTCCGCTTGGCCCCTGTCAGGACGCACCCACCCACCACTCCCGGTGGGGAGCGCCCTCCAATCCATCCTCAGTCAGCTTCACCCTCCCTCCTCCCCCCATGTGTGTGCGTGTACCCCTCCCTCAGCCAGCCAGCGGAGGTCTTGGGTCTCTATCTACTACCATTCATCCTACTGCCCATGCACAACCGGATCACTCAAATCCGGAAATCCATATAAACCTATCTATTTTGAAACTGCTGACTACGGCGTCAAGCCGCCCTCATCACCTAATAATGGGTCAACTACGTTTTGGGCATCAGAGTTCACGGTGTGTGCGTCTAACACGGATATATGCTGCGCGGTCGACCACTGCCTCCGTTCAGCTAGGGTGGCCGTTGTGGAGGCCGTGTTCACAACAACTGCATACTCCTCGTTTTACTCCAAATACGCGCACACCCCTATGGGTGTATTGATTAAGAAGGACCTAGGCTTACTAAACACCACGCTTAGGGAGGGCTGGGGTTTTAGCTCCAGTCTTTACTCATTTGTTACATCCAGCTTGGCGAAGAGGGCTGGGTTGAGTGTGGGAAACAACACTTGGATAATTAGCGATGTTGATGTAAATAATGGGTAACTATTCAATTCCCGGGGTGGGAGAAACTTTGACGTTGTGATTCTGGGTTTCACAGAGTATGTCACCCTTAAAGGGTACCTCGCCTACAAACACTTTGTTGCAAGCGGTGGACACATCTTAGTTCTCAGCGCGTGCAACTTTTTAGCCGAAGTTTCCTATAACCCCTTAACGAAGAGGGTTAGCTTGGTTGAGGGTCATGGCTGGGTGTTCAACGGAACAGCGGCATGGAGGGGTGTTTACGCAAGGTGGTACACTGATAACACTGACTGGGTGGGGAGCAACTATGCGCTCTACTCTGCTCGGGGGTATACCATTAGCGGGGCAGTGGCCAACACAACCCACCCACTCAGCGTCTTTTTGAGAACCAGGTTTTCAACGCTCCTATTCAACGACTACGCCCCCCACGAGGAGAACATTATAACCAATTCGAGCGACCTCGTGATCGCCTACTGGCGGCTCTCTTACTCGAAGCACCCCGACTGGGTTGTGGCCATATACGAGCATAGGTATCAGCGTGGAAGCCTAATACTAGGGGTCTTCGGCACGGACATCCTATCACAGGATAAAGCTCTACAATACTTTGTACTCGCCTCGATATACTACTTCACCAACTACCCCCACTCTTATACCATCTGAAAAGATGTTCACATCTGTGGTGGGAAGATACCACCACTAAACAATAAGAGGGAAACTCGCCCACCTCTTCACACACCATAAATATATGGTCGACACGAAGAAGCCCAACGTGGGACCGTTAACCACCACTACAGTCCAAAGTGCGCCCATGACTCATGAATAAACCGGGAAACAGCTGGGTCTACATAAAAGTGGATTAACATGGAGTTCCATGCTGATCCCTCTGTATGATTCAACAAGAACACTGAAACCAACCCCAGACACACCCCGAAATAAAAATGTAGCTATCGGTCTAACTGTACCTATAAGATTCATTGTTTAGTTGCGTAAAGCTTAGTGGAGTCCAGATAGTTTGCAGGAATCTATGTTCAAAAGAATAAGATTGGTGAACGCCTTCGGCGTACTCTGGTTTCTGCTCACCCCCCTAGCCATACATGAGGATTACCCACTCGCTGGAGCCCTGGGAATCGATGTTAAAACATACTATATGGGGCTGTACATCTGCAGTAACCTCGTAATACTCCTAGTGGTCCTAGCCAACATCGACCACTTTACCCATCAACCGCAACCCCAAAAGTAGGTGTAACTATTAGCTTAGACTGGCGACCAGCTCCTCCAAGCGTCTTGCCTCCTCCTTTATCTTGCTTAACCCCAACGTAGGATTATTCCACTCATCTTCTGAGACCACTATGTATTCAACGTTCGGCTCTTTGATGTGGCATAAAGCCTCCATCCTTTCAATAACACTGAGCTTATCCACTCCCCTTGCTACAACCACAAGGTCTATATCGCTTATATCTTTATAGTCGCCACGCGCCCGGCTTCCGAAGACATACACATCCACAATATTCATTTTCTCCCTAGCTTTCTCCACGAATCGAACCGCACCCTCCAGCATCAGCTTCTGGCTTAAGAGCGCAGATTTTGCTCTACCCACTCCAAAACCCTCCTTGCACCCTCAATCAATTCCTCCGCCGTCTTCCTAGTATATATTTTTAAGGGCGCGCAAAGTGTTTCACCTTTTAATCCACCCTATTATTATTCTTATGGTTATCAGATTGGCTTTAGCTCATCACAATACCCTTTAACCACAGGTTGGCTAGCCGAAGTGTACAATCCCGGCTACGCAATAAATAATAGCGGGCAGGTTTTATCATATACCGTGCAACACGCTAGCACAATCGGTCAATATGTTATTTGCACCGTTGGTCTCGGTGGTTGGGNTAGTGATTCTTACTGGCACATTAATTGGGTTTGGGGGGGTGTGGTGCCAAGCAGCACACAAACCGATCGTGTGACGGCAATTGAAGCAACACCTATCGGTGATCTTCTCGCATGGCAGGTTAATGGTCAAGAACTTACAGCATCATCCTCTTATAGAACAGTGTGTGTTGTCGTAACGAACTTCCAAGGAATAGTTCAAGCCGCGGGTTCTGAAAGCGGCGACTCACTAGGATATTGGATAAGTGAGCATCCAATTTACGATGGAGTATATTGGCAACCTGTTCAGAGCGGAACTTGTTCTACAATAACTTGGACTTATGCCAACTATAACGTGCCTGACAATATGCAACTGTGGTGAGTGCCTTGAAAGCCGGGATGATTAGCTTGTTACTCGTGGCAGCGAGCTACGCTCTTCTAGTAGCTTTTCCCCTTCCTAAAAATGGTTCTATAGGACTGCCCCAGATCATAAACGCAATTATTAGTGGGCCCCTTTATTTTTTGTATCCAGCTTTTCTTTTTGTTTACTTTCTTGAGAGGCAGAAAACTGACTCAAGCGTTTTAAAAACAGCTTTTAAAGTGATTATCTACGTCGCGGTCGCAGCCATCACTTATCCCACGCTTTTTTTAAAGCTTATCTTGGTGCACACATCCACTATTTCCGCCTATGATTATGTGTTACTAGGCTTTACCCCAATTGCAACTCTTGTTATTTTAGCCGAAGTGCTCAGAAAGGTTTAGATTTGGCAATTAGATAACTTAATAATCTGCGTATAGAAAAATTGGTTCTAATGGAGATGATTATTATAAGTAGATATACTACGGCTTTCATGCGGAAAAATTTGACTATATAGTTAAGAAAGGCTGAGAAGCTTCTAATACTTTAAATACTCTTGATCGCATGTCTGAGATTAATTATTGAATAAATTCAATCTACCATGTATGTTGTTATCAGGGATGTTTTTCTTTTGGGAAACAATGTGAAATCGATTATTTGGTTGTTAATCTTCTGCGATTGTATCCTGGTCAGTAAACGTCGTGGGCGCCACGGCTTAGAATTAGTGAGAGGTCGTGAAGTCCACCACGGACGTGTTAACAGACTTTAGGAATTTAAATGTTTTCGTGGAGAATAAGAAGTGGTTCTCGCGAACTCAAAGTCGTCGCGGTACTACTCTACGCCTTTGAATTAAGCAAGGAGAGCCTCTAGCCTTTTCAGGATACTCTCCAAACCACTCTCGAAGTTGAGCATCGAGTGTTGGGTAAGGAAGGTTGAGGCGAAACTCGGCTTCGAGGCGACGCCACGCAGGTGAGCACAAAGTTATAGCTGTGGATGTGGGTGTGGTGGAGTGCGGGGGAAGACCCATCCGTGTTTGGGTGATGGTGGACCCCTACAACTACGAGGTAGTTAATTTGTGTGGTTCGGGGTATCCCTCACCAGCTAGGACAACGCAGAACTCCCTCAGGTTCCCAGCGGAGACCGAGAAAAGGGTGTCTCTATGGATGACCCGGTGATACTCACGGAGGGGGTTCGTGAAACCGCGGCACTGTGGTTCAGGCTGGGTTCCACAACCACGCGTACCGGGCTCTCGGACATCGAAGCTCCGTTGAGCGATTGAGGGGCATCTCAAACGCAGGGAAGGGTATTCTATAATAACACCAACCCCGAGAAGACACTTTTCAATCCAATCTTAGACTTCCTAGAACTATTCGCGCACTAGTAAAAGAAATGGTGACGGCATAAGTGAAGAGTTATTCGGACACCATCCCTGAAGGCAGTTTAAGGGTACGGTGAGTAACACTTCGATGAATATGAACTGGAAACCTCGAATAGTGATGGTACGCTCAATGCAAGCAACTTAGATTATCAAGCCAAGAATATACGTCACCACCGATTGCTTAGAGAATCATGTTTGAATAAGGTGATAGCGCCGAAGCTAAGCTGCCCCCAATAACACTTGGTTCGATACGTAAAGCTTGGACATACGGTCTCGGTGAGTGGGCTAAAGCCGGTTAAAAAAAGGGTTGATGAGTGGTTGTGTCGCACTGAACAGGGCAAAACCCTTGAACGTGCCCTTATTGATCTGCCGTAGGACGGTATCGTTCTATTTCGTGAATTGGCCTAAGGAGTCTGGACTTTGCGGCTTCCATCTCGATCATTGGGTATATTTTTGTGTTAGCTCTCGCCAGGCCTCCCTTTCTCTAGGGTCGTTCGACTCTCTAAACTTGCAGTATGCAACGTAACTGGGGAACTCCCACCACTCCTCAAAATCGAAGGGTGTACCCCCGACCTCTTGTATACATGTTCCAACATATTTTGCGCCGGTCTCCTCCTCTATCTTCCTCGTATTTTCTGCGCTTCCTCAGACTTAAGCCATTCGAGGTACTTGTTACCGCTTCCAGCCCTAAGATCAAAGTTGACAACCCAGTACACGGTCATGTCTGAATCCCAGCGTTTACGGGAGCGTTATACTATATATGTTTGGTTTACACATTTTAATAAACCTCCATCATGCGTGCAGTGATTGTCGGGTTGAGAAATCATGCATTCTTAAGACCCTTGATATCCACGTAAAGAGAACCGCTTCAACCTATATCCCTTCCTGAAGTATCGATTTTTCTGAGAGCTCAAACCCAAAATCCTAGATCGTGCGGATAACTAACGCTTCAAACTTGGGCTACCCATAATAGCCTTGCATGTCGGCCACTCTGCGGGCATCTTTGGATGTGTTTACTCCTAGGAGTTGTTTGGTTGATCTGGGGTGGAATTGGGTGTTGGAAAGACTTATTTTTGAGGCTGGATTTTTAGGGTGGTCTGGTTGGTGAGGGGTTTATTGTTTGACTGTTCAAATATATGGTTTCCCGGTTGGGGTTTTGGTTCACTTAAATCTGTGTTCTCCTCATGTTTCGGGATAAAATGATGATTTTATCCTTAAAATAAAGATAAAAACACTCACACCCTCATAGTAAATAATTCCAATAAGAGACACACAAAGAGAAACGTGACCAAATATACATATAGACAAAAATATATTCTGCGGGTATATGATGCCAAAACACCAAGAGAAGGGTTTCTAACAAGATAACTCCTAGGTGTAAACAAGCTAGAAACCCATCGCAGCAGGGTACGAATAACCCGCATGTGTTAAGAGTTGAAGGACTCTGGTGTGTGGGACGCATCGTTGGAGGTCGACAATGGTGTTGGGGGATAGTCTTAAGGTGGAGGGGATACTATCATGGTGTTACTCCCCTCTGGCATAACACCATATTCCTATACCCCTATTGGGCTATAGCTCCTTTTCGGTTGGTGTTTTGTTTAGGGCCGAGTCGAGTGTGTGAATGGTGGTGTGTTTGTTGGGTCGCCTCTGTCTCTGTTGTTATGGGTGGTCGCCGCTTCACCCCCGCTGTCGTGGATGTATGGATGCTCGATGTAGTCCTGCCTCCCCCCAAGTAGCGGTGGTGGTGTTGGAGGCATGGCACGAGTTGGCTGGACACAACCCCCTTCCCCTGAACCAGCCACCACACTCGCCGAGGCGGAGGCGGTTAACCCATCACTGAACGCGGCCGCGAAGCCCACAAGGTAGGTGTGATTCGCCTCGATGGGCACCGCTGGCTTACATGGCTCGACTTTAAACCAAAGCGTGCCCACACTCGAATTATGGGCTTAGAACCCCCTCTTCACTCATAGGTGGAGCAACATGGCAGTGCACCGGAGCAATGGGGAGCCACCCCTCACAGCAACCATGCTGCTCAGTTAGGGATTCGGATCCACGCGGTCACGCGTACATAGGCTAGTAATCTGAACATACACATTCATTAGGGGGAGTCCCCACGGCTCGAGGCTGGTCAAACAAGTATACGCTGGCCACAAGGGTGACCATCACATAGCTACCAGTAAGACTAGGATAAGCGGTCTAACCGTTGGGAGGCGGCGAGCCCTAGCAGAGGCACCTTAGATGGAGAAAGCATCCTATACATCTAGATAAATATTGTTTGAGCCGTATATCCATCCCCTACCGCGCCACGTTATCCCTGCAATATACGCCTAGTAGTGTGATGAGTGACTGATTGTTGGGCGGTAGATGAATTTGGGCTGCGACCAGGCGAACGCTATTACTATACCGTATTGGGGAACACATCGGTGTGACTGTGGGTCACTATGGAGGGCCGAGTTTAAATCAATCTAGGCTTAGGGGTAAATGAGGAAAATCATGGGTAGGGGTTCCTATGAGTAGGGTCTGATTTAGCTACGGCTTCTATTTCTTTGGTGGAACCTATGGTGTAACAGGGCCTTTTGTTTTTAAGGGTCTGTAGAGTGTGATTCCATATGATTTATAAGGTGGTGTGTAGTCTTATTACACAGATGATTGAGGAGCAGAATCCTTGGTGGCTTGGAAGGGAGCATATCTATGAGCACGAGGTGTTCAGGAGGTATGCTGACTCAAAGGTGAAGTGGGTTCCAGATGTTTTAGGCAAGCTTTCACTTGAGCCCTACTCCCTCAACTTTATAGTTGGTGCGAGGCAGGTGGGTAAGTCCACCGCGCTTCTATTATTGGCGAACACACTGCTTGATAGGGTTAGACCTGAAGCGGTTTTCTATTTCAGCTGTGATAAGCTTGCGGATTACAGGGAGCTTGACCAGGTGCTTGTTGAGTATCTGAGATTTAAGGAGAGGAGCGGTGTTGGTAGCGCTTACATCCTCCTAGATGAAGTAACATTCCCCCGGGAGTGGTATAGGGCTGTGAAGTACAGGGTGGATAGGGGTGATTTCTCAAGGGATGTGCTGGTGCTAAGCGGCTCCTTGTCGATGAGGGCTAAAAGGGAGATCGAGACCTTCCCCGGGAGAAGAGGTAGCGGTAGGACGCTGCTTATGAACCCGCTGAGTTTCTCGGAGTTCGCAGAGATACACGGGGTTAGAACATCCGGTAGAGATATTGGCTACGCGCTCACCGAGTCACAACGCCTCCTCCCATTAAGTGGCAGGCTCTCAGAGCTATTCGAGGTATACTTAGAGTCGGGGGGTTTCCCTAACCCCGTCAGAGACGTTATGGTGGAGGGTAGGGTGAGGTCTTCAACCTACTCTGACTTTATTTCGAGTGTGAGCGCGGATTTAGCCAAGCTGAGAAGAAGCGAGACGTTCTTCAAACTCGCCGTTAGGGGGATTCTTGAGAAGGCTTCTTCACAGGTGAGTTATCACACCATCGCAAAGGAGTTCGGTGTCGGCACAGTTAAGACCGCTATCAGCTACATTGACCTCCTCAGAGACCTCTACCTCCTAAATATGCTTGAGGCGGTTGACCCCAACAGTGGGCTGCCTATACCAAGAAGAGAGAAGAAACTATACTTCACGGATCCCTTCATATACCACTCTTTCTCAAAGTGGGTTATGACCACCCCACCGGACACAGCCAAACTCGCTGAGGCAGCGGTCGTGAACCACCTATCCCTAGTGGGTAACACGGGTTACGTCAAATGGGACGGCGAGCTGGACATCGCCCTCGCCGGGCTCGGCTTAGCATTCGAGGTGAAGTATGGAGCCAAGCCGCCCCCAACTAGGAGAGTGATTGGGAAACTCAAGAAAGTGTACACACTCAGCAAAACAACCATAGATGAGGGCGTGATACCCATACCCCTCTTCCTCGCGGCTCTGAAGGTGGGCGCAAAACAAGTGGAGCTAGCCTAAGACCTAGCCACCCACCCCCAACCCATACGCAACCCACCCCGCGCCGACATCGCTCCATCGGGGCGTGGCTCACACTAGATGGCGTCCACCCCCTTAAGACCTTTTAAGTTCGGTCTTGGCCCACTCGCGTATCCTCGAGGACCTGCACTTTGCCGCTTCATGCAGGACGCGCACATCTCTGGTGTGGGCGTAAACAAACTTGAACAAATGCAGCCTCGTACTAGTCTCCATCCTCTCACCCAGAAGCCCCCTCACCAGGCCAATGAACCCGGCGTCAACAAGCCCCCTCTCCTCGGCGACCTGGCAGAGAGCCTTGAGCCTGGCTTCATAGTCAAACCCGGCCTCCTTAAGCTCTGAGACCTGCTTTAATAGACGCTTGATGATTACCTCTGGCTCACGTGACCCATCAAGCAGGCACATTAAGAGATCCCTTAAAGCCCGAACATCACTCTTATTTTCGAGCATCAGCGCCATTGGTAGCTTGAGAAAGATTCTCTCCAAGTCTTCACGTGTTAGATATGTTATCCTGCACAGCTCACCGAACGTGGAGCGGCCCATACTAGACACCAGGAAGGGTTGGAGAGTGAACTACCCCGCCCTTGCGGACGGGGCATCCCCACCTCGCGGTGAGGATTTCCTGCTTCTTCTAGGAAACTCACTATACACCCCCTCTGAGAAGGGGATGTATAGCAGGGGTTTCCTGTCCACAGGCTCTCGGGGCAGTCCCGACCCCGCACGACGAATATTTAGAGAGGCATTATAGTCACGGTCTACGGTCCAGCCGCATCTCGGACAGACAAACACGCGGTCAGCCAACGTCAAATCCTTCTTAACGTACCCGCACCAGGCACATGTTTTTGATGTATCCCTCGGATCTACCTTCACCACCCTCCTACCAGCTCTACTAGCCTTGTAGGAGAGGTGGCTCATGAACCTGGAGAAGTCAGAGTGAAGGATATGCTTTCTCAAAGTCTTACTGTTGCTATCCTCAACCATCTCCTTCACATCAAGGTCTTCCACGTATATCTCATCATACTGTTCCACGAGCCACGAAGTTACCTTGTGGATGTAATCACTCATCAAGTTCTTCACATGTTCGTGTATCTTGGCTAATTTCTTTCTGACCTTCTCGTAGTTTCTAGACCCCTTCTTTTTTCTTGATAACGACTTTTGTAAGATCTTTATCCTTTTTTCGACCTTATCAAAAACCTTAGGGTTCTCTATTACCACACCATCAGAAGTGGTTACAAGTTTCTCCACCCCTAGGTCTATTCCAACCACTTTCCCAGTCCTTTCGAGGGGTTCCTTTTCGACATCAACTTGGAAGATTGCGTACCAGCCAGTCGCACTCTTCTTTATTATTACTCCTTTCACCTCACCTTCTAACGGTCTGTGGAAGAGTGCTTTTACCTCCCCTATCTTTGAAAGGATTAGTTTGTCTCCATCAATCTTGAAACCAGATTGATTATAGTTGACGATCTTCAAGATCTTCTTATACCTCAGTTTCCCCACTTTCTTCCCTTTCTTCTTCAATTCATGAAGAGAGTTAATGTTGTACCATAATTGGTTGTTAACCATTTGAAGGGCTTTGGAGTAGACTAGTTCCTTCCCTTCTGTTTTCAAGCCTTTCAACATGTCTTGGGTGTCCTTAGGTGTTATCTTTTTCCCTTCTTTCCTTGCGTTATTCACTGCGTCCAACAAGGCATTGTACACTTTAGCCTCAACCTGCATCACCCTGAGGAGTTTTTCCTCTACTTCCCTAGTTGGGTAAATTCTGTACTTGAATGATAGCTGGATCTTGTTATTCTTTTCCCTGGCTCTCCACATATTTTTTCAGTACCTACAGTGTTACATCTATTTTCTAATAACTATAAAAAGGATTCTGTAAGGGGGCTATCCATCCCCCACCTTACGGAACGGAGGGGGACTTCCGCCCCCTTAACCCCCATAAAGTTAAAGACCAGGTTTTGCTTAGCCTTACTTATACCCTCCAACCTCGGATTCCACGCTTCTAAACCAAAGAAGCGTATGGTCTCGATTAATGGGTTCACATAGCGTGGCTTGGTGAGGAAGGAGAGGAGCCTCGGGTTCCGGTTGAGCTCATCCACCAGCTTGGAGAGGAACGCCTGCTTAGCCTCCAAACTTGAGGGGGAAGCGTGCTGGACTATGCGGGTCAACGCTTCAGTGTTACCCCAGTCAAACACGCCGTTTTCACACAGGAAGACTGCTACCTCGACTACGTATGTGGGCTCCGTGCTCTCACATTGCCTATAAGCCTTCTCGGGAAGCTTCTCATCCTCGTGTTCGGCTAGCGAAGCCATGTACTGTGAGGCCAGCCTCAGCCTCGTATCCAGCCCCACCGAGCCATCCATGACTATGCCGTAGACAGCACACCCAAGAAAATCCATACAGCACAACATCTTAGAAAGACTACGTTCAACACCTTCAACGCCACGCCGAGAGTAGCCGTAGACCCGGGCAGCGTACTCCCCAATTGCACGGGTAGCTATCGCCGCAAGCTTCCGGTCCTGCACAATCAAATCAACCAACCCCATAAGAGGGGCGCCCATATACACCTACACACGACATCTCCCAACCCAGCAACGTAAAAAGCTTGAGCCACCACTCCATACTTTGAAACAAAAAACGGGTCTCCCCCTACTTTCTTAGAGCATCCCAAAAGCCAGGCAAACTAGGAGATGTTATAGACAACGACAAACATAGCATTAGTCCTTCCATGGTGAAGCAGCATTTTACAGAAATACACTAAGGCCAACATGGATCGATAGAATCATAAGACTTGTGTAAGAAGATGAAATACCACCCTGTAGCTGAGTAAGGTGGTTAGGGTTTCACTCTACGTAGGTATACGTAGGTACGCATCAGCATACCTGTCATACGCATAGTGGAGCTTGAGCCTCACAGCATCATGCAGACCCCTCACGGGTTCATCGGGGTCACTCCGCTCCGCCCCTGTCAGGACGCACCCACCCACAAGGCTTGGGAGCACAACCGCGTCCCACCAGGCCACGCGGGAAGCGCCCTCCATCCTCAGTTCAACACGCTTCCTCCCACCAACCCACTTTACAACGTAGCCGAACCTCATCCTCATGTAGAGGTTTATGGCGGCGTTGAGCTGTCTGTCCAATCGGAGCCCGCACCCACCACACACGAAGACGTCTGCCCCATTCAGGTCTCTGTTCTCCCACCCACACTTGGAGCAGTAGGAGGAGGAACCGTAGGGGTCGAGCTCCTCTACTCTGGCTTCACCCAGCCTCCCTTCGAGTATCCTTGCGATGCTGCGCCAGTCGCTTCTCGAGATCCTCCGGTTCCAGATACGCGAGCGTGTGTACATGCCCTGCTTTTTGAGCTCTTCGAGGCCCACCGGGCCGCACAGTGATTGAATGACACGCGCGATTTCGAGCTGGTGCCTCCTCGCGCGGTTTCTTTCTCGCTGAGAGTATTTGGTGAACACCCTCCTAGCCTTCTTGGATTTTGAAGCCTTCCTCTGCACACTACGCCTCTTCTCGAATGATGAGAT
>NEXG01000030.1 GCA_003019535.1 Candidatus Marsarchaeota G2 archaeon ECH_B_1
GACAGGAAGAGGAGGAGGCCCACCGCCAAAAGACTCTTCGCCAGAGCCAAGCAAACACTCATAAAGCTTGAAGGTGAAAAACTCAGGGTGACAGTTAAACCAGATGAGTACGTGTACCTCGACCTCTCGAAGAGGTACTTTTCTCTACCTGGGGAGGTGTCCTCGGCTGGGCTGGGTGAACCCGTAATAACACCCGAAAAGGTGCACCTCCCAGTGCACTACGGGGATGGGAACCAAGGCGGCAACCCCAGTGTTGCGTGGGACTTCAACCTGCTTTCCCTGGACGGCTNCTCCCCCGAGACTGGGTGGATTCGGATAGACACCAAGAAGCTGGCATCGGTGCACACCTCATCCTTCGAGAAGAGGCGTAGTGTGCAGAGGAAGGCTTCACGCTCGAAAAAAGCAAAAAGGGTTCTTTCAAAGTACTCGAACAGGGAGAGGAACCGCGCGAGAAAACACCAGCTCGAAATCGCGCGTGTCACTCAATCACTGTGTGGCCCGGTGGGCCTCGAAGAGCTCAAAAAGCAGGGGATGTACACGCGCTCGCGTGTGTGGAACCGGAGGATTTCGAGGAGTGACTGGCGCAGCATCGCGAGGATACTCGTGGGGAGGCTGGGTGAAACCAGAGTAGTGGAGCTCGACCCCTACGGTTCATCCTCCTACTGCTCCAAGTGTGGGTGGGAGAACAGAGACCTGAATGGGGCGGACATCTTCGTGTGTGGTGGGTGCGGTCTCCGAATCAATAGGCAACTCAACGCCGCCATCAACCTGTACATGAGGATGAGGTTCGGGTACACCGAGAAGTGGGTTGGTGGGAGGAAATACATCAAACTGAGGGTGGAGGGCGCTCCCCAAAAGGCCTGGTGGGACCGCGTGGTGCTCCCAAGCCTTGTGGGTGGGTGCGTCCTGACAGGGGCGGAGCTGAATGGGACCAATGAACCCGTGAGGTCCCTAAATGATGCTGTGAGGCCCAAGCTCCACTATGCGTATGATAGGCATGCGGATGCGTACCTACGTATACCTACGTAGAGTGAAACCCCTCCACACAGTGTGCTGCAGATACTCTAGACGAGTTACCGTAGACCTGAATTTTTCCTTATCATTCAGAAACACTTTGACCATAGACTATGCTACCTACTTGTTTTTTTATAGTCCTAATACCCACTTTTTTACAGCCGGGTGAACTACCCCGCCCTCACGAAGGGGACGTGGTCTTCCCCCAAGATAAACATAGCTGCAGTGCCTTAGATTTGATATGGTTGTACTATCTGGTTTACCATGTAAGACTAGTTTTTCCGTATAACTATGGTTTGTTTACTTGGTTATTGGATACGATGCGTATCACTATGTTTCTTGGGACTATTAGTGCTGTATCTTGCTTCCGATTCGAGCAGTCGGCGCCTTTATTCCCTTCTCTTCTATCAGTCGTAGAGAGCTCTCGTAACCCGCGTCCGCGTGGCGCACAACTCCTAGACCTGGGTCAACTGTGAGCACCCTCTCAGCTCTGAGATCCATCTCAGGTGAACCGTCGAGCACTAGGCCGAAGCCGGCGTGGATAGAGTAGCCGATCCCCACGCCGCCACCGTGGTGGAAGGCGACCCATGTGGCGCCTGAGACAGCGTTTATGAGGGCGTTTAACACTGGCCAATCACCCACAGCGTCGCTCCCATCCTTCATACCCTCGGTCTCCCTGTAGGGCGAGGCCACGCTACCACCATCCAGGTGGTCGCGGCCAACCCACACAGGTCCGCTTAGCTCACCCTTTCTCACCATCTGGTTTATCCGCACACCGAACAACGCGCGCTCACCGTAGCCAAGCCAGCAAACCCGGGCTGGGAGACCCTGGAACCTAACATGTTTTGACGCGTTCCTAATCCAGCGTGTAAGCTTCTCGTTTTCTCCGAAGAGTGTGATAACCTCCTCGTCAAGCCTCCTAATGTCTCCTTCCTCACCCACGAGACTCGCCCACCTGAATGGCCCACGACCCACTTCGAAAAGCGGCCTCATAAACACCATTTGCCCAGGTATCCTGAAGGCGTCACTCACACCCGCATCGTAGGCTAGTTTGCGAATATTGTTACCATAGTCAAACACAACAGACCCCTTATCCAAGAAGCCGAGCATAGCCTCAACGTGTACACGAATGGTGCTCATAGCCCTGCGCATATAGGCGTCGGGGTCCTCCCTCCTCAAACGCGTAGCATCCTCAAAGCTAATACCACTGGGCACGTAGCCGTTGAGGGGGTCATGGGCAGCGGTTTGATCCGTCACAATATCCGGCACAATACCCTCCTTTAGAACGAATGTGTATAGGTCGGCGGCGTTGCCGAGCACACCTATACTCAGCGCCTCTCCCCTATCCTTTGCGCTGAGGGCTATGCTGAGAGCCTTCCCAAAGTCATCACTCCAAGTGTCCAAGTATCCCTGCTCGATCTTCCTCTTTATCTGCTCCCGGTTAACCTCTGCCACCAGCGCAACGCCGCCGTGCATCTTCACGGCTAGGGGTTGCGCCCCACCCATCTCACCCAGCCCAGCGGTGAGCACTAGTCGGTGCTCCAAGCTCCCAGCGAAGCGTTGCTCGGCTATTGCTCCGAACTCCTCGTATGTGCCCTGTAGTATACCCTGCGTTCCTATGTACGCCCAGCTACCAGCTGTCATCTGGCCGAACATGGTGAGCCCCTTGGCTTCAAGCTTCCTGAAGTACTCCCAGTCGGCCCACTTGGGGACAAGCATGGCGTTAGACATGAGTACGCGTGGAGAGTGAGTATGGGTTTTGAACACCACTACGGGTTTGCCGCTCTGCACTAGGAGTGTCTCGTCGCCCCCCATTGTAAGTAGAGTGTCGACTATAGCTTCGAAGCACTCCCAGTTCCTAGCCGCCTTACCTGAGCCGCCGTACACCACGAGGTTTTTAGGGTCCTTAGCCACGGCTGGGTCGAGCACGTGGAATAACATGCGTAGAGCACCCTCAACCTGCCAGTTCACAGCGTGCAGCTCGTGTCCCCTGATTACCCTCACACTCCTCGTCTCAGGGTCATAGTAGCCTTCGTCTATCAGCCTTTGAATGGGTCTAGCATCCCCCATAGTTATCCATCAACAATATGGTTCCACTCACAAATATGTTTGATTAAATCTAGATTAGATTTAAATAGGGTTTAACTGGTTAGCCCTTGTGTCTGACGAGTTAGTCTCAAACATGGTAGGAAAAATGCAGGGCCACACGATTGTGATGGGCTACAAGTTTCTCGGTATGTACGTTGTTGAGCGCTTAAGGGAGATGGGCTTGGAGTTCGTTGTGCTGGTGCGCGACGAGGCGCAGCTACCGAGCCTCCATAAGGAGGGGATACCAGCGATGGGCTCACCCATAGCCCGCTCATATCAGTCACTGGTTAAGGCTGGGGCCGCGAGGGCTTCATCCATCATATGCACCTTCGATGATGATGGTGATAACCTGCTCGCTATTCTTAACGCTAAGAAGATCAACCCTAAGATTAGGGCGATAACAATCGTGAATGACGACGAGCTTTATGAAGCTGCAGTAGCAAGCGGGGCGGATGTGGTGGTTGCACCCTATGAATTAGCGGGTCAGATACTCGCGATGTCAACTGTCTCTAAGGGGGTTTCCGCTGTGTTTGTGAAGGGAAACATGAAGGATAAGTTTATAGCCGAGTTTACGGTGAACCGTGAGGGTGTGGCTATGCGTTTCTCGGAGCTATGCAGACTCGCCTCGGTAATAATGGTTCTCAACCGCGAGGGGCAACTGTTACCAAACCCACCTGACGACTATACTGTGGAGACGGGTGACACCATATATGTGCTCACCGAGCGCGGGGAGCTACTCGAGTTGGAACACAGACTAGCAGAAAAGGGTGTTATAAGACTTGAGCCCCCGCAGGGTTAAACCCCACGAGAGTGTTGGATCAAGGATTAGAGATACACTCGACGTGCTCCTCTACGGACCTTTCGCCATACTGCGACAGATACGCGTACAGCTCACACTGATAGCTGCGATGTTCGGCTTCGGGACCATAGTGTTCATGCACTACCAGCATCTCAGCCCACTCGCAGCCTTCACAGGTTCGGTTTCCACCATAACTACAATAGGCCTCTACGCACCAAACATTACAGCCATGCCACCACTTGAGCAGGTAATAATGGTTGTAATATTCATAGTCAGCGTGGGCCTCGCCGCATCACTTGTGCAGAGCATTGTAACAACAGCTGTGAGCAGAGAGATACTCAGGGAGCAACTCGTTATCAAAAGAGTCTCAAGGTTGAGCGGACACGTTATAGTAGCGGGCGATGGAAGGCTGGCTGAACACACCACCAAGTGGCTTGTGAACATTGGGGTTGATCACGTTGTACTCACCCCCAACCGAGAGCTTGTGAGGCAACTTATTCACACCGGTAGACTGAGCATATATGGTTTACCCGAAAGGGCACACGAGGCGCTTCGGACTGCCTGCGTGAACCGTGCGAGCGTGCTAGTGTGTGTATTCGAGGACGACGGGGATAACCTTCTCTTCGCGATGAATGCGAGGAAGCTTAACCCCAAACTCAGGGTACTTATGTCGGCCCACGACAAGAGTATAGCCGAGTCGGCTCAGACATCAGATGTTGACATGACGCTCCCAATCATGGATATAGCTTCACAGGTTCTCGCCCAAGCGTCTTACTCGGAGGAAGTTGTGGGTGTAGGATTCAGAAAGGGAGTGAATGGTGAGTACCCTGTTTACTCAGAGTTCCAAGTAGAAGCAGGTGGAGTTGGGCTCGAGGAGCTATCAAAAGACGCACCGATAATAATGATGCAGCGTGGGAATCAATTGTTGCTTAATCCTCCAGCCAACACTGTTCTCAAGCGCGGAGACATAATCTATACTTACACCGAGACGCACTCTAAGATCAGAGACCTACGCGAACGCCTCAAGCACAAAATAGCAAAGCAACTCAGACAAACCTGACACACCCTCACACCAAATCAATAACCCATCATGTTATTAATGATACCAAGTTTGGGTTGATGCGCCCCTACCCTTCGTTTTACGTTAGCCTGATTCACATGCTACCGAGTGGAGTAACGGTTAGTGCTTCATCTCTCCTCCTGTTCAAAGAGACCTCGATGAATGTACTCGCTGTTTCCAAGTTGGTTATGAGTGGTACAAGCATCTCAACCGCCCTCCTACGCAACTCGTAGCTTTCAGGATCCGGTGGTGAGCTCCTGTTGGGTGCAGGCGTGCTTATCACTAGGTCGATTCTGCCCCTAATCACCTCTTCGAGGCTAATGGTTTTAAGGTGCCTTCCAAGCGTCTCCCCCAGCCACTTAAGGTATTCTTTGTGTTTGGAATCCAAAACATACACCAAACTACCCATCCCAACTAGCCTCTCAATTATCGCCTTAGCTCTTTGAGTACGTGTTTGGAAGTCCACTAGAACCTTTGTTAGGTCAAAGCTATAACCCACGGCCTCCATCGCTTTAACAAATGCTTCCTCGAAGGTTTGACCGAAACCCGCCACCTCGCCGGTTGAGCGCATCTCCACATCTAAGACGGGGTCCGCTCCATCTAGCTGCATGAACGAGAATTGGGGAACCTTCACTCCATGCTTGAACAACGTTGACCCAGCGTCCTCACGGATCACAGGATCCTTACCGAGGATTGCCTGAGCCGCCAGTTCAATCAAGTTTAACCCTCTGAGCTTAGAGACATAGGGCATACTTCTCGAGGCTCTGAGGTTACACTCTATAACGTAGACTTGGCTTCCCTTAACTATGAATTGCACGTTAAAAGGACCCCTTATCCTCAGAGCCCGTGCAATACGCTCAGTGTGCTCAACTATTCTCTTCTTTGCTTCCTCACCTATACCCACGGCGGGTATGCGCATCACCGAATCGCCTGAGTGCACACCCGCGTTCTCAATATGCTCGATGATTGCGCCCACGATAACACCTGAGTCGAAACCCACAGCATCTACCTCTACTTCCCTTGCGTCTTCGATGAATCTACTCACCGAGACGGAGTAGCCACCCGCAACACTCTTTGCCTGCTCCAAGAAATCTTCCAGTTGACGCTCATCCCAAACCACACGCATGGCTGAGCCGCTAAGTACAAACGAAGGCCTGAGTATTACGGGGTATTTTCCCTTAGCGAAGGCGCGTACCTCTTCGGCCGATCTAGCCTCTGACCACTCGGGTTGAGGTACACCCAACGAGTCCAATAAACCGGAGAATCTAGCTCTGTCCTCAGCGATTGAGACGCTTTCGGGGTGTGTTCCGAGTATTCTAACCCCGTAAGCGTATAGGTGAGGTATTAGCTTGTTGGGTGTTTGACCACCCACACTGCACACTACACCCACAGGATCCTCAGCTTCATATATGTCGAGCACCCTTTCGAGGGTGAGCTCTTCGAAGTATAGTTTATCACTCATATCGTAGTCCGTTGAAACCGTCTCAGGATTACAGTTGACAACAACCACTTCATACCCCATCTTCTGGAGCGCCCACACCATGTTCATAGTGGACCAGTCGAACTCGACAGAGCTACCTATCCTATAGGTCCCCGCTCCCAAGACAACAACCCTCTTACCTCCTTGACTTGAGTCGACATTTTCACGTATATGCCCGTCATAGGTCACGTAGAGGTAATTGGTCTTCGCGGGCCACTCAGCGGAAAGGCTGTCCACCCTCTTGATGCTCGGAGAAACACCAAGCTTCTTCCTCAGCGACCTCACATCAGACGTCTCGATACCTAATCTCCGAGCTATCCAGGCATCCGAGAAACCCAGTCTCTTAGCCTCCAAAAGTGTTTCGCGGCTTGGCTCAACACGCTTAGCGCCAAGCTCTATAAGACGTTTATCGAAGTCCACCAACCCGCGTATACGCTCAATAAACCACTTATCAACCCAGCTACGCCTGCAGAGCTCCTCAGCGTCCAAACCGAGTGAGCACGCCTCGGCCAAGTTGTAGAAGAATTCATCGGTCGGGTTGGATATGGCTTCAAGAACCTTAGCCTTAGAGCCGAGGGGTTTATAGTCGCACACCCCCTCCCTGCCTGTGTCGAGCATTCTTATAGCCTTTTGGAAGGCTTCTTCGAATGTTCTACCTATACCCATAACCTCACCAATACTCTTCATCTGTGTTCCCAACTCCCTCTTCACAGAGGGGAACTTTGAAAACTCGAACCTGGGCATCTTTACAACAACATAGTCAAGGGAAGGCTCAAAGCAGGCGGTGGTTATCCCCGTAACACTGTTCCTCAACTCGTTGAGCGTGTACCCAAGCGCAAGCTTCGCAGCTATATACGCTATCGGGTAGCCAGTGGCCTTCGATGCTAGGGCGGAGGACCTTGACAGGCGTGGGTTCATCTCAATCACATAGTAGGTTTTGGACTGGGGGTCGAGAGCGAACTGCACATTACACTCCCCCACCACACCCACTGCAGCCGCCGCCCGTATGCTCACTTCCCGTAGCATATGGTACTCATCATTCGTAAGCGTCTGCGAGGGCGCCACCACAGTGTTATCACCCGTGTGAACACGCATACTCAGTATATTCTCCATGTCGCACACCGCGATTGAGTTACCAGCACTATCTCTCATTATCTCGAACTCTATCTGCTTCCAGTGGCCAATGTAGCGTTCAATGAGCACCTGACTCACGATGCTATGGGTAAGACCTCTGCGCACAATGGTTTTAAGCTCGTCCGGGTTCCTAGCCACACCCCCACCCCTACCACCCAACGTGAACGCTGTCCTGATGATAACGGGGTAACCTATCTCCTCCGCCACACTGAGCGCCTCCTCAAGGGTGTAGGCCTCACGGCTTTCAAGCACGTTTATACCAGCCTCCATCATGGTCTTCTTGAACATCGCCCTGTTCGAAGCCCTCTCGATGGCCTCAACACTTGTACCCAACACCTTCACCCCGTACTTTTCGAAGACGCCCTCCTTTTTCAACATGAACCCACAGTTGAGCGCCGTCTGCCCACCGAAGCCGAGTAACACGCCGTCAGGCCTCTCAGCCTCAATAACACGCTCAACATACTTGGGTGTAACAGGTAGAAGGTATACCTTATCGGTGAGCGAGGTATCCGTCTGGATAGTGGCCACGTTGGGGTTCACAAGAACAGCCTGAATACCCTCCTCCCTCAACGCCTTGATCGCCTGAGAGCCTGAGTAGTCAAACTCACCAGCCTCAGCAATTTTTATAGCCCCACTACCAAGCACGAGGACCTTCCTAATTGAGCGGTCAAGAGGAATAACCATCACCTCCCCAACATTCGGACAAACACGTCGAACACGTAGCCCGCATCAACCGGTCCAGGTGATGCCTCAGGGTGGAACTGTACACCGAGAATCCTCTTCGACTTGTGTTTGACACCCTCAAGAGTCTCATCGTCGGCGTTCACAAACCACTCTTCAAACGAAGTCTCAGAGAGCGACTCTTTCGAAACAGCGTAGCCGTGATTCTGACTGGTAACCAGACTCCTCCCACTTGAAAGATCTATCACGGGCTTATTCTGACCTCTATGCCCATACTTCAACTTGAATGTCTCCGCCCCCTCCGCGAGAGCCAGAAGCTGAGAACCCAAGCATATACCCAGTGTGGGTATATCCTCGTCTATGAGTGTACGTGTGAGCTCAATTGTTTCAGTCCAGATGTTGGGGTCGCCTGGACCGTTACTCAGCACAACCCCGTCAACCCCGTCCTCGACCAGTTGTTCGAAACTCACGGTGTATGGATAGACCACGACCTCCAAACCCCTTCTTACAAGGCTTCTCACAATGTTGAGTTTGAGGCCGCAGTCAACAACCCCAACCCTACCCTTAACCCTCTTACCGAAGTGTTCAACGCTGTGGGTGCTTACCGCCTTATAGTAATCAGGGGTCATCTTGGAGGGTGCGTCACGCATAGCGCTCTCCGCTTCACCAATCGTGTGTGCTATTGCTCCAAGCATCACACCCCTCTCCCTGAGGTGGACCGTTAACTCACGGGTGTCAATCCCCATGATACCCGGTACACCCTCATAACGCATCCACTCGCCCAGGGTTTTCTCCGACTCGTAGTGGCTGGGGGTATCCGAGACCCAGTGGGCAATCACCCCAGCTACGCGTATACGCTCAGACTCGAAGCCGCTTAGAACACCGCTGTTGTCGTAGCGCTTGCCTGGCACACCGTAATTGCCGATAAGCGGGTAGGTGAAGCAAAGAAGCTGCCCACGGTATGATGGGTCTGTCATGGCTTCAACATACCCAACCATACCCGTATTGAACACAACTTCACCCGCCACTGGGAGACTGGACACGCTCCCAAACGCCTCGCCAAGAAAAACTGACCCGTCCTCTAAGAGGAGAACCACGCGTTTAGGTTCCTCTGTTTGGAAACCACTAATTTTGAGTGCCCTCAACGACATGTTGGAACCCCTATATAAGATTACTGTACACATTCACGCGTGCCTCATTGTAGGACAGAGTCGATTAGCTCAACCGCTTTGGACATCTCACTTTCATCTGTAACCACAGGGGGGAGGAGCCTGAGTATGGTTCTACCAGAGTAGCCCATAATGAGTCCTCTCGAAAGAGCGGATAGCAGGGGGTTGCGTACATCTATTTTCAACTCGAGGGCAATCATGAGGCCAAGCCCCCTAACACTCCTAACACTCTTTTTCGTTTGTGCAAGCGTAGTGAGTTCTGAGAGGAGTTTTCCACCCTTCTTAGCAGCCTCCCCGCACACGTCGTGTGAAGTGATGTATTCGATGGCCGCTTTACCCGCTGCACACACAAGTGGGTTACCCGCATAGGTGCTCGTGTGCTCACCCTTCATAAGCGAGGCGCCGATGTCTCCCCTTGCAACAGTGGCACTCAGCGGTAAACCACCACCAAGCACCTTACCCACGAGGAGTATATCGGGTGTGACGCCAGCGTGTTCACACGCCCACATTTTACCCGTGCGTCCAAGCCCGGTCTGTATCTCATCGGCGATCATGAGCACTCCAGCCGCATCGCAAACCTCCCTCACCTCTCTCAGATAGTCGCTCGGCGGAATTATCACCCCGCTTTCACCTTGAACTGGCTCAACGATCACACCCGCGGTTTCACCATCCACGCATGACCTAAGCGATTCTGGGTCACCGTACTCAGCGAACACGAAGCCAGGCACAAGGGGTTCGAACGCCTCCTTATACCTGGGGTTCCAGGTCGCTGAGAGAGCGCCGAACGTCTTACCATGATAGCCACCCTTCATACTTACAATCTTCTTTTTACGCGTATAGCGTCTTGCGAGCTTTATCGCCACTTCAACGGCCTCCGCCCCACTGTTGGAGAGGTAAACCCTTGTGAGCCCCCTAGGAGCAATGCTAGCTAGGCGTTCGAGAAGCTCGGATCTAACGGGGGTGTATAGGCTTCCGTGGCAACTCATGAGTTTCGAGGCCTGCTCCCTCACGGCATCCACTACACTCGGATTTGAATGCCCTAGGAAAGCCACGCCGTAGCTAGCCAAATAATCAATGTACTCCCTCCCAGCGTTGTCCCAAACCTTCGCCCCAAACCCCCTCTCAACCACCAGAGGCAGTTTCTGATAGCTTGGCGAACCATAGCTATCTTCAACTGAGACTATATCCAAGTAAACCACCCTAAGCAAACCATACCAACCACCACGTGTACCCCCATACCCCAACACTTAATGCTCCAACTAGACGGGATGTAACGGCGCACCTTCAAGCCCCAACCACTCATCCAAGCCAAGCATGATGTTCATCGTCTGAAGCGCGTTACCAGCAGCGCCTTTAACCAGGTTATCAATCGCAACCAGAACCACGATCCTACCACCTCCGGGCTCCAACTCGAATCCTATGTCGGCGTAGTTTGAACCAATAACCAGCTTCGGGTCGGGGTACCTGAAAACCCCCTTCCTGTCTCTTACTAGACGTATGAATCTTTTACCTGTATAGGCTGACCTGTACGCTCTCCAAACCTCCAGAGGCTCCACTGCGTCCCCCACGAATAGGTGGATTGTGGCTAGTATCCCCCTCACCATGTTTACCGAGTGTGCTGAGAGGTAGGCCTTAACACCATCATTAGTGAATTTCGCAAGTTCTTGCTCGATCTCCGCTGTGTGCCTGTGACCGACGGGTTTGTATGCCCTAACAACACCGAATCGCTCGGAGAAGTGGGTCGCAAGCGAAGGTCTGCCACCCGAACCAGAAGAGCCCACCTTGAGGTCGACCACTATACGCCCCGCGTCAATCTTCAAACTCTTAGATAGTAGTAGGGGTGCTACCCCGAGTATTGTGGCTATCGCCATGCAACCAGGGGACGATGCGAGACTTACACCTCCCACCTCTTCGCGGTTAAGTTCCGGTATGGAGAGCACGAATCTCTCTAGTAGCTCGGGGTGAGGGTGTGTGTACCCATACCATTTAGGGTAGGCTGCTGGGTCTTTGAGCCTGAAGTCGGCGCTTAGGTCAACTATTTTCACGCCTGTCTGTACTAGGCTGGGTAGATGTTTGACTGACTCACCGTGTGGTAGCGCTGAGAATACTAGGTCAACGTCCGGTGTGGAGGAGGCGATGCTTGACTCACCAGTGAACTTGAGTTGGGTGAGGCCCCGTAGGTTGGGGTGAGCGCGGAAAACATACTCATCCTTAAACCTGGACGATGATGCGAACACTAAGTCGGCTTCGGGGTGTGAGAGTAGGAGTCTTATGAGCTCGCCTCCAACGTAGCCTGAGCCGCCCAGTACCCCCACTTTAACCATCACTTCTTCACCTCACGCACCAGGTATTCCACTATCTTCCGCGGGATGCTGGTTTGAACAGCTGACTGAGCGCCTCTGAATTCAACCGTGCCGTTTACCTCGTGCACCAAGTAGCCCTCAGAGGACTCCATTGCATCCACGCCGAGAACCCCGCCGCCAACAGCATCAGCCGCCTTCACAAGCAGCTCTATAAGCTCACCCGCCGGCTCGAACGCCTCCGTGCTAGCACCCCTCGCAACGTTCGTCCGCCACTCACCGTCAGCTGATACCCTGTAAACCGCCGCCGCAACCTCGTCTCCAACCACGACCGCGCGTATGTCCCGTGGCGGCCTCCTGACGTACTCCTGGAGGTAGTAGATGTGGTCTAGGGGGTTGCTAAGCTCCTCCCTATGCTCCACCAGGGCGTTAAGCGTCTCCCGATCCTTCGCGAGGCTCACAAGCCTACCCCAGCTCCCCACGAGGGGTTTGAGCACGACTGGGTAGCCGAGGCTTAAGGCGGCCTGGGGGACACCCTCCGCTGAGAGAGCCATAAGCGTCCTAGGCGTGGGTATACCCCCACGCTCAAGCGCCAGTGTCGTAAGCATTTTATTGGAGCACCTCTCGAGCACGCTGTGTGAATTGACGCAGGGAACACCGATACTTTCCAGGGTGGCTGAGAGCATCTGAGCGCGGAAATGGCTTATACACCTAATGTACACCATGTCTCCTAGCTCCGTATTGAAGCCGTGCTCACGTGAGTCGAACACCAAGCTCTTCGCATCTACTAGCTCTACTTGGACACCCATCTTTCGAGCTTCTTCTAGGAGGCTCTTCTCCTCCCAGCGCAGCCTGTCGTAGACGATGCTGAGTTTGATCTGTGTTCACCTGTACCCCTATTCTCCCCAGTCTTCCTTCACTGCTTCCGCCTTCTTGAGTGTGACGCCCACCTCAGTTATAGCCGCCACCTCGTACTCGGTGCCGCACTCGGCGCACTCAACTATTTCGCCCACTATGGCGTCATCCGGGACGATTATTTTGGCCTCACACTCCGAGCAAACTGCCTCCAACCTTTTCACCTCCTATCCAATCCGACCAACACACTTCTTACTTCCTCCATTAGTCGGGCCTCAGCCCCCGCAAGCGAGGCTGAGCTCTCAGAGACCCAGTTTTCGAGACCATTCAAAAAAACGCCTCTTTTATCCACCTCATACTTGACCTTCTCCGGATTCGAGCCGCCATCCGTTACAATCATTTCAAGCAGCCTTGAGGGATGAACAGACGACGCGAGCCCATCAACATCCACCTCCACTTTTCTACCCAAGGTCTCTTCAGCCACCCTCTCAAAGTTGACGCGCACACTCTCACTCAGCGTCAAACCCTGCTCGGAAGCCAGCCTAACAAGGCCTCCAACTATTAGGTGAGCCTCCCTGAACGAGGCAACACCCTCCTCTGTTAGCCTGTGGGCTAGCGCGGTGGCGCCGAAATACTCATCCTCAACTGCTCTACCTATCACCTCGGATTTGAAGCGTATTGAGCCCAGCATCCTAGCCAGCATATTCACAGAGGAGATCGTGTCCTCGAACGCAGACCAAAGTGCGCGCGTCACCTCCTGGAAATCCAAGTTATAGGTGTACGGCAACCCCTTAACCACGGAGGCAGCCGCCACTAGGCAACCCATGACGGTGGACGCCTTAGCCCTAACGGTCTCAGCCACAACGGGGTTCTTTTTATGGGGCATAAGACTGCTCGTGGACGCGTACTCGTCTCCCACCTCTAAGAAATCGAACTCACGGCTACTCCACAACACCACCTCTTCAGCCATCCGACTCAACTCCAGCATAACGAGTAGACATGTGGAGATTGCCTCCACCGCGAAGTCGCGTGACGAGACAGCGTCCATACTATTCCTGATTATACCGCTGAAGCCTAGAAGCTCAGCGATCTTCTCCCTATCTATGTTTACATAGGAGCCAGCGAGAGCGGCTGAGCCCATAGGGCAGAGATTCACTCTCCGATACGCCTCCTGAATCCTCTGCTGACTCCTACTGAGGGAGTCAAAGTATGCGAGGAGGTGGTGGCCCAATGTGACGAGCTGGGCTCTTTGTAGGTGAGTGTACCCGGGAAACACGGTGGCAACGTTTACTGCGGCGTGTTTGAGTAACTCTGACTGGAGCTTTACGAGTGAGGCGGATAGTTCGATGAGTTTTTCTCTGACGGCCATTCTGAGCGCGGTGGCAACCTGGTCGTTTCTGCTCTTGCCCCAATTCATATAGCCCGCAACCCCCACCCCACACCTATCCACTACGTATTGCTCCACGGCTTCATGTATGTCCTCCACCGCACGCCCCACTGGGGGCTCACCTTTGAGCTCCAATAGTGCTGCGAGAATTCCGCTTGCTTTGTCAGCCTGCAGCCGGCCGCTCTTTAAGAGCATCAGTGTGTGCGCCATGTTTATCATCAACACGTGTCTGCTGATAGGGCCATCGAAGGTGATTGAGGACGTGAACCTCGTCGACTCATCCGAGAACCTGTTCAGCCTTTTTCCCCGAACGTCCACTTTTACCATTACCACCCAACACCTCGTTGGCAACCCTCGACTGGAGGCCCCAGAGCTCAACGAAGCCCACCGAGGCCTTCTGGTCAAAGCTTGAGGCCGAAGAATAGGTTGCTAGCGCGGGTCTGTACAGCGAGTTCTCGGAGCTCACACCCACCACCCTGAATGATCCCTTGAAGAGTTTGAGCCTTGCACGTCCACTCACCCTTGTCTGTGTCGCGTTAATGAACCCTTCAAGGTCCATGCGTAGAGGCTCCACCCAGAGGCCTGAGTAAACGAGCCACGCCCACTCCTTCTCTACATCTGTTTTGAAGTCGAGCTCCCACCTAGTGAGCACACTCTTCTCAAGCGCCCTGTGAGCCTCGATGAGTAACAGCGCCGCTGGGACCTCGTACACCTCCCTCGACTTTATACCCACCAGCCTGTCCTCCAAGTGGTCCACGATCCCCACGCCGTTGAGCCCGCCCACCATGTTGAGGTGTTCTATGAGCTTGACACTGTCCATGCGCTCACCGTCCACAGCGATTGGTACACCCCCTTCAAAGTCTACCTCAACGTACACAGGCTTGTCGGGTGTTTCCTCCACGGGTCTAACCCACTCAAACGCCTCCTGGGGTGGCTCAACATATGGGTCTTCGATTGGTCCACCTTCAATTGAGCGCCCCCACAGATTCTGGTCGATGCTGTACACCGAGCTCTTATGTTCAATGGGTATGCCCATGCTGGCAGCGTACTCGAGCTCTTCATCCCTTGTCATATTGAACTCCCTCACGGGAGCTATCACGCGTAGGTCGGGGTTAAGGGCGCGCACAGTCACATCGAACCTCACCTGGTCGTTACCCTTACCTGTGCACCCATGCGCCACCGCCTCCGCACCCTCATACTCAGCTACCTCAACCAGTTTCTTAGCTATGAGAGGCCTCCCAAGCGCGGTGCTAAGCGGATACTTACCCTGATAGAGGGCGTTGGCTTTAATCGAGGGGTGAACATAATGCTCGACGAATTCGTGTTTCACATCAACCGTATAGTGCTTAACCGCACCCGCTTGGTAAGCCCTCTTCTCAATGCTTGCGAAGTCGTCCTTCTGACCTAGGTCGAGGGTAAGGGTCACCACATCGTAACCAAACTTCTCGTTAAGCCACCTAATCGACACCGAGGTGTCGAGTCCGCCTGAGTAGGCTAGTACAACCGTCTTTGACATTTGTCTTACATATTAGAGCAAAAGCTTATATAATTTTTGGCCTTAACTGACCAAATAATGGTGAATGTGACCCAAATTGGGCAAGACTAGAACCGAGAGCATTATGAGCACGGTGAAAGAAGAAGTCGAGCTCGACCTTTACCTTCAAGATGCGCTAAGCAGGAACTACGCTAACCTCAGCGCACTAGCTCGACTCATCAAACCTAGGGTAGAGGCCAAAGTGGGTCAAAAGACAAAGCTTTCCAGCGTGGTCACATCACTCAAACGCTTACGAATACCATACTCCCGAAATGGGGGCACAGTGAATAGGCTAATAGCTCAAAGCGTCATAACAGTGAGGACAAACGTTGCCAAGCTCTCTGTTGAGCGCACAAAGAGTAACCTCAAAGCGGTAAGCACTATTATATCAACACATTACGAGGACTTTATTCAACTATCGGAGACATATTCGGCAATAACACTCGTTTTCGACCAGAAAATCCTACGAAGGGTAAAGAAGGAGCTCCCAAGCCACAGCGTGCTCGAAGAGGGATCCGATTATGCCGCCATAATAATCCATAGCCCAGAGGAATTCGTATACACACCTGGAGCGCTTCTACCATTCTACAGCCAGCTTTCAAGAAGGGGGATCAACATTGACAACACTGTAAGTTGCTACACAGACACAGTCATAGTTGTCAAAATGCAGGACGCGGGAAGAGCGTTCGAGGCCTTAAACGAACTAATAACACATGAAAAATCCAAACTCGAGGAAAACCTAGATTAAGCCCTAACAACAAGCAAGGATGACGGCAATACCTACTAGTGTACCAGGGCACAACTTCAAAAAGTCTACGCGTGGTACGCCCATAACCATGAGCTCGAACTTTTTCTCACAAGTTTAAATTCGTGGAGAACACGAGTGTGTTGTGAGCCCCCCACTCACCGAATCCAAACCGTGGCGCCCACCACTTAAGTCTTATCAGCACACCTCCCATCCACAGAAGCCCTTATATCTTCGGTTCTTGGCCTCGCAGGTATAGTGGAATTGGACATCGATAAGGTTGCGGGCTTCTTGTTTCTGGCCGCCGTCATCCTCACAGTCATTGGAATCACACTAGTCATATGGTGAGTATCACCAATGTGCTCAGGGGCTACTGGAACCCGTTAACCAACATGTCCACGCTCACGATGATTATGGGGTTGACACTATACTCATCTTCTTTGTAAACGAATCGGAGCCCAAGGTGCGCATCAAGAGGGGAGGACTGCTGTATGGGGCCACCGCCCTCATGCTTGTGGTGCTCTGGGCGCTCTTCTTCGTGCTAGACTTTCACACCTCCACGTCCTACGTATTGGGCAGCCTCCTCTACATCGTGGTATTTAACACGGCCATTCTGGTTACTCTTTGTGCTCTGAGGGTTGGGCGAAGCGCATTGGCCAAGTGATACACTTCGTCGGCGGCGTCCACTGTTTGGGCATGGTGTTCCGCATATGCGCATCACCTCCAGTGGCCAAATAGCAACCTCTAAGTATTAGCAAAGCAGTAAGAAGCCTACACTCCACCATGAATCAAAAATCCCTTTTCCAACCAACTTTAAAAAGCGAATTCCCACCTCAGTTGGGACGTGCACAGTACACCGGATCCAGATATGGTTGGTGTTATTAAGGAAGCATCAAACTTCCCTGCGTACGAGTGTTTCTGTTGAATTAACCTAATAATGTAGCGTACTCGAGTAGTGCGTCGTGCACTATCTTAGAGCAGTGGAGCATATCTCTTAGTTCAACTTTTTCACGCAACGTGTGCGAAAGCCGCGGGTCACCGGGTCCGTAGGACACACACTCCGTGTTGAATGCCTGCGAATAGGTATTCATGTCACCCGTACCAGATTTGACGAGGAACTCGGGTCTCCCAACACCCTCCTTGATCATTGTGCGTGTGAATGACCTCACAATTTTGGAGGTTAAATCAACCTTATAGGGCTCGGTTACCTCTCCGAACTCATAGTTAACCCTTACATCACCATTATTATCAGTGGTGTATTCGGAGAGTATACGCTTAACCGTGTTGAGAACATCAGTGGTGGTCACCCCAACTGGGACCCTTATATCCAGGTTTAGCACGGTTCTCCCGGGGATAACGTTGTGCTGTGTGAATGTGTTGATACCCGTGAGGGCTACGCTGACACATTCAACCATTCGTTCGGATTCGCATCTCCAAGCGCTCTTTAACTTCTGGTAGAACTCGTAGGCGACCTCAGCCGAGTTTGCTGTGAGCCAGGGCGCACTCGCATGAGCCTCGGGTGTTTCGAAAGAGGCCTTGAAGGGAACATGCCCCCTATAGCCCACGGCGAGCCTATTCACACCCGAAGGCTCACCGAAGACCGCTGCATGGGCCTTTAACCCATCCCTAATCAGCCTTTTGATACCACGACTGTCACCCTCCTCCTGCACCACACCCGCGAACACAACCCTCAACCTATTCTCAAAACCCTTCTCACGTTCAAGTGAGTGAGCATAGTCCTCGAAGGCGTAGGCGAGCGATAGCAGGGCGCCCTTCGCGTCCACGGCACCCCTACCGTAGACCACACCTCCCTCCAGTCTCGGCTCCACCCAGCCAGCCACGGTGTCCATGTGGCCGCATAGCAACACGGTGTAATCCCCATCACCCACCTCGGATATCACGTTCCCCACAGAGTCAACGCCCACCTTCAAACCCTTGGAGCTGAGCCTCTCAACCAATAAGCGGGACACACCCTCCTCTTCCCCGGAGGGTGAATATGTGGATATGAGTTCGAATGCGAAGCGCGCTCGGTCGTCTAACTCCGTGGACATTAGGAGTTCACCTAGCTAAGGGGATTTAAACCCCACTGCGAATCACTGTGCCCTCCCCCCTCAGCGCGGCGTCGATGGGGTTCTCCTTTAGACCAGAGGAGATAACCGACATGTGTGCACCCTTCTCCACAGCTTCAACTGCTGCAAGTAGTTTGACATCCATCCCATTACCAACCTTTGGGAGGAGGGCTCTAGCCCCCTCAACACTGAGTGTGCGCACGAGCTCACCGTTAGAGTACACTCCCTCAACGTCTGTTAGAAACACCGCACACCTAGCTTCAAGCGCTCCCGCTATACCCGCGCACGCCCTGTCACCGTCAACGTTGAGGAGCTCGTACTCCTCACCAAGCGCCACGGGGGAGACAACGGGCACAATACCCTGCTCTATGAATAGGCCAAGAATATGGGTGTTAACACTGGTTATCCGCCCCGTGTATCCACCCTCAACCACCACCTTTCTTCCTCTTTCATCTATCACTGTAAGACGTTTTTTGCGTTCAGCCCTAATCAACCCGTAGTCCACACCGCTAAGCGACACGCACCCCAGACCGCTACGCTCAAGTAGCAATACTATCCTCTTCGCGAGCAGGCCACTCATAACCATCGTGTAGATTTCAGCCGTCTCCCTATCAGTATACCTGCTCCTGATACCCTCAGGTGAGGTCACAAACACCTGTTTTTTACCAAGCCTCTCAGCCACCTCAGTAACGTAGTCACCACCACCATGGACGAGCACAACCCCTTCACCACGACCCACAATAGCCTTAATGTTTTCCACGATCGACGGGTGAACCCCCTCGATAATGCTCCCCCCAACCTTGCATACATAAACGCTCCTAGAACCCGTACCCATACCCCAATGTTTGGGGAACGGATTATATCAGTTTTCCCATAACCCAACCAAGGGAGCCATACCCTATTAAAGGCAGACCTCCTCGATTCAACCGCCAGACCCGACCCACTTCCTCAATGGCTACGGCGACCCAAACTCTCTACACAAGGTGACTCCTCCTCAAACATTAGAGCTACAGGTACCCTGACTGGGTAACCTCAAGGTCACCGTTCATCAACCCTAGCTCGGGGGGTAGGGTTTCCCAAAACCCTATTGTTCCCCTAAGATTCATCCCTCACTAAGAGTATTTGACCACTAAGTCGCGTAGCACGTCTGCTACGTCCTCGCATTTATCAGTTACTAGTTCTAGATACTCGTATACCTCTTTGAGTTTTATGATTTCAATCGCATCATGCCCGTTAAAGAGGTTTGATACCCCCTCGTTCAGTACGGCGTCAGCCTGGTTCTCCAATTCGTTTATCTTGATGCATATATCCATGATGTTATTCTCCCAGCGTAGGTTGGGTAGCTGCTTTATGGCTTTGTCGATTAGTTCGACAGAGGTGGTTATGATGCCGCTGAACTCCAACATAGTTTTATCTGGGCTACCCACCTTGTATAGCTTCAGCCTAACGGCCACCGCGTGGATGATGTCTAGGACATCATCCAGAGACTTTGTTAGCGCCGAGATCTCGTTCTGCTCAATTGGAGCCACGAAACTCTTGTTGAGTTTCGTGAATACTTCGTGGACTAATTCGTCACCCGCATGCTCCGTCTGTTTAATCTGAATATACTTAGAGTCCGAATCACTCAGGTCGTGTATTAACGCGTCAAGCTGCCTTGCACCCCTGACTAGGTTTTCAGACATCTTTGTAAAATAGTCGTAGAACGACTTGAAAACTTCCGAGACATCCTCTAGGCTCTGCTTTTTGGTCTCTATCCCATATGCTAGGGTGATCACCGCGCCTAAGACCGAGGCGAACCCCACGAATCCCAGCATTAACACCTGATTGTATCTCTCACGCAGTAGTAGGACGAATACGCCGCATATTGCGCCAAGCTTACCCATGGTGGCCGCGAAACCGTGGCCGCTACCCCTTATCCTCGTAGGGAACAACTCAACTGGGTACACCCAAGTAGTAGTGTTTGGCCCCGCATTCTCCGCGACGAAGAAAACCGCAAGTAGCGCCGCGAGTAGGGGTAAGCTGATGTTTGAGCCAGCGGCTGCGGCGGCGAAGAGTGCACCACCCATAACTAGGAAACCCACGGCCTGTAGCACCTTTCTACCTAGAATATCTATTGTGAGCACAGCCAGCCAGTATCCAACGCCCGCGAATGTGTAGAGTATGGCGTATACGAGCTCGTTGGAGGTGGGCGGCGAGTTGGCGCCGAAGAGCTCGTGTATGAATGTGGGTATAAAAATACCCATACCGTAGACGGCGATATCTACGAGGAACCAGCTCACTGAGGCGAAGATAAGCCGCGTCTTATAGGGTGATGAGAAGAGTTCCCTGAATGATACGCTCTCAGCGTATTTCTCAACCTCTTCAGGTCTGCGCACACTCTTACCCGTCATCTCCTCAAAAACCTTTCGCGCTTCATCGATTTTACCCTTCGGAACATACCACCTAAGGGTTTCCGGAAGCTTGTTTCTAAAGGCGAGCACGATAACGGCTGGGACAATACCAGAAAGCAGCATCCACCTCCACGCCTGCGGACCCAATGGTAGAAGCGCCAAGCCTACCCCTATCGCCGCGAGGACGCCCACACCTTGGAAGGCGAATGTTGAGGATATTACTCTCCCCCTGTTACGCACATCAGAAAACTCAGCTACATACGAAGAGCTCACAGGGTAGTCTGCACCTATACCGATACCCAGCAGGAACCGGAATATGAGGAGTTCAAGAAAGTTCTGCGCGAAGGCGGAGGCGGCGGCGAACACCACGAAGAACACTAGGTCCAAAATGAAGAGTGTCTTCCTACCCAGCTTGTCAGCAATATTCCCAAACACCACCGCGCACCCAGAGTGGCGCCGATAAGGGCCGCGGAGCCAACCATGGACAACTCGAAGCTGCCAAGTCTGAAATACGGTTTAAGGAGGATGAGCGCGATACTCACAATGAACAGGTCGTACCCATCTAGGAAAACACCTGCGCCCCCGAGGAGTATTATCTTTAGCCTGAAACCCCTTTTGCCTTCACCCTCAGAGAGGCTTAGCATGTCAGACAAAGCCATCACTCACAACTCTACACACCCATAATTAAGCAGAGTGAACCACACAAACAAGAGCACAAAACAATCCTCACAGCATACCCACTGCTTAGCTCTTACCTCATCACCCACACTCTTCAACACGCCAATCGCTTAGAAGAATCCACTCAGAATACGTACAGGGACCCACCTACTGGACTAGGGCCCCCGATGAAGATAACGAGGGATTAGACGGCCTATGGTTAAATAGATTTAGTGGTGCTATGTTTTTATGGATGAGTGTAATTTCCCATATTTCCCCGTGCGTTCAGACATTGTGTCGAGGCTACCCCTCAGGGAGCGTGTTGGCCTGAACTTTCAGGCGTCGAATGTGTTTGAGGGGTTAGCAAAACTGGTTGCGGCCGAAGCATGGGGGGTGCGTCAAGTATGGTTGACAGCGGCATCAATACAGGGCTGCGACACACCCACTTTTCTTGCCGCGGCGGCTACACGCACGTCGAACATTAGGTTTGGCACATCAATAGTGCAAGTGTACACTAGGCATCCATTGGTAGTGGCCCAGCAGGCTCTCACACTTGACGATTTGACTCCGGGTAGATTAAGGCTTGGGCTTGGGGTGAGCCACCCACACATAGTTGAAGCGCAGCTTGGCCTTAGACTAGGCAGACCCATGGCCTATCTGAGGGAATATGTATCCGTGGTCAGGGGGCTTTTATGGGATGGGCGCGTGGCTCATACAGGTGAGTATCTTAAGGTTGACGCAACCCTCCGACGCCCCGCCAGAGTCCCAGTGATAATAGCGGCCCTAAGAAGCCAAGCATTCAAGCTAGCCGGGGAAATCGCGGATGGCGCAGTCTCCTGGATGTGCCCACCGGAGTACCTCGTCCGCAGAGCGCTCTCCTCCATGGAGGCTGGTGCCAGCGCTAATCGTAGGGTGAGGCCACCGCTGATAGCCCACTTACTCGTATCGCTCAGCGCCGAGCAGGGTGAGGTGCACGCCGCCGCCAAAAAGAGTGTGGAGTACTATGCTAGGTCACCCTTCTATCAGCGAATGTTCAGCGATGCCGGCTACCCGATAACCGAGAAGCGTGAGGCCGTCGACGAGTTAGCCCAAACCCTTGTGCTATGGGGTGGAGCCGAGAAGGTCAGGGAACTAATCCTAGAAACACTCTCTAAGGGGATAGACGAGCTACTACTCACACACCTCATAATCAGGGAGTCTGAGCGTGAGTGGGTTGAGCTTTCACGCCTAGTGGGCTCGCTGTAGAGCTCGAAGACTGTAATTCAGCTAGGGTGTAAGTGGCCTCTAAAATGCTTTGGTAGAGGTCAGTTGACGTTAAGCGTTAGCCGTGAATGTATTTTTATCGTTACTGTTTGGATTCGAGCTCCAACCACACACCATCAGTACCCTCCAAGAAGGCTATCATGGTGTCGCCTTCAAGCCACGGTTTAAGCTTCAGTTCGCATCCCGCCTCCCGCAGCCTCTCTAGGTCCTCATCGAACCTCTCCGTGGTGAGGCCGAGGTGGTCTAAGGCTTCGCCTGGTTCATACGCCCAGTCAAACCGGGAGCCACGGGGATACCAGTTCAACTCGAGCTTCTGCATCGTCCAAGGGTCTAGGAGGTCCACCCAGACACCCCCATGACTCATGGTTCCCCGACCGGATTCGAGCAGACCCATCGTATCCCGGTAGAGACGCAGAGCCCTGCCCAAGTCGGTAACCCTAATACCAACATATTCCAAACCAAGCTGGGTGGTCTTCACACTGCTGAACAACTCAATCCATATGCCGTCGGGGTCCTTAATATAGGCGAGTGAGACACCATCTCTTTCGGACCACGGCTCGAGCGCTGGCTCAGCTCCCCGTGATACCAACTCATGAAAGCTGCGCCGCGCATCCTCAACACCGTAGCCCAAATGATCCAGTGCCTCACCCACAGTGTACGGTGTGTTGAAGGGCGACGTGGGGGGATACCAGTTCAACTCGAGCCTTTGACCCGTGCGTGGGTCTTCAAGTAACACGAACACGCCGCCATGACTCATAACACCTCTCTCCGCCACCTTTAAGCCAAGGCCAGCGTAGAAGTCGAGCGCCCTCTCAAGCTGCGTCACCCTAATACCGGTATAAGCAAAACGCACATCCATCACCAAAGACTAGGCGTAGAACCCCGCTGTAGTGAGCCATGAGTGGCGTGTGTTACGGGTGTAAACCTCAAAGGGGTTAAACCAAAAACACGGGGGAACCTAATAAACTGTTTAAGCTTGACGCCTATACACGTTGAAAGCAGTTTGTACACCTTCGTGCTTTGTAACCTTATATAAGATAGGTGTCGTGTTTGATTGGATTCTAGTAAATATTCAGAAATCTTCATATTAAGTATAAACCTATTTCGATGGCATCCTATTTAAAGTTTTAGCTAATACTAATGTTATTAAACCGAATGCCGCCATTTAAACACGAAATTTCTGTGCGCATCGAAATAGCTTTCATAATATACTGTAATCTGTAAATATATCTGGGTTTATTAATAGTTTATTAATTTTATTATTGAATAGGTAATAAAATTTATATGTCATCAAATATAATCAGACAGGATTTTTATACCCACTACATTTAATAACAGAAAGACACGTACACATTGGGATGGTTCAAGTGGAATGGCTAAGACAACCGCCGTAGTTATAGCTGTAGCAATAATAGTGATAGGTACGGTGGCTGGCGTGGGAATCTATCTAGCCACTAGGCCCAAGCCTACACCTATAGGGTGAGCGCGGTCACCGTGAACCTCTACGATGACACTCTAGCACCAAGTGAGATAAGCTTCTTTAAGACAACCCTGATACCCGAGTTCGAACAGGAGTACCCAAACATAACCGTGAATTTGGTGGTCGAGTCTGCTTCAAACATGGTTCAGACAATCGAGGCCCTAATACAGGGTAATGATGTTGGCCCCAGCCTAATAATACTCGATAACCTCGTCATAGGCGAACTCCTTTTCGGTAACTACCTGACCAATCTTACACCCTACTCCACGAGCATACTACCAAGCACACTAATCACATCTATGCAGAGCCTTGTAAACTATGAGCAGAAGGCGTTCGGCGGTATATACTTTGTACCATTCAGGGGGAACATACCATTAGTGTGGTATAATAAGACCGTGTTCAACGAGCTCGGCATATCTCCACCGTCGAATTGGGCCCAACTTCTCCAAGACTCTCAGATGATCTATCAGAAGACTGGTGTTAAACCCGTGATGTTCCAAGGACACGGAGGCGCGAGCACGTACACCGAGCTTTACCAGTGGATGGTTCAAGCTGGCGGAAACCCCTTCCTCTTCAACGATACGGGCGACGTGTTGGCTATGCAGTACCTGTACAACCTCTCAGATTACTTTGCACCAAACTACATACATGGTTACTGGGGTAACTACAAGGGTCTGATCAGAGGAAAATACTATATATTAGATTATCAGTGGCCCTACATTTACTCCACGATGGCCAGCGAGGGTGTGAACGTCTCACGCATCGGCTTCTACCCCGGCCCAGCGGGACCAAAGAACAGTGGCCACCTCGTTGGAGGAGATGTATTAGCCATCCCACGTGGCGCAACCGATATGCCAGCGCTACTACACCTCGCAAACTTCCTTCTATCAACAGAGGCACAACACCAGTTAATAACTGTGCTGGGTGAGCCAGCTGTTAACGCCAACGCCTACGCTAATCTCCCAGCCAATCTATCCGCACTATACACAGCTGAAGAAGACGCGTTTCAGACAGCGTTCTTCAGGGAGCCTGTGCCATGGATCACAGAGTGGGGCACGATCGCGGACCAAGTCTTCACACAGATCATCGTGAACCACGCGCAGTATTCACAGATACCCGCTATACTTAGCCAAGCCAACCAGCAGATGTACAACTATCTTCTCTCTAACTATAACTCAACTGTTGCCCAGCAGTATGAGGAGGGCTACTACACTCCCCTCTACGGGTGAAATCTACGGATAGACGCGACATCCCTTACCTTTTTTTCGTTTTACCAGCAATTGTATACGTGGGCTACTTCGCATTCTACCCGTCGTTTTCGGGTGTCTATAGAAGTTTTCTTTCTCCTCACGGGGGATTCACACTCAACAACTACAACGAACTGCTTTACTACAACCTCGGGGCGGCGATCCTTAACACGCTTATAGTGAGTTTCGGAGCGCTCATAATCCAACTATTCCTCGGTTTGGTTGTTGCATCCATCCTCGTATGGGAATTCAGGGGTAAGAAGCTCTTTTCAACGGTGACGATAATACCTATGGGGATCGCAACCGTGGTGGCCGCGATTGCCTACAGCTTTATATTCGAACCGCGTGGGGGGTATGCCAACACGTTGTTGCACGCCTTAGGGTTGGGAGGGATCAACTGGTACTCAAGCACACCACTCTCACTGCTTGTAGTCATGGTAGCGGATAGCTGGAAGAACACGCCGATCTTCACACTCATACTACTCGCGGGTCTGAGCTCTATACCAAGAGACCTCTACCACGCGGCAGCGCTCGACGGGGCGGGCGTATTCAACAGGTTTGTGCACGTAACTCTCCCAAACATGAGGAAATTCATAGCGATAGCACTCATAATTAGGGGTGTTCAAGAATTCAATATATTCGCGTTGCCCCTCATACTCATAGGCGAACACCCCCCTCTGCTTACAACGTTCGTGTATGACCTTTACTCCACGTCGCCAACCGTGTATATATCACTCGCGGCAGCCACAATACTATTGGCGCTTATGACAGTGTTTATAGCCCTAAACATAGCCATGGGTGGTAGAAGATGAAGAAAAACACCCTCCTATGGGTTGGGGTAGCAGTGATGACGGTGTACTTTCTCTTTCCACTCTACGTTTTACTACTTATAGCCTTTAACCCCGCCAAATTCACCATTGAGGCACTCTACCCACCACCCATATTCAAACAACCAACCCTGAACAACTTTATACTCGCATTCACACAGTACAACTTTGTGGGACCATTCCTGAGGAGCGCAAGCGTTGCCACCCTAGTCGGCATATTCTCAGTGGCGCTCGGTATACCCGCTGGCTATGGGCTTGGGAGACTATCATCCTCACTGGCGTACCCACTACTTGTACTAATCCTCATCACTAATATGATGCCGGGGATAGTTGTCGCAGTACCCATAAGCACGGAGTTTATAAGACTACACCTCTTTAACAGTGTGCTTGGGTTGGCGCTCGTCCAGACCCTCGTCACCCTGCCGCTCGCGATATTCATAATGCAGGGAACCTTTTCGTCTATACCTAGGGAAGTTGAGTATCAAGCAAGGCTGGATGGAGGCAGATTCAGGAGTATAATAACCAGGATACTTGTACCCGTGGCACTCCCAGGTATAATCGCAGCATTCCTCATATCGTGGATGTTCTCTTGGGATGAATTCACATACGCTGTTATACTCTCACCCATAAAGCCCACCCTGCCAGTGGAGATATACTATAGCATCACCAGGGGAAACCTTTTAACAGGCGTTGCGTTTTCCCTAATATTCACGATACCCGTGATAACCCTGACCGTGGCGCTACAAAGGTACCTTAAGGGTGAATATCTTTCTGGGGGTGTGGTGAGATGATTAAATTGATTGATTTAACAAAGGGTTACGGAAACAAGCTTGTGCTAAACGGTATAACCCAAGAAATAGAGAGCGGGGAATTCTTCGTCGTGCTCGGACCAAGCGGTGAGGGTAAGTCCACCCTACTCAAGACCATAGCTGGAATAGAGAAGCCTGACCGAGGTAGAATTGTTGTCGACGGAAAAGACATAACCGATCTGCCACCAGAGAAGAGGAATATCGCCATGGTGTTCCAGAACTAACCACTATACCCAAATATGAATGTGTATGGGAACATCTCATTCCCTCTAAAAATGAGGGGGTACAAACGTGAGGAGATTAATGAACGCGTCAGCAAGGCAGCATCCCTCTTAGGAATCAAGGATATCCTAGATAAGAATGTGACCAAGATAAGCGGTGGACAGCAACAAAGGGTGGCTCTGGCGAGAGCCATAGTCAGGGATCCAAGCTTCTTTCTACTCGACGAGCCATTGAGCAATCTGGACGCGAGGACCAGGCTTGTTGCTAGAGGCGAACTCAAACGGATACAGAAAACCCTTAGCACCACATTCATATACGTGACGCACGACCAAAAGGAGGCGATGAGTCTCGCCACCAGGATAGCCGTACTTCATGGGGGGCGCTTCGAGCAGGTCGCTGAGCCCCGTGTAATCTACGAGTACCCAGCCACGAAGTGGGTGCCACAGTTCGTGGGTGACTTCCCAATGAATTTTATACCCGACCCAGAAAGACCAAACGTTGAAATCGGCTTTAGACCGGAGTGGGTTGAAGAGGGGGGTGGTGAAAAGGCTTTTGTTGAAGCAGTGGAGGCTATAGGTGAAAGTGCTTACCTGTTCTGCGAGTTCAACGGCTCTAAGATCACACTGCTAATGGACGGCTCCTTCGATGAGGGAGATGAGGTGTACTTTAAGATAAAGAAAAGCAGGAGATTCGTAGATGGCAGATTGGGGGAGACACGAATAATAAATGACCAACAGTAGTACTCGAACAAAGCCATTAAAGCATGGCTCTCCTCATGTGAGTATGTGCATCAAGGGTTTCACTCTACGTAGGTATACGTAGGTACGCATCAGCATACCTGTCGTACGCGTAGTGGAGCTTGGGCTTCACAGCATCATGTAGACCCCTCACGAGTTCATCGGGGTCACTCCGCTCCGCCCCTGTCAGGACGCACCCACCCACAAGGCTTGGAAGCACCACGCGGTCCCACCACTCCTTCTGGGAAGCGCCCTCCATCCTCAGTTCAACACGCTTCTTTCCGTCCTCCCAATTTGTTGTGTACCCGAACGTGAGGCGCATGTAGAGGTTTATGGCCGCATTGAGTTGCCTATTGATTCGGAGCCCGCACCCACCACACACGAAGACATCTGCCCCATTCAGGTCTCTGTTCTCCCACCCACACCTGGAGCAGTAGGAGGATGAACCATAAGGGTCGAGCTCCACTACTTTGACTTCCCACAGCCTCCCTTCTAGGATTTTTGCGGTACCCCGCCAGTCACTCCTCGAAATCCTCCGGTTCCAGATACGCGAGCGCGTGAACATCCCCTGCTTTTTGAGCTCTTCGAGGCCCACCGGGCCACACAGTGATTGAATGACACGCGTGATTTCGAGCTGGTGTTTTCCCGCACGGTTCCTCTCC
>NEXG01000031.1 GCA_003019535.1 Candidatus Marsarchaeota G2 archaeon ECH_B_1
CTATGAGGACTGGTATCTAGTGGCTGGTCTGGGCGTCTTAGAGGAGATAAACTCACTCATCGGTGACCCCATCATGAGAGGGGTCCACGACAATGTGGCTCAAATGTCGGTTAACGGTAAAGGCACAATACTGGCTCATGTGAAGGGTGACCCAACGCTTATAAATGCCTCAAACGCATGCTGGCTCTCAAAACCTAGAGCTACAAGCTATGATGACTTCTATGGAGACATTGATTCCGTGATCAGTGGTTTAGCTGCCAGTGTGTGGAGAAGGCAACTCGCCCTAGGACCCAACCCCGAGTTCCTCGTGATTAGCCACACCCAGCCACAGTTACCCAAAGCGTATCAACCACAACCAGTAAACAGGCGTGCGCTAATCGCCCCCACCAAGAGGTAAGTCTAGGTTAACCAAGCATAAGCCTGCTCGAGAGGGCTCCTAACACTTGGTTCCAAAGTATACATATGGGTGCAGTACTGGTGGTGAACCATTATCCAGCCTCTGGGTTCAGAGTTTTGTGTCGAAAGCTCAAATGTACTTTCAAGTCGTCTATTTGAAGTGGATGGGTGCCCTGTCCACATAATAGTTCTAATCGGGTGAGTTCGTGGTGGTAAGGGTTATTTTTAACTGTGTGTTATAGCTGGCATGCTTGTGTGTGAGCTCACCACATATAGGAGTCTTCCAAGCGCTGAAAAGAGGGAGGAGCACATCTCGTATCTTAGGTGTGTGGGTGCTAGGGGTAAGCTTGCACTGTCGGGTCGATTCGCGGACGCCAAGGGCGCGTTGATTATCTGGCGTGTGAACTCCCTCACGGAGGCAGAGGAGCTTGCGAGGGGTGACCCCTATTATCAAGCGGGGCTAATAGACTACCAGCTACGCGAGTGGAATCTCAGCATAAAATTCCCTGAGAACCTGGAGTGAATCCCTCAAACGTTGGTCATAACTCTGTGGAACCCCCTCGCCCAGCTGGTTTTGTCTATGGGTAAAACAGCACCCAAGTTTCTATGGCTCTTCATATCACATTGCGTGTGGCTGGTCAAACCCCTTTTGTGGGTGTTTTACAGGCCCCCACTGCCTCTTTGTATGGAGGCTAAGCTACACTTTGCTGTTTTAGCTGTGCTTTGAAACCCGACTCCGCGATTACGGATGCGAGGACCTCGACGAAGTCGTCTGAGTCGTTGAATGACTCTATCCTCTCAAGTGTTAAGCCTAGCTCGGAGGCCTTCTGCGTGAGTTCTATGTCGATGTCGTAGAGTATTTCTAGGTGGTCGCTCACAAAGCCTATGGGTGCCACCAGCACGTTTCTCCAATCTTGAGCTCTGAGTTGCTCGAGTTTTTCCTCGACGCTTGGGCCAAGCCAGGGTTCACCGTGGCTGCTTGCGCTTTGATATGCGAACCCATACTCACCCGCCTTAAGGTTTAGCTTGGAGGCTAGTGCCTCAACGGTCTGGTGGAGCTGTGCTGGGTATGGGTCACCCCACTCAGTGATCTTTTCGGGGAGGCTGTGGGCTGTGAATAGGTAGAAGACTTTTCTGGATGGGTTAAACTTGGTCTCCCGTGTTTGTTCGATTCTGTGTGCCAGCCTGTCTATGTACGTTGGGTTCAGGTGCCAGCTATCCACCAGTGTTAGGTGAACTCTTCCGCCATGTGTTTTGTTGGCTTCCACGAGTGCCTCGTGGTATCCGCGCACACTCATTGTTGAGTAGTGTGGGGCGAGAACTATGCCAAGAAGGTTCTCCACTTCGTCGTTAATCACTGCTTCGAAAACCTCTTGGATGAAGGGTTTGGAGTGCTTCATCCCGTAGTAAACCCTGAGCTGGTAACCCTGCTCGTTTAGGTGATTCTCAAGCTTCTGGCTTAGCGACCTCACAATCCTAAGTAGTGGGGAGTACCCGCCTATAGCCCGATAACGCCTTACTAGGTCCTCCACTTCCTCCCTTGTAGGCTCACCGCCGCCAGTCATCCTAGAATAGTGCGCCCTTATATGCCTTAGATACGCGGGTATCTCATCAACACTCTCAGCGCCACCGTAAGCCATCAGTATTACAGCATTCTTATAAGACATCATGATTATTTCCCCACACATGTTTTTTTGAGTTTCGAAAAACTCCTGGATTCGTCACTTGAATCCACCTCTTAATGGTGGGTTAATGCGTCCTAGCACCACCCTCTTATTGGCGCCCGTCACGCTGGGGATGTTCCCAGCGTAGCCGGAGCGTGTGAGGTATGCTAACACGGCGAACGCGTAGCACTCCCAGTAATCCCTTGGGACACCGTAATCCTCGTGTGTGCTGACCTTCACTCCCAGCCTGTTGGCTTTAAGCCTACTCATAATATAGGGGTTCCTAGTGCCCCCACCACCCGCGATTATCTCATCGAGGCCGAAGCGGGATGCGACTAGGCCCGCGTGGTACTCAATCATGAATCCCGCGTGGTACTCAATCATGAATACTGTGTACTCCGAGAGTGTGGCAACCACGTCCTCAGGGGCCAGACCCAGCCGTTTAGCGTTGCCCCATATTTTGAGTAGAAACTCCCCGCCGTACCTTTCCCTACCCGTGCTCTTAGGGTACCCCCTCAACCTATAGTCATCCTCTTCTAAGAGGTAGTCGAGTAACTCGGCTGACACCCTACCCCTCCTAGCTATCTTGGCGTCGACATCATACCTTAGACTGCTATCCACAAAGAGGTTAACAGCCCGATCGACAAGCATAACCCCTGGACCCGTGTCGAATGCGACCACATCCTCGAGGCCGCGGCCGCGTGGCAGGTATGTTATGCTTGCTATTCCCCCAATGTTGAGTATTATCCTAGAATGCTCCTTGTCTCTGTACTTTAAATAGTCAACCAATGGTACTAGGGGTGCACCCTCCCCACCCGCTGCTATATCAGCGCTTCTGAAATCCGAGATAACCGGGTAGCCGAACTCCACATATATATGGGATGGGTCACCCAGCTGAAGCGTCACCACCCTACCCTCATGGTAAACAGTCTGACCGTGGAAGCCCACAAGTTCAGGGGCACCCCACCCCTCCCCCCTCAAACTCTTCAGACACTCCTTGGCGAAAACACCTAGGTCCCGATGAGCATAGGCGATATCCCTCGCACTAACACTCCCACCCTCAGCTATACTGAGTAGGCGCCCCCTTAAATCCTCTGGGTAAGCAAAAGTTCTCCCATCTATGAAGCCAGCTTTAAAAGGCTCAACACTCTCAACATCAACATACGCCACACTCAAGCCGTCAAGCGATGTGCCAGACATTAAACCAGCGACCCTCACAGCCCACCACCAAAACCAATCAAAGAGTAACACCAATTAAGCGTTAAGCCCACAAACCATAATTAAAGCCCGAAACACCCACCACATACAATTGCGACGAATACGGTTATGGGATGAACTAGGAGAGCTGGAGAACTCAGCCACATCACAGATAGAACCATACCACCCTGGAGAATTCAGGATGGCACGGAAGACCCATCAACCGATGTTGTCCAGCTAACACTTTCCCAAGCGTGGATACGAAGCTCACTATCCCCTAATCTCAACACTATCCACGTATTACCCCCTAAACCCAAGACACACTCCACTAGTCACCCTGAAAGCGCTGACCAACTAGCCGTAGCCATACTGTGAATTCAGGTGCATGTGCTCGGGCACGATTAACCCCAAGAACAGTGGTAAACCCACCACGCTTAGCTAATATTCAGTTGATTCAATGTACCAACACACCACAGTTCATATCCATGAGTATTAACAAAGAAACAAAGAGAGGAGTATACGCCGACTCCCGAGAGGGAGTTTTAAGGAGTCCAGCTAACCCTCCGGGATTAAAGGTCACATTAAGGCTCAACAACTAGTAGCCCCACGTTTGGAAAGAGGGGATAACACAAAGGACACATGTGAGTCTACCCCCGGTTTTTTGGTGATCGCCTGCATAACCTATCCTCCGCACCGATATATATATAGAACCAGGGATAATATTAGATAGGTGTTATGTCTCATAAAACGCTGATCATTACATCATCCATTTTTGTTGTAATCATACTCGTAGGTGTGATTATATCCTTCACACTACTTCTTCACCCTAACACGCCTAATAGGGGTGGTGTTGCTTCTACGAGCACCCAGACGACCCAGTCGCTTGTGTCGGTGGTCCCGCAGCGGGTGGTTCTCGGAGTCCTGCCAAACCCCCAGAACAGCTCTGCCGAGGTGATCCCAGCAAACACATTGGTATGGGTAACATATGTTCTTTCTAACACGACTTATCTGGTAGGAGCCGATACTACGTTTGTAGCTACTCTTCAAAACTACAATACTAATGTAACCATAGCCGTGTACGTGAATAGTGTGCTCTACAGAAAGGAAACAACCATGATACCTCCACCAATCATAAAGGGAAACTCAACTGGAATTATTTACGACGTGGGTGCCTCAGTGGATATACAATCAACTATAGCTGGTGGGTCAACGATAACACTGGCTATTATCTCGCAGGCTCCAATAACCGTTTATGCGCTTAACTCTGGGTCAACGTACGAATCCCAAATCGAGAAAATACCTACAGAACTACCAACGAGCGCATCGATTCTACCCTATCTGGTGGAAATCTATNCCTTTACCAATGCTTAATTCAAAACATGAGTACACCATTATTTTCCCTGTAGCTATGCTATTACTTCTCTCATTCACATCACTTGTCTATGCTTATTCAGGAAACAATAACATCATAGTCACTAATAATCAGAACTGCGGGTGGGCGGATATGGATCTAGAACTCAACACCACAAGCAATTATGTCGTTTTTGACCATAATGGTGTGGCGGGATATTACGGATGGCAGGTCGAAGTTTTCACTGTTCAGAATAAACCCGCCTATCAGTGGGTGAGCAACGTTAAGAATTACAAGCTCACAGACTTCTTTCTACGATGCCTGTTACCAAATGTCTATTATCAGCTTCTAAAACTAGGAATACTTTTCTACTTGAAAGGTGACACCGAACTGATTTGTTACAACGAAAGTGTACTTGTTTATCCTTTTTACGGTAAAGGTAAGGGGTGGAAAGGGTTTTAGGGTTAGCACTACACTCTCTGATCCTGATCCTGATAAATAGCTCACATTATACTGAAAAGTCCACGTTTGTATTTGGATACTTCCGCTCACATTACGGGAAAAGGTTGCGTTAAGAAAGGCCCACTCGACACCTATGGAATGGTTTGCAGAGCGTGAAAACTGCGTTGGAGGAAACGTAAGTTGAGTGGTGGGTCGCTCAACTTCGTAATAAGGTTGAACAACTACGCTTGACACACTATTTGAAACAAGAAAATCGTTTCCATATTTTTTAATCGAGTAAACTTGTGGGAAGAGCGTCGATAGCGAAAGCATCACAAGCTCTGTTTTTTTTGTGTGAGGTAGATTGCATTGTAATAGGTAAAAGACACGTTTTGGTAAAACTCACCGGTTATGTTTTTTCCGTAAATCGAATTGTAAAACCTCCATGTAGGATTTTCAATTCTTAGCGAAGTTTGGCTAGAGTGTGCGAAGACCACTCCGGTAGCAATCAAAGCACAAATCAAAAAGATCAGACCACCAAAACTTTTCTTTGTTCGAAAGTTGCTTGCCAAGTCAACCGCCATTACACCACATTACATATGTTATATATCCAGACGTGCTTGTTCCAATACCGCAGATATTTATAGGTGGGGAACCGTTAGAATAAGAATTCCAAGAATACCAATATATAGTGGGCGCAATTGCTGGGTTAGTGAATTCCTGTTGTGAGTCGGGAATCTGAGATGGAGAATTCGAACTCCCTTCTGCGATGACACCAAAATTACCTATCGATAAACAACCCGACGAACCATAACCCACATATTCATTAAGCACAAAGCTATTAGTCGCACTGTCATACGCATACAATTGCCACTCCATTGCAGCAGAGTTATACTGAATTCCGAGTTCATAGTTAACATTTTGTGTAATATTAGCAACGGGGGGATTTGAAAGTTCACTTCGGCCGTTTGACCACGCCCATCCATAGGAATCTACAGGATTTGTTAAAGCCAAATATTCATTCGGAGAATTTACATTTCCCCAAGCAATAGATATTTGCATAAAGAATGCGTTACCAGCTGAGTTAGTAGTGGTCCATCCACCAGGCCATATAGTAAAACCATAACCTTCTTGAGCAAGAGTTGCGTTAAAGCTCCCACCTGTATATTCATAATAAACATAAAAGCCTGTAAAACAATTGGCTTGATCTGTATCCATCAAACCCAGTTGCCAATCGTTGAGCTTAGAAGGCGGTTTTAGCTTGACGACCGTTTCGTTGATCGTTAAATACCTGCTCACCGTTAACGAAACGTTATTCTGGTTTGTTACTGTAAATGTTCCCCCTTTTTTAACTACCCAATATACAAACGGCGTAACTAGAGGTGCAAAAAACTTGACCGTTTCTTCGTTTTCTTTTGAAACAAAAATTGTAGAATAACTTAAGTTTTGATATATACCGGATGTGTTATGAGCCCAAATTTTATCGTAGAAAATCCATGAAGGGTTAGTTGCTATAATAGAATGATTGTAAGCTTGTATCGTAGGAAGACGAACCGCAAAAAAAGCGATTGTCAAACACAAACAAAGCAGCACCTTTTTCATAATCTTTATTATATTTTGGATATATATATTTAACTCAAAAATAGATTTTAGTTAAGTACGACCCAAATTCATGTGAGCCACTGAGCTATTAATTAACATGTTTCTAGCGACGAAAACTTTTCACAAATAAACAGCAGGCACCATCGATGATGTCCAGCACAGTCGCCTTAAATGTAAACTTTTTCAAGTCGAGCGCCGTGGTGAAATCGCCTTGGGGGTTGAAGTCCACGCGGAAGATGCGTCGCCTTTCTCCGAGAGGGCGGACCCCGGGTTGGCTGCAGTCAAACTCTTCCCACACCAACCCTTCTTGTTAACAACGGCCACAATCACATACGGGAGAGGAAGTATAAAGACTAAAGCGTTCGTTAACCAGCGGCCCCGTCACCCTGACGTGGTTTCTGGCGAAAGCGGGAAGGTGTCCGACGACCCGGCTCGGAGCGTGGAGGAGTGGGACACCGATGGTGTCCGGATAATCGTTTCCTGAGCCAGAATACTACGCTCGCCACCCTTTTAATCCGGACACCGTCGCGTGTCAGCGGAGAGCTTAAAAGGGATAGGGGGCTGCCTGTAAAATGGTTGGAAGACCCCCCACCTTTATGAGAGTTTGATGTGGCATCTAATCAAAAAACTCTATGAGTTGGGTGTGCCCATCATCATCGTGGGGTACCCTTACGGCATTAGATAGAGTAAAGGGAATAGGTTCACGGTGAATCCGTTGTCTTATACGAAGCTCTCGGCGCAATTGCCGTTAAGACACAGGAACACGGTGTGAAACATCTAGAGGCAGTTAAGTATAGCACTTCTAGGCTGTGCGCCTACCACGACGTGGGATCCACAGGCATCCTAGAGGGGTGGTGTGCCCAGACAAGCTTTACTTAGACCTCGACTGTGCGTTAAACATCATGCAGAAGGTAGCTGGGATAGCCGTGAGAAGCACTGGGAAACCCATGCATTTAGCCGTTGAGTATAACCGTGCAACCCCTGAAAGGGGGTGGCACCCGAGACCCCGTGTAGCCCCCATCCCATACGGTAGACCCAAAATTTGTGTTTGGCGCTGATTGGATCCCGCGCGCGAATTTTGGGTCTGCGGTATAAGGCGGGGAGGAGGTCAATTGTGCGGTCAGTTAACGTATGCTTGATAGTCATCTTATGAGTTTTGCAGGAAAAGTTGGGCTATCCAGGTAAATTCATACAAGACCGGGTGCTTAAGTGTGGTAACATATATCTGGGGAGCTCCGCGCTAAGGCTAGAAAGCGTTATAAGGGTGTGGTGTGTGATTTGTTTTCATGTATACTTTGCCCAAGAGGGGTATCAGTAGGGCTACCGTTGCTGTGGTTATAGTTTTGGTTGTTGTGGTGGTTGTGGGCGTGGTTGTGGGTGTGTCGAGGATAACCCCGCATAAGACGACTATTACTAGTGGTGTTTCAACCACGACTACTACCACCACTGTGCAGGTGAGCTCTACTGCGGTGACCCAGCAGTCTTCGAGCGCTGTAACCACTCCTCCAACAACCACGCCATTTGTGCTTCAGCCTCCGAATAGAAGTGTTCTGGTGGATGAGTCACAGACTTCTCCCCCCGATGCGCTTGACCCTGCAACTGGGTTCGCTGTCCCCGATGAGCCAGTGTTCTTCAACGTTTTCCAAACACTGGTGGAGTTCAATGGGAGCAGTATAACACAGCTGGTACCAGTAGTTGCATCCAACTACTCTATCGAGAACAATTATAGGTCATATGTGTTCGAGATTAGGCCTGGGGTTACCTTTTCGAATGGTGACGGTGTGAGTGCGGCAACGGTGTGGTTCAGCCTTGTAAGGGAAGCCATAATGGGTCAATCGGTGGGTCTGTCGAACTACTTGGAGTTAACCGTGAACGTGTCCGAGTACACCCAGACGGGCTACGCCTTCCCGTGGGGTATCAGGCATGCTATTCAGGCTGTGACTGGTCTTCCCACTACGAGTAATGCGACGCTTGCTGCTGAGGTGTTGGATAATATGCTTTCACACTTTAACCCATCCAACACCACTCAGCTCAAGATAATGGAGTACCCCAACCAGGCCTACGTGGTTTCCTCACAGATGACGTTCGAGGTGAACCTGCTTGAAAGCTATAGATACATGCTTTACGACTTGGCTGGCTGGTGGGGAGACATAGTCGACCCGGTATACGTTGATTCTCATGGTGGTGTTCAGGTTAACGCTCAGAATAGCTACTTCGACGCTAACAGCGGGCCGGGTACTGGCCCCTACATGGTGCGGGAGGTCGCCTCCTCCTTCAGTGAGGTTGTATTGGAGGAGAACACTAACTATTGGGGTAAGGGTGTTAGCGGCTTGGCGCCAGTAGCCCAGCCACCTCATATACCTGTGGTGATTGTGAAGTATGGTTTAAGCCACAATGAGCGTGTGGAGGATTTCGCGACAAATGCGGCGCAGATATCCTATGTTAGCCTGCCATTCCTCCAGCAAATGTACAGTGCATATAATTACAAGAGGTACTACTCATTTGGTCAAATATTTTACAATGTAAGTTATCAGCCAGCGCTATGGTATATATCTATGAACACCCAACTCTACCCAACCAATATAACGGACTTTAGACTGGCCATAGAGCATGGGATAAACTATACCCAGATACTTAACTCACTATTCTACTTTAATGGGACATATTACGGGGAATTACAGCTCGGCCCCATCACACCCCAGTTCCCAGAATACTATAACCCAGATAATCTACCCATGTATTCATATAATCTAAGTCTGGCTGCCTATTATCTTAACAGGAGCGGCTATCTTGGCGACTTCTATGTTGTGATGCCAAACGGCACCATGCTTGGTGACCCCCAAGGCAAACAGCTTGGCCCGCTCACCATAACCTATATTACTCCGATCACCCCGTTTACCCAGTCTGAGCTCACAATAGTCGCCAACGACTTGGAGAAGCTGGGTTTATCCGTAACACTTCAGGGTGTGAGTCCCTCAGCAAGTCTCTCTTGGACTACACCACAGGCTACACCCAACTTTGTCTACAACTTCTGGGAACCCGATTGGGCTGACCCAATACTGCAGCTAATGTACCCGGCAGTTACAACATCGAGTCTACTACCGGCGTGGATGAATGTTTCCATTGTTAACACAATTATGCAGACGCTCCCATTCCTGACAAACACAACCCAGCAGAGACAGCTTGTAGCTGAAGTATATAGTATTACCTATAATTACGCGCCGTACGTTTGGCTACCAAACCCAGACACATACTTCTTTGTGCAACCATATCTGAGAGGTTTTGTATACACAGCGTTCAGCTACTACTACATGACGGCCTACTACACCAACGCGTAACAACTACCATGAGGGTATATGGAAACCTCTGCATAAAACTTTTTTTTAACTTGAAATAAAGTTAGGGGACGAGTCCCCCTTCGCTCCCTAAAATAGGTGGTAGATAACCTCTTCCCCTCCTCGACGGATCGTTCATAGATGTATTCTTTAACCTATAAGTAAACCAGGTCAGCGGTACACCGTTAGCTTTATGATTTACACTGCGACCCGAGTGTTTGTTAGTTTTATGGTTCTCACGGATTTTCGTAGCATCATGTGGATGCGAATATTGTCTAGTGGGAAAAGTATGGATGATTAAACCTAGGGTTGGATTTTCGGGTAGGTGTAGAAGAATTCCGCTGAGTGCTGTATTGCTTTATAGAAGTTCTCTATCTCAACGTTCTCGTTTGGTGCGTGTGCGTTAGAGGAGGCGGAGCCCACACCGATGGCGCTAACACACTCGTTTATCCCTAGTATGTTTGTGAAAACACCCATCGGCTGTGTTCCAGCACTGTTTGGTAGAACCACTGGCTCTACTCCGTACACCTTTTTAGCGGACTCCCTCATTGCGCTAACAACCCTGGTCCTGACTGGTGTTCGAACGGGCGTTTCCGCGCCAAGTAGTCTGCAATCTACATCGAAGCCGTTTTTCCTAACATGGGTTTGTAGTAGTTCGAATATTTTGTGGGGATTCTGGTTGGGTACTAGTCTAAAGTCGAGTTTAGCCATGGCCTTGGCTGGCACAATGGTTTTGCTCTTAGGACCAGTGTACCCTGAGCTGAACCCGTCAATGTTGCATGTGGGCTCAGTGAAGAGGGCGACTCTTAGCTTCTCAGTTGAAGGGTATTTTAGTCTTTTTACGCCGAGCGCTTTGATTGTTTCCTCAGGTGTTGTGTCATACGACCTAAGGAGCTCGGCTTCATCGTCTGTTAGTGGCTTTACATCGTCATAGAATCCGTCTATTCGTACTCTTCCTTCGTCGTCAACCAAGCTCCTTAAGAGCTTAACGAGCTCCCAAGCGGGATTGTACACTATGGGTGCATTGGATGAATGGAGATCGCGTACGCCTGTGTTACAGTTTAGCTCCACGTATACCAGACCTTTAACACCCAAGATCACCTGCGGTCTGCCTTTGGCATCCAACCCTCCCCCCTCCATTATAACGGCATCAGCCCCTAGTCTGTGAACATTTTTCTGAATGTAGCCTTCAAGGTTTGGACTACCGATTTCCTCCTCTCCCTCATAAATGAACTTTAAGTTAACACTAAGTTTACCTTCGGCTACCAGCTTCTTAAACCCGTAAAGCCTTGCGATCAGTGTCCCTTTGTTATCCGAGGCACCCCTTGCGAAAACCTTGCCTCCCGAAACAGTGGCTGAGAAGGGTGGGTGAACCCATTCATCCAGTGGGTCTACGGGTTGCACATCATAGTGATTATACACTAGAAGTGTCTGGTTGGCGCCTACGCTGTATTCTCCGAGGACGACAGGGTGGCCGCCGGTCTCTTCGATGCTAGCTTTAACTCCAAGCGATGAGAGAAGTCTTTTCAAATACTCAGCTGTATCCCTGATTCCTTCGCCGCTTGCCGACACAGAGGGTTTCTGAAGGAACTCTATGTAGGTCTTCAAAGCCTCCTCCTTCTCGGTTTCGCTAAGCACAAAAGACATAGTTCACAGATTGCATGCACGAATTTAAATATTTTCAGAACTCTACCGGTGCAACCTGTATAAAGTTATACATGGATGTGTGGTAGTGTGCAATTAACGGGTTATTTACCTTTTTTGTTAATAGCCGTCAAAAGTTATTGTTGGTGAGGGAGAACCGAATCGGGCACCACCGAATGGATAAATTTTGAAGCGGTTGGGTTTGCATTGTCTTATAGTTTGGTGTAGACTTGGATGCCCAAGGCTTTGCATGCTTCTTGAGCTTTCTCGTCTACGAATGGTGAAACGAATAGAAGACTTGTGGGTTTTCTACCCGTAAGCTCCTCGAAGAGCCTCGCTTTCCTTATAAAGGTTTGAGGATCGGCCTGTCTGACGTGTGATGTCACCTCTATTAGCACAGTTTTACTATCCGTTACCGCCACGTCCACCTCAACCTGTGAGGGGTAGCCGTACACTAAACCCTCCACATCCTGAACCACCCACCTCTCCACGCTGAAACCGAGCTCCTTGCCCAGGAGCCCCCTTATGGCTTCTCTGAACGCCGACTCTGCGTCCACACCCCAGCGAGCCCCAAGCGCAGTTATCTTCCTGTTTAGCAAGTCGAAGCCAGCGTACATCTCTTCTCTGAGTTTGTTCATGTCTTCTCTGAGTTTGTTCATGTCTTCTCTGAGTTTGTTCATGTCTTCTCTGAGTTTGTTCATGTCTTCTCTGAGTTTGTTCATGTCTTCTCTGAGTTTAACCAGCTCTTCCTCGAATCGATCCATCCGCTTTAAGACTTCTGTCAGCCCGATCAGCCCCGCTACTGTGTATCTAAATTCCTCATCTTCCTTTAGAAGTCTCAGTATCTCCTTCTTAAGCTCACTACTCGTGGAGGACACAGTCATACTAATAGGTACACCTAACAAAATAAATCCAACGATAACCACACCAGAGGAGCCCTATTACTCCAAGTTGTGTCTTAACGAGGGTTAGGTAGGGGCTGAGGACCCCATCCACTCCGTTTCGTGGGAGGTGGGTGGTTCAACATATGTGTAGGGGTTCAACATCTTTTGATGCGGGTTACCTCAGTTGGAGTAGGGCTAAAAGGGGTATGTGGACCCATTCCGGTCTGTTTTCAAGCTCATATCTAACCTCATATAAAGCCTTCTCCGCCTCAAATACTCTAAGTAGGTTTATCAAGTCGTGTTTCTCGCTTGGGACTATTCTAAGGGTTTTGACTGCATTCCAATAAGAATCGATGAATCTGCTTCTCGCTTGGTTCACCCAACCCTGCACCGCATTATGGCTTACACGTTTGCTTATGAGGGTGTAGTTGGCTGCGTAGCTGATGGACCTGAGCATACCGGCTACGTCTTTAAGTGCGAAACCCTTCTTACGCCTCTCCTCTAAGCTTTTCAGAGGTTCACCCTCAAAATCCACGATTATATAGCCTTTATTTGTTTTGAGAACTTGGCCTAAGTGGTAGTCTCCGTGAACCCGTATCTTGGTTAGTTGGAGTAGAATGTGCAGATTGCTGTCTGCTACTAATCCCTCTAGTCGTGCGGTGGATTTAAGGAGTTTTTCTAGTAGGGGTTTGTGGGTGGAATCGGTGTGCAGCGCCTTTTTACATGACTGCATGGTCGCTTTGAGTGTTATCTCATATGTGTGTCTCCATTCTTCCACGTCGCGATTCGAAGCTGGTTCGGGGTCGAATCGTGGGTCACCCATACTCCTAGATAGCGCGAGGTGCATCTTTGCGGTTAGATACCCTAGCTGGGAGCAGTCCTCCAGAAGTGAGTCTCGGCTTTGTTGACCCATATTTTGGTTCAACATCCTCGTAAAATGCGTCCAGCCGTCGCCCGAGTTTTCGACGTATTCGAACACAGCGAATAGTAGTGCTTCCCCACGGTCACTATCATAGGCAGCATACCCCGAAGGCTCTGGCGTGCCTTCAAAATGCGCTACGTGAGTTAAAAACTCCGGTACCTCAAGGTCCGGGTTTACGCCGTAAGCGAGGTGTCTGTACTGCTTCATAAAGTACTTTTTATCGAAGAATATTGAAACATTGCTCTGCTCAACGCCACCAGTGCTTATATTCTCCTTGAAGAACAGAGTGTCATGAGGGTTTAGACCCAAGCTGTTGAAGCTTATCCGACCATGTTCTGTTTTCAACGTTCCTCCTTTTGCAAGCCACTCTAACAATGCGACTGAGCGATAGGGAGCCTCGACTAGGTCTACAAGGATCCATGAACCCAGTTTGCCACGTATACTGTGGGGGTCACGTGATGGGCGTTCCAAATCGTTTGCGGTTACCAGTGGGATAAAGTAGGACTCTAATGTGTTTTCATCGGTTTCTACATCCACGAATGCGTAGATGTAAATTGCGCCTTCTACGCTCAGTGTGCACCAGTCTCTTAGACTTACACTAACAATTCGGCTGGATTTCTTCCCAAACCACCTCTTCGTGGGTAGAGTCTCCATTAGTGTTCGCTCTAAGCTACGCTTAAAATCGTCGAATTCGGCTGGTAGCCCCGTCTCTTCACTCACCACGTGTCGCCTGTTGGTGGGGTGAGCTTAAACCAGAAAAATGTGTGGGGGGAGAGCGTGAAGAAGTATGGTAGTCTACCTATCTTGGGGAAGGGTACGCTCGTCTGCGCCTCGATCGGTGTCCACTCCGCATATTCTCTGAGATCGAGCTCTACGGCTGTCGGCTTTTTGGATAAATTGTTTACACACAGCATACTCTTACCCTTATAGCTCCGGATGAAGGCGAACACCTTTAGGTTTGGGTGGTCTATGAATCTTATCTCACCTCGGCCGAGTACATCAGAGTACTTCTTTCTAACCCTAATGATTTCCCTAAGCCAGTTAAGCAGTGAAGAGCTGAGTCTACTCTGTGTTTCAACATTACGTGATTCATAGTGATAGATTGGGTTCGTTATCACTGGGGCGTAGAGTTGCTCAGGGTCGCACTTCGAAAAACCCGCGTTTCTATCTGGAGACCACTGCATTGGCGTCCTAACACCATTCCTATCACCCAAGTATATGTTGTCGCCCATGGCTATCTCATCACCATAGTAGAGGAATGGGCTTCCAGGCAGCGAGAATAGAAGCGCGTGGAGTAGTCTGATGGTGTTCTGGTCGTCGTCAACCAGTGGTGAGAGCCTCCTCCGAATACCTAGGTTCAACCTCATCTTTGGGTGCTTGACGTATTCATGGTACATCACATCTCTTTCTTCGTCGGTGACCATTTCCAAGGTGAGCTCGTCGTGGTTCCTGAGAAATGTGCCCCAATCACAGTTTTCAGGTATTGGGATAACTTGCTTGATTATGTCCACAATGGGCGTCCTATCCTCTTTTGCGATGGCGATAAACATTCTGGGCATCAGGGGGAAGTTGAAGGCCATATGGAACTCGTCGTTACCGTTACCAAAGTAGGCTTTAGCCTCCGTGGGCCACTGGTTCGCTTCCGCTAACAGTATTGTCCCGGGGAATTCTTTATCCACCATGCTTCTCAACTCCTTAAAGTAGGCGTGTGTCTCTGGTAGGCTTTCGCAGTTTGTGCCCTCACGCTCGAAGAGGAATGGTACAGCGTCACACCTAAACCCGTCAAGGCCACGCTTGAGCCAGAAGCGTACCACGTTCTTCATTTCTTCCCGAACCTCGGGGTTATCATAATTCAGGTCGGGTTGATGCGAGTAAAACCTGTGCCAATAGTACTGTTTAGCGATGGGATCCCAAGTCCAATTAGACTTCTCAGTATCAACAAAGATTATCCTGGCTTGCGAATACTTCTTGTCGGTGTCACTCCACACAAACCAGTCGTGTTTAGGGGAGTTTGGGTTACGAGCTTCCTGGAACCAAGGGTGTTGGTCAGAGACGTGGTTTAGGACTAGGTCGGCGATAACCCTTATACCACGTCTATGAGCCTGCTCCACGAATTCATCGAAATCATCAAGTGTGCCATATTCGGGTTGGATGGAATAGTAATCCGAGATGTCATAACCATCATCTCTCATAGGTGACTTGTAGAATGGTAGAAGCCACACGCAGTCTATTCCAAGCCAAGCTAGGTAGTCGAGTTTCTGTGTTAACCCCTTAAAATCACCTACACCATCATTGTTGGAGTCGTAGAACGATTTGGCGGGTATCTCGTAAAATATGGCATCCCTGTACCAAAGCCTGTTTGTTGAATCCAACATCGCTTCACACCTACTTTACCCTGAAAATATGAGCACACTGGGTTTTCGGGTTTAGTTTAACAAAATTCTCCTCACTATGCCACGTGTATCTCACTCCAGTGAGTAAGTCCTCCACAACGTACTCAGAAGTATTCACCCCAAACTCACCTAAACTTGTTCTCACTTTGGCATAATGCTCCTCAAACGGGTTAACGTTGACCACCACGAGGATCACATTAGAGTAATCATCACTCCACCTAATATAGGCCACTAAATTGGGGTTGTTAACTTCACAGAAACGGATATTCCTAAAGTTTTGTAGCGCCGGGTTCTCCCTTCTAATCTTGTTAATTCGAGTGATAAGCGGTTTTATGTTGCCGGGCGCATCCCAGTCGCGGGGCTTTAACTCGTACTTCTCGGAGTCCGCGTACTCCTCCTTACCCGGTACCCCCTTATTCTCACACAGCTCGTAGCCGCTATATATTCCGTAAACTGGTGAGAGGGTTGCTGCGAGTATGAGCCTGAGCTCGAACGCTGGTCGCCCACCGTATTGGAGTACAAATGGGAGGATATCTGGTGTGTTTGTAAACAGGTTTGGTCTGAAGAACTCCGCTATGGGTTGCGAGCTTAACTCCCTAAAGTATTGTTCTATCTCCCAGTTATAGTTCTTCCAAGTAAAATACGTGTACGACTGGGTGAAGCCGATTTTGGCTAAATGGTACATCACGTTCGGCTTCGTGAACGCTTCAGCTAGGAATATAACATCCGGGTGTTCTTTTTTAATGCCTTGGATAAGCCACTTCCAGAAGCTGAACGGTTTGGTGTGGGGATTATCAACCCTGAATATTCTGACACCTGCCTCAATCCAGAACTCAACGATGCTTTTGAGCTCCTCCCAGAGCTCGGGCCAATTTGGGTTATCGAAGTTCAATGGGTAAACATCATAGTAGCGCTTTGGCGGGTTCTCAGCATATCTAATGCTACCATCGCTTCTATGATAGAACCATTCGGGGTGGTCGCGGACATACGGATGGTCGGGGGAACACTGGAAGGCTAGGTCTAAGGCTATCTCTAAGCCAAGCGATTGAGCCTTCTCTAGTAGGTGTTTAAAGTCATCTAGACTACCAAGCTCTGGATGTATACTTTTATGCCCACCCTCAGTCGAGCCAATAGCCCATGGGCTACCCGGGTCAGTGGGTGAAGGGTTTGATGAGTTATTCTTACCTCTCCGATTTGTCCTACCTGTAGGGTGGATTGGAGGAAAGTAGACAACGTCGAAACCCATGCGGGCGATGTCTTCAAGCCTTGCTTCTACGTCTTTAAAGGTACCGCTTCGCTCAGGAGAGCGTGTCTGGGAGCGTGGGAACATCTCGTACCACGCAGAGAAGCCGGCCTTCGACCTGTCTACCATAACCTCTAAATCGGGGGTGAACCTTACACTACCATGCTTCCTAGAACACCTCCTGGTCGCATCCAGTAAGTCTTTAGCTGTGACCGCTTTATATATCGAGTCTACACTAGAGTCTCTAATCTTTTTTATTGCGTTGCTGATTATAGCTGAATCCTCCGCGTCTGCTAGGCGCATGTATCCTCTTAAGATGTTTAGACCATCCTCCAAATCCACGCTTATATCCTCACCGCTTGAGAGCCATCTTTCGAATCCCTTTGACCACGTCTGATATTCATCCACCCACGCCTCCAGCGTGTACAAGGTTGAACCAAGCTCCAAGAGAGTATAGTTTCCCACATAGCGATCCTCACACACTTGTTTCATAGGAGTCCTTAGCCAAACTTCACTAGAAGGGGGCTTAACCAACAAGTCTACACAAACAGCCTTTTCACCCGTCGTGAACACTTCCGCGTCAACTTTCAACACATCGCCAACAATCCTCTTTATAGAATACTTTCCGCCATCAATCATTGGGTGCACATCCTGAATTACAATATCTCCTTCACGCCCAATCATGGGGTTATCAATTGAGCGGCGCTATAAAAGGCATACCCAGTGTTGAAACCAACACGCTAAGAATCCCACATGCGCTTTAACCGTGGATCAGTAATGGCTGTAGGGGTTCCCCTCAACCTCCGAAGCCAAAATACGTAACNCCTGCCGTAAAGGTATAATTCTATTCTACTGTTTACTGTTAGGGTGCGATTCCTTAATAGCCTCAGTGCTCTCCTTGGCAGGCTGGGTTTTGTTTTCAAATACAAGCGCCCCCAGGGGGGGTAGGGTTATCTTGATCGAGTAGGAGAATCCGTGGAAAGCACACTCCTCGGCATTCACGCCTCCCATGTTGCCCACACCGCTTCCACCGTACTCCTTGGCGTCCGTATTCAACACCTCCCTATAAAACCCTAGACGGGGAACACCCACCCTGTAATCTGTGCGGGGTATGGGTGTCATGTTGTAGACAAAGAGTAAAAAGCTTTCATGGTTCTTAGACCAACGCAGAAAGCTTATCACACTCTGCTCAACATCCCTGAAATCAACCCATTGGAAACATGAGGGGTTGCTTTCGGATTCGTGAAGCTCTACTCTAGATGTGTAAAGGTGGTTTAGGTCGCGAATTAGTCGTTGAACACCACTGTTAGCTTGGTTGTTGAGCGCATCCCACTTAAGACCCAGGTGCTCATCCCATTCCCCCCTCTGTGCAAACTCATTACCCATGAATAAGAGCTTCTTGCCGGGGTGCCCGAACATGTAAGCATAGCACAGCCTGAGGTTCGCGAATTTCCGCCATTCGTCCCCGGGCATCTTCTCGAGCATTGAGTGTTTCCCGTGCACAACCTCGTCGTGGGATAGGGGTAACACGAAGCTCTCACTGAATGCGTACCATAAACTGAATGTGAGCTTCCCATGCTCATACTTCCTATATACTGGGTCCGTTGAGAAGTAATCTAGGGTGTCGTGCATCCAACCCATGTTCCACTTGAAATCGAAACCCAAGCCACCCGCGTGCACGGGTTTCGTGACGTTGGGCCAAGCAGTCGACTCTTCGGCTACGATTATCGCCCCAGGAAAACGGCTGTGCACCACCCTGTTGAGGTTTTGGATAAACTCTACAGCCTCAAGGTTCTCCCTACCACCATACTTGTTGGGTCTCCACCTCCCCGGCGGCCTCGAGTAGTCTAGGTAAAGCATAGAGGCCACAGCGTCCACACGTAGACCGTCAACGTGGTACTTTTCAAACCAGAAGAGGGCGTTCGAGACAAGATAGTTTCTTACCTGGTTCTTAGCGTAGTCGAAGATATATGTGTCCCAATCGGGGTGCTCCCTCCTCAACTCGTCTTCTGATTCGTAGAGGTGGGTCCCATCAAACAAGCCAAGACCCCAATCATCCTTCGGAAAGTGGCCCGGAACCCAGTCGAGTATTACGCCAACTCCCTCTCTATGTAGGGTGTCAACGAACTCCATAAATTCAAATGGTGAGCCAAACCTGGCTGTTGGAGAATAGTATCCGGTTACCTCATACCCCCATGAGGAGTCGAGGGGGTGCTCCATTATGGGTAAAAGCTCCACGTGTGTGAAACCCATGTTTTTAACGTAGCTTGCGAGAGCCTTCGCGAGCTCCGGGTACCTAGGTAACACGTGTGACGCGGCCTTCTCCCCCATCCATGAACCGAGGTGAACTTCATATATGGATATTGGCTCATCATTGTGCTCACGCTTAGCTCTTGAGGAAAGCCATTCTTGGTCGCCCCAAGCGTAATGAGATAAATCACAGACAACCGAGCCGGTGTGTGGACGCATCTCACACCTGAAGGCGAAGGGGTCCGCCTTCTGCTTAATTTCACCCTCCCCGAATTTTACAGCGAACTTGTACACTTCCTCCTCTGATATACGCGGGACGAACAGCTCCCAAACGCCTCCCTCCCTACGGATCATGGGGTGAGCCCCAATCTCCCAGTGGTTAAAGTTCCCGATCACACTCACAGCGCGAGCGTTAGGAGCCCATACAGCAAACCCAACACCCTTGACACCCCCACATGATTCTAAGTGTGCACCGAAGGTGTCGAAGCTGCGCTCAAGTTCCCCCTTACCCCACAGGTAGAGCTCGAACTGCGTTATACTAGGCTCAAACGAGTATGGGTCCTCGAACTCGTGAATATACCCCGCCCTGTCCCTAAAGCTAACAGTGTACCCCAGCTCAGAAACCTCCTGACCCAGCTCGGCTACATAGAACCCCCTATCGTGTATTTTACTCAGCGGTGAAACACGTCCCTTACCATCCTTTATCCAAGCACTAACAGCTAGCGGTAAATAGCATCTAACAGTGAGCCTCTCACCTTCCAGGTGGGGGCCAAGCACCAGATCAGGCCTATCATTATCGAAGCTAACGATACTTAACACATCATTTTCACTGATACCTCTATCTGAACCGTTCAATCCATCAACCTGCACACGTGTTACGTCAACATCTATAATAAATATTACGAGGTACCCCAACACCGTCTAGATGCCGCTCAGAAGTATTTTGTGGTTTTGTTGCTTTGTTGCACAAATATTGTTGACTATCATGTTTGTGTAGACCACAGCTAAGTTATGTATAAAAACTATGTATCTATTTACATTATCATACCACTTATGCAACAAAGCAGGTTTTGTGGACTCATACCAATTGTGAGTATTGTGTTAATGATCCTTAAAGAAGGTTGTAGGTAGCAGGCTTTAAATTCGCACACGTAATCGCTGAGTTGTGTGGTCACCTGATTTTTGCGCCAACACAACCGATGATAATGATGTGAGGTTCAGTGTTTGGGCACCCAACCATAGGAGTGTATCTCTCGTTATATATGGAAACCATGGCAGACGGGTTCTACCGATGGTTAGGGGTGAGAGGGGCTACTTCTCCCTTGAGTTGGATGATGTAGACCCCAACATGGAATATAAGTATTTGTGTGGGGACGTAGAGGTTCCCGACCCCGCGTCTAGGTTCCAACCCCGGGGTGTCCATGGCCCCTCAATGGTGGTTAACCCAACCTTTGCGTGGGGGGATGGGTCTTGGAGGGGTGTGGGTAGAGAGGACCTAGTGTTGTATGAGTTGCACGTCGGTGTTTTCACTCCTGATGGAACCTTCAGCTCAGCGGCTTCACGCCTCGACTACCTAAAGGATTTAGGTGTCACTGCGGTTGAGCTGATGCCTGTAGCCCGGTTCGCGGGGGCACGTAACTGGGGTTACGATGGTGTTTTCCCCTACGCTGTTCAGAATAGCTATGGTGGGCCGGATGGGTTGAAGAGCTTCGTTAACGAGGCGCATAGAAGGCGGCTAGGCGTGATACTCGATGTGGTTTATAACCATATTGGCCCAGAGGGGAACTATATGGATACGTTGGGACCCTACTTCTCCAAAAGGTACTCTACGCCCTGGGGTAAGAGTTATAATCTGGATGAGGCTGGCTGTGATGAGGTTAGGAGATTCATTATTCAGAATGCACTATACTGGGTGTACGAATATCACATGGATGGGCTGCGCCTCGACGCCGTGCACGCCATCTACGATTGCTCGCCGAGACACATAGTCCAGGAGATATGCGAGGCGGTCAAACACGCACAGACTGAGTTGGGGCGAAACCTAGTTGTGATTGCTGAAAGCGACCTAAATGACCCGAGAATCGTCAGGTCACCCCAGAAGTGTGGTTATGGAGCCGATGCGCAGTGGTGCGACGACTTCCACCACTCCCTGCACGTTTACCTAACGGGCGAACGCACCGGTTACTACCAAGACTTCCATGGGGTTGAGGACCTAGCCAAGGCGCTCACCAAGGTGTTCGTGTATGACGGCGTGTACTCCAGCTTCAGGGAGAAGACTCATGGGGCGCCCGTTGATGACTTGGATGGGTGTAGTTTTGTTGTGTACTCCCAGAACCACGACCAGGTGGGCAACAGAGCTGATGGTAAGAGGTTGCTCACACTTGTAGGTGAACTCAAAGCGAAGATGGCTGCTGCACTGACGATTCTTTCACCCTACATACCCCTTATTTTTATGGGTGAAGAGTACGGTGAAACAAACCCATTCTACTTTTTCTCAGACTTCACCGACCCAAAAATAGCTGAGGCTACGCGTCAAGGCAAAAAGAGGGAGATGGGGGAGCACTACGTTGACCCACAGTCATCTGTATCCTTCGAAAGCTCGAAGCTCGATTGGGACAAAACCCAAACACATATGGGCAAACAATTTCTAGACTACTATAGGCATCTAATCGCTATAAGAAGAAGATTCAACCTCCAGTGTAGAAGGAATGTGAAGCTACTCCACACAGAGAACTACCTTCACATAGCTAGGGATGAAGTCAACCTATTACTGGTCTTCGAGGGTTCCGAAATAACGTGCGGTAACTGGACCCTAGAGGAGAGTGTGGGTGATTTCCCAAAACAGGTAAGTGCTGGTAAACATATGTTTAGAAATGGAATAGCGGTATACATCGAAGCCAAGTGGGCTACCCCGCCCTCAACAGTGAATCAAAAATTTGTGCCTAAGGCTCTGTTGATGCTAAGGGTGATCTTTGACCCTGCCGTGAAGGGTGAGGTTTTGGAGTTTCATAAAAAGCTATAACAGCTATTACTCAGCCCGACTTTGAACCTAAAAGTGCACTACTCTAGCATACTCTACGGTCACGGTCAAACCGTCAACCATGCTTGAACATTCCTTATGGTTTACAATAACAGGCGCCAAACCAACAAAGAAGGAATATGAGTGTTAAGGTTGCAGGGCCTGAAGAGTAAGACTGGGTTAACTCCACCCCACATTCTAATGGTGATGTTTGTTGACTTGTGAGCGTGTTCCACAAATAGTATTAGTGGTTGAAGGTTGGGTGCGGCGAAACGTTTACCTGATACAGGTTGCCAGGTTTAGACCAAATGTTAGTATTGGGTGTGTCTACTGGAACTTTAATTGTTTACGGCTGTACGTGTTACTTACCGCCGCTCTTTTTCTTTTTCTCCTGCTTTTCTCTTTCCCAGCGGTCAAGCCAGTTTCCCTGAACGTAGAGCGCGTTTATGCCTCCACCATCCACGAGTGGCGCCGCGCCGCTCCTGTTGTGTCTACTGTTTCGCTCAACTACTCTTCCAACATAGCGGATCAAGTAGTAAGTTGAAGGGTAAATCACTATGGCGAGTGTAGCTATTGATGTCAAGTACAACCAGAGGATTCCCCTAAGGAGTATGTATGTGTAGAGCCACCCGAAGAAGAGTATGATACTACCCACCAGGGATGTTTGGATCACTAGCCACTTCTTTCTGTGTCGTTCAATACGCGCTTCCTCCTTTTCCTCACGCTTCCTAGAAACCTTCGGCACACACAATAAGCGTTCATACACAATTTAAAGTTTTGTATAGGCCATAAGATACCCCACGGTTAATCTGGCAGGGTCTCACTAGAAACTCTAACATGTTGCACTCGTTTTAAAGAAATTGTACCCTAAACAATTGGCTATCCCATGACAACACAGTGCCCTGTACAAGGTCCTTTACCGTCGAGGTTTTAGCCTCCGTTTTGCATTGGGTTAAAATAGGGACGCTTGGATGGTTGCTTATGCTCAGGTATAGGGATAGGCCTCTTCGTCCTGGTTATTCTTATCCTCTGGGTTCAACATGGTTTGAGGATGATGATGGTGTTAACTTCGTTCTCTTTTCGGAGAACGCTTCCTCAGTTGACCTTTTGTTGTATCATACCCCAAATGACACTCAACCAAGTGAGGCTATAAGTGTTAGGCAGAGGACGGGTGACCTGTGGCACGTTTTTGTACCCGGTGTTCGCCCTGGGCAGCTTTACGCGTACAGGGTTGATGGGCCATATAAGCCAGAAATGGGATTCAGGTTTAATCGTAATAAGGTCTTGATAGACCCCTATGCTAAGGCAATCACTGGTAGCTTGTTGTGGGATGACTCAGTGTTCGGCTATAGGATTGGTGACCAGGCGGCCGATCTCTCATTTGATGAGCGTGCTTCGGATAGGTTTGTGCCTAAGTGTGTGGTGGTTGACCCCTTTTTTGAGTGGGATGACCACAATTTTCTGAAGAGGAAGATCCCGTGGAGTGATACCGTTATTTATGAGGCGCATGTTCGAGGCATTACTAAGCTTAGGTATGATCTCCCAGAAGCTTTACGCGGCACCTACGCTGGGCTCGCTACACGAAACGTTATTGACCACCTGAAGGAGATGGGTATAACCACGCTTGAGCTCATGCCCGTGCACCACTTCATTGATGACAGATTCCTAGTCGAGAAGCAGTTGAAGAATTCTTGGGGATACAATACGATGGGCTTCTTCGCACCTGAGTGCAGATATTCGAGCTCTGGTTGCTTGGGTGAGCAGGTGGTTGAGTTCAAGAATATGGTGAATGAGCTACACAATGCTGGTATAGAGGTGGTCATAGATGTGGTATTCAACCATACCGCTGAGGGCAATCACTTGGGTCCAACCCTGAGTTTTCGGGGCATCGATAACACCTCCTACTATATGTTGGTGCCCGATAACCCACGCTACTATCTCGACTTCACTGGTACGGGTAACACACTGAATCTGAGCCATCCGAGGGTGCTTCAAATGGTGCTTGATAGTCTAAGGTACTGGGTGAGTGAAATGCATGTGGACGGCTTCAGATTCGACTTGGCTGCGTCGCTTGCACGCGAACTCTTCAGTGTGAACATGCTCTCCACCTTCTTCGTAACACTCCAGCAGGACCCAATACTCTCCAAGGTTAAACTCATAGCGGAGCCGTGGGATGTTGGCCCCGGTGGCTACCAGGTAGGCAACTTTCCCTATCTGTGGGCGGAGTGGAACGGTAAGTTCAGGGACACTGTTCGTAGGTTCTGGCGTGGGGAGGCAGTGGTTTACAGCGAGCTTGCGAACAGGCTCCTAGGCTCACCCGACTTGTACTTGGGGAGTGAGCGCACTCCATTCGCGAGTATTAATTATGTGACCTCCCATGATGGGTTCACACTCGAGGACCTCGTGAGTTATGACTCGAAGCACAACGAAGCAAACAAGCTAGGTAACAGTGACGGTATGAATGACAACTTTAGCTGGAACTGCGGCGCCGAAGGTCCAACCGATGATGCGGGTGTGCTTGCGTGCAGGGAGAAGCAAAAGAGGAACCTTGTCATCACTCTATTCATCAGTCAGGGAGTGCCCATGGTTCTTGGTGGAGACGAACTGGGGAGGAGTCAACGTGGGAATAACAACGCGTTCTGTCAGGATAACGAGATAAGCTGGTATGATTGGAGGTTGGATGAGCGCAAAATGTGTTTCCAGCTTTTTATGAGAAGCGTTGTGCACTTCTTTAAGGCCCATAGAATCTTTAGAAGGGCAAGGTTTTTCCAAGGCAGGAAGCTTTTCGGCTCCCCATTTAAGGATGTGACATGGTTCGGTCTCGATGGGAGTGAAGTGAGTGAGGCTCAGTGGAATTCGCCAACGCGGACCATAATTTTCGTGCTTGAGGGCGGCTCCATGGATGAGGTAAACGAGTTCGGAGAAAGGGTTGCAGACGACTCCTTCCTGATAATCCTGAACGGTAACCCAAACAATGTGAAGCTAAAGATACCCCACGTAGGCAAAAAGTGGGAGCTCGTTTTGCATCCATATACTAGAAACCTAAAAACCCAGGAATTAACAGTGGAATCAGGGACCGAGCTCGAGGTTGAGGGTAGGTCAGCACTTGTGTACAGAAGGGTTGAAGCATGAGGGTGCTCTCAACATACAGACTTCAGCTTAACAGGGAATTCCCCTTCGCGAGTGTGATAGGGCTACTGGACTATTTCTCAGAGCTTGGTGTGACCCACCTCTACCTTTCACCAATCCTAAAAGCCAGACCCGGTAGCACCCACTGCTATGATGTGGTCGACCACTCCACCATAAATGAGGAGTTGGGCGGCGAGCAGGGCTACCGCACACTATTAGAGGAAGCTAGGAAATGGGGATTAGGCGTCATACAAGACGTGGTCCCAAACCACATGGCCGTACACCAAGCAAACTGGAGGCTTATGGATGTACTTGAAAAAGGCGTGCAGAGCAAGTACTCGGACTACTTTGACATCGACTGGGTCAGCTCTAAACGCGTGGTTCTACCCATACTCGAGGCCGACGCGGAGCAACTCATACGCCAAGGGAAAATAAGGCTTGGACTCACCCAAGGCGTACCATCCATAATCTGCCAAGACAAGTGTTTCCCGATAAATCAGGAAGGCCTAGATGTATTACGCCATGCTGGCCCTATCGATGACCAAACCCTTGATAGGCTTAACACAACCCTAGTCAAAGAGGTTTTAGCTCGCCAATACTATACTCTTTCATCGTCGAGTGACCAGCCAAATTATAGGAGGTTTTTCAATGTTAATGAACTCATAGGTGTGAACGCTGAGAAAAAGTGGGTGTTCGATGAGTCGCATAGTATCTTTTCGAAACTCGCGGATTTGGGTGTTGATGGGTATCGAGTGGACCACATAGATGGATTAATGTATCCTTCCTCCTACCTTGGGTGGCTGCACAACCTTGTAGGTGATGCCTACGTGGTCGTGGAGAAGATTCTCACAGGTGATGAAGAACTCAGAAGAAACTGGGATTGTAAGGGTACAACAGGCTATGACTTCATGAACAGTGTCAACCAGCTATTCATAGATGAGAGTAGCGCCTCCCACTTCACTAGGATCTACGAGGAATTCATAGGAAGAAAAATCGATTTTGAATCGTTAATCCTAGAAAAAAGAAGATTCGTCATAGAGCATCTTCTGAGAGCGGAGTTTGAAAGGGTCTTCAGAGAGTTTGCAGCAAGGATTCCCAACTTCGATGCTATACGTGAAAGGCTCCTCCAATTCATACTCAGACTCCCAGTGTATCGAACATATATCGAGGCTACCACGATTAGCGACGAGGATATACGTTTAATTAGTTCCATCGATCCCGATGGCTTGATTCTCAGCTTGATCAAGAAAAGCCGAGAGACCTTTCTGAAACTCCAGCAGATATTGCCAGCAGTAACCGCTAAGGGCTACGAGGATAGCGTTCTGTTTGTGTACAACAGGCTGATATCGCTGAACGAGGTAGGCGGGAACCCCTGGATCTTCGGGTGTGGGGTTAATAGGTTCCATGAGTTCAATAGGAGACGGCTCACTCACTGGCCACTCTCTATGTCGGCAACCTCCACTCATGACTCCAAGCTCAGTGAGGATGTGCGCTGCAGACTCGATGTTCTCTCACAGATGCCAACCGAGTGGTCTAGCTTCATAAAGGAGTTGAAGAACTTGTTGAGCCCCCGTATTGACCCGAACGATGAGTATAGACTTTATCAAACACTCGTGGGCACATGGCCTAAGGAGGGCTTGAGTCCCGACTACAGGGAGCGTGTACGCTCGTTTACGCTTAAGGCTATGCGGGAGGCGGGAGAGAACACATCGTGGGTTCACCCCAACACAGGGTACGAAGAGAGGGTTTTGAATCTAATAGACAAATTATTCGAACGGAAAGATGCGAGGCTCCTAATCGATAGGTTTGTTGAAAGGGTTACCCCTCTTGGTATGCTCTACTCGCTCTCAACACTCGTACTGAAGATGACCTCACCCGGAGTGCCAGATATCTATCAGGGATGTGAAGTATGGAGATTTCTACTCACAGACCCAGATAATAGGAGACCAGTTGACTTCGCACATCTAAGGCAGGTGCTTAAAGATGTAAAAGAAGATTCTGATGCTGGAAGTCTAATGAGAGATTTGTATAGTGGTGGGATTAAGATGTATGTCACCACACGCCTCCTCCACCTTAGAAGGGGATTACCAGAAGTCTTCCAATACGGGTTTCGCTCTACGTAGGTATACATAGGTATGCGTCCGCATGCCTATCATACGCATAGTGGAGCTTGGGCTTCACAGCATCATGCAGACCCCTCACGAGTTCATCGGGGTCACTCCGCTCCGCCCCTGTCAGGACGCACCCACCCAGGAGGGAGGGTAGAACCACGCGGTCCCACCAATCCCTCTGGGGAGCGCCCTCCATCCTCAGTTCAACACGCTTCTTTCCGTCCTCCCAATTTGTTGTGTACCCGAACGTGAGGCGCATGTAGAGGTTTATGGCGGCGTTGAGTTGCCTGTCCAATCGGAGCCCGCACCCACCACACACGAAGACGTCTGCCCCATTCAGGTCTCTGTTGTTCTCCCACCCACACCTGGAGCAGTAGGAGGATGAACCATAGGGGTCGAGCTCCTTCACCCCGGCTTCACCCATCCTCCCTTCTAGGATTTTTGCGATACCCCGCCAGTCACTCCTCGAAATCCTCCGGTTCCACACACGCGAGCGTGTGTACATCCCCTGCTTTTTGAGCTCTTCGAGGCCCACTACACCTGCAACAGACTGGATTACACGCGTGATTTCGAGCTGGTGTTTTCTCGCGCGGTTCCTCTCCCTGTTCGAGTACTTTGAAAGAACTCTTCTTGCTTTTTTCGAGTGTGAAGCCCTCCTCTGAACGCTCCTCCTCTTTTCGAAGGAGGCGATGTGAATAGATGCAAGCTTCGAAGTGTCTATCCTTATCCACCCTGTTTCAGGTGA
>NEXG01000032.1 GCA_003019535.1 Candidatus Marsarchaeota G2 archaeon ECH_B_1
TTCCTTAGCCGAGGTCTTGGGTCTTCGCTATCACCCTACTGCCCATGCACAACCGGATTGTTCAAATCCAGAAATCTATATAAACCTGTCTATTTTGAAACCGCTGGCTACGGCGTTCTCCTAATGGGTAGTATCTTGGCCGCGTTTGTGCTAACACACGTTCTAGGGAGCCGCGGCTGTTAGGGTAACACTATACTTGGGTGGCTATTCTCCCCGGGCTGTCCTGTTTTCAACTACACTGTTGAGTGTGTGTCACCCTACCTATTTGCGGTTTAAGCCAACCTTATAATTTTCTATGAGTTGAGATGGTGTATGCATAGATTCACCAAGATCGTGTGCACAATTGGACCCGCAACATCCAGCAGGGATGCGATCAAATCTCTCGTAAAGGCTGGTATGGATGTGGTTCGCCTCAACTTCTCCCATGGTACACACGAAGAGCACGCTGCCAGAATCAAGCTTATCAGGGAGGTTTCAAAGGAGTTGGCGACCCCCGTGGCCATTATACAGGATTTGCCTGGGCCGAAGCTAAGGGTTGGCAAGCTCCCAAATGAGCCGCTAAGGTTAGAAGCGGGTGATAGGGTTACGCTAAGCGTCTCCCAGCAGGTGGGTTCTGCGGGCGTGATACCCGTTCACCCCGAGGGGTTTCCGCGTATGGTGGATGTTGGCTCAGAGGTTTATTTGGCTGATGGTATGATTAGGTTGCGTGTGGTTGGGAAGAATGGGCCGAATGTTATGTGTGAGGTTGAGGTGGGGGGTAACCTAACTACTGGTAAGGGCGTTAATGTTCCTCACGTTAAGGGAGAAGTGGGTGCCGTAACCGAGGAGGATGTGGAGCACATTAGGTTCGGGCTTAGCAGCGGTGTAGACTATATAGCACTGTCGTTTGTTAGGTCGGCCGCTGACTTGGACACGGCTCGACGCATAGTCTCGGAGTTCGGGTCAGATGTACCCTTGATAGCTAAGATTGAGAAGGCTGAGGCGGTCGACCGTCTTGATGACATTGTTAGGAGGAGTGATGCTGTAATGGTTGCGAGAGGTGACTTGGGTGTGGAGCTCGGCTTGGAGAATGTGCCACTCATACAGAAGAGGATAATTAGGCTAAGCAACGCTATGGGTAGACCCGTTATAACCGCGACACAGATACTTCTCTCGATGCTTACCTATACCACCCCCACCCGGGCTGAGGTGAGCGATATAGCTAACGCCATACTCGATGGGACAGACGCGTTAATGCTTTCAGAGGAGACAGCCGTGGGCGCCAACTACCTTGAGGCTGTGGGTGTACTCGACCGGGTGTGTAGGAGGGTTGAAAGTGAGTTAGGCTATGGCTCCCAGGGGTTGTCGGAAGCCGAGAGCGTTGAGGATGCGGTTGGTATGGCGGCATGCCGTGTTGCGAGCGCCATAAGGGCTGAGGAGATTGTGGCGTACACACGCTCCGGCTCGACGGCTAGACTCATAGCGAAATATCGACCACACACTGAGATAGTAGCCTTCACACCGAGCGAGAGTGTTGCGCGTCGCCTCAAGCTCGTCTGGGGTGTTCTCCCATTCAAGATCGACGAGGTCGTAGGTGAGTTGCAGCCGGAAATAGTTGAGCAGGCGTTACGCAAGTTTGGGTTCGCTAAAAGCGGTGAAAAGGCGGTTATAGTGGCTGGCGCACCCACGGGGCCGGTTGGCTCAACAAACATGATCCGTGTTCAACTCATACACTGAGTCGCTCATTCATAGCGTATAGTGTATTCTTGGGTGTTTTTCCACCAATTCGTCCACAATCTTTAGTATATCCGTGTTGGCTTCGTGGCCTTTGAGCTTTAGCGCTATGGCGTGGGCTAGACTCTCTATGTCGACCTCATCGTAACCCCGTCTGGTAACCTCGTTTAGGCCAACTCTCACCCCTGCGTCAACGATTATCCGCACCTCTTCGAGTTTATCCCTTACATCAGAGCCCTTCTCCCATCCGCCATAGTTAAGGAAGACTTGGTGGCTCTGAGTAAAATCCCCCCTAGTGTTCGGTGTCACGGGTAATCCCTCTTCAAATAATAGTTTAGCTAAACGTTTTGAGTTTAGCACTACTCTGCTCGCATATTGTGCACCCCACTTTTCAGCTTCGGCTAGGGCAACACCGAGCGCCGCAACCCTGTTTGGATGAGGATTATCCTGTGTTACGTGAAGAAAGTTGGAGCTCAGCTTGGCCATGAATTCTGAATCGTTGGAGAGGATGAGTCCGCCCTGTGGCCCGAAGAAGCTCTTGTGTGTTGAGCCCACCAACACATCCGCACCCTCACGTAAAGGGTCTTGGAACACCCCACCAGCTATAAGCCCCATCACATGGGAGCCATCGTATACAAGTGAGCCGCCATATCTGTGAACCTCCTCGGCTACTTCACGCACGGGTTGGGGGAAGAGTATCACGCTTGAGCCCAGCACCACTACCTTAGGCTTATTTTGGGCGATGTACTCAAGGCTTTTCTCCGTGTTAAGGTTGTACCCCTCACCGTCATATGGGAGGTAATCTGCCCTGAGGCCGAGCATACTCGCCATGGAGTGTTCACGTGCAAGCCCCCCATATCCTCCGTACTCTGGGGGTATGGAGGCAACAGTGGCACCTGGCCTGCACAGCGTGGTGAGTGTAGCCATAAGCGCTATGTGTCCGCCTATTGGGTTAACGGATGCGTATTTCGCTCTGAAAACCCTGCACGCCCTCTCCTCCGTTAGGCTCCAAGCTTCATCCATAAACCTTGTGCCACCATAGAACTTGGGGTAGGCCACGTAGCGACCCGCAAGGTCGCTTCCCAGAGCTCTCTTTACTTGGTCGCTCACAACGTTCTCGCTCGCAATAAGATTCACGCATGATGATCTATATGCTTCATGCTTTTGCACGAGGTCTAATACTTTATCCAACATTTGGATACAAAACACAGTTGTCTAGATAAGCTTACCGAGTATGAATAGGGGTCTGGCGCTTAACGCTGAGACATACCAGTTCTACTCATCATGTGAAATTTGGTCACATGCTTATGGGCACCTGTGGAGCTGCTGGGTATTGGGTATCATAGTGTCGAATCTAGGGCTGAGTGGTTTAGTTCGCCCGCCTTGTGTAGACGTAGGCTCTATTCCTCCACACTATGGGCTTACCCCTTAAGACTTTATGGATGCTTGACCATAAGGCGTAGCTGAAAACCGCCTCAGGTAGGATGAATAGCAGGGAGTAGAGAGGGTTTGAGCCGATCCTTTGAGCTGAGCGTACACTAAGGGCTGCAACAAGCACAAGTGATGAAACCCCCAAAAACGCCCCTATCGTGTTGATAGGGGTTAATGTTTGTGTGAGCCCACTTAGGGACAACGTTGTAAGTAGCAGGGGTATGAAGAAGAGGGCTGTAAGCGCGAAGCTGAAGGCTGAACCCAAGCCCACCCTCCTATTGATTGATGGCGCTATAACCCTCTGCATAGCCTTAAGATTCGACCTGAACCCCGGCGCCCACTCAGCGGAAACTGAGTCAGGGGCTTGAGCTATGCATATGTTAAGTCCACTCTTTTTAGCTAAACTTCCTAGGGCTCTATCCTCAACTATGTCATCTTTTACTGCTCTGTGCCCACCGATCTTCATGTAGGCGTCTCTCTTTATAAGGATGAAGCTACCATAAAAATAGGCCGACTTCCTCCCCCTATCACACACATAGTCAAGCCGGATGAACGAGTTTAGCAGCCCGAACAAGAATGGGGTTGACACCTTATCCCAAAAACTAGGGCAGCGTAGCTGGCCCACAACCGAGAGGGCGTCCAACCGCTTCTCTTCGGCGAATACGAGTGCTCTGCTCACGAAACCGGGTTTAAGACGTGTGTCGGCGTCCACGAAGAGAAGCCAATCGGCGTCAGTGTGACCCACCCCAAAATAGCACGCCTCCGCCTTGCCTGCACCGTTACCCCCAAGCCTTAGAACATGAACACGGTCGTCGCTCGCGAATTTTTTAGCCTCCTCGTAAGTCTTATCGGTTGACGCGTCGTCAACAACAATCACGCTGTTAATACACGTCTGCGAGAGTAGGCTCCTAATGCACTCAGCAATCGTCTCCTCCTCGTTTCGGGCGGCCACAACCGCAGCCACCCTACGTGTGGGTTGATCTATATATTGGCGGGGGAGTTTGGGGGCTCGGCGGAAACCAGCCTCGAATCTATATAGAAGTATGAGCCAAGCTAAGAAATCAACTATGCCCAGAAGTATCAGGGCATAGAATCCCAGTGTGAGCGGGGTCAACCCCTATCACATCGGTGGTGTGTTACGGTTACCTTTTAAGGAACTCGTCAAACCTTCTCCGTGTCTCCTCCTCTGAGAATAGGTGTCCAAATAGGGATGCCTCATACTCTAGCCCAGCCCACGAACTCATTTCATCAAATCTTGAAAGCGCCTGTTTGATGGCCCACAGCGCCTCAGGTGGCTTGGATGCTAGTTTTAAACCTAATTCACGAGCCTTATCCATTAACGAGCAAGCGTCAACCACTAGGTCAACTAACCCCACACTCAATGCGTATTGGGCGTCAACTATTTCGCCAGTCATAGCAAGATAAGAAGCCACCCCTCTGCCGACTAGGCGTGGAAGCATAATGGTTCCACCCGCACCCCCGTTTAGACCAATATTGACCTCGGGCTGACCTATTTTTGCGTTATCGGCTGCTATCCTTATATCCGCCCATTCGGCTATTTCTAAACCTCCCCCCAAAGCGTACCCATGAAGAACCGCGACCACCGGCTTCATACACGACCTAATAGCCCAGCACACTAGGTTGAGTTTTCTATGAAATCTAACCGCGTCAGCGGGTTTAAACTGCGCCAACCTCGACACATCCGCTCCCGCGCAAAAAGACCTCCCTTCGCCGGCAAGCATGACTACACGTACATCACTATCAGTGCTAAGCCTCCCTAGAAACTCAACCAGACCGTCAGCCATACTCGGTGTCAACGCGTTATGCTTTTCAGGCCTGTTAAGCAATACCCAGGCGAGTGGTGGTTCCATCCTAAGTGTTACTTCGCTCACACAAAAACAATATTTCGCTCACAAAAAAGCTTATCCACGTGAGCCCTATCCGTCTACGAAATTCTTTGGTTGGTGTGTTTGAACTGGATTATCAGTGGACCTTAAACAGAGAGTTATGAACTTCGATAGTAAGATATTCTAGCGTGTATATGTGGGGTATAAAATGTGTGTGTTTGTTTGGTCCTCCAGCGGTTGCTAAACAAATTGTGAGCAGCCTCGTCCCTTGAATACTAGGTATGCTATGCTCTACGAGTTATACTTTTGATAGCAGAAAAATAGGGAAGGTCTGACCAGAAGATGGGTGGAACCTAGGGAGTGCTCAGGCACCATGATTCATCCCTCTGAGTTAAGAGGGGTATTGGTGGGGGGAGGTTGTAAAACTCGACGAGATGTTTTGTTCTCCCCGCTTTCGATGCCTCCGTGAGTGCTTTGTATATGAAGAAATCAGCGGGGGCCTTACTCTGGAGGGTTTAGCAGTTCTGCTCTGCGTTTCTTTACGGATTTGCTCAGGAACAAGACCCTAACACTTTTAGGTGTGCGGAGGGCGGGTGCTACCCACTTGTATAGTGCGCCGATATGTTTTGCGGCCTTACCCAATATTTCCCATACCGTTATCCCTGGGGTGGTTGAGGCGTGGCTGGATGCAAGGGTCGGAAGCTCCGCCTCTTGGGTTAGTAGCTTACACTGCAGTGTTTGCTGACTGGTAACTCAAAGGGTTTTGGGGCTTATTCAACCTTTTAAGAAGAGTGTAGGCTATGTAGAATATCACAAGGGTTGGTATCCACATCAATAGTGGCTGGATTCCATAAGATTCGAGAGTTATTATCGATGACTCTATCACGGCTGCTACGAATAACTCTAGGCCAACAAAAAGCCAAACAATTATTGTTCTTGCGAGCTCTTGTAAGAACCGCTTTTTGACCCAGGAGTAAACGAGTATGACGCTTTGGGTTGCTGAGATCGCGTAAGCGGGGAGCTCAAGCCAGCTATGGGGGAAGAGGATTATGTTTACAAAGAGTAGCGGTCCGGGTACACCGTATCCCAGTGCATCGAGCACTCTTGCAGTGGAGTAAGTAGTGTATGTGAATATTGCTGGCCCGAGTGCGGGTACCATTTCGAGTGATGCTAGAAAATAGTTATTTTGAAAGATCGAGACGGCTCTGGATATTAACCCCTCCGCTCTGACCATGTTGATCTGTTTATAAGACGGGGAGTTCACTATCGCTTGGTACTGTGCTTGGCTCATGGGTAGAGCCGAGAAGGCTAAGAATAGTGCTAGTTCGATTATGAAGCCGATTATCATCAGCTTCACCCTCCTAGTGCTAAACGCCTGTAGGAGGTTCTCCTTAGAGAATGCACCCCCCACTACCCGTGCTTGGGTTGACGGAGGATAAAGTGGTGGCCTTGACTGTAACTGTAAACCACAATTAGCACAGTAGTTGGCTGTTAGCGGGTTGAGCGCGTTGCATTTAGGGCAAACAACATAATTTTGTTCTGACAATCCAAGCATTATTCTGTGTGTGAGTGTATAAACGTCTTACGATACGTTATATGCCTCAGTCTGCCCACCCTCGCCAGGCAAATGGTACTTTTTTATCCACTCGGCCAGCTCGTTGAGTATGTGGTATAGCTCCCACCCCTTCGCCGTGAAGGTATACTCAACTCTGACTGGTCTCTGAGGTAACACTCTTCTTTCAATTATACCCTTCTTCTCAAGCTCTGATAACCTCTCGGCTAAGCTTGTCGCGCTTATTCCAGCTATCCTTCTCTTCAGCTCGTTAAACCTCGCAGGCGTCTTGAGTCCTAGGGCGTGTATAACTGGAAGGGTCCAAGTTTTGATTAGGTCGTTATACCCCTCAACTATTTTGTGACACGTCCTAACTGATTCTTCGTCCAAATCAACTAACTTACTCAAGACAGGCTTACCTGATAGTATTTTAGTAGTGGGTATATATTAAATCAACCACCTACTCAACATAGATATGATAGGTCAATAGACGACAGTTAACCCAGTTCAGTCTTCTGCCTACATCTATCTCCTTTGGAGATATTTCACACATATTTCATGGGGAGAATAATAGAGTTTGGATGCGAATTGTGCTGGTTCTGCTTGATAATTACTCAATGTGCTTAAATATTCGCGTTGAATGTTCGACTTGGGTCAGTTTTTGGCCTCGTTTAGGGAAACATTGGATTGGCTTAGTTTGAAGAAGAAAAGCAGGGTAGTGGTTGCTTTGGACACTATTGGTGGCCGCAGCCGGTTTCAGGAAGGCGAGGTTGTCAAACTAATCGACTCTGTTAGTGATGCTATTGTGGGTGTAAAGCTGGGTTTACCGTTCTACTTAAACCTTGGCCCAAGCACTCGGGATGTGATCAAACACTTCCAAGACTTGGTGTTTATAGCGGACTGGAAAACCGCGGATGTGCCGCACGTCACTAGGCTAATATTCGAAAACATCTTTGACTTAGGGTTTAATGCTGGGATTATTCACGCCTTTACTGGTACCAAATCTATGAGTGAAGCGGTAAACGCTGCGAGGAGTCGTGGGGGGGATGTAATAGCTGTCGTGGCCATGTCCCATGAGGGTTCCGAACTTGTTAACTCCCAGATGCATGTCTTAGCGGATATGGCTGTAAAAGCCGGTGTGGGGTGCTTTGTTGCACCCTCAAACAACACTTCGCTTATACAGGAACTCAGGGCTAAGCACCCCTCCTCCAAAATATTCTCACCCGGGGTGGGTGCACAGGGGGGAGAGGTTAAGGCACCACTCAGGATGGGTGCTGACTATCTGATTGTGGGGAGACTTATTACCGATGCTCCCAATCCAGATGATGCTGCGAGGAGGGTGGCGAGCGAATCATGGATATAGCGAATCAACTCTATCAGCACGGTGCGGTTAAGTTTGGCAGATTCACGCTGAAGAGCGGTCAAGTGAGCCCTGTTTACTTGGATCTACGTGTAGTCCCCTCTGATCCAAAGCTTTTTTCGGCGCTTGTGGATTTGGCTCTGGAGAAGCTGGAGTCGTTGTTGGTTGACGGCGTTGTGGGTATTGCGACGGGGGGTCTTGTCTGGTCTTCTGTCTTGGCGTATAGGGCGGGTCTGCCGCATTTCTACGTGAGGGAGGAGGCAAAATCACATGGGACGGGCTCACAGATTGAAGGAGGAAGCCCTGCCCACCTCAGGGATCCACTTATAGTTGACGATGTTGCTACGAGTGGCGCGAGCCTTGTTCGCGCTGTGCGAACACTTGAATCTCACGGTTTGAAGCCAAAAAAGGCGTTAGTGGTAGTAGACAGGGAGCAGGGTGCTTCAGACCTTCTTGGCTCGTCGGGTGTCACCCTTACCAGCTGCTTTACGCTCACAGACATTTTGGGGAAGCTGGGGGGTGTTGTTCCAGCTGAGGAGTTGGAGGTTGTATTGAAATGGCACATGGAGCAGAAGAGTCGGGTTGGAAAAACAGGGATGTAATAGACATTCTTGGCTTCACGAAGAATGAGCTGTTAGACCTCTTCGAGGAGACGGATAAGTTCGTTGAGCAGGGAAGTGACTTCGGTGAGCCTTTAAGGCATAAGATAGTCGCCACGGCTTTCTTCGAGCCTAGCACTAGGACAAGGCTGAGTTTTTCGTCGGCTGCCCTCCGCCTTGGAGCCAAGGTTATAGACCTTTCAGCGGAAGTTTCTTCACTGATGAAGGGTGAAAGCTTCGCGGACACGATACGGATGCTTGAAGCATACTCAGACCTCATAGTTGTCAGGCACCCCTCAGAGGGAGCCGCGCTTTTCGCGTCTGAAATCAGCTCTAAACCAGTTGTGAACGGGGGAGACGGCTCCCAGCATCACCCCACTCAGGCCATGCTTGACGTGTACACCGTGAACAAACTAAAGGGTGGTGTTGACGGTCTAACATACGCCCTCGTAGGGGATATAAAGTACGCTAGGACGGCTACATCCTTTCTCTATGCGTTAACCAAGTTTAATCCAAGAAGGGTTTACGCCGTATGCCCCGAGGCTCTGCGTCCCCGCGCGGAGGTATTGAAGCGCCTAGAGGGTCTTGGGCTACGAGTGGAGTTAGGGTTGGAGCTGGAGGATATAATTGGCGAGTTAGATGTAGTGTACGCCACCCGAATACAGAAGGAGCGCTTCCCAGATCAATCAGAGTATGAGAAAGTCAAGGGTAGCTACAGGCTTGCTAGAACAGTTATGGAGAAGGCGAAAAGGGAGTGTATAATACTACACCCACTGCCCAGGGTCGAAGAACTGCCATATGAGCTTGACTCTACACCACACGCGGCATACTTTAAGCAGGCGGCTTGGGGTGTGCCTCTACGTATGGCCCTCCTCAAACTGATACTTGGGGGTTGAGGAGTATGGACTCACACACAGGTAGTGAGACAATGATTGTGCAGAGGATAGCCAACGGGACGGTTATCGACCATATACCTTCGGGCAAGGCTCTCGCGGTGCTGAAGCTACTCGGCGACCCACACGTAAAGGGATTCAGGGTTGCTCTAGTGATGAATGTGTCCAGTAAAAAGATGGGTAAAAAGGATATCGTTAAGGTTGAGGGCGTAGAACTCAGCGACGAACAAGTTCAAAGACTAGCATTAGTCGCCCCGCAGGCCACGCTCAATTTTGTTCGCTCCTACCAAGTGGTGGCTAAGAGGAATGTGTCCCCGCCAAGCGTGGTGGTGGGTTTACTAAAATGTGTTAACCCAACGTGTATAACCGTAAAGCAGCGCGAACCAGTCTACTCGACGTTTCTGCTATCATCCCAGGCACCCTTAACCTATGTGTGCAGGTACTGTGGACGTGAGCTTGGCGAGTACGAGATTTCAAGTCAGGTGCAGTGAGCTTGTGGTACCATCACTACAGGGTTTCCTCGAACACTCAGCTCACCTCAAACATCCACAGGGTTGTGCTTGAATCCACCGACACACCCATATCTAAGGCTAAGGCGGGGGAATTCGTCATGCTCTACATACCAGCGGTGGGTGAGTTACCCCTAAGCGTATTCAAACAGAAGGAGGAAGAGCTGCACTTCGTGATTGAGGACTACGGTGGACCAAGCTCTAGAGCGGTGAATCTCCACAAAGGCGAAATGGTGGGTGTACGCGGACCTTACGGTCGGGGGTTCACTCTCAAACAAAACACAAACTACCTCCTCCTCGCAGGTGGAAGCGGTGCGCCACCCCTTTTAAAATTCGTGGAGGAAGCTCAAAGCACGCCTGGTGTGAGCGTCACCTATCTTCTTGGTGCCAGAAGTGCATCCGAGTTATTCCTCTTGGATGAGGCGCGCTCCATGGGGGCTAGGGTCATGGTGTCAACGGATGATGGTTCAATGGGGTATAAGGGACTTATCACCCAGCTAGCCGAAAAACTACTCTCAGAGGCCACCTATGATGCTCTCTACGCATGTGGACCCGAGCAGATGCTCTTAGCCGCAATGAGTCTAGCAAAAAGATTCGGAGTGTATTTTGAGGGTTCATTCGTTCGTGACGTGAGGTGCGCAGTTGGAGTGTGCGGGTTGTGCGTAATGGAGGGAACCGGTAGGCTGCTTTGCGTTGACGGGCCGGTGTTTAGTCTACATGAGCTCGAAGCAGCTCAACACGGTGGGTGATGTCGAGTAAAATGAGGCTTCTAGCTGACTGTTTGAGTAGGAGCAGGTGAGTAGTGTTGAATATTAGCTGTTGGGTGGGTAACCTAATCCTTCAGAGCCCATTTGTGCTCGCTTCTGGCATCGCTGGTAACGAATACTCATTGCTTCTACGAGCGCTTAGAAGCGGCGCCTCAGCGGTGGTAACGAAAACAATATTCAAAGACGAGAGGAATGGGTACCCCCCACCCATATACTACGAGTCACCCAATTACTCTATAAACGCAGTGGGTTTGCCTGGGAAGGGTGTGGACAGGTTTCTTGAGCACATTAGGAGGGCGAAGACGCTTGAAAAACCAGTGATCGTGAGTGTGGGTGGCACATCCATCGAGGAGTACGGGAGTGTGGCGGCCGCCGTGGCCAAATCTGGAGCAGACGGGGTTGAAATAAACCTTTCATGCCCACACGTTGAGGGTACTGGTACAGAGTTCGGAAGCGACCCAGAATTGATTAGAAGAGTCGTCGAAGAGGTGAAATCAGCCGTGGGTGACAAGCCCGTGTTCGCAAAACTCACGCCCAACACCCATAGCATAGAGGGGCTGGGATTGGCCGCAGTGGAGGCGGGGGCAGACGGGCTATCCGCTGTTAACACACTCAGAGGGATGGTCTTCGACTCAGTACTCGAGGAACCAGTATTAAGTAACGTGTATGGCGGTGTCTCAGGTAGGGCTCTCCACCCCGTTGCGGTGTACTGTGTGTACGCTTTAAGGAAGGCCTTGCCACACACACCCATCTTCGGTGTGGGCGGCGTCTACGAGGTTTCGGATGCTTTAGACTTCTTTCTTGCTGGAGCCGACGCCGTGCAGGTTGGGACATCCATATCTCAGCGTGGTTACGGGGTTTTCGAGGAGCTTAAAAAAGATTTGGTTGACTACCTTGAGAGGAAGGGTTACGCTTCGTTTGAAGAATTTGTGCGCAAAAAGAGGAGGTGGTTTTAGTCGCTGGTCCCACTGGGCTGGGATGCTTCAATGAGTCTTCGAATAACCTCCTCTTTTCCCATGGCTTTAACATATGAACCGAAGCGTGGACCCGAGGTTTGACCTATGAGCGCCTTATAGAGTGATTGGAAAACCCTTTTAGGCTCGACGCCAAGCTCCGTTGCTGCTTCATACGCGCACTGCTGGAAGCCTTGTTCATCGTTTTTCCCAGCGAGTTTTTGAGCAACCCTCAGAACCATCAGCCTTTCATCCTCAGCTAGCTGTGTGGATACAGATATCTCAGTGTGGTCCCTAGCCCAGTTGAGTGCGTATCCCACTCTTTCAACGAGAGCTTGCTTATCCATATCATCTTTGGCGGTGTAGCCGTAGAGCCTGAGCTTTTCGAGGATGTACTCAGTTGTACCACTCTGCGGCGCTATTTTGGCTAGGTAGACCAAGAGGTTGTAGGGTGGATGGGGGGTGGGCTTAGGGGGTACCCTGAGTAAGTGGGCGTACCTGTACAAGTTCACCTTGTCGAGTCTATCCGCTTCATCGTCAACCTTTCTAATGCCGAAGTAAACCTCTTCTAGTGCGTCGAGTTCATCCATGTAAACCGGTACATCCTCTATACCCACCTCTCTTGCACCTTCGAATCTCTTATACATGAGCAGCCTTAAAGAGGCGGGGGAGCCATATTTGAGCCATTCATCATGCGTCACAAGCTCCCCGCTTGATTTGCTAAGCTTCCTTCCGCCTTTGCTTAAGAAGAGTTCGTAGCGTGTGTGCACTGGTGGACGCCTGCCCAAAACCTCTTCACATATTCTGTCGTTTATCATCACAGAGTCCGTGAGCTCTTTGCCGTATGCTTCAAATGACACCCCGAGCGCAGCCCACCTTGCGGCGAACTCCGACTTCCAAACAAGCTTGCCTTCCCCATCAGCTATTTTCCGCTCCCCGCGATGACCGCACCCATCATACCATTTACCACCTATTTCGCCACCCTTACAAGTATAGGTCACACTGAATGTTGAATCATCGTACACGGATGCTTCGGTTGTGTATATTCTACCACAGCTTTCACACACGGGTAGATAGGGGAGCACATCGATGTACTTTGTCTGACCGCTAACCTGCCTTATGATTTCCCCCACCTTTTTCCAGTTGGAAAGTATGAGGCGTATTTGGTCGTTGAGTAGACCACGCCTGTAAACTTCGGCACCAGAGTAGAACTTGTATGTTATGCCGAGTCTGTCCAAGCCGTCGAGGAGTAACCAGCTCATGTGTTCACCGTAGCTTCCATGACAGTGGAAGGGGTCCGGTACAGAGGTGACGGGGACACCTATATACTTTTTAAGCTCATCTGGTAAACCCTGAGGCACCTTGCGGAGCCCGTCCTTATCATCAGAGAAGGCTATATGTTCCGCCTTTAATCCCTTTTCCTCAAGCGCGAGTTTGACGCCGTATGAACGCACAGCGTCGCTTATACTTCCTATGTGGGGGAAGCCCGAGGCGCCTATACCATTCTCTGTTCGGTAAACGTGTTCACCTGAAAATCTCTCAGCCACTTCATCGGCAAGCTTCTCAACCCAGAACCTTCTCTCCAACCTTGTCTCCATCCGCTAACAAAAACACTACACTGAACCCACTATTAAGCTGGTTGCCTACTCAAACAGCACACACAGCGTAGCTTAATCCGAATACGGTCACCCACTTAGTGGTAAGCTAGGGTATGCATCCCCTTTAACAAGTTTGCTTGGTCTTAGTATAAGTATCCTCAAGTTTTCTTACATTTTTAACTATCTGGCTTAATGGATGTAGACTGTTACAAGAGAGAGTAAAACTATGGCCAATGGATAAAGCATAAAGGAAACAAACGCATCCCTTCTCGTGAGCGTCAAGTCATATGTTGCCCTGAAACCGTATACGTTCAACACAATTAGTAGAAGTATTGGTGCAAGGTTTTTACCACCCACTATTGGGTGGCCGAGCAGGCTTGAGATGACTATGCAGAGGCCGAATACGAGTGTGTTGTTCTGGACCTTGCTGCCTATAAGGTTGCTCACCGCCACCACCGAGTCCTCAACCGATTTTCGAGAGAGCACCACGCTTGAGATTATTTCTGGTGCTTCCGCAGCGAGTGGCGCTATTATAACCCCACTCAAAAGTAGTGGTAACCCCACTGCTTGGCTGAGTCTTCCAACCGAGAGCACAAATGGTGTGGCACTATATACCAGTAGGAAGCAACCCACAAGTATCTTTAGAGCCTCGAAAAGCAAGCTCCTCTTGCTTGGACCCACGATGCTTTTGACTGTGCTCACCTGCTTGGGTGTATAGAAGCGCAGCCTTCTTCTAAGGTTGTCCGCCCTTAAGGCTTCGTGGCGTATACCTTCAGCCATGTATGCCGCGTAGACCGAGAACATGATTAAACCTAGCCACCAATAGTATGTACCCAGAGCTGCTCCTAGGCCTATTAGACCTGAAGCTATGATAAGGTAGAAGAGTTGATGTCTTATTCCCCGGGATAAGTTGAGTTCCTCCCTGTTGAAGTATGAGTTTGAAGCTATGACTAGCGCATAACCCAGTGTGAACGTGAAGATGTTGCCTCCCAATATAGCGGCCACAGCTAGGCTGCTTGAATAGCTTAAAACTGCTGCGACAACTATGAATATATCTGGTAGGTTGGCTATGAATCCGAGTATCGACCCTCCAAGGAAGGTGGGGTCGATGTGTCTGTTAAGGTTATCAACCGCGTTGGCTATCAGTTCGCTTGCTAACACAATCACGGCCCCATAATAGACTAATGGGGTAACGCTGAACGAACCAATAGGTTAGAGCACCCATCTAATAAATAGTCACTATTGCTTAAAGGCGTTTTGAAACGGGAAATACGTGAATCCTAGCTCCCTCGGAGGTGTGGCTTAACATACACCTTGTTTAGTGGTTAACTATGTTTGTGTCACTGTTATGGAGCCACCCTGATCTATTGTAACGCTGAACACGTCGCCGACCTTGTATGGTGTTGGTAGACGGTCCCATTCTTCGGGTGTAAGGTAGATGACGAGCCTGTTGCTATAGGTTTTCGGCGGTCGTAGAAATGCCTTCGGTATTGATTGGAGGAGTGGTAGGAAGGCCTGTGCTTCGGGGGGTGCTTCTGGGGGAAGTGTGAAAACCATGGGTTGCTGTGCTGACTCGTAGGCGAACTCGACGCAAACATACTCATTACCGTTGGGGTCGAACGCTGGATGTATAGATGTTACTTTACACTCAAACTTTACACTCAACTTTTTCCATTAATAGAGTGTTTGTGAACAGAAATAAGTGTTCCCTTTCCATCAAGGGCTGGTTGCTACTTAGGGCTCACTGTAGGCTGTGTTGCTATGTGGACAGTCACACTGTTTAAATCTTTCTAGCGCGGATTATGTCATGATGTCAGCTCGAAGTATAAGGCTTGTTGAGGTCGCTGGTTTCGACGTGAGACCGAGTGCGGCTGTCATTGGTTTGCCCGATGTGGGATTAGTTGGCTCTATTTCCACGAGCTATCTTGCAACACATCTTAAGGCTAAAGAGATAGGTTACTTTGACTCTGATTTACTACCCGCGCTCATGGTTTTGCATGAGGGTGTGCCCAAGGAGGCCACACGTGTTTACGCATCCGAGGAGGCGTACATTTTGGTCGCTGAGACGCCTCTTCCACCAGCTCTTACTGCATCTGTCATCAAGTCTATGATGGGCTGGCTTAGCGTTAGGGGTGTGAGGGAGGTTTATAGTTTGGGGGGTATTGTTGCGAATAATAGGTTTGAGATAGATAAACCCGAATCCTTCATAGTGACATCTAATCAGGCTAAGCGGGAGAGCATTAAGGCGGCGGGCTTAAACGCGATGGAGGAGGGTGTTATCGTCGGTCCCTTCGCCTTGGTTATGCGTGAATCCATCAAGCTAGGCATCACGAGCACGGTTATACTCAGCCAGGCGTTCCCGGATATACCCGACCCTGAAGCCGCCTCATCGGCGCTTGAAGCCCTCTCCAAGATCGGTGGGCCGCGGGTTGATGTGGAGGCACTAAAGCAGATGGGTAATGAGATAAAACTACGCACAAAGGAGTTAGCTCAGAAGGCTAAGGCCTACTCCGAGGAATCTGAGAAGACCTACGATTTACCCCTTATGTACGGGTGAGGATATGGTTAGGCGTAGGTCTGTATGGGACCTTCTCGACGAGTTGGAGCAAGCGTCTGAGGAGCTTGTGGAGAGCGTAATGGAGGATTTAAGGGCAGAGATACACGACATAGTCACATCTCACCCACCCCACGTGTACGGCACCTATGAGGCATGCCTGACACAGGAGCCCGCTTACTCAGTGTATGAGACGGATGAGGAGTACAGAGTTGTTGTGGACCTACCCTACGTTGATCCAAGCAAGGTGAAGCTTAGGCTCGTCGGTAGGACACTATTTCTCGAGGCTCTGACTCAGAGGGAGATAAACGGTCGGTGCGTCTCCTTCCAAGCAAAGATCACACTCCAGAAGCCGGTTGATAGGAAACAGAGCGTTGCAAGGCTGGTAAGGGGGATGCTTGTGGTAAACCTAAAGAAACTAAAAGAAGTGGACATACACGTTGACTAGAAGGCTACCCCTTAGTTGACTAGTTCTATAAACGGTTTTTCAGGTTGAAGTTACCTTCAACAACATCTTTGAAGAGTGCCAATAAGGCCTTCGCCTTCTTAACTCTTTCAATCCTGCTCTTATAGGCTTTCTTAGCTATGACACTCCTTTTACTAACAAACCGACCCTTCTTATCTCTACCATAGATCTTGACCAATTGCTTTTCTTTGGTAATTAGTCCGAATGTTACTAATTAATCTTACAGCGATTTTTGTGATGATGCTTAGGTGGGCTAAATATCCTCCTCGACAGGCTTTTTCAATAAACCCAGCTGTTTAGCCCCACGTGATATTTGAGTTAGCCTCTTAAGTTTGAGCGCAACACTCCTCGGCGCATTATGTGGGCTGCGGTGGGTCTAATGGGTCATCAATAGTTTCTGAATAAACAGGTTTGAGTGACTCTATGCTGTATCTGTGTTTTGATGTACAAGCTACCCACACTTAAGGGGACTAAGAGGTGTCTGGAGGGTCCACGTGAGGATTATTCAGAAATGGGGATAAGCCGCAAGGTCCAAGTGAATTCGTAAGGAGCCTAAATGAGGTTGTGTAAACTACGCATACGGTGGGGTATGTAGAAGCGTAACTACTTATGACGAAGTAGGATGAAATCTTTACTATAAGAATTAGCCTAATTAACAATTAGGTTGCTTTATGCACAACGCTTGTTTATAGTCGTTATAAGGTCTCCAAAACCTCATCCCCCACGGTAGACTAGAGATCTGTGCTCAGAGCGTGGTTAAAACCAAAAGCGAGTTTTTGATTAACCATTTAGTAAGGGGTTGCTCATTCGTGGTGGAGAGATAAGGTCTATACGTCTCTCTGTAGTTTACACATTGGGTTAGGCATGGAGACGTTTGTGTGCGATTTGGGTTTGGTGGATTATGAATGGAGTTGGAAACTCCAGAAGGAACTTGTTGAAAGAAAAACTAGGGGTCTCCTTCGGGTGGACTATGTTCTGCTAGTCGAGCATCCACATGTTTTCACACTTGGAAGGAAGGGTAATCCTGAAAATATCTTCGCTGATGATGTGCCTGTCTACCGGGTTGAGAGGGGCGGTGACGTGACGTATCATGGACCCGGCCAGCAAGTGGTTTATCCGATTGTTGACCTCACCAGGATGCAGCTTAATGTTAAGGGCTATCTACGTGCGCTGGAGCAAATAATAATAGATGCCTTGGGTGAGTTCGGTATTAGTGCTGGTGTGATTGAAGGTAAGACTGGTGTATGGGTGGGTGAAAGGAAGATTGCCTCCATAGGTGTGGCCGTGGATAGGTGGATAACCTACCATGGTGTCGCGCTAAACGTTAACACCGATATGTCTTATTTCTATAAGATTAGGCCTTGCGGTATGCCCAGTGAGGTTATGACGTCTATGGAGAAGATTTTGGGGCGTAAAACCGAGTTGGGGGAGGTTAAGCGTAGCATACTTAAAAGCTACTCTAGGATTATGGGTACAACACTAGTTCCAGTTGAGAAGGTGAATTTAGAGAATGAGTTCTTCAGTAAAGTGGTGGGTTGAAAAGGAGAGCATAGATAGGAATTTAGTTGTTGTGGGGGTGAGCCCAGCTATTGTTTTGGAGGATAAAGGTGGACTAACATCTGAGGGCATATCCATTATAGATGAGGTTAAGGCCTTACTCGGTGTTGAAGAATATTTTGCCGGTGTGTATAACCCCCAGACACCCCGTACACTCTACTTTCAGTATCCGACACAGAAAATAATGCGCGTGGGTGAAATGGTTCGCGTCAACATACCCGCCAACCTTCTTAAGACCACGAAGGATTACGTAACCATAAAGAAGAACCCGGACGGCAGTGTTGTGATTATTCCCTAATATTGGGTTACTTGGAAAGACACACCTATTAATAAAGATTTCAAAACCCCTCCTTTTACTGTAGACCCGAAACTCACTTGTGAGGCACAATAATGGTCAGGCGCGAATTTGGGTCCACCGTTTGGGGTGGGGTGGCTCACAGTGTCTACAACGACTTGGGATGTATCTTTCTTTTAGAGAGGGACGTAAGCTTTTAAGTGTGTCCAATGGTGACGGTGGGCTTATTTCTTCTTCAGTGGAACTTGTCATGTGATCAAAAATCAAGTTTATGCCGGTATAGGCTTAGCTCTAATGGGTATAATGCTCTTCATACTTGTGTCACCTATACTTTATTACGAGTCGCCCATTGGGATACACTTAGAAAGTAGATTACAGGGTGTGATGGAGATGGGTATAAACCAGTCTAAGATGGTAGATCTAAACGTCTCCTACCCTTACGTTGTAGTTGGGTATAATTACACCGTGGGTCCGCTGGAGGTGCAGTTTGCGAACTCGTCTATGGTTGTGTCCCCTATAAGCGTGGAGCAAAGCAATAGAACTATTTACTTGGATTATCAGCTTAAGGGTAACTATCATAACGTGTATACGCTTTCCTTCTATAACAATGCGAGCCAAACTCAAACCATTAACTATGAAGTTGTTCAGCTGCGGTTCGGTAATCTAGTAGTCTTCACACTGCTCAACTATGTTGAAATCGTTATGTTCATTGGTGGAATCATTGTGGCCGCCGTGGGAGCATTCAGGAAGCCTAAGGATAATTCGACTGGTAGACGATGAAGACCTCAGACTTGAAAAACCCTGTCATGGGGTGATCCTCAGGCTAACTTGGAGGCGTTTAACTGCAGAACTACCTTTACGGTAGGTGTTGTGTTTGGATGATGAACTAAATCGAGTTTTGCTCGAGTGTATGAGGGTTTTTGAAGAGTTACGAGGCTTGGAGATTAGGGTGTGCTATAAACCGCTCAGGGAGGGTGTTCTCGGGCAGACTAGGGTCAAGAAGCAGGTCTTATCCGTCAGAGGTAAGCGGAGGTTTGTTTGGTCGCCTGTTATTGAGGTGTCTACCACCATAAGAATGTTAGGGGATCCCCGAAGGAGGCGTGATTTACTGATGTACGTTTTGGTTCACGAATTGGTGCATATATCAAGAAGCCATCTTAACAGGCCTCGGTCCAAGGAGCACGAAGATGATTTCGAGTCGGAGGTCATAGAAAGACTCAGGGCACTCCAAAAACTGTTAAAATAGGTTTCCTAGACTCCGGATATGGGTAATCCTCATCTTCTCTGAAGTGAGGGGCCACATGGAAGGCTTGATCTAATCTTCTGTGTGGTATGTGGCACTGCTTTAATGATGATGTCTGGATTGGTTGGTGGTGGGCTTAGTGTCAAGGTTTGGAAAATTGTTACTTGGATACCATCGTTCTAATATCAAAAAATATATAGGGGTTCATAGTGGATTTGCGGTGTCCAAAAACCTCGAATTAAGATGTGTGGCGCTAACGTGGGGTGAAATCTACGGGTTAAGCAAGAAGATGGCGCTGAGTGTCAAGCGTAGCGGTTTCAAACCTGATATAGTAGTGGCTATTAGTAGGGGTGGGGTGATACCGGCTAGGATAGTGTGTGATGTGCTGGGGATAATGGACCTATTGTCTGTTAAGGTTGACCATTGGTTGCAGACGGGTGACCACACTGAGAAGGCGGTTATAAAGTATCCCCTGAATGCCGACCTCACCGGTAAGAGTGTCCTCGTGGTGGATGATATAGCCGACACGGGTAGCAGCCTTGAGGTCACTAGAAAACACGTGCTGGACCTTGGTGCTAGGGTTGTGAAAACCGCCACTATGCAGACTCTCTCAACGAGTACGTTTACACCGGACTACACTGGTGAGCACGTCTCTGAGTGGGCGTGGTTCATTTACCCGTGGAATTACTATGAGGATTTGGGCAACCTTATGCTTAGGCTTCTGCGCGGCCATCCACAGTTACGTGGTGACCACAAGGATATGGCGAGATGGTTCAGGCAATACTACGGTGTTCGGGTTTCTGGTAAACGGCTAAGGGAGGCGGCCTCGATGCTCAATGAGAGAGGCTATATACGGTGGGAGGGTAAAAGTATAACGTTAACCCCCCACTGAATACGTCGATCAGCTTTACACTGCACGTATGCTTGATGATCCCTTATTGCCTAGGGATTCTTTGATGAGGGCCCATCTTCAACATCAAAGTAAACCCTGAAGCCCCCGTTCACCGCTTCCACGCCAAGCGTCTTTATCCCCCCGATCTCTGAGGTTGCTTTAACGTGTGTACCCCCACACGGTATGCTTTCGAAGCCATTTATCCGCACAACCCTGTAAACATCGTTTTCTGGCAGCCTCTCGATGTTTGGGGCGTCAGACACATTGTGTATTTTGGATTTATCCAAAAAGTCTATGTTCACACTCAGTGCTTCCTCGACGTAGGTGTTGGCGAGACCCTGAGCTTGGGTTATGACTTCTAATGAAGGCGGCTCCCCCGCGTAGTCAACGTATGGTTTCGGCTCACCAAGCCATGAACCCATCGTCCTGTAGGTCCTACCCGTGGCCTGGTTGATGCAGTGGTCGAATAGGTGGGCGGCCGTGTGTCTACGCATGTATTTATAGCGTGGTTCCCAGTCGACGATCCCCCTAACAGGCGCTCCAACCTCGGGCGGGTTGTCTGTGTCGAGTTTAATATAATGGACGACAACACCAGACTCGAATATGGCTTTCTTAACCTGAGCGCTTCCAACTAGAAAGAGGAGTTTTCCTGTATCACTCGGCTGGCCTCCACCCTTTGGGTGGAAGGCTGACTGGTCTAGTATTAGATACCAGCTCCTCCCCTGCTCTTTCACCGCCCTTAAAACTTTGGCTTGGAATTCCTTGAGGTATGAATCCTTAAAGTAGAGTAGCTCTGTCCTAGGTGCGTTGACGACGATATCCGAAAGCTTCATGTAAACGGAACTCTTTGGTTAAAATTTAAGGGTTTTCTTGGAGGACCCGGTAGCCTCTAGGTAACGCCTCCTCAGGCATTGACACCCAAACGCGTTAAACTCATCCGATCCACAGAGGCCCATCCACAGGCTGGTTAGCGTGTATTTTTAAGCCGGTGTACCCCTTGTTTGGTTGTCGAGGGGTACAAGTTTAGCGGTCACAAACTGTTTAATCTTTAAGGCGCAAGATTGGGTTTGGTGGACTGCCTAAATGGCAAGTAGTTTGGTTAAGAACTGGGATAGGTCAGAGTCGAGAAGTGTTGGCCAATCGTTCAGGGAGGCCATTAATCCCCCGGGCCCGCTGAAGCCACGGTTGGATGCCGCTGTGCGAGCTATTCAGAACCAGATTCAGAGACTTGATCAGATGAATCACAAACTCGCTGATAAGGAGAGAGCTACGTTCAGAAAGGTTGTGGATGCGTATCAGAAACACGATCAAGCTAGGGCGACGGTTTATGCTAACGAGGTTAGCGAGATTAGGAAGATAAACCAGATAATATCGCAGGCTAAACTCGCGCTCGAAGCAATAGCTATGAGGATCGACACGGTGGAGGAACTCGGTGGATTACTCTACAACTTGGCACCGGCAATAAGCGTGCTCAACGCTGTCAAGCACAGTGTTGGAGGAATTATGCCGGAAGCGGTGAGGGAGATAGGCGACATAAGCGACGTACTCAACGGTATACTCGTCGAGGCGCAGACTGGTGCGTACAGCTTCCCAACTGTGATGAGCTCAGGCGAAGACACGGAACAAGTGCTCAAAGAGGCCGCCGCGTTGGCGGAGACAACCACAAAGGAGAAGCTTCCAGATTTACCAACATTCACCGCACCCGGCACAGCATCCACAACCAGGGAGTGATGGGGGAATTACCCCTCACTTCCTACACAACCTTTTTCACACCTTAAGACAATACACTTTTTGTGTCTGCCTATAACTACCTAGTTGACTATGTTTTAAGGAACTATAAGCAGGAGCTTGAACCCAGCGGGGAAAGCTTTGATTATTATGTGAATGGTGAGTTCGACTACTGCGTTGTACTCGGAATGGGTGGCAGTGGAATAATTGGGCGATACCTCCGCTCAATGGTTCAGGAGAGATGGGGTAAACCAGTCTTCGTCTTTGACTACACGGATGTTGGTGTACCACTCAACGGCAAATTCCTCCTACTCGCGGTGAGCTATAGTGGTGAAACCCGGGAGACAATTGAGAGCTTCAAAAAAATCAGTCCCAAAGCCTCATGTATTGGGGTTGTGAGCGGTAAAGGTGAATTAGCCGAGCTTGGGGTTAAGCTCGGTGCCCGAGTATTGGAGGTTGGGGGAAGCCCTGCGCCACGATTCGGCTTCGCAAAGATGCTATCAGCCTCATTAGGCCTCTTCGCTGGGTTGACGGGTGAACGCTGGGTTATTGACGAACTACACAAGGCGGCTGAAGAGCTCACCCCGCTCACATCAAACATATGGGGTGAAGAAGTGGATGGGTTGGTGCGCTTCCTGTCGGACGGCGTTCCTATTATCTACTCCTCGCAACACCTCCTGCCAGTTGGCTATAGGTGGAAGACCCAGCTGAATGAGAATGCTAAGGTACACGCCTTCCACTCCGCCCTACCAGAGGCAAACCACAACGAAGTCAACGCCCAACTTGGGCGGTGCGAGTTCAGAGGTCTACTCCTCATGTCCCAAAATTACGATAAACTCACTCGAGCTTCCTACGAAGCCTACTCTAGGGTAACCGGTGTCCCATGTAGGAGGGTTTGGGCGCGGGGGTCTTCCCAACTTAGCGAAATGCTTTACACAACAGTCTACGGCGACTACGTGTCGCTCAGGCTCGCAAAAATCCTCGGCGTCGACCCGCTAAGGGTCGAGGCGATAAGCACACTAAAATCCATTCAGGGAAGACTGCTCAAAGAATAGGTGGCGATAAGTGGGCAAAGCCGAGTCTAGGTCATTCATAATTGAAATCGTTTGGGGGGACTGCGATGCTTCGGGTCTACTAGTCGAAGAGCTCAAAACAAATAGGGGTGATTTCGATTTTAAGTTGCTTGGGCAGAAGTTGAGGCTTTCATCGCCAAACCTCGAGAATATAATGCAGATATCTAGGACAATTATAACAAGACTGGAGGAGGCGGGTTGCCAGCCCCTCTTTAGCCTCTCAACAGAGGTGCCCCGTGACATAGCTATACTTTCGAATGAAACAGATGCCCCAAGTGGGTCCGCTAAAGGCAACGCCTCAAAACGGAAGGCACGGTTGTAAGCCTCTGGTTATACGGCCTTATTATAATACGAATACTAGAGAATGATGGATTTCGAGGGGGTACCATTCCCAACGTGTCGAAAGCTCCCTGCTAGTAAATTCAATCTCATGATAGCTGTGGGTTCTCGATGAGGCATATATATGTAAGAGTAATCAAATGAAGCCTCAAAGGCTTTGCGCCTTTACTTTCGGTGAGCCAGCGTTGTATTGTGTTTTAAAAATGTGGATAAGAGTGTTTCTAACGGTCTATTTCTCCAAGCACGGGGTCCCATGTTCCGAGTATTACCAGCGCGTCCTGCAGTTTTTGGCCGATCATCATTCTCTTTGCTACGTAAACGTTTATGAATGCTGCACTCTTTATCTTCATCCTCACAGGTCTAGGTGAACCGTTACTCACAACATAGTAGGACCCCTCGCCTCGCGGCGTCTCCACCCTACTGGATGCCTCACCTTCGGGTATACTCAGCGTGGGAGCCTTGCCCTGATAAGGGCCGCTTGGAAGGTCTTTTAAGGCCTGTCTGACTATGGATATACTCTGCTTTATTTCTTCTACACGCATCATGAATCTGTCAAGGTTGTCTCCGTGTTTGCCCACTGGTACGTCGAAGTCAAACCTGTCGTATACAGAGTACGGGTCATCCTTCCTGACATCGAACGGTATGCCTGAAGCCCTGAGACCGGGTCCAACAGCCCCCCACTCCACCGCGTCTTGGGGTGAGAGCACACCCACTCCCTCAAACCTCTTTAGGAATACGGGGTTCTTCTCATATATATATGAGAACTCCTCTAGATGTTTCTCCACCGTGTCAACCACCTGTCTAGTTCTTTCCGCGAAGCCCTTCGGTAGGTCGCGGTTCACCCCTCCGAATCTAAAGTAGTTGGGAAGCATCCTCGCACCACAAACCATCTCGTTGAGGTCGAGCACAAGCTCCCTGTCTCTAAGACCCCACACAAATCCAGTAAGCTGACCCACAGCGTCCCCCGCTGTAGCAAGATACATCAAGTGGCTCTGTATTCTGTCTAACTCAGCCATTATCACCCTAATATACTCAGCCCTCTCGGGTACCTCTACGCCCGCGAGCTCTTCGACGGCCATAACGTAGGCCCACTCCCAGTTTATCGGGGAAACATAGTTGGTTCTGTCAGGGTATGGTAGAAGCTGTATCCACGTGTTGTTCTCCCCGAGCTTCTCGTGGTTTCTGTGCAGGTAGCCTATGACCACGTCCGCGTCAATGATTATTTCCCCGTCAAGCCTCGCTCTAACCATCATTGGGCCGTGCGTGGATGGGTGGTGGGGACCAAAATTGAGTGTAAGGATGTTCTCCTCGATTTCAGGGTCTTCCTCCAACCACTTCTTGGGCAGCGAGAGTTTCCCCTCATTGATCCTCCATGTTTGGGGCGGGGGCTGACCCAGTTTAGGGTCTATGGGGTAGCCTCTCCTATCATAGAGTTTGCGTAGAGGGTGACTGGTCCAATCCTCCCTAAGCAGTATTCGTCTCATGTCGGGGTGACCCACAAAGCGTATACCGAATAGGTCGTAAACCTCCCTTTCAAACCAGTCAGCAGCCTGATACACACCGGTCGAAGTGGGGAAGTCAACCAACTCATCCTTTTCACCATGCGCTACCTTAGTTTTGACTTCGAGTTCAACCATCTTCTGTATTGACCAGAGATTGTATACCAAGTCGAAGGCTTTACCCCAGTCCACTGCGGTAATATAGTTTAGGTGGTCAAAGCCCAGCTGGTTTTTAGAGTACTTCAAAACGTCAAGAGTCGCTTCAGGTATGCATTCAATCCTCATCCTACGCCTCCTGACCACGTTGGCGGTTTTAACGGCCGTGGGAAAAGCGGCTTTTAGGGATGATGCAATAGTCTTTTCGAGGGCTAACGGATCAGTCTGCTGTACTGCTGTGCTTGCGCTCTGCTGCGCACTCATATGCGTCACCCGCTCAGCGAAGGTTTCACACTCGGGGCTTCCAGCTTACCACTTACAGGTTTATTCTGATTCTCCTCATAGTATGCATCAATCAACTCTTGTATCTTCATCAAACCGTAGACCAGAGCTTCGGGGCGGGGTGGACAACCGGGTACGTACACGTCAACGGGTATCACGTCGTCCACGCCGTCTACCACATCATAGAGATCCCGGAAAGGTCCCCCAGACGTCGCGCACGCCCCCATGGAGACAACGAACTTTGGCTCCAGCATTTGCTCGTAAAGTCTCCTGACAACTGGGGCCATCTTCTTTGTGACGGTGCCGGCCACGATCATTACGTCCGCCTGCCTCGGGGAGGCTCTCTGCATGAGCATACCCAGCCTCTCTGCATCCGTCTTAGAAGCTCCGGTCTGCATCATCTCTATCGCACAGCACGCTATACCGAAGGCTAGAGGCCATAATGAATTCTTCTGGCCCCACTTGATTATCGTTACAACGCCCCTCAATTCATCTAAGTAACTCATACTTGAAAAACTAGAGGTAACGTGAAGCTATAAGGGTTATGGGGTAGCACTATGTTTACGCACAAAGCATGCAACAATAAACCAGTCACGAATAGCCCCTCCCAAGTATTGGGTGGGCGGATGCTCCAACTAATATTGGCCTGTGAATAGGCTTTAATGCGGATAAAGCCGCCTTATTGTGGGGATTGTAGCTATTCCCACTTAGGGATTAGCCGATTAAAGACGATAGTGCTGGTGAGTGGTTTAAAAACAAAAGGTGGGTTTAGACGTTTGCTACTTGTTTTAAAAAGTATACGTGAAGGCGTGGGTCGTCTGAGAGCTCTGGGTGGAAGGATGTGGCCACTATGTTGGCCTGTCTAACAGCTACTATTCCTTCCTCTATTTTCGCCAAGACCTCTACGCCTTGGCCTACCTGCTTGATGATGGGCGCCCTTATGAAAACTCCTCTATAGGGTTTTTCACCTAGCACTGGTATTGAGAGGTCTCTTTCAAACGAGTCTGGCTGCCTTCCGAAATGGTTTCTCTCTACATCAACGTCGAGTACGCCTAGTAGGGGTTGCTTTTTCTCACCCACAACACTGTCTCTGGATTTCTTGGATAGTAGGATCATGCCAGCGCATGTTCCGAGCGCTGGGAGACCGTTTAGCACGCCTTCCTTGAGCTTCTCTAGAAGTTTGGAGTTCTCTGCTAAGCTTCCTATAACCGTGCTTTCACCGCCTGGGATGGAGATTGCTGTCAACCCCTCGAGTTGGTTCGGTTGCTTCACGATTACAACATCTGCTTGAATTCCTAACACGTCGGCGGCTCTCTCCCAGGCCTCCACGTGTTCCTCAACATCGCCCTGCAGTCCTAATACTCCAAGCTTGAGTTTCAGTTGGGTCCACGCTCCTGCATTTTGAAGACCATTGTGTTCTCATCCAATCCCTCCATAGATTTCGTCTCATCCACACTTTTTTGAACTTCGGCCACAACTTCTGGTTCATCGTAGAATGAAGTGGCTTCAACAATGGCGCGAGCTCTCTCAAATGGGTCCCTTGACTTGAATATTCCACTACCCACGAATATACCATCCGCTCCAAGCTTCATCATTTCGGCTGCGTCCGCGGGTGTGGCTATCCCACCAGCGGCAAAGTTGACTACAGGAAGCCTGTTGAGCCTAGCGGTCTCCACCACCAATTCTAGCGACACCTGCATTTCACGTGCCCTTAGCATCAGCTCTTGATAGTCACCTTCAAGATACAGCGCTCTCACATCCGCTAATTCCTTTTTAATAAGCCTAAAGTGCTTTACAGCCTCCGCAACATTACCAGTCCCCGGCTCACCCTTCGTCCTAATCATGGCGGCGCCCTCCTCGATCCTTCTGAGAGCCTCGCCAAGGCTTCTTGCACCATTCACAAATGGCGTCTTAAAGCTCCACTTCCAAATATGCCTCTGGTCATCGGCGGGTGTGAGAACCTCTGACTCGTCAATCATGTCTACACCGATAGCCTGCAGTACTTCGGCTTCATATGTGTGCCCTATTCTACACTTCGCCATTACTGGTATGGTTATGTGGTCCATTACATCCTCAATTATCCTGAGGCTAGCGGTCCTCGCCACACCTCCAGCTTTCCTCACATCATAGGGAAGCTTGTCAAGCACCATCACAGCGACAGCGCCCGCGTCTTCCGCTATCTGAGCCTGCTCAACATTAGTAACATCCATCACTACACCATGCTTTAGCATATGGGCGAAGCCACGTTTAACGAGAACAGTACCCTGAACACCCACTCCGTTACGCCACTCAGGAACCCGCTCAGAGAACGGGTAACCTATAATTGAAACCATCCACTATCGAACATAAAACCACTGAACCCATAAATTAGGTTTGTCAAGTGTAGCCAAAGCCACCACTAGGATTTGGATAGTGCACTGATAATTAGTTCTCAGACACCATGCTTACGTAGGCGTGTTAAAGATTTCAAAACCTCGCTCTTCACTGTAGACCCAAAATTCGTGTTCGGGACACAATCAGCGTCAAGCACTATTTTGGGTCTACCGTTCAGGGCGTGGTAGCCCACTTGGTAAACGCAGGATATGGATTAAAAACGGCAATGTAGTGAAAAGCTTTTTAGTGTGTGGGTGTATTTCGCTTTGGGTAGTTATGGTTAGTGAGAGGGTTATCGGCGGGTTGATATTCGCGGTCTTCCTCATCATACTCGT
>NEXG01000033.1 GCA_003019535.1 Candidatus Marsarchaeota G2 archaeon ECH_B_1
AGCCCAAAGGTTTGGTGGACGTGGTCCTTGGAAGTCGCTCCCACGGACCACTGAGTCACGCTACCAAGAACCCCCGTCGATGAGGATAACCGGGTTACCCACCAGTGGGGACACCTTCTTCTCAGTCTGCGTAGGAATCTTGGGGGCGTCCCCAGTGGTCCTCCATGGTGAGTGGGGGAGACCCCGAACCACGCCGGCTGCGTCGTGTAGGCGTCCACCCACAGCGGCCCAAACACAGAGTGGTCTGCCACCCCCACACTTCGCCACACCCTCGTAGCCGCGGTCGCCGGGTGCTCGCCGAGCTCCGACTCAAAGCTGAGCTTCCCACTCCCCGAGAACCCTCCTCGTCCAATCCTCCGACGAGTACACTCGACTTCGAGAGTGGCTCGGTGGGGGGGGGGTATCCCGAAGAACCCCGAGGTCTTCCATCGCTTGGTGAGGCTTAATCCAAACGCGTTGAATAGTACCGTCATCGCCTTGAGCTCGTGAGAACCTCTTCTTGTTCCTTGCAAAAACATTTAAATTCCTAAAGAATGTGAACATATCCGTGGTGGTCTCCACGGGTTGTTCTGGCGGGGGTGACGGGCCATGTGGCCCTTGGGTGACGCCGGCTCAATGGCGCAACGGCTCCCTCGCCGAAGGGATAGCCTGCGAAGCGGCGGTTGCGATCTTCGGTGCGGCATTCGGCGCGGTGACCCTTGGTCTTGTGTTACTCGTAGGGCTTGCTGGGGCCGGAGTGTTCGGCGCTCTCTCATACTATACGTGAGGTGGTAGTATGGGACTGCCTCTTTCCACAAGTCTTACCGTATCGGTTTCATTCTACGCGATTATTCCCGTGTTTATATACTTAGCGGTGAGGCGGAGGCTTGACGCCAAGCACGAAAGAAACCTCAGGCTCACGTGTGTAGGTTCTGCGGCGATTGCCTTCGCGGTTGACATAGGAGTTATGGGTATGGTTCTGTTACATTTGGCTTCGCCTCCGATGGCGGCGTTCTTTCTCTTGGGTCTGGCTTCAAGCTCGCTTGTGCTCGGTGTCTTTCTTGGCTTCAGGGTGCTGGGTATTCCCGCGTCCACATTCTTCACCGGAGGCCTTGAGAAGTCCACGCGGTCGCGGGTCGTTGGGGGAACAGCTCTTCTACTACTGCCTCTTATTACTCTGTCCCCAGCCCTCTATGTAATCGGTTATACGTCAAGCGCTTATTTTACACCCATCGCAAGCTTGGTCATCGTTGCTTTATCCGCTCTGATAAAGGGCGAGCACGATTGATCCTGTAAGTGCTTTAACCAAGCTGCCTTCTAAACTGGCATCAAAGTGCAATCGTAAGCGCTGGGGGGAAGTCGACGCGGAAGTGTTCGCGCTGTACGGGTTAACCGGGATCGAAATAAACACGGTTATGAACTTACCCGCCCTGCGCCTCACGCATCGGCTGGAAATCCTAGAATACTTTAGAAAGAGCTCATGTGGGATGAGCCTGTTGGCTGGTTGGGTGAGGGGTTGGGCGGGCGTGGCGGCCAAGCGTTTAAGGCGGCTATCCCGACACCATCGCATAGGCAGTAGGATGGTAGCCAAGACCTATGACCTCGGCTTCGGGAGGGGTGCATGCACACGCGGAAACTGAAGATGGTCGGCGTTCCCCATAAGGCCTTCTTCGGCAACGTGGAAGGCGTGTAAGTGAGTGGGTGGGTACGTCGAGACACGAGGGGGCGGACCTGAAGGGGACCGATGAACTCGTGAGGTTCCTAAATGATGCTGTGAAGCCCAAGCTCCACTACGCGTATAATAGGTACGCATCAGCATACCTACGTATGCCTACGTAGAGTGAAACCCGGGTGTGTGGTATCGGCGCACGAGGAGCCCCACCCACTCTGGTGGTCGACACATCGGTTTCGTCCCCTACGCCCACCCCCAGAGCCTCGGCCTAATCACTCTCATCAAGAAGAAGGCGTATACAATGGAGGTGCAGAGCCTCCTGAGGAGTCGAGACGTGGCGAGAGCCGAGCTCAAGAGGAGCCTGGCCGAAGCCAGCCTCTGAACCAGCCCCACCCCACCCTACGCTCATATCCAGAGCCGCCCCCACACCTGCGCCTCGACCGCCACGGTGGTCGGCTAGATAGAAGCGAGGGCGGCGTAAAGAAGCAGAGTCAGGATGGATGTGGCTATCCCGAGGACTACACCCACGATGGTGGTCGCAGTCTTCATCAGACCTTTCCCCGCCTTTACATGCAGGTATACGGAGCAGAAGGCGAGGGCCACAGCGGAGGGCGCATTCTGGATCAGGCCGATGCTACGCGGATTCAGGAGGGTGCAGATCGCTGCTTTCAAGATGGAGGGCGGCCCAGCAGGGCATACGCCCACCGGCTGGCCCACGGCAAACAGGACACCTGCGACGGCTACACCGGTAAACGAGAAAGCCATCACCTTCAACAGGTAGAGAAGACCCGTGACCAGGCTGCGGGAAACGCCCCCCAGCATACGCCAAACTACCCTACACTTAGAGTTAAAATTCTTTCGGCGGAATCCCCGTAGCCCTCATCGATGTTTCGCCTTTACCCAGTGATGCAGGCGTACACTGCAGGGCTCACAGCAAAGAGAGCGGTGTTCAGACGCCCACACTGGCCGTTATAAGCGAAGCGGGCTTCCGGGACGGTGTCCGGGTTAGACGTGGTCAGACGTGGTCTCCAAGCGTGGAAAAGCATCATCCCGACGCCACTCCCCACCCCACAGAGTTAAATATCTGAGCCCGGTATCTCGTTTTATGGATGCTGAGCTTCCACCGCTTGAGGGTGTGGTCTTCCTCGACATTGAGACCACGGGGCTCAACCCCTACCGGGACAAGGTTGTGGCCGTGCAGGTGAGGAGGGGTGGTGTGACCACGGTCTGGAGGGAGTGGGAGCTGGGTGAGCCCGGGGTCATCGAGGGCTTCTTCGGGTTCACCGACTCAGTCTTCCGCAAGAGGACCCACTTCGTGGGCTACAACCTCCTCAAATTCGACCTACCCTTCCTCACACGTAGAGCCGAGGCCAACGGTCTGCTCGGCGAGGAGAGGTGGCGCATCCTCAACTCCTACCTACACGTGGTGGACCTCTACCAGCTCCTCGGAGACCACTACGTATCAGCCAAACTCTTCTACGCGAAGCTCGCGGGGAGAACCCAGACCACCAGAAACGAGGACATACCCACACTCTACCACCAGGGCTCCTACCAGAAAATAGAGGAGTACATAGAGAACGAAATGCAGTCAATGGAGCTACTATACCAGGCCCTGTTAAAGCAGGATTTCTACCAGCGCCTCGTCCAGCTCAGAAGGAACATAACAAACAGATGAGCGCAGCCCACACCCCACACCAAGCAGACAGCCCACCTCCTGCCCAATGCTATCAGCCACCCGCCTACAAGCCTAAGGCGGGGACAGGAGGCTGTCAGGGTGAGCCGGCTGGGAGTGGAGTGGGATGGAATGGAATGGAGCGGAATGGAGTGGAGTGGAATGCAATGGAATGGAACGGAATGGAGCGGGGACATCTAGCCCCGCATGTAGTCGTCGAGGCTGGGCTGCCCAACGCGGCGGGGGAGCACGGGTGGCCCACGCCTGGGTATGCCCAACAGCTCCATGAATCTCCGCGCGTTGCGGGGAGCGTAGCCGTGGGGGTGGTTGTTGAACACGATGATAACCTCACCGGTTCCCGGGTCCTCCGCGAACCCCCTCACCCGCCCAGCCCACTCCGCGAGCTCCACATCAGAGTAGAGGTAGTCGTACCACGTGGGGCTCCCCCGCCCATGGAGCCTAACGTACACCAGGCTGGAGGTCTCAACACGGATGGGTGGGAGCAGGGGCTCATCCACAACAACCCACGACGCACCATACGTGGAGAGGAGCTCTTTGGCTTGCTCCAAGTTCGCTGGCTCAACCCAGCTGGGGTGCCTGAACTCCACCGCGAGGCGCACACCCCTCCCCTCCACCATGGATTCTAGGTGTTCTAGGAGTGGTGGGAGTCGCACCGCGCCCTCTTCATACGTGAAGGATGGGGGCAGCTGCACGAGAAGGCAGAAGAGCCTCGGGCCGAGCTGCTCGAGTGACTCCAGGAGCTGTTCTAGCGCGTCGCGCGCATGTGGTGTGAGCTCGCAGCGGGCCTCGTGGGTCACGCTGCGCGGCAGCTTAGCTAGGAAGCGGAAGCCGGGAGGCGAGAGCCTGGATAGGGCTCTGAATGTGGCGGGGGGCGGCACCCTGTAGAACGTGGAGTCAACCTCAGCCACACTGAAAAACTCAGAGTACTGCCTAAACATGTGGTGGCGAGAGTAGTAGAATGGGCCGACCCACTCCTTATAGCTCCAACCACAGCAGCCAACCAGGACGCGGGAGACAAGACCAGAACCACCACCAGCGGCAACATGGGGGTTACCATACACACTGCTCCCGCCTCCTCCACCGCCGCCGCTCTCGGCGCTGGCTCTCGGCTCCCGCCCAGCGGTGTCCTGGTGGTGAGGCTTCCCGGTCACGGTTATATGTATGCGCCCACCACTATTAATGGGTTTGGGTTGGGCTCCCAGGAATATGTGTTGAGGGTTGGGTGTGGTGGGTGGTGGGGTTACCCGGGTGGGCTCGCCGCCTACGCCCGACGCTTCAGCTTCGTTGAGGTGAACACCACGTACTACAGGTTGCCAGCCCCCGAGGTGGCGCGCGGCTGGCGCGGGCTGGCTGGTTCACCATCAGAGTTCGAGTTCGCCGTCAAGGCTCCAAGAGCACTCGTCAGCCAAGCTGACACCCGCAGATTAGAGGTGGAGGCTCGCTTCTTCGAGGTGCTCAGTGTACTCGAGGCTCGCTACGTGGTGGTGCACGTCTTCAGCGGCTCATCTGGGGCCTGGGTTGAGCTCGCGGAGAGGCTGGTGGCCTCGGGTTGCACACCCGTGCTCGCACCCCAACGTGGTGGGGGTGGGCGTAGAGCTATGGGTGGGAGCCATGGCTGGGCTGACCCGCTTGGGGGCCTCGAGTCGGCGTGTGTTCTTGCGTGGGATCCGGTGCTCGAGGAGTCGCCATCGTCTCAGTCTGGGGACTTCTATGCGCGTGTGTTCGGTGTCCCGGTGGGTGTGGTCCACCACCTTGGGGGTGGTATGCTCTCACTCGCCGCCAAGAGGCTGGCGGACGCCCTCAGGCGTGGTGGTGTTAGGGTTGCTGTGCACACCTACCGCGCCGCCGAGGACGCCTGGAGGATAACCAAGACAATCATGGTCCAGTGAGCAACTCCACCATGGATGCGGGGCTTATAACCTGCCCCGTTATGCCGACTGCTTAACTTGGAAGGGAGGTGGTGGGCCAAGGTGGGGTAACCCAGCGGTGGGGGGCGCTCGCCCTGCACGCTCCGCAACGATCATGAGGTTATCAAATGGTTGCAGACCCACTCAATCAGTGTGTGAGTCCTGCACCGCGAGAATCCCCCATAGGCGGCGGGGAGCTAGTCCAAGTGTTCCTCCCCTTTCTTTGAGGGGGTTACGATGTTGATTGTGTTATTGGAACCTGCTTGTTTGTTTTATTATTAGGACTTGGGTTCCACTCCGCGAGGTATAGTCTATAAGTAGCGGCTTGGGGCTATTCGCCTTCCTCCATATTTTGCGGAGGCAAGCGAATGTGTACCGCAGAGTATCGCTTAGAGTTGTCAACGAAGCGCGTTGCCTCCAACAGAACTCAGGACTATAACAGTGCTACTGTTCAACGTGGGTTGAGGACGTTGTTCAACAGTCTCGTTATGGGAATAAACTCAGGAAGCCGTCATCTTAGAGTCGCAGGTAAGCTTCATAAGAGGTGAAGGATACGTCCCCTAGGGTTCCCACTTTGACAACCCGGCGGACAGGCTTGTAGACTCAAGCTAAGCCTCTGAACGCAGACTCGTTCGTCGCGGCCAAGTTAGTGTCTCCGAAAGATTACACGAAGCCTGCCCGACGCCACAGACTTCCCCCACAACGAAGGCTAACGCCGAGCCTGCAAGCTCGGCAAATATAATTTCTATCGAGGTGAGAACAGCCGGGTGGAAAACGCTGTAGATGGTTACGTCCACCTACGCGAACGTGATGGCGATGAGAACGATGCTACCGAACGGGACAATTTCGTTCAGCGTACGCTGCCTCTCGGCTATCTCATAACCCGAAAACAGGTTGATCCTGTCTTTCAGACGCCGCCAGTACTCGTTGACCAAGAACGCCTCCTTTGCGGTCTCGTACGCGTTTCTGAGGTATGGGTTGAGCACCACGTCAGCGTCAAAGAAGTACTGGAAGTCCTGTGAAGCGTTCCTGAGCAGCTCGAGCATGACCTTGGTCTCCTCCCTCTCAGTGATGTGTTTCTCTATCCTGTTGTGGTACGAGAGGAAGATTTCATTCATCGTGCACAGCATGTTACCGAGGAGGAGCCCCCACGCGGCATCCCCTCTGAGGTTATCGAAGATGCTAGCCTTGTGCACGTCGCCCGTGATGGCTTCGGAGTGCTCGTGGTAGCTTGGGAACACCCTTATGTTGTGGTAGTAGAGCGCGCCCTCATCGTCCCTCTTCACCCTCTCAGCAGGGTTCGACCACACCAACGCCCCCCGCCAAGGTTCTACTTTGGGATCGCAGTAATGCACTAGGGTATCCGTTAAAAAGTTGAGCCACCCTTGCTCGTGAACCCCGTTTACCCGATAAAACGTTGCAACGTCAGCCCGTAGCTCATCCTTTTGGTGTGGGTCGTCAAAAGACACGGATACCGAGTGGAAACTCACGCGATGCTGAATGTCTCGAAGCGTGTTGTTGAACCTGCAACCACTCGTGTACTTGTAGTAGAACTCCTTGTCTTTCTTCTTGTCGTAGATTTTACGACGGAACTCTTCGAGAAACGTGCACCAAACATACCACCAAAAGAAAACATTTGCGCCCACCCATCTGTAATCAACTTCCCATTCCCCTCCACTGGAAGACTGAATACGCTTCCGGAAAAAGCTGCCTGAGACAATGTTGTCTCTGTTACGCTGGATTGCGTCCGCCACCTCTTTAAGTTCTTCTTGGTCTCTGTCTGAACCACCACAGGATAGGCCACCCGCTTTTGCGCTTCACCCGCTCCCAGCACCCGTCGAGCCCTGAGTGGAAGACGCCTAGTTTTCGACCACAACCACCACGTCCACGTTGTCGATGCTGGCCTTGGAGGGATTCTTCGAGTAGAACCTGAACATGTACGTGTAGCCATCCACGGGGAATATATGTAAGGGGTGAATCATCATACTCCGCGGGCAGGGGGCGGCCTCCTCTTCCACCCTAACCTCACACCTACCACACTCACCCAGCATCTCCATCCCAGCACCTCTAGCCCACACCCATATTTATCCTTTCTCAGCTTCACATGACTGCGTCCAAGTAAGGGTTTTCCACGCTTGGATGGCGCGTTCCACACCCCTTAATCCGTACGCCACCTTGAGCTGAATAGAACCAACTAGCCACACCACTATTTCACACACTTGTGGAGCGCCTGTCAGACTCTGGGGAAGGCTGAGCAAGATTAAAAAGCCAAGACGTGATATCGGGGCATGAGCCGGCTAATCGGCCACCGCTTAAAGGGTGGGTGTTACGGCACAACTACCTACACGAGAGGAGATTAGGGAAAGGGTTCTCCTACTAAAAAGGTTCCTAGGCCAACTTGAATGGGAGTGGCCAAACGATGTCAAAACAAAAGTTTCAGAATATCTGGGCCTCACGGAAAACCATCGTATCAGCTTGGAGAGGTTGGCAGAGTGTCTAACGGACGCCCAGCTTGAGCGTCTAATACGGATTTCACCAGTCAAAGATTACTATACTTTCAGAGGCAATTATTATACCGTTGAGAAAGGAGGCATCTTCAAACTCCGCGGCTCCTGGGATGAGGTCAGGGAGGCCGTCAGGCAAATATTGAAGGATCACGGAGGAAAGGGTTACGCTCTACTGAAGGCCCTCGTAGAGGTTGAAAGAGCACCATTCGAATCCATAGCGGCTAAAGCCAGTGAGGCGTTCGGTGAGAGGCTCTACCCGGCCCGCCTTATCGCCGAGCTCAGGGACAAATGGGGCCTCGCATGGAAGGTCGGTAGCAGACAGTACCCTGCGTGGGCTATGCCCGAAGAGGTTAAACCAGCGGTTACAGAGGTACTCGCCGAGTTTGAAGCAACGCCGCCACCAACCCTGAGAACCAAGTATGCCCAACAAGAGTTTCTTGAAGTCATTAAGATGGAAGAGGAATTCAAAAACCACCTCTCCACCTTGGTTAAGGAGAGGCTTGAGCAGACAGTAAAATTCGGAAGAGCATGGTCTCCAAACGCGCTCATAAACTATTTACACGAGCTATACGGCCAAGTAATCTTCTTCGACCACCTCCTGAGCATAACCCAGCAGTACTCGATATGCGACACCGGCGTTGTAGCCGGGGAGGAGGGCGTTAAAGCTCTAAACACCGGGTTCAACCTTGCACTATTCGGCGAACCCGGCACAGGTAAAACCTTCGCGACAAAGGACATGATCCTTGGAAGCGAAGCCCAGAACGTCCCACCGCACGGGCTACCGGGGCTTAACAGGTACTGCGGCGGTATGACCCCCGCCAGGTTCATCGCCGTGGGTGAGGCCTACCAGTCTAGGAGATTCAACTTCGTGGTCACAGAGTTCAACGACTGGTTCAAGTATAGAGGCATGGTTGAACCGTTAAAGCTCGCAATGGAGAGGGGCGAAATCCGCTATGAGACCAAGACCTACACGGTTGGACCATACAAATTCACATCGTTCTTCTCTGTGAACTACAATACGCAGGTCAAGGAGAAAGGCTACGAGGTAACCGTTAGCGACCCAAACTTTAACGCGATAGAGGACAGAATGCTATGCAGACTCCACAGGCTAACCAAGGAGAAATACAGTGAGTTATCCAAAAGCCAAAGAAGGCTCATGATGGGGGTTCCACAGAGAAAGATGATTGGTGTCGCACCCAAACTCAGAGACCACCTCACACTGGTCTACGCCATCGAAACCAAGCATCCCCTGATCGCTGAAGCCTTCCATGATAAAAAAGTGCTACTCACAGACGAAATGTTCAATCTACTCGAGAAGGCATCATGCCTAATCCTGGAACACCTGGAAACCAAAACCGTGCCCTTCTCCATGAGGCTTGAGAGAAGAGCCATCCAGCTTGCTTCAGCCATGTCTCTAACAAACTTCTTCAACACCGACTCCGACCTCATACCAGTAGACCCAACAGCGGCGAAGATGGCAGTCCGATTCTTCGTGGAGGAAGCGTGGGTAAGAGCAAACGAAGCATTCCCACTATACCAAGTGCTCCAAAACCTATTCTAGAACACACACGCAACCCACACCAACAACCCCCAAAACACACCCAGCGTGGCGAACACAAAATCCACGCCTGACACCAACCGTGCCCCCCACACGGTCTCTCGTCCCGCGGGGGATGGCGGAGCAAGCGCATAGACTCGGCAACCCAGTCAAGTCAGGCTGGTCACCCCCCACTAACACCAGTGAGAAACGATGGTGTCCGAGTTAGGTGGTGGCGAGCGTGGCGACCACGCGTGGAAAAGCGTTATCTGGTCATCATCGAATAAGTGGCAGAGATATATTTATCCCCTTTTGAATTAAGATAAATGTTAGGTTAATTTGACTAGAACCTTCGTCCCTACTATGGATATTGGTCAGATAAGGATAAAATCGCCGACTGACTTCACAGCATTTGTGCGTGTGGATAGAGCCACTCAAAATACTCGTAGAGGCGAATAAGCAAGACACGTATATTCAAGGAGTCAGGGATAAAAAGCCAATCGGAGAGAAGGAGGGGGGCAAGCCGTGCACCTCTACGTGTTGGGGGTATCACCGCGAGTGGATGTGAGGAGGGTCCCCCACCCATCCATCCACCCGCTCGCTTGGTTGACGTCTTACACCACACGGATCCGTGCCTAGTGTAGGTCAGGCTCATCCGTGAAGCGAAGTGGGGCTCAGCCACCCACCACTACTGGAGGTGGTGCCGGCGTCGGGGGTTGGTGAGGAGACTCGCAGTGGTCGACGAGGTCAAGCTCCGGGTGGACGGTGAGCTGGGTGTACGTCTGGATGGGCCGCCAATGCGTTGACGTGGGCACCAGCCATAAAGCTTTTGACCACAAAGGCCGCGTGGACCAGGAGCTACCTGCGCACACGCCTATTATTCCCCTCGGCTAGGGGAGGGGGTTCTGAGTAGGGTTGTGTGGGTGAGAATAGGCGCGAATTAGTTGTACGTTGGGCTCAAGCGCCTTGTCCTCAGCTACCACCCACCACGAGGCACGTGGTGAGAGGAGGAATGAGGGTTGGTGGGTTGATTGAGCGCCTCTTCCGCTCCACTCCGTGAAGAGGAGGACTAGGGTGTTCTCAGGTGACGTGGATGCGGATAGGATTGGGATAGGCGCACCAGCTCAACGCAGCCCTAAGCGTATTCTACGCCCGCCTACTATAACTGGCTTCGCGTTCACAAGGGTTTGAGAACAGCCCCCTCCCAGCAGCCCTAGGAAGCGGTCTTATCTGACCAATACCCTTACAATGTGTGGATAGTTCTTTATAAGGGAGGCAAAAGGATATGCATAATGAATTGGCTGGCAAGATATTTGCTAGGGAAGCAACCGGGCTTATACGCGAAATATCGCCTTTTGCTGCGTTAGTTACAACCATTGTGCTGACAAATTACAGACTAGGGATGGCCACATTCGAAACATATACTCCCTATTTATATCCGGGGGGCGAATCTTGCAGTGGTGGCTGTCTACGCAATTCCATTTGTACTATTAAATGCATCTCTATATATTATTATGATCAATGCATTTCCTAGGTCAGGTGGTGATTATGTGTGGATTAGTCGAATAATTCATCCTGCATTGGCCATTGGCTTCTTATTTATTTATGTATGGTATCAAGCTGCCTTTGTGGGTTCATTAATAAATTACACTGTAAGCTACTTTTTAGGTGCGGGCATAGCAACTATGGGTTTCGCACTAAATAACAGTTCGCTTATTAGTATATCTCATTACATTACAACACCCGGAGCAATAGCGGCTTTCGGCACGGTTATAATAATACTTCTCACTCCCCTTTTGTTATTCCCCATAAGGCATTATCTACGCTATCAACTCGGCATGTGGGTTCTTGGAATTTTAGCAATAATAATCTCTGTGGCGCTATTCGTGAGTACATCACCTTTGGGTTTCAGACGTATCTTTGACGCAGACTTTGCATCGTATAATACTACGTATACAGGTGTAATTAATCAAGCTAAATCGCTTGGCTTTAAAAACCCTGGGTTGCTCACATTCGGGCTTCCGACGTTGTATGCAGTACCATATATGTTTATTTCCCTAAACGGTTACCAGATGGGGGCATACTTTGGGGGTGAGCTCAGAAATGTCCGCAAATCTATGATGGCTGCTGACATATTGGGAGGGCTTTTAAGCGTATTATTTTACGCGGTTGTGGGTTATACTTTCCAACATACTGTGGGTGCCCAGTTTCTAAACGCGTTATCATTCATCGAATATGCTCATCCATCGGCTTATGTTCTACCAATACCGTGGAGTAATTTCTTTTTCTCTATGATTTTAACTAAGAATCCACTACTGATTATCATAATGGTTGCCGGTCAGTTTGCTTGGGGTGTAACTTTACTGACGGCGATTGGTCTCGTTTGCTCTAGAATAATGTTCGCAGCAGGTTTTGATAGGTTATTGCCTACTCTGCTTGCTAAGGTGAGTGAGAGATTTCACACTCCAGTTACAGCGGTTACAATATATATGGTCCTAACGGAGGTGGGGTTAGTTTTAAGTGTATACGCCGGCGTCATATTTGAATTTTTGAACATCACACTAGTATTAGTTTCCCTGTACGCATTCGTTGGACTTGCCGCACTGATGCTTCCTTACGTTCGTAAGCAAATGTATTCAAATAGTATTCTCGCACGGTATAAGTTGGGTAAAGTTCCAGCAATTTCTCTTCTTGGGGCAGCGAATCTGATACTTTTCGGCTTTTTAGATTACTTTAGTCTCCTTAACCCAGCTGTTAGTGGCCCAACTGGACCAAGCGCAATAGGAGCCCTAATCGGGATATTTTTACTAGGTGTTGTTTCGTACTTTCTAGTTACTAGATATTATCATTCGAAGGGTATAGACGTATCCTTAGCCTTTAAAGAAATACCTCCAGAGTAGTTATACCTGAGTAGACATTAACATGTTTTTAAGAACTAATTCAGTAAGTAAGTTGTACATTGGATTACTTAAATACGTTTACCTTAATCCTCCATTAAGTATCTTTGATTTTTCGACGCTATCTGGATAGCTATGTGACTTTGTGCTTCTACCGATGTCGGTCTTGGCTGGGTACGCTTTACTACTACGCACGGCGTTGTCTGATTGAGAATAAGTAGGTGGGATCGGCAACTCGGTGTATAACAACGCCATCCCAAGGCTATTCAACGGAGAAGGGCGGTGCCCGTATAACGTGTTTCCACGCCTCGGCGACACATCTAACCACACCTAAACCGAAACGCATCTTAGCGGGCACGGGAAGTTTATATGCCTCCACCCTATTCTAGGCTACATATGGAAACTGATGATGGAGGCATCATCGGTATTATAATCGGATTAGTTGGCGGGATTATTCTTATAGTGTCTGTTTGGCCCATTGTCTGGCAGGTTTTGAGGTTTTCCTCCAGTCTATATCTAACGCATCAGGGGCAATCATCATCGCAGACGCTGATCAGCTCGATGCCCCAAGCTCTTAGTCTCCTAGGCCTAAGAGACCTTCTAGTAGTTTTTTTGATCGTCGCCTCCATATTTTTATTGTTCCTCAGCGTGTTGAGAGGTAAGGGCCAATAACCTTACGCTTGCCGCGGTTTTAACAAAGACCTGTTGCCACTTGTGAGAGACTCCCTCCATGATTCTGGCGACTGACCACCCCCTCATTCTCCTCGACCCAAGGTGGTGCAGAACTTATCCATTGGGAAAACAGATTAGGCTGCACCTCTTATTCACGCTCGACCTACTCATTGAGGAGACGCTCAGTATAGGGCCAGAGATCTAACTAGCTTAACGAAAGGAGTCGTCGGCCCATACCCAGTATATCAAGACGCCTTCATCGGTGGTACGGATGCAGGCCTCACACCACGCGGGTGGTGCCCCTACCAGTATCCCCAGCCTTGGCTCTCCCGCCGTGTGTAGAGTAGGTAGAGGCATGCAAGTTAGGGGTGCAGGTCTCAACACCCCTTCATTTTTGCATCGAGAAGGTAAGTGGCTGGGGAGACCCCACCTAGGCGCCTGCAGAATGTTTGATGGTATTCACACAATGGTTCCCACGTTTGGATACCGGCCCACATTTCCTAGCCTTATGCGAGTGAGAATTGGAGTATTGATGTGGTAGGCGTGTTTAGCCATAAGTGGTGTACGGGCTAGACAGGAAAGTGGGTCTGTTAGAACACCCCTGCCTTACATATTTAACGCTGTCCAACCGATGGTGTCCGGATAACGCTTCTCCACGCCTGGATACAGAGGTCACCGTGTTCTAATCTGGACACCATCGTCCAACCCACTAGAGTAGGCGCCTAGTAGAGGGTGGGTTTGATTGTGGCCGAAGTTTTTAACTTCCCGAAGATAGGGTTTAGTATAAATGTCACCATTCTCTTTCCGTCTCCCTTTGGGATAGATGGCTTTGATTTTGTTGCCAACCGCGCTTATAGTCGCCGACACAGGTATCTAAACACAATCCGAAGCCTATCGAAAGCAATATAATAATGTAATATTGAATAGGGTAACGCGATAACGTGGCGACGGATATCCTCTTACCAGCCAGTCCACTACCACGGCCACGTCAGTGTTTACGCAAAAGCCTCAAAGATAGCGCAGTCCACATCATGTCCACGCGTTTACCTTGAGATTCAAAACAACTGTGCCCTGTAGCCAACACAGACTTTGATATAGAGATTAAGTCGGTGATCCAAGGCTTCAACTCCTACTATATTAGAGGTAGGTGGGGTGATAAAGAATCGCTTGCTGGGTCACTTTATTGATATTACAGGACTCGACGCTCGCTTTTCAGAGATTTCAGTATCAAACCGGGGAAAGTTTGATGCACTTTTCCTCTGACGTTCCTCACAGAAAGGACTGAAGAGATGCTCGAAGTGGCGAGAGGACGGGTGTAGTGGAACTCGACTGTGCTTCCAGTTCTGCGGGGCATGCCCCGAGGGCGTCCCGGAAGACAGCAGACAAACAGGTATGACCCAGTCCTAACGGTTCAGGTACCCAAGGTTGTTGTAGGAGGTTGGGTGGTATGCTGGTCGCCCGTGTGGAAAAACTTACAATAGATTCCGACGTGCAGGCTAGCATATATCAGGGCTACGTCGAGGCTCTTAAGGTAGCCAGCATTGGCGCTCCCAGAGCATAATTATCCATAAGTCAAGGTGGGCTCTACAGTCGGCTCTCAAGCATGGGAGAGCAAAAACCGATAAACTATAGGACCAGTAAAGCAGCTCGCGGAAGCGGGTGCACCTATGCAGGCCACTAAGAGTCTGGTGCACGGCGGGCAGTTCGGATACTTCGGCGCGCACCCAGACGACGAACAACTCGAAGTCATGCGATTAGAAGACGCTAGACCCGCGCTCCAAGTGTTACGCGGGGTGTTCAGGGAACTGTACACTTGGCCCGACTCTAAATAGGCTCCGCCCAAGACTATATACGTAATGCTAAACTGAGTCCTTCTCTTACCTGACCACGTGGGGGTGTGGCACAGTTGCACGTAGTCGTTTTACTCCTTGGGAGAAGGGCAACCATGTTTAACTGGATGCTGCCGCTGACAGTTTTAATAAATTGTCAACTATAGATATCGCTAAAATATCCTCCGCATCAAACCCAACTCTCTATATAGATAGTGTATTTAAGGCCGTAAGATATTATAGAACAAATATTGAACCCTATCCACTATAGTTAATACACTATAGTTACTTGAGGATAAATTTTGAACAACAAGGTAGCTTGAACCAGAAGGTGGGTGGCTAGATGATTATTTAAGGAAGCATGGACCAAATATGCTTTGTTTACATCGTGTCTAAATGACACCTTTTAGGGGTTGGTGTTGGAACATAGCAATGCACACAGGACACCCTTAAAGTTACCACGTAATCCATAAATAGATGATATTTTATATAGTACAAGGAAATTGACGGGAATAGCTATAGAAGAGATTGTGGGCGTGGTACAGAAGATTGTCCAAAGGATCCAAAGCTATAAAGGTGAACTTTCAAAGAATGAAGCGCTCGTTAGATACTCTCTTATTGACCCGTTTCTACGGAGCCTCGGTTGGGACACAGAGGACCCCGGTCAAGTGATACCTGAGTTTTCAATTGAAGCAGGCCGCCCAGACTACGCCTTGTTCGCTCAAAACAAAAGTAAGCCAATAGCTTTTATCGGCGCGAAGAAGCTTGGTTCAAATGAAGACTTAGAGAAACAAGTTACCTACTGTGTAAATAAGGGTGTTAAACACTTTATAGTGACTGACGGCAACAAATGGGAGGTTTATGACGCCTTTAAAGAGGAAGAGCTACACAAAAAGAAGATAGCTGAATGGAAAATGGAGGAGGATGATGCATATACGATCGCGTTTAAAGCGCTACTTATCGCGAACACTCCTAAGTTCGGAAATACACCCAACCATCCAGTTCTTGATACAAAAGATTTAAAAGGTGAAAAGAGGGTCGAGGTTAACACTAGTCCTCAGAAATTTGGTTTAAAGCAAGTGGAGAGATTGGTTCTTACAATACTTGAGAACTCTGAGAAACCTTTAACCCGAAAGGAAATAGTGGAAAGGTCGAGAGCGCTGCTAATTTTGGATGACCATGCTAATAAACCCACAAAAAGCGGGAGACCTAGATGGGAAACCAGAGTTAGATGGGAAGTCACAAAATTAAAGGGAGAGAATCTAATTGAGAGCAGAGGACGTAACGCCTGGGTTATCACGGATTTAGGTAGAAACCATCTAAAGAACATCGAGCAGCTCTCTAGTTAATACCGTTATCTACGAAACACATAGCTCAATCGTGATTATGGAGAAAGCATATATTCAATCACTAGTATCTTTAAGTAACATCAAAAAATTTTGTTACTATGCGCGCTCAGCCAGGGGCGCTGTTCAAATTGTTCCCTATTCAGTAAAACTATTCATTGAAATGGAATTGTAGCTAGATGATGATTGGCATAACCGTTAGGTCTCGGAGCAACTCTGAGGTCTGAGGCCTTGTTATTTGGAAGAAACGTATATATGGGTCTTTCATAAACGTATGTATATTGGTTGTTTTTGGTTGGTTTTGGGTGGTTACACTATGGGTTTACGTGACCATATTATGGAGGAGACTAGATTCGATTTGGATTTTTGGCTTAAGGCTCTGAGTGAGCTGGGGTACGATATGAGGCTTGAGGAGCTCGACGTTGGGACACTAGTTGAGAAGAAGGTTTTTCCCCGCTCTCTTGGGGATAATCTTAGGGTAGAGGGTGTTCGCAGGTTCCTGAGTACGGACTATGTTGAGGGAGCCTTGATACTGGTTTCCGGTTCGCTTACCAAGAGTTCAGCCACAAGGGTGGCTAGGAGTTGGAAGCGGATGAGGTTGCTACGACCCCTACTCATATTCTCGGATGGTGAGCAGAGTGTTATAACCACTGTGCCGGGCCCGGGCTCGGAGGGTGAGGCGCGTGTTTTCAATCTCTCTGAGAGGCTTTATCATACAGACGTTGAGGTATTGGAGTCTATGCGGTTTGACCCAGACCCCGAGAGGTATAAGGAGCGTTATGATAGGGAGTTTCTACCATATGAGAAGGTTAGGAACGAATTCTTCAGGGGATACCGTGAGCTCTATGCTAAGATCGAGGAAGCGGTTCGACCAGTTTTTCGCACCGCGGGTATCGAGGCTGAAAGCTCCGCTTATGCTCAACGCTTCTTAGGTCGACTCATGTTTATATACTTTATACAGAAGAAGGGGTGGATAAATTCGGACAAGCGCTATATCGATAGTGTGAGGGACATCTCAGAGCTCAACCTACTCTTCTACGAAGGATTCAATCGAAAGGATTCTCCGCTAGGCGTGCCCTACCTTAACGGGTCGCTCTTTGACCGTGAGGAATACATGGATAGACTTGAGGGTGCGCTTGAACGGGTATTGGAGCCACTATTCTTTCAGGCACGTGAGTTCTTTAATAGATATAATTTCACCGTCGATGAGTCCTCACCGATGGATATCGATGTGAGCCTAGACCCTTCGATGATTGGGACAGTGTTCGAAAACATGCTCCCAGAGAATCAGCGGGGAGCAAAGGGTACATATTATACGCCGCCCGCTGAAACGGCTTTCATCATCAGACGTGCCCTCTCAGCCTACCTAGGTTTAAAGGATAGAGTCATTGAAGATGCAGGTGGAAAGCGCTTTGTGGACGGGCTGACAGCGTACCTCGAAGAGCTTGCGGATAAGAAGAGTGAACGTGATGTGCGCGAGCTACGTGAAAAGCTCCTCAGCCTGAGAATACTTGACCCAGCGGTGGGTTCAGGGGGCTTCCTAGTAGCGGCGATGGAGGAAATAGTCGACATCCTAAAAGAGGCGGATGCTACGGTTGGCTTCAAAACCGACGTTGAAATGTACAAGGAAAGGATACTTCCAAACCTAATCGGCTTCGACATAGAGAAGGAAGCAGTCGAGATAGCCCGCCTGAGATTGTGGCTCTCACTAGTCATAGCCAAAAAGGAACCAGAGGCGCTTCCGAATCTAGACCTCAACATCGTGGAAACCGAGGATTCACTCCAGAAAGGGCAGTATAAACTGGACATATACGTGGATAGAGAGGTGAAAAACATGCTGGATGAGATCCAGGACCTGAGGGAGAAGTATGTGAGGACCCATACAACACAGGAAAAGCGGGAGATCAAGTCGAGGTTTGATGAGCTCGCGGGTAAACTTGAACGAAAGACAGGCTCACAACAGCGGCTCATCGAAATATACTCAGTGAAGCCAGATATAGTCGTGATGAATCCACCCTACATTAGGCAGGAGGAGCTTGATCAGAGCCGCAAACAATATTATTCAAGCGTTTACTCACTCGACAAGAAGTCAGATATCTATGTATACTTCATCCTACGTGGATTGGAACTCTTAAGTGAGGGTGGAGCACTCGCTGCCATAACTTCTGATAAATGGCTGGAAACAAGCTATGGTGTGAGCTTTCAGGAGAAAGTGAAGCCTCACCTGCTCGCGGTGTACGGCCAGAGGAAGAGAAGCTTTGGCGCGGATGTGAACACCGTGATTTCGGTTTACTCAAAGAGGAAGCTGGATGAGCCAGTAAGCTTCACGTATTTAGAGTCGTTTGCCTCGGAGCGGGTCGTGAGACATGTCAGTTTACCAAGAAGCACGCTGAGGCCCGGTAAATGGTTCTATTTGAAAGCGCCTGAAGTGTTTACACAGAAGATTCTCCCTAAATTAACTCACAGACTTGGTGATTTCGCCGAGATAAAGCGTGGGTTCACCACAGGCGCCAACGAGTTTTTCTATATGAAGGATGTGAGCCACCTGTTTGAGGCTGATAGGCTAGCGGACCCGGAGAAATTTGAGAGGTGGGGGGTAAAGGCGAGGACCAGTAAGGAGCTGGAGGAGCAGGGGTTAATATATATAGAGAACGAGGGAGGGGGGAGATTCGTTTTGGAGCGTGCCAGTGTTAGACCCATTATTAGATCCATCAAGGATTATGTGAAGCCACATATTTCAGTGACCCCAAGTACGCTTTGTTTGTACGTTGATAATTTGGTGGGTAGTCCCTTTACGGAGAAATATATCCGCCACGGTGAAGCGATGGAGGTGGAGGTGGGTAGGGGGTCAAATAAGGGTGTGGTCAAGGGCTATCATAACTTATCCACGGTGAAAGCGAGGACGCCGTGGTATAAACTACCCCAGCTAAAACCAACAACGATATTCCTCTCAGAGTTTTATTCAGCAAGGTTCTTGTCGCTCTTCTCAGACAGACCTTTGCTAGCAGACCACCTTTTCGAATTGGTTTACCCTGACTCTCCCAGTTCGGAGCGTGCCTTGAGGCTTTACTTGAATTCGACGGTTCACTTTTTGATGCTTGAACTCTGGACGCGTAGAATGGGTGGGGGTGGGGGTGTGCTTCACCCCTTAACCGTGGATTATAAGAGTCTACCTGTGCCCGACTTTGGCCTTCTCTCTCGTTCTCTTGTAGGTGTTGTGTTTGGGGATAGGCCCACTCTGGATTATTCTGAGGAGGTGAAGCAGGAAGATCGGCGTAGGCTTGACCTCGCTGTGTTGAGGGGTCTTGGGTTCTCAGAGGCTGATGCTGGAGCTATTCTAGATGAGCTGTATCAAGAGTATTTAGAAGTTGTCAGGGATAGGTTGATTAAGGCTGGTAGGAGTCTCGCTGAAAGGGTCGAAGAGGGGGGTTTCTCTGATGTGGATGGGGAGGTTGAGGTTGAGTGACGGAGATTATTGATAATGAGGGTAAGAAGCTTAGTGATGCGCTTGTGCGGGAGTTTAAGGATGCCTCTGAGGTGGCGATAGCGTCGGCTTTCTTTGATGTTCGCGGGTTCGGGGCTCTTGAGGAGGGTCTTAGAGGTAAGCCTCTTCGTTTCCTTATTGGTCATGAGCCTAAGGAGGGGTCTAAGTGGAAGGAAGAGGCGCTTAGGGAGCTTGAACGTAGTGTTTTGGAGGATTTGTCCAGTAATGAGGATGAGCTTGGATACTTTGGCTTGATTCAGAGGGCTATGGAGTATTTCAGTGACCCGAAACGTGAGGTAAGGCTTTACTGTAGGGGGAATTTTCATAGTAAGGCATACCTCGCCGCCAGCCCCTCCCTCAGTAATGTTAGGAGCGGTGTTGCGGTTGTTGGCTCAAGTAACTTTACCTACGGTGGGCTTCTGTCCAACAGGGAGCTTAACATGCTCAACACTGATAGGGAGGCGGTCTCGGAGCTTGCTTCGTGGTTTGAGAAGCAGTGGGCTGAACCGAACTCGAGGGACTTTAAGAAGGAGTTTATAGAGTTACTCTCCAATTATGTGACAACCCGTAGTGCGTATGAGGTTGTAGCGAAGGCTCTGTACGAGACGTATAAGGGGGAGCTTGAGCAGGACCCGGATACCTCATCACTCCGCAAGGTGCTCATGCCCCACCAGCTTCTCTCCTATAAGCAGTGCATCGAGAAGCTCGAGAAGTATGGGGGAGTCGTTCTCGCAGATTCAACGGGTCTCGGTAAGACCCTTGTGATGTATATGCTTGGAGTGAACGCGTTGAAACAGGGTAGGAATGTTCTTCTTATTGCCCCCAAGAGTGTGCTTGAGACGACTTGGATGGAGGAGTTCGAGAAAAGGCAAATGTTTAAGAATATAAACACTGAGATGATTTCCGCTGAGCCGGAAATACTTGAGGAACCACAGTATAAGGGGCGTGATTTTGTTATTGTGGATGAAGCTCACTGGTTTCGTAATCCGTTCAGTAAGCGGTACTCTGCGTTGAGGAACTACTTGGTTAAGAATGGTGCCCAGGTGGTGCTTGGCACAGCTACCCCCGTAAATAATAGCCTTCTGGATCTCTACTATCTATTTGCACTCTACGCGAAGGAGGACTGTGTGAGTGATATAACGGGTCAGTCTTTGAGGAGGGTTTTTGAGGTGAATCAGAAGCGCTGGCTTAACCGTGAACCTATTCGGGACCTTGAGCCTGTGCTTGAGAGGCTCATGGTTCGTCACTCGAGGCGTGGCGCCCAAGCCTTGAGTGAGGATGACCCTAGGCTGAAGTTTCCTGAACGGGTGCTTGATACGGATCCGAATTCTAGGTATCCAGCTGGTGTTGACTATGCTCGGGTTGAAGAGGTTTTCTCATCTATGAATCTATCGTTCTATGACTTAACCATTGATAAGCTGGGTAGCGAACTTAGGACACCTGAAGGTGAACCTCTTCAAAGGCTTGTGGAGGCTCAGAAAAAGGAGCAGCTTAAGGAGTTGATTAAAGCTATAGTGCAGTTGAACCTCTTTAAGAGACTGGAGAGTGGGTACGCGGCCTACAGGGCAACTTTGAAGTCGCTTGACGAGTACTTGGAGCGTGCTGTGAGCTACGCCCAGAGTAAAGGTGTGTTTGTCCCCCCACGTATGCGTGCTGAGCCGCTGTTTAATTTGGATGAAGAATTACCTGAGCCCGAGCAGTTGTTCTCTAAGCCCAAGTATTCCGGGTATCTTGAAAAGTGCAGGTTAACTGAGGAGGAGGTGCGGTTGTTTGTGGAAAGCTGTCTTAGTGATAGGGTTAAGATCCGTGAGCTTTTCGCGCTTATACCTTCAGATGACTCGGCTGACCCGAAGTTTAGGGCTTTTGAAAGGAGGCTTAGGTCTATACTGTCATCTATGGAGATTGGATCTAGGAATGGGGTGATTGTGTTCACGCAGTATAGGGACACGGCGCTTTTCCTCTACAGTCAGGTGAGGGCTATGGGCTTAGGTGTCCCTGTGAGGCTTGTGACTGGGGAGGAAAGTAGGGATGAAGATGGTAGGAACAGGGAGGAAGCCGTCATAATAAACAGGTTTCGGGAGAGTGGTGGTGTTCTTGTGAGCACGGATGTGATGAGTGAGGGTCAGAATCTTCAGAACGCTCAGTACGTGATTAACTATGATTTCCCGTGGAATCCCGTGGTCGTGATCCAGCGGGTTGGAAGGGTGGATAGATTGGGCTCCCCATATGATAAGGTGTATCTGACCAATATGATGCCTCTTAACAGTGATGCAAGTGATCCACGAAGCTTGGAGCACTTTTTGGGTGTGATTAGGAAGCTACTCACTAAGCTTGTGGCGATCAGGGAAACCATTGGGTTGGATGCATCTACGTTGGGTGAAGAAGCTGAGCCTCGGGACTTCGGCCTACAGGAAGCCCTAGCGAAGGGGGATATGAGTGTTCTAACTAGGGTTCAACGTGAACTCGAAGAGTTTGTTACCGACCCGATTGATGCCCTAGCCAAGATCTTTGAGGATAAGGGTCTTGACTGGCTTAGGGGATTGCCTGATGGGATAGGTGCGTATAAGAAGGGGGAAAAAGAGGCTTTGTTCGTGCTCTTTAAGGATGAGGCTGGACGCACCTATTGGAGGCTGAGGTTCTTCGACGGTAAACATGAGACTCTGACTTCCGTGTCTGAAATAGTCAAGATTCTATTCACTGGTGAAACAGATAGGAAGGGTGAAAGAGTGGATTATGAAAACCTGATTCAGAGGCTAGTTCAAGTCAAACAGGAGTTGCTAGACGACCTCACCAAAGCGGGTAGGAAAATGGATACTATTAGGGGGGCACCAGTGGAGGTCACTAGGGATGTCAGGGATGTTTACAATGCGCTTGCAAAACTGGGCAGTAGAGGTGAGAAGCTCGCTGCTATCTTCAGAAAGCGCGCAAATGATAGGGCACTTGTGCAGATGCTTAAGGATGAGTGGAAGAAGGGTAAACTCTTAGAGGAAGCCGAAAGAACACTTTTCAGCCAAACTGAAGAGGATCAAAAATACCCCTTCACTCGGCCACTGGATTATGTGTTGAAACCATCTGAGCAAAGCAATCCGAAACCTCCGAAGGTGTGGAGGGTGTGTTGGTGCTGGATTAAGGCATGACGCGCGTATGATATTAGCGGATCTGTGGTATTACTAGTCCAGATCCATGTCTAAGCTAAAATCGACTTCCAGCACACAATATTCGGTATTGGGCTGTGCCTCCCAAGCGGAGACTTAAACGGTATCAAATACTATCACGGCACAGTAATTAATTCTATTGGAATGCTTCCTCTAGTTTTGCTAGCGTAAGGAGTTGCTGGGGGAACACTTGACTGAGATCCCCCTCAGCATATATTTTTCTTAAGATCTCCAATCTTAATTCTTCCCTAAGTGTGTTCCACGCGTCCTTTGCCTCTGGATAGTTACGCAGGGTATTGATGTATGGTATAAAGTGGTTCTCGATCGTGTTTTTCCTATAGCTGGTGTTGTCTGTACCGTTGAATGAAACATATATTTGGATGGATGTTGGGCCACGTGTGCTCCTGATGTGGATGACTCTCTTATGTATTATTTGCTTAGAGTCTACGCTGAAACCGTTTTGCATTAAGCTGCTCTCAACTTCTTTATAGAGTTTGTCCAGTTCTTTGTCTTCTTGATCTACGATGAAGGCTACCCTTCTAAAGTTTGTGTACTGTGGAAGCGCTTGGATCGTGCCAACTCCCGTGTACTTTGGTTTGACTATCCCTGCAACTGCTTTCCCATTCAGCTTTGATGCGAGTAGGGCTACCACCTGGTCGTCTGGTGTGCCGTCCCCCAGCACTATTAGTCCTAGCTGGATGGCTGACTTCGCATCAAGCACTTGTATTCCTAGTTGTCTTTGGAGTTTTTGTATGTTTACAGCGGTTTTGCTTGTTGGTTCAAGTGGTCGAAGCCTCATATGGGGAGCCCTTCCGCGGCTCTCACATCTATTCCTGCTGTCATCAGCTTTTCGAGGTATTCACGGTCAAGCGCTTTACAACCCAATGCGCCCTTGTTCAGGCTTAGTAGTAGTGCTCTTGCGTGCTCCTGTGTTTGTAGGAGTGTGTTGACTGTTTCTAGACTGTGGGTTGAGACCACCACCTGTACGCCTTGGCTTATTAGGGTTGTGAACCAGTCGGCTATTTTGAGTAAGACGCGGGGGTTCATGTGTGATTCAACGTCATCCCACAACAGGATTTGTGGCTTAGTGTATTCGTAGAGCATTCGCACCACGATGTAGGATTGGATGCCTTGACCAACGTCTCCAAGCCTAATCCTCCTGCCTTCGACTGTATACGCGTAGAGTGTGTTGGTGCCCCCCACGAATGGCTCGGCTGTCAGATCCACGTACTCGTCGTTTGAGAGCTCTGAGACCTCTTGGGCCACCGTCTTCGAGACCCCTGAGTTCACAAGCGAGACCCAGTTGTTATAAAGGAAGCCAACCCCCTCCTTAATAAGCTGGGGATTGTAGAAGAGTGAAGTGTGAGAGCCAGGAGGGGGCTGAGGTGGAGCTGCTAGTTGGACTTGTGATGGGCCCACTGCGCCTAGGTTCAATCCGGTTATCTTTCTTTCACCGATGGTTATTTGAGTGTTTGAGTTGGGTGGGCTCGCTATGAAGACCGCTGTGTATGGATTTGTGAGTATTATTCGTAGTGTGTACGTGCCTCCGTCTAGTGTTATCTCCGCCTCTTTTTCAACGTAATTGTGAAGTAGGAATGTTGCTCCAGAGAACTGGTCGTTGAGTGTTTTGTGCAGATAGGCGAGCACGTTGAGTACGTTAGATCCTTGGTTGGGTTGGCCAATGGGAGTGGGGTTGAGTATAGTGTAGGGTGCTGGGTGGAATGGGCCCTGTGTGAGGTAGATTGCCTCGAGTAGAGTGGTCTTCGCTGAGTTGTTCGACCCCACGAGCACTGTTAGCGGTGAGAGGTCAACCTCACCCTGCTTTATACCCCGAAAATTCGTGAGCTTAAGCTTCGATATCAAATCCACTCTTAGTGGATAGTATTGTCTAAGCAATATAACCTTTTATGCCACGTATCCACTGACGGCGATGGTGAGTAGGGGAGGGAGGTTCCTGTAGACCGGTGTTCGGCTACAATTGTTTCCTCTCTGCCGTGTTGTCTTGGGGATACTGTTTTTAGCTTGGTTTGTATTCTTGGGTGTATGGCGGCGCGGCTTTTCGCGTTCGTGGTTATTGGTTTGGTTTTGTGCTTTTTGGCTGGCTACTTGTACGCCTACCTTAGAGTTGAGGGTGTAGTTGTGGAGCTTAAGGGGGAGCTCAGCCAAGCTGAGGTGGAGCTGTCCCGGCTAAGCTCGAATCACAGTGTTTTTGGTGGGTGCCTAATACTGTGTGTGGTATGGTTTGCCCGCTGACTTGCACTGGAATAGTAATAGTTGTACGGTGACGCGTGATCGACCAGTGCTTGGCTACTATAGTAGTTTGAATGATAGTGTGGTTAGGTGGCAGGTTTCTGAGGCGGAGGCGGCTGGCCTCTCTTTCTTCATCGTGTCCTGGTGGGGGCCGCTTGGCTCGAACAGGGATGATAACGAGATTAACCTTGCGGCGCTGAACTTCTTCAGTGTTTTGGCCTCGATGCACACCCGTTTTAAGGCGGCCATCATGATTGACGCCTACAATGACTCGCTTGGCTACTCTGGCTACCTCTATGATTATGAGTGTGTTTACCGGAACTACGTGGTTCCCTATAACTCTAGTTACCTCTACTTTGAAGGTAAACCGCTGCTCGTGGTGTTCAACACACCTGACCCTATGAGTTTGCATCCACCCCTCACCAACCTATTCACGCTTGAAACTGTTGGTAATATACCTAACCCCGTGGACTGGCTGCTCTAGGGTGCTGGCAGCGTTACCCACCCAGCCCGGGGGGGGG
>NEXG01000034.1 GCA_003019535.1 Candidatus Marsarchaeota G2 archaeon ECH_B_1
GGGGGGGGGTGGTCACGGTGGGTGGTGGGGTTAATCTTTCACCCACGATTAGCTCTGACGGCTACGTCTCGGTGACTCCACGCTTCGATGACAGCCTACTCTACAGGTCTGGCTGCAGGCCGGGTGCTCTAGTGCTTGATCAGAACCTCACACTTCACCTCTATCAGGAGCAGTGGGAATACGTGTTGGGGCATAGGTCTCAAGTCTCACTTGTAGTGGTTTACAGCTGGAACGAGTACTTTGAGCGTAGATTCATTGAGCCGGCGTATAGCTACACTGACCCGGGTCTTAACCCATACTACCCGCTTAACCTTACGGCCAACTATACACGCCAACTAAACTCCTAGAACAAAACAGTACTGGTGCCTTATTCTTTATGCAATCGGTTTTTCGCTGGTTTTTAGTGTGGTGTGTTTTGGTTGTGGTGGTGGTTGGTTAGTTGGTGTGTGTCTTCTGGCGGGNGGTGTTGGTGGTTGCTACCACCATTTTAGGCTTAGTTTTAGTTTGGTTAGGTCTTCGTCTTTTTCTGGTTTTCTGAAGATGTATAGGTGTTCGTGGGCTATTTTGTAGAAGTCGTAGGTGTGGGCTCGCCACTTCTCTCTTGATGTCTTCATGTTGTGTTGGAGTTTTATTATGTCCTCTTTTAGGACGAAGCCTGCTTCTAGGAATTTGTTGAGGACTACTAGGTGTAGGGGTATGTAGTGGCGGTGGCGTCTTGTGTCGCCTATTAGTACGGCGCAGTGTTTGCCCTCCCTGAGTATCCTGAAGCACTCATGTGCGACTTCACCCATACTTTGAACATACTCGTCGAATCGTAGGTGGGATAGGTCGCCGCTCACACGGTTCTTCGAGTATGGCACTATCCCCCAGTATGGTGGGTGTGTGGCTACGAGGTCAACTGATTGGGGTGGTATGAGGTCTAGGTTGCGGGCGTCCCCCACGTATACCTTCTGCTGCGCACTGTAGTCTCCGTCGAGTGGTTTATAGTTGAAGTCCAATCTATTCATGGTGACCATAGCTGCGTCCAGGTTGATGTCTACGCCCACCCCGTTTCGGTTGAGTAGTTTGCATTCGACGAGTGTTGTGCCGCTGCCAACCATGGGGTCGCACACCGTGTCCCCCTCTTTGGTGTATTTGAGTATTAGGTTTCGGGGGATGTATGGGCTCCAGTTACCCCTGTAGTCCCCCACGTGTGTGGCCCAGCTACCCCTGTCGGGGAAGCTCCAGACACTCCACTCCTCGGGTGTGAAGTTTTTGGGGGCGAACGAGTCTATTCGCCACTCCCTGTTGAGTCTTACCTTGACGTTCTCTATCTCCACGAATTCATGGTTGCGTAGGAATTCCCGGTACTCCTCCCTCGTGACAAGCCTCATACCCGTCTTAAGCATCTGGCTCAAGGCGCCTCACCCAGCAACCCCGAGAATACACCCCGGGGTAACATAAATAGAAAAACTCTAAGCATTCCAGGCGTGGGCTCATGCTTGGAGGAGTGTTTGTGGGCGTGATCCATGTGTTGAACTCCCAGGGGAATATTCATTAAGCCTTATTAAGCTTAGCATGGAGGTCGACGTGTCACCCACGTGGGTGCGTGCTTTACTCTCACCGCTTTGTATGCCTTATGGGGTTGACGCCTACTTGGGTAGCTGGTTGAAGTGGGGTGGTGTGGTCAGCGTGGGGTTAGCCTGGGTTTTAGTCATTGAGTAGTTTGGGTATGATCAGGCTTCCTCTTTGGCTTAGCATCTTATAGTTCAATACGAAGTCTATTTCCCTTGAGGTTTCGCGTATGGTTTCCATCATTTTCCTCCACGCTCTCCCGTCGGTGACCCAGATGAAGCTTAGTCCGAGTTCGCGGACCTTCCTCTGGAAGTCTATGTAGGCGTTCGCGGTCTCGATGGGTTTGCTTCCCGTGTCACTGTAAAAGTTGCACTCAACCACTATTCTCGGCTCGCCGTCCCTGTAGACCACGAAGTCAGCCTTCTTCCTTCTCCTGGTCACTATTGTGGGGTCCCCTCTCTTTAGCTGTACGCCTTCGAGGCCTGTAAGCGTCCTGTTTAGTAGTAACTCGACGAGCCTCTCAAAGATCTCCCCGCTCCTATTCTTTCGGGAGTTGGTGTCTAAGCCCACCTCGACGCCCAGCATGTATGAGTATAGGTCTCCCACCTCTGAGAAGAGTTTTAGGAGCCCGACGCTCCCACAGAACCCGACTAGCTGCTCCGCTTCTTTCCCGCTTAGGCTCCGCTTGGAGAAGTCGAAACAAGTATAGATCGCCTGCTCGCTCATCTCGAGGATGGGTATACTCTTCTCTCTTATGGCTAACAGTAGGGGTATTACCTCCAGTGTTTCGGGGTATCTTTGGAATATATCCCCTAACATGGTTTCCCGCTCGCCTGCCTCAACCCTGCACAGCGAGTTGAGAAGCGAGATCTCCTTTACGTGCCTCCTAACGTTTCCCCTCACCTTGCCCCAATCAACGAAGTAGTCATATGTCCAATTCGTCTCTAGCAGCGTCCCGAAAAAGTAGTCCAAGTATTCCTCCACATCACTAAAGCCCACTAGGTCGAACCTCACCATACACTCAGCGCATTAGGCGGTGGGCACATAAACCTTTCCGTATTACTGTTATATCGCATAACTCGTGAACTCGATTTCTGTGTTCTCTGAAGCATCATCTAAGAACCTTTAATCGCAGGATAAACTATTCGCTTAACTCATTGTCTTAGGGCGCTCTTCAGCTCGATCTACTTTTACATCTTTCCTTTTCCTATTCTTAGTCGTGATCCATACAACCAGAATTTCGAAATCGTTTAGTCTTCTTGGTTTCTTCGGAGTCCTTTGATTCCACTTTCGATCGTCATACCTTGATAGCTTTTGGCATCTTCGCGTGTAATTAATGTTCAACATGATGTGCGTGATCCGCAGGCCTTCGAGTTAAGTATGACAACAAATCCAATACCATTTGAGGGTGAGCCTATCCTTGTGAATAAACCTCTTGGGATATTGTTCTGGAATCTTCCTCTGTAATTCTAGTTATTGATACTTGCACTAGTTATTGATACCTGCACATGATGTAAGAGACAATCGGTTATGAATAACGGCTCCACTTTGCCAGTTTCACCGACTGTGGTGTCACATACTAAACCTAGAATGTAACTAGCGTTGGTACCGCTAATCGGGGCGTAAACTTCCACTGGATTTGGTCTACTAGAATGCTTTTATTCGATGTTCTGGTTGCAGAATGGTTCTTTAGCATTGGCCCTGTAGTTTTGTGCTTAGGTTTACATCAAAGTATTGCACTACCACGTAGGGTGATATACCGATGGATTTCAGTGGAATCGTCGATTTAAACCTTACTGCTTGGTCTAAAATATAGCAGCGTAAACGTGTGTTATTGTTTATGCTAGAGTTGATGGAGGTTGTATGCAGCATTTTTTCGAGTTGGCTTACTGTGTCCGCCCCGTTCCCCCGCTTGTATTTATCCCACATTTCTGGGATTGTTAAGTCTTCCTCGCGTATATAGCGGCCGCAGCCAGCAACCTCCCCGTAAACTTTGAATAGGAAAACCGATTCGGTTTCAATATTTAGCTTTGACCTTGGGTTGTTTGCATTTCTATTTGTCCAAAAATTGATTAAACCCACATTCATATTGTTGCTAAATATATAGTTAAACCAGTTGGGATTTGTGTGGTAAAGCACATAGCTTTGAGTCATATATTTTTGACTCCTCTAGTTAAATATTTGTTTTACTATACGTCGGCTGACTGTGTCCGGATTAGAAGTGGGGGTATGCGTGGACTACAACCGTGGTAGGTTGTTATCTGTAAACCATTGTGGCGGTCTTGTCAGGGTACGACCCCCTAACAAATATTTCGGAGCAGGTTTTCCACATTAATCTCTCGTGTTTATACGCTTTGATATCCACTCTCTGCTTTGCATATTACAACTTACGCTAACTGGCGTTCGAAGTTCACCTTTATGGGTCAAATACCGTTAGTATTCTTCGGAGGGTTCTTAACCAATCCTGATAACATTTCACCGTGTAGCTAAAACTTATCAGATTTACTAGTTTAACAGTGTTGCCTAGTTGTTATCAGTGGCATACATAAATAAAGTGCGTCTTTCGTAAATAGCATCGTTACCTAGTTAGATGATGGGTCAGCTGCTTCGAACGTGTGATTTTTCCGCATAGTGATTTATGTATCCTCGTCTTTATTCCAGCGTGTTTCTCCTCCGCCATTCTGGGTTTGTAGTGGTTTGGGAGTGGGGTTTTCGCTAGCTTTTAGATGGGTGCGGGGCGTCCACATTGTGTGGGGTGAACCCTTCTGTATAGCTGTAGGCTCGCCCGAGTGACTGGCTTGCTTGCTTGCCTGCGTGGGTGGGGAGTGTTTATATGGTTATTCGCAGTTATTTTTTGATGTCGAGTCCGGCTGAGCGGCTGAGTGTTGAGACGCGTGAGCTCACTGGGTTGTTCGTGAATCGCTTGGAGGGGTTGAGGAATCTGGGGGGCGCCTCGAGTGTGGCTCGCACGCTTACCCGGGCGGATTCCTCGCTTCTTAGGGGTGGGTGGGCGGTTGGTGTGGATGGCTCCATGGATTACGATGAGCACATGGAGCTACTGCTCTTCTATGTGGCCGCGGCGGCGTACACCTGCCCCTTCAGGGTTGGCGGGAACAGTGGGGGTGTTGTGTTTGATTTTGGGGGTGTGCGTAGGGATGATTCTCTGGGGTTCAGCACGGCTGTGCCCCTGTGGAGTGATGATTTGGGGGTGGTGTCGCCTGAGGGGTTGGGTGGGTACGCTGGGCAGGCGGAGCTTTCGGGTGTTCAGCGGTTGCCCTTCGCGCTTATGACTATGGCTGAGCTCTCGCTTGGGCTGCGCGCTGTTGGTAGGGAGTCCACTGGTATACTCTTCTTGGATCGCCCGCTCTCAGGTACCTATCTCCCGCTTGCTAGGGATCTCAGGCTTCTTTTGAGGTCTGGTAGTAGCGTACTAGTGGGTCAGCCTACGCCTCGGGGTGAGCTTGGGTGGCTTGACTTGGCGCTTGCCTCTGTGCTCGGGCCGCCAGGTAGCTATGTGCCTGTGAGGCGGCCGTACACGGTTTACGCGGCTATCGGCCTCCTAGTTGAGGAGGCTGGGATGGGTGGTGGTGGCGGCGGGGNGGGGTTGGCTCCGGCTGAGCTTGGTCGGAGGCTGGGGCTGGATGATGTGGGGCTTGAGCGTCTTCTCAAGGCGTTGTCAAAGTTGAATGATAGGTTTGGTGGAGCCCTGCTCGAGGAGTTCTCACCCGCTGTGATCAGTGTTTCCCCTAGGGTGCTTGGCTACTGGGATCGTGTTGTGTTTGTGGCTGAAGCCGTTGTGGGTAGGGTTTTCGGTGGGGGTGTGAGTCACCCCCTGCACTATGGTGGTGAGAGGTGGCTTAGCGTCTTGGATATTAATGCTTTGAACTCCTTCCTGCTTTTGGAGCTTGTGTCTCGTGCTCTTAGGGGTGGTGTTCTGGTTTTGGGTGTGACGAAGGATACCTCGGCCACTGACTATGTGCGCGCGGTTCTCCCCTTCCTGTACGCTGGGGGTGTTGTTGGGGTTGAGCCTGGGCGTGTTGGCTTCAAGAGTGATACCGCGTTCCTCACTGTGCTTAGCGCCGCGAACCACTCCCGGGTGCGTACTCCTTGGCGTACGCATGCGTATGATTCCTGCTTCGCCTCGCTTACGATGGGGGATGGGTTGAGGGCGGCGAGGGGTCGTGTGTCAAGGGAGAGGCTGTTTGTTAAGGGCTACTTTCAGCTTAGGAGTTTTAGGGGTGACCCCTCGATGCGTTCGCCTGTGTTTGGGTATGAGAGGCCGTTTGACCCCCAGTATGATGGGGTGCACACGAGGCTTGTCGAGGCTGAGGACCGTGGGGGTAGGCTTACTCTGAGTGTCTTCGTGGAGTTCGGTGGCCGCTCGGCGGTGGATGACTTGGCGCTCTGTGTGCTCGCTGCGGGTGATAACCCTGAGGTGTTTGAGGCTTACGGCCACAACCAGCTTCTCTACTTGGCTGATAAGGCGGTTAAGGCTGAAGTGAGGCTTATGCGCCACGCTTTGAGGGGTATAGCTTACCATGAGCTTTCGGGTTTTGAGAGGCGTGAGAGGATATTCATGGTTTCACGCCGCTTCAGGGAGCTTAGGGCAGAGGCTGAGGCTGAGCGTGAGAGGTCTCTTAGCGGTGGTGAGCGGGGGAGTGCCTCAAGTGTTGGTGGGGGTGTGTACTAGTGGGCTCTGAGGGCTTGTTCGACGATATGGGCGGCCGGTTCACCGCGCGTCTTCGCCACCATCAGACTCTGACCCATACATCTCCGGGGGGTGGTAGGGGTGAGTCGATTAGTGTTAGGAGTCGTTTGGGTGTCCTTGAGGCTAGATTTGACTTGGAGGTTCTCGATAGGCTTCATGAGCCGTGTTTTGTGGCCATTGAGCGTGTGCTTGGCGGGATTCACACTCGGGGTGGGGGTGATGCTGGGAAGGCTTACCTAGTGTATGAGGTGACGGGTGTGAGCCCGACTCACTATCAGATGCTCGCGATGAATACGGCGCTTCCCACGGTGATTAGGAAGGAGTATCTTAACACGATTTATGAGGGGTGGGGTGTGAGTGATGAGACGTGGGTGGATGTGCACTGTGCGCCCACGGGGTACATGGTTGTTGAGGATGGGGGTAGGCCTGTGTTTACTAGGAGTAGCCTTGTTCCCTTGGCGGGCGCCCCAGCCCACCTGCTTTCACGTGAGGCCACGAGGAGCTTCCTGTGTGTGGAGGGCGGGGTGCCCATAGGTACGATTCTGGGGTTCGATATTGAGCTCACCGTGGACATCCACAGCCTCGTGAAGTACCATGCTGGGGTGTTCGGGTTCACTGGTACCGGTAAATCCAACCTAACATCCCTCATCGTAAGGCAGAGCCTGGACGCGTGGGGTGGTGATGGCACGGTTGTGGTGTTCGACGTGGCGGGTGAGTATGCAGTGAACCTCGCGGACATGCTCGCCACCGGCGGCATCCTCTATTCGCCCGAGGAGCTCGGGGACGTGGATAGCCTCCTAGAGTCGCAGACCCTGCCCGAGACGCTTGAGTCGAAGATAAGCGCAGAGCAGCTGCGCGCCTGGGCGGGAGGCTTAGTTGACGATGGGCGTGTGCGCCCCCTCCAGCTTGGGGATGAGGGGGGTGGGTGTATCACCCTCGGCTTCCTACTCGACACACTCAGGGGGTACAAGGATGATAGGAAGACTGGGGCGGTTCAGGCGGCTGTCCTCATTGAGCGTATACGAGTCATCGCCTCGGAGGGGGGCTTGGAGCTCGATGTACCCGTGGAGTCTCTGCCCGCTGAGGCTAGGGGGGAGCTCTCGGAGGCCATATCCCAAACACTAGGAGGCCTCAACGATAGGTCCTCACTCTACACTGACCTCTCAGCGGTGCTAAGCGTATTGGAGGGTGGGGGTGGGCGGGCTCAGGGTGTCGACGGTGGTTCGGGGGCGAATACGCCTGAGAGCGTGGCGCTTCAAGCCGTCTCCAAGGATGCTCCACCGCTAATCATAGTGTACACGCCTGAGCCCAGGGATGCGCGGGTGGCTTCCTCCAGGTTCATCTCGAGGCTCCTCTACCTTAAGAAGCATGGGTACAGGAGGAGGGTGGGTGTTGTGCTCGACGAAGCGCAGGAGTTCATACCCTACGACACACGTAGGGACGACCTCACACTGCAGTCGAGCCTCGCCGTCGAGTCGCTTCTCAGGCAGGGGCGGAAGTATAGGGCTCACTGCGTGCTCGCCACCCAGCGTGTGGCCCACCTTAACACTAACGCGCTGCAGCAGTTGCACAGCTACTTCGTGAGCACCATGCCCAGATACTATGACCGACTCGTGGTTGCCGAGGCCTTCTCGCTTAACTACGAGGTGTTGGAGCGCACCACTGAGCTCGACACCGGTCAGTGGCTGTTCGTGTCCTTCAAGTCCACCAAGCAGAGGAATGTGCCAGTGTTCATTCAGACCCCCAACAACGAGGATAAGGTGGCCGAATGGTTCAGGATGGTCTCCTCCTAAATGGGTGAGCTGGTAACGCACACACCAGTGAATTCGGATTAGGCTATAGTGCTGGCTGCATGACTACTAAAATTTTGATAAAACGAACGACAAACCTCGCCATTTATGGCGGGGNAAAAGTTTTTAAAGTGCTTCAATACAGTAGTTCTTGTGGCACCCTCCTCTGGTCAGCTTCTTGAGGATGAGGAGAGGGAGCCGACTCTTACTCCCGCAATACCAGAGGAGGGTGTCCGTGAGATAGAGTTCAAAAATGTCAGAACGAATGTAGTCCGTCTCTTACCCAACGGTTTTCAAGAAAGGAAGTTAAGGAGACTAGCCAACATCTCCGCTAAGCTCTTCAACGAGGCAAACTATGAGAGGAGACAGCAGTTCTTCCGCGGTGAAAAAATTGACTTCAAAACCACATGGGACAAGTATTATCAGAAATACAAGGATAAGCTGGGTGTTAACGCTCAAGCAGTCCTTCAGAAGAACAACGAGGCGTGGTCGTCTTTCTTTTCCTTGCTGAAACTGAAGAAAATGGGAAACTACAACCTCACATGAACCGTGTTTCACCACCACGTTACTGGTAAGGATAAGAAACCCAAGAGGAGGAAATTACTCCTCGTTGTTAGACAAGATAGGTATGAGGTCGACAAGAACAAACTAGTCCTTAAGGACTTCAACATGGAGATAGAGTTTGTCGGAAGGTTGAAGTGGGACGGCAAACAGGGTAGGTTGGAGATATACTACGATGAAACCAAGAATGCATGGTATGCCTCAATACCAGTTGAGGTTGGAGTTGAAGGATCTAGGACAGGAAAGAAAAGCAAATACATCATGAGAGGTGAAAGAAATAGTATACAGAGTGAGACTCCTAAGGGAAACAAAGTTGCTTCAATAGACTTAGGAATAAACATCTTAGCAAGTGTAGTATTAAGCGACGGAACTTGGCTGCTGTATAAAGGTATAAGCGCAAAGGAGGACTACTTCTACTTCCAGAAGAGAATCTCTGAAGTACAGTCATTAGCAGACAGGACTAAAAACATCGGCGAGTACGAGGCGTATGAGGAATTGAATAGAGAGAAGAGGAGGCTGTTCAAGAAGTTAACTCGAAGGCTCCTCCACCTATACAGAAACTTAGCGTCCCACACAATTAAGACTCTCCACGAACTAGGAGTGTCAACCATCTACTTGGGCTACCCCTTCAACATTGCTCAAGAAAAAGGCAACGGGTTCACGGCGAACCTGTGGTCTTACCGCAAGCTAACGGATTCCATTGAGTTAAAGGCACAAGAGTACGGTATGAGAGTGTTTGAAGTGGCTGAGTATAACACATCTAAACTGTGTGCTTACCACCAAGTTGAGACAAAAAGAAACCCGAGAGGCGTAGTTAGCTGTGCCTTAGGGCACAGGTTGCACAGCGACCTGAATGGTGCATTGAACATAATGAAAAAAGGAGTTAACTTAGCAGTTTCAGTCGTAAAGAAACCTCTGTCGTTCATCGTGGGTCATAACGGAGTAGCACCCGTAAAGGGGTGTAACCCTTGAGACCTCGGGGAACCCTCGCCCTTCAGGGCGGGGAGGAGGTCAGATTATGGGAGATAGGCCACGCGGTATACCGCATCTACACTTCGGGGAAGGGGAGCAATTGAGGTCTTCGCGCTGCCAAGCGGCTACTCGCCGTTCATAAGGTTCCCCAACGAGCTACTCTACGCGGAAGCAGATGGTGTCAAGTACTGGAGTTTTACGCTTGAAGCGTGAGCCGTAAGGCGTGCTTCAAGAAGCAATGCACAAAGGGAAGGGGTTGTGAAAATGTTTCTCGAGATAAGCCTATTTGTGGATTTGTAAGGGAGGTGGAAAACCTCGCAGGCTATGTGGACGTAGAGGGGGCGAGAAAACGGAGCTTTATAGAGTTATTGAATAGAGTAGAGAATAGAGGAGCTTACTCTTCAACTTGCTTTACCTTCACCCCGTTTCCCACATCCATTACAGCGTTAACACCTCACCAATCATTCTCCTAGGTCTTAGTGAGCCTGACCCCGTACATTGCAGACTTCGGTATGCGTGTAATGTTGCTCAAGTCAACATAAACCTGTGCTTATATAACTGCACGGGGGATAATACCGTATTGCTTTTGTTAGCGTGCCTGGGGAGCCTAGGGGTAAACCAAGTGTCACAAGCTGCACCATTACGTGTTCGATAACCCTAACATACTCTAGGGAACCATGTAAGGGTAACACCTACCAATTTGTGTTATTAACATGGCTACCTTGTAAAAATGGGGAAAATTTTGGTCCTAAATCTTCATAGGGCTTACAACTTTTACTAGGTCTTTAACGCGGGTATAATCTTTATCGTTGCTTACAATTTCGGCGTTTATCTTCTTAGCTATCATTACGTTAACAGCGTCCCCAACATTAATTTCCCTATCGAAGACTAAGCTGATTGACTCGAGCACACCGTCTCTACTTACATCAATGATGGAGTCCTTTATGTCGCCGATTACCAATTTAATAGTTTTAGGTACCCTTCAGCCCTTTTCTTACTTCCCATCTTCATAATTTCAATGCGCATGCTTCTGATGACTAGAATAAACTCATATAAGCTAATCAGGGTTACTAACCCTTTACCTTTAAGCTTCAGGTAGTTTTTGGAGAAGAGTGCATCTGTGTCTATAATATATCTTTGTTTTTCAGGCAAAGACTTCACTCACTCATAAGGTCTTCTTTAATACTTCTTTCTCGATTCTTTCGTCTATTTCCTCGGCGGAGATCCCAAGCTCCTCAACCAGCTTTAAAAACTCCTCGTCGAAAGCTCTGGAGGCATTTTCCGCAACCTTCTGGGCGACATCCTTTTTGTCTGTGATGAAGTATCCAGAACCCAAATCAACCAGATAAACGTCCTTACCCTTAAATCTTGGAATCGAAATTCCACCCTTATCGTCAGCCTTACCTAAAGAAAGGCTTCCAATCATAGATAGAATATTGCGTAACGAATAATAAACTTTCGCAATCCATTTATCCGATACTGTGGACCCGCCATCCCACGGACCCGGAACACTGAGTTGGTCTGGGTTGGCGTTCAAGATGCCTTTGATCTCCCCCTGATGTTGCTCGGAACTCATGGCGGCATAATCGAGGAGTTGCGGGTCGCTATATGGCTTTGGTGGGGTGTATGGAGGAGTGTGCTGCAGCCAATCCACTGTGAGGGGGGTGTGGCTAGGGTTTAGCGTTCGTAGCGTATCGACCTATCACTTCTCCATACAGAATTCTATGAACGCTCTACGGGCTCTCACTAGCACTCATGAATATCTGAATCGCGAGCACCCAGAAGTATTTTATAAACTTTATAAAATATTAAGTATAAATATTCCGAAATTGTTGTGTTAGCGGTGTAATAGAAGGGTGGAGAAGGGGTCGTTCAGCTATCAGGCTGCGCTTGTCACTGGGGGGTTAGCGAGCACACCGCTTGTGGTGCGGTCGGTTTTCACGGTCGCCAAGGCATTTCCCTCGATGCTTGGGGCAGTCATATTCTTGTCCCTCTTGGTTACATCCCTAGTAACCCCTGCATATTCATCATTCATTGATAGAGTTAGCAGGAGGAGGGTTCTGGCTGGCCTTACCCTCGCCGAATCGGTTGTGTTCACGTGTGCTTTCTTCTTGTACCCTCTATTGGGTAGACCGCTTCTGATTTATCTCACACTTGTCGGCGGGGTTGAGCTGGTTTCTAATCTGTATTGGACGGCTGCGAACAGTTTACTCAGAGATGTGGTCACAAGGGAGAACTATAGGTCGCAGGCAGGCTACGCGGAGATATCCAGTCAGCTTCCAGCCGTGGTAGCTGCGGGCTCGGCTGTATTCCTGTCTACGTTACCCTTCGGCTCTCTTTTGGTGTTTGGTGTTGCACTTGATTTGGTGTCCGCGGCCATGCTTTCCGGGGTACCCGAGCATCGACCTGACCATTTCAATGGAAGCGGAGGGACCACCATGCAGGGGGTGGAGAGGACGTGGAATCACTGGAGTAGTGTGGGTATAAGAGAATTCTTTAGGTATGTCAGAGCCCACCTAGCGCAGGTGGCCCTCGTTTATCTGATTGGGTTCCCGTTCGTGTTTACGGTTGCGGGTAATTTTGTTAAACCAGTGTTTATAGCGAACATCCTGCATGGCAGTCCGGCTTTCCTCGCGTTCTCCGAGGCTGAATACGCGGGTTTCGCGATAGTTGCTGGGCTGGTGACGCCGCTCCTGCAACGCAGGCTTGGGGACTCATCAACCCTTATCCTCCTGTTTAGCGCGTACACCGTTGCCAGCTTCATCATGCCCATGTATGCGTCGTTCACCGTGTTCACCGTGTGTCAGGCTATCCATGGCCTAGGCAACCCGGGCTCTCGGGTCGTCAGGAAATCGGTGGTTTTAAAATCGGTGGATAGGGGGGAGCTTGGAAGATTCAACGGGTCGGTCTCCCTGCTTTTCACCCTGACAAGAATGGTTATCATAGGCGGGTCCACCATAATGATAAGTGTTGGTGTGCAGAGGGTTATGGTTGCTTTCTCGGTGGTACAAGCAACATTGACCGCGCTCTTTCTAGTAGCTTTATTCAGAGCGCCCACCGTCAAGAGGATATTTCTATCGGAAGCACACTGGGCCGACTAAGTATCTCTAACTGTGCCGACATATTTATTCGGTAAATCGGAGTACACGTGCTCCTAAAAACATTTGCAATGCCGTTATCTATCGAGATAACACTCTGGAGTCACCTTTTTGCGTGGTGTGCTTTCAGCCACCGTTTAGCTCTGGTAAGTTCCCTGCTAGCATAGCTCATAAGGAGACATGAGCTACCCATCTAACGGGGACTCGGGTCCCTAGAGTGTTTATCCCCAGCCTGTATGGCTGGTAGTACAAATCCAATGGGGGTGTCTATCTATACTCCTAGGCCCCCTGCCTTAACGGTACACCATATATCGGTGTTGATTGCGCCCAGAACACAAATTTTCGGTTTACCAGTATTGGCAGGAGGGCTCATTAAGGGATTAGGGTATACTCTCGAGCTCTCTCCCTAGACCGTGTTCTAAATTCGGCGCCTTATGCTGCGCGATACCGCTATTTGTGGGTTGGAAATGTTTATTACCCACTCTGTTAAAAAATTGATATATGAGTCAACAGTCAAATATTTCTAAGCTCGCTGAAGTTATTGCGAGGATTGATCGTCTACCAGTGCGCCCTTATCCTAGGAGTTGGCTTGTGATTCTCGGGGNGGGCTACTTCTTCGCGTTCTACGATATACTCACACTATCCTTCGCCTTGGTGTCACCCATGGTTAAGCAGCTCGGGCTCACTGAAGCGCTGATCAGTGGGGCGGTGTCCGCGACCCTCTTCGGATATATTGTGGGGGCGTACGTGATATCCACCTCAAGCGACTATCTTGGTAGGAGGCTTGGACTCATCGTTAACCTGGGGGTGTTCTCGTTGGGCTCGCTTCTCTCAGCGCTTGCCACCAGTGCGGGGGTTCTCATTGTGTCCAGGTTTATTACGGGTATGGGTATCGGCTCGGAGATCTCTATCATTAACTCGTATATGTCGGAGATCACGCCTGCACAGTTGAGGGGTAGGCTTACCCAGTGGGCGTATGTTGCTGGGGCGCTTGGCTTCGCGCTTACACCGTTCATCGCGTTGGTTCTCATCCCGCTTTCCCCGGTGGGGTGGCGCTACATGTTTGGTTTGGGGGCGGTTGGCGCCTTTGCAGCCCTCTTCCTAAGGAGTACGCTTCCCGAGTCGCCCCGCTGGCTTAGTGTTAAGGGGAGGGAGGCTGATGCTGAGCTTGTAGTGGCCCGGATGGAGGAGTACTCTACGAGGAGGGTGGGCTCGCTCCCACCGATTCCCCCACCTCTGCCGATAACCGCTCTGAAGGGTTTCCCCACACGTGAGCTCTTCAACAAGAAGTTTGGCTTCAGGCTGCTCATACTAACGCTCTTCTGGTTCTTCGACTATATGCTCGCCTACGGGGTGCTTGGCTTCGCACCCTACATGCTTGTAGCAGCTGGCTTCCTATTCACATCCGCGGTGTGGTATATAGCGCTTGGTAGTGTTGGGTACATTGTGGGCGCGGTTTCCATGAGTTTCATCGCGGACTCTTGGGAGCGGAAGTTCCTTGTGGCGAGCGCCACAACAGTGGCCGTGGTGGGCACACTCCTATACGCGGGGGCGGTGGCCTACCATTCAGCTGTGATGCTAACTGTGGGCGCCTTTCTGGGGGCGTTCGCAACCGCGTTCGCGGTGCCCGCTTATACCTATACTGCTGAGAACTTCCCCACTAGGGCGCGTGCGAGTGGTTTCGCTGTGGCCGACGGCGTGGGTCACCTCGGCGGCGCGGTTGTACCCTTCGTGTTCCTCGCACTCTTCAACCCACTTAGCCCCTCCACCGCTGTTAGGACGTTCGTGGTGTTCGCGCTCTTCGAGGTTGTGGCAACACTCATAATACTCAGTGGTCCTAGGACGTCTAGGCTGAGGTTGGAGGAGCTCTCGGAGTGAAGGCTAAGATAAATGGGGCGAACATATACTATGAGTTATTGGGTTCGGGGGAGCCGCTTGTGCTGGTGGAGGGCTGGGGCTACTCTAGTTGGATGTGGTATAAGCAGAGGGTGCTCGCCTCTGGCCTGCGCCTTATAGTCTTCGATAACAGGGGTGTAGGTCTCTCCGACGGGCTTGACCACCCCTACACTATGGGTGAATTCGCAGGGGATCTGAGGGGGCTACTCGACCACTTGGGTCTGGATAGGGCTTACATCTTGGGTGTATCCATGGGTGGGATGATAGCGCTCGAGTTCGCTTTGCGCTATCCCAGCCATGTGGATGGCTTGGTGTTGTGCTCCACTGGTCCCGGTAATCGGGGGAAGCCGGCTTCGCGGGAGGTGTTAGCGGTGATGTTTGAGCCGCCCACCCAGGATTTGAGGGGTTGGCTGAAGCGTAAGATGAGTGTGGCCTTCTCGAAACGCTTCCTCTCGGAGCGGAAAGAGGAGTTTGAGGAGGTGTTGGATTTAAGGCTGCCATGGATCCCAGAGCACACATCGCTTATCAACCAGGCCAACGCGGTTGCCGGCTTCGACGTGTTGGACCGTCTCCACGAGGTTGTGTGCCCCACGCTTATCGTGACGGGCACCGACGATGTAGTTGTACCCTACGAGAACTCGCTTATGCTGCATTCGGGGATTGCTAACAGCGCACTCCACCTATTCAGGGGTGCGGGTCACCTTGTTTTCATAGAGTGTTCTGAGGCTTTCAACAAGATGGTGGTCGATTTCATCCATAAAGTTGAGGAGGGCTCTTTCTCAAGGGCGGAGTGTGAAGAGGAATGCTAGCACGCCTACTCAGGGCTAGAGCCAACCTCGAGGATAAACCAGCCGTCGAAGACCTGCGCCTTGGCGTGTTCAGGTACTCTGAGCTCGACGAGCTGAGCGACGAGCTCGCGGGTGGGCTGGCGCGCAGCGTGGGTGTGGGGGACAGGGTTTGCGTGGTTGCATCGAACGGTGTGCGCTACCTCGCGCTCTTCTTTGCGCTTAGAAAGCTCGGCGCAACCCTTGTACCCGTAAACCCCAACCTTGAGAGGAGTGGTGTGCAACTCATAATCGAGCACTCGAAGCCGAGGCTAGTGGTCGATGACTACTTCGGGCTAGGGCCTAAGCTTGAGGAGATAGGGGGAGGAAGCGGTGGTGCTACCGCCGCGTCGGGTGTGGGTGAGTGGGCGCCCGCTATGATTCTCTATACGGGTGGCACAACCGGTAAACCCAAGGGTGCGTTGATACCCGAGCGCCAAATAGTGTGGAACGCTCTGAACACCGTTGTCTCGTGGGGTCTGAGCCGCACTGATGTGACGTTTAACACCATGCCAATGTACCACACCGGTGGGTGGAATGTGCTCACACTACCACTATTATTCGCTGGGGGCAGCGTGATCCTTGACGGGGGGAGGTTCGACCCTGAGAAAACCGTGGAGGTGCTCTCCAAGAAGGGTTGCACGGTGTACATGGGTGTTCCAACCATGCTTGACGCCATCACGAGGACCCCATCCTTCCAGGAGGCGGATTTGAGCCGGGTTGTGTTCATCTCTGGGGGTGGGGTGCTTCCGAGGCCCGTGTATGAGAGGTTCAGGGTGCGTGGCCTGAGAATATTTCAGGGTTATGGGCTCACTGAGGCTGGGCCGAACAACTTCTATATTCCGCCTGAAAGGTTCGGGAGTAAGCCGTGGAGTGTGGGTAAACCCATGGTTTTCGTGGATGCCAAGCTTGCTGGAAACGGTGAGCTGCTCATCAGGGGTCCACACGTGTTCGACGGCTACCTCAACGGTGAGGAGAACCCGTTTGACGCTGAGGGGTATCTGCATACGGGCGACGTCTTCAGGGTGGATGATGATGGTGACTTTATCTTCATGGATAGGCTGAAAGATGTTATAAAGAGCGGTGGGGAAAACGTATACTCATCGGAGGTTGAGGGGGCGATACTTGTGAACCCCATGGTGCGTGAGGCCGCGGTTGTGGGTGTACCCGACGAGCACTGGGGGGAGAAGGTTGTGGCCTTCCTAGTGTGCGATGAGCGTCTCGATTTGGCCGCGCTGAGGGAGGAGCTTAGAGGCAGGCTCGCGGGGTACAAGGTCCCAAAGGAGTTTATCAGGGTTGGCTCGCTTCCCAAATCTGTCTATGGGAAGGTTTTGAAGTCGGAGCTCAGGAGGATGTATTTGGAGGGTGGTATCCTTGGCTAGAATAGTTGATATGGGGTTCTATATTCCCAGGACGAGTCACACTTATGGGGATATCGCGTCACTCAGCGGTCTCCCCCCCGAAGTTGTGCGGGATAAGCTTGGGGTGGTGCGTAAACCCGTGGAGATGGAGCTTGAGCTTGAAGATATGGCTTGTAGGAGTTCGAGGCCGCTGCTCATTGACGGTAGGGCTGAGAGGACTGGTGTTGTGGTCTACTCTGGTTCGGATGCGAAGGGTAAACTCGTGTGGACGCTTGCCCCGAAGCTTGGATATATGCTTGGGCTCAAACGCTACTATGGGTTCGATGTGTCCTCGCAGTGCGTTGGTGGCTTGGTGGGCCTGCATGTTTCCTCCAAGCTTGTGGGTGGCTCAGGCTATGTTCTTTTGAGTGTGGCCACAAAGCAGAGTTGGCTTGTAGATTACTCTGACCCGTCTTCGACCTTTATGTACGACTTCTCGGATGGCGCGATGAGTGCTCTGATCGCCGAGGATGAGGGTCCATATGAGGTGCTCTCATCCAGCTTTCTGTCGGATGGGTGGTTCGGTGACGTGGTTTACGCTGGGGGAGAGCGCTCGAAGTTGGTTGTACACGAGGTTGAGGGGTGGAGGGATAGGATGAAGAGTGAGTCTAAGAGGAACTTTGTGTACGTGGTGGAGGAGGCTCTGAGGCAGGCGGGAGCCTCAACGAGTAAGGTTGGCTTCTTGGGCCTGGTGCACATGAAGAGGTCCTTCCACAGGGAGCTACTGGACTCCCTCGGGGTGAGCGCTGAGCGCTCAGTTTACCTTGAAGGATACGGGCACATGCAGGGCGTAGACCCCTTCCTGGCATTGGATATCGCCGCAAGACAGCGCATGATTAGGAAGGGTGACCTCGTGGTGCTTGCATCCGCGGGCACAGGGTGGACTTGGGGTGCCAGCGTGCTCGAGGTGGTCTAGATGCGCTACGCTGAAGGTGAGAAGTATACCACTCCCTCAAGGACGGTTACCGAGGCTGATGTAGCCCTATTCGCTGGTCTAAGCGGTGACTACAACAGGCTCCACACGGACGAGGAGTACGCGAGCAGGGGCTACTTCGGGAGGAGGGTGGCTCACGGCGCACTCACGTTTTCACTGAGCACGGGTCTCTGGTACGCGGCTGGTTTATTCAGGGATGCTAAAGCCTTCTACGGCGTGGACTCTATGAGGTTCACTAGGCCAGTGTTCATAGGCGACACCCTCCACTGTGAGGTTAGGGTGTCGAGGGTCTCGGAGAGGAATGGGGACACACTCGTAGAGTTCGTGAGTGAAACCATAAACCAGAGGGGGGAAGTGGTGCTGGTGCTCAACGCGAAGATGCTCGTTCACCCGGAGTGAGCATCGCGGCGAGTGCGTCCAATAGCTCGTCGAGTTTTTCCTCTTCGAGTTCAGAGTCCCCCCACAGGATGTAGCGTTTACCAACGAAGTCGGCTACACCCATCAGGGCGTAGCTGAGTAGTTCGGGATCCATCCTCCTCACTTCACCCTTAGCCATCGCTTTCTCCAAGCGTTCGGCGTATCCCTCCGCGATCTTCCTGTAGTGCCACCTATAGATCTCCTCGTCAGCGATCTCAGCCTCCCTCAGAATCCTGTAGGCGAACTTGTTCTCGCGGAACCACTCAAAGAAGGCCCTGAACCCCTCACGCTCCACGCTTATCCTATCCCTCAACCCAGAGGTTCTAATAGCCAGATACTTCCTCAAGTCATGGTTAATTATCCTTACAAGCTCAGCCAAAATATCCTTCTTACCCTCAAAATAAGAGTAAACCAAGCCGTAGGCCACGTCTGCACCGATAGCTATATCATAAATCTTCGCTTTATGATAACCCTTCTCAGCGAAAACCTTCTTGCTAGCCTCCAGAATCCTCTCAAGACTTCTGCGGCCCCGCTCAGTGGTGGGTACCCTTTTCATTACGCAATAAAGCAAACAAAGAATTTTAAGCCTAATGGAGAGACACCCAAAATGATTTTAGCCCCTTTTCAGGGGTCAAGGAGTATTATAGGTGCGTTCAAGGTGTTGTGGTTATCTTCGATAGACTCAAGCGAACCGATTGCGGAGGCCTACCCTCATAAGATACCTCCGTCTGCTGGGATGCGGTGTTAACGCTCTGGGTATTTGCGCCTAGGTGTTGCTTTGAGATGATTTGAAAATTATTTAAGGGGATTATGTGTACTAAAAAATTTTATAATTATGTCCCAGTCTATGTATAAGTGGTTGGTGGATAAACTATGAATTTGAAACACTTTATAGGTGGTAAGTGGGTTGGGGCTGAGGTGGGTGATGTGTTCACTGTGCGGAGCCCCGTCACTGGTGAAGTGTTGTACACCGTGGCTAGGGGTTCAAGGGAGGATGCGAGGAGGGCTATCGATGCGGCCAGTGAGGCTCAGGATTATGTGCGCTCAATGCCTGTTTATGAGCGGGCGAGGCTTCTGCACAGGGCTGCGGAGATAATCTCTTCGCGTAGGGAGGCGCTCGCTAGGGAGCTATCCATTGAGCAGGGTAAACCCTACGCCACGGAGGCGCTTCCCGAGATCGATGAGACCGCGGAGAATTTTCGAATAGCGGCTGAGGACATAAAGCGCCTGGATGGTAAAGTGATGCCGTCGCGTGACAAGAACAAGCTCATACTTTTGAGGTATGAGCCGTATGGGGTGTTCAGTGTGATAACACCCTGGAACTACCCCTACCTTATACCTTCAGAGTATATTGCTCCCGCCTTTGCGGCTGGTAACACCGTTGTCTTCAAGCCTTCAAGCTATGTTGTTGGGAGCGCGGCTAGGCTGGTGGAGTGCTTGGAGGAGGCTGGTTTCCCGCCGGGCTCAGTGAACCTGGTTTTCTCGGACGGCGACCTCAGCGGGAGGGAGGAGGTGGGTGACGAGATGGTTGTGAGCGACAAGGTTGCTGGTGTGGGGCTCACCGGGCACACCTCAACGGGTGAGTTGGTGAGCCGCCGGGCTGGTATGAAGAAGCTTCTACTCGAATGTGGGGGGATGGGCCCCCTCATTGTGCTCGATGACTCCGACATCGCGAGGGCAGCTCGGGCGACGGCTATCTCAAGCTTCACGAATGCGGGTCAGGTGTGCTGCGCGGCTGAACGCATAATAGTGCACGAAAGGGTGTACTCGGGCTTCGTGAACGCCCTCATAGAGGAGGCTAAACGCTGGAGGCTGGGTCACCCCCTAGATGAATCCACACTTATCGGTCCAATGAATAATGAGCCCACCGCTAGGAAGGTGGATGAGCACATCAGGGACGGCGTTGAGAAGGGCGCCAGAATCCTTCTAGGTGGGGGGAGAGCGCTGGGATTCAGCACAGACCTCTACTACCAGCCCACGGTTGTGGTAGATGTCACACCCGATATGCTTTTCAACCGGGATGAAACCTTCGGACCAGTTGCAGCCGTTATGCGCGGCTCAAATGATGAAGAGATACTCGAGCTCGCAAACAGCACCATCTACGGATTGCAGGCAGCGGTCTTCACGAGGGATATTAGCAGAGCCTTCAAATTCGTGGATCAGGTTAGGGCTGGCCAAGTGTTGGTGAATGAGTCAACACTCTACTGGGAGCCGCAGGAACCCTTCGGCGGCTTAGGTGGCAAGAAGAGCGGCATAGGCAGACTTGGAGGTGTGTACACGGTGTACGAGATGACTAACCTCAAAACAACGGTGATAGACACATCATAACACTATGGTTTGCGAAATTCTTTATTCGGTGCAACCTTAGCTTAAGGTATGGCGTCTTTGATTGAACCCCCATACTCCGCGTTAATGCGATGTGGGCTACGTATCCCACCAATTGAATACGGATAACTCATAGCTCTAAAAAAGGGAAGATTGCCCTAATCCGATGTATTTGTTGCTGCTCTCAGTAGCAGCGTGGTTATCTCACACCGAAGAAGGCTTTGACGTGTGGTCTCGTCAGGTAGTATAGTATTATTATGCTTATTATTGTGCCTATGGGTATCGCTAGGAGGCCTAATATCGCGAAGATTATAGCCACGATCCTAGCCCAGTTCTTACCCGTGTAGAGACCCCATGCGAGGAGGAGCTCCACTAGGCCGATTAATATGAATAACCCTCCAAGGCCCGCTAGGACTGGTGCAACGAATGCTAAGAGAGTTCCCGCCGCGGCTCCAATGAAAAGCGTGTAAACCGCGGCGATCACCTCTAGTATGGTGAGTATGACGACTCCTGTGGGTCTCTGAGGCTGCTGTGGTGGAGGTGGAGGCGTAGGCGTGGGTTGTGCTGGCTGCTGAGCCTGGTACTGGGGGTACTGGTTGGGTGTTGATGGGGTGGGTGATTGGAGGTTTGCTCCGCAATTAGGGCAGAAGGCTGCGCCATCTGGCACACTCGCATTACACACAGGGCAGTTCTTTGAGGACATGTATGTCCATATTCGACTGTGCACTTAAGCGTTTGGGGGCGTTGGATTAGCAGGCATTTGAATAGTTGTTTCTGCCTATTATGAGTCAGTGCAATGCGCTGGTTAGTTGTTTTTATTTAGTGTGTGATACGCGGGTTTGGATTAATTGCAGTGTATGCAGTTTGAAAACCGTTTTTCCTCATCTCTGTTAGGTTGACTGTGCTAAGTCTACTACCCGCCTCAATCCACATTTATCCTCACTTGTCTACGTTGGCTCAAGTACCACGCTTAGCTGGCCGCGTTTGCTGCCCCGGTGGTCTCGGTGTTGGCCTAATGCCTGAGCCTGATTATATCAATTGGTTTGAGCCACCAGATGAGCTCTTTTTCCCTTATGATTCTACTTCTTATCCCAATTGGTCCTAGCACCGCGTGCGCCTCCAGCTTGTACTCCGAGACTTAGAAGACGTGTACCGCCGTTGTCAGCAGTTTCAAAATAGATAGGTTTATATGGATTTCTGGATTTGAACAATTTGTGTGCATGGGCAGTAGGGTGGTAGCGAAGACCCAAGACCTCCACTGAGGGAGGGGTACGTGCACACACAGGAAGCGGGGGGACTGAAGATGGTCGGCGTTCCCCACTGCATGGTGGGTGGGTACGTCGAGACACGAGGGGGCGGAGCTGAAGGGGACCGATGAACTCGTGAGGTTCCTAAATGATGCTGTGAAGCCCAAGCTCTACGCGTACGAGAGGTACAATGATATGTACCTACGTATACCTACATATACCTACGTAGAGTGAAACCCACTGGCACTGGGTCCCCCACCCTACTGATAGTATTCTTTCTGGTATCGTGCGCCTTATTAGGCTGGTTCGCAGGATTAGTCGTGTGAGTGGTAAGAGGGTCGAGAGGCTTAAGGCGAGGGCGCGGAGACTGTTAGATGACGCTCAAAGCGACTTTCAGGAGGGATTTTATGATGTCGCGTGTTTTCACGCTGAGCAGGCGGCTCAACTATTTGTGAAAGGCATTATACTCGAGCTCTTCGGTAGGGAGTACGCTGGGCACGGCTTAAGAGAACTTGTTGGCTACGCATCGAGGCTTCTTGGGGATGCGGGTTACACGGATTTAGCGGAGAGGGTGTCCGAGTATGTTAGGCAGAGTAGGTCCATACTCATCGACCTTGAGAGCGCGTATATCGACGCAAGGTATGGGGAGGTAAACTATGATGCTGAGGTAGCGGGTAGACTGCTCGATGGTGCACGTGCACTTATGGGGCTACTCGAGGAGGTGGAGAGGATTGTTAAGCTGGGTTAAATACAGAATGGGACACCTTAGGAGGTGGCGTGAGTACGCTGGTAGTGTGGCTAGGGCGGCTTTCGAGTTTGACCCGGACGCGAGAGTGTATGTTATCGGTGGGGTGGCGGAGGATAGGGTGACCGCCCTAAGCGATATCGACATCCTGATCATGGTTTCAAAGCCCATATCGCCAAGTGAATCGCTTACGTTGAGGAGGGAGATCCTGATCAAGGCCATGGATAGCTATGGTTTACCCTTTGAGGCCCCCGTGGAGATACACTTGACGGATGCGCAAAACGCCCAAAGGTATCTATCGCTATCTAAAAAACACATTGAGATTAGCCCCACAAATAGCGGTTAACCCTTAAACCAACTGAGTTTGGCTCGCTTAATAAGCAATCCCTGGGGGTCACCTACCACCCCATATATTGCAGAAAGCCATTCATAATGAGGACACCTGTGCACTCACTCATAGTTATTTGTCTTGGTGTGGAATATGCTAGCCGTTGTCAGCAGTTTCGGTGTATGGAGGTTTATATAGGTTTATGAAATATACCTATGGATGTGTGTGGGTGGGTGTACGCCCTAAGAGGCCGCTAACACAGGGAGGCTGTTCGAGGTGCTAAAGAGCTATTCACTCCAACACGAGTGTGGAGAGGAGCTCGAACCACTG
>NEXG01000035.1 GCA_003019535.1 Candidatus Marsarchaeota G2 archaeon ECH_B_1
GAGCTCCGCCCAATACCTCCCCTACCCTCCTTAGGGTTAAAGGGGAGGCAAGGTGGGGCGGTGATGCAGGAAGCTCCCGCCTTCAGGCGGGGGTAGCTCACTTTCGGCTCGTGGGTTCTGCAAATTTTCCTAGAGTTTTTCGGTGTAGCGGTTAGGGGATACTACTTTCTACCGATCCCTCTCATATTGATTTTCATAATTCCATACTTCGGCATTAAACTTTCATCGTGGTTTTATGTTGGGACAGCTGCTTTAGAGATGGGTATCGTATTCGTATTGGCGCTACTCATGCTGGGTCACCCAGCGCCTTCAAGCTCCCTTCTAGCACCCTTTACTCCAACCGTCGGAATCAGCAGTTTCACTCTATCAGTAATATTTTCCCTATTCTTCTTCACGGGTTACGGGTCCATCCTGACGTTGGCTGAGGAGACTAGGAGCCCGAAGAGCTCTATTCCTAAGATGGCCGTACTCAGCATCCTGGGGATCGGAGCCCTAGAACTCCTCTTTATCTACGCATCCCAGCTGAACTGGGGGACCAGCTCAACTTCGAGTTTCGCTTCATCCTCCATATTTCCAACCTACCTCGCAGCGAAGACGCTTTTAGGGGTGGCTGGCTTAGTCACCCTTGGCGTGGTCGCATACATATCTCTAGTGAAGGGCAACATAGCAATCCAGAACGCAGCCTCAAGAGGTCTTTACGCACTGGGGAGAGACAACATTCTCCCACCAATATTTTCGAAGGTCCACCCCAAATATAGGAGTCCCTCCGGAGCCATAATCGCTAACGAGCTGATGGCCCTTGTGATAATAGCCGCAACCTACTTAACATTCTACTTTGGGCTTGGGATACACTCAGGGATCACTGGTGACGCCGCCGTCTACCTCATAGCTCTACTCACGGTGGGCTACTTGCTAACACACGTTTTAGCCAACGTTTCAGTACCATTCTACTTCACACGAAAAGAGAGAAGAAGCCTCTCCATAACCAAGCATTACATTCTACCATTAGCCTCAACAGCGGCCACCATCTTCGCGCTAACCCTAAGCTTTACGGGGCTCACAGGATACATGGCGTCGCTGCCAGTAATAGTTGCCGCATACCTCATACTCGTGTTGATCCTCGTCCTAAGAATAAGATTTAAGCACCCAGACATCATAGCCAAAGCGGGCAGGGTTATACCCGACCTAGAACCCTGAACGGTGAGCTACTATAAGATGAGTGCACGCGATAGAATAATCGTGATAGGCGCTGGGAGCACCGGGTCAAGCGTTGCCTACAACCTTAAGCGGGCAACCCATTCAGAAGTCGTCCTAATAGATAAGGGGGGAGTCGCCTCGGGGATGACGTCCTTTTCCACCGCAATAGTTAGAACCCACTATTCAAACGAAGTAGTCGCGAAGATGGCGTTTGAATCAAGAAAGTTCTTCGAAGCCAATAGGGAAACCCTAAGGTTCTATAAAACAGGAATGGTGACGGTGGTCCCAAGCGCATTGAGGAAGAGAATGGAGGATAACGTTGACATGCTGAGGCGACTGGGTATCCGAGAGGAAATTCTAGAAGTGAAAGAAGCGAGCAAGATGTTCCCATGGTTAAACTTTGACGCCGACGAGGGTGTTTCCTATGAACCCGACAGTGGGTACGCTGACCCGGTCTCCACCGCGAACTTCTTCGCGAGAAAAGCCATGGATTTGGGTGTGAAATTCCTTAGAGAAGAAGTGCACAGGATAGAAAACACTCAGGGCCAAGCAAAAATAGTTCTCAGAAACGGCAAAGAAATAAGCGGTGCAAGCGTGATACTGTGCACCAATATATGGACCAACAAGCTCCTATCCCAAAGCGGCTTCGCTAAAGGCGACCTCCTACCCCTGAAGGTCTCCCCACACCCCGTGGTAATATACAAAAGGCCAAACGGCATAGCGGGGCTACGCCCAGTGGTCAACGACCTCGCAAACAGGGATTACTATAAACCTGAAGGCGAAAGCCTCCTTTTAGGGGGAAACCTGAGAAGCGAACTCGATGAGGCAGACGTGGACCCCGATAAACCTCCCCCCCCAAGTACCGTTCAACTATATCGCCGATTATTCACAAAGGATTTCGAACAGGATACCAGCCATGGGTAACGCGGGCTTCCACAGCGCCTACTACGGCATGTACGACAACACACCAGACCTCCACCCAATCATAGATTCCCTGGCAAGCCTGGGGCTACCCAACTTCTATTGCTGTGTGGGATTGAGCGGACACGGATTTAAACTCGCCCCATCGCTCGGAGAAATCGTGAGCCACCTAGTCACGGGGGAGGAGGACCCCGCACTCGAATACTTCAGGCTATCTAGGTTTAAGGAGGGCAAATCCATTTTCAAGGGCTACGAAGGCATAGGGACAGTGGGTTAACGGAGACCTAAGGAGCAAGTGGACCCCAGCAGGATATCCCCGCACACCCCGAGCGATAATTTTGACCGTACACCCACGGGGGCAACACCAACCCTCTCCTCCTCCCTTCTCAACTAAAGAACACAGCTCTGACTCGCCACATTAAAAGAGCACTGAGTGTTCGAGTCATGGCTGGGAGAACCCGCAGACACTTCGCAAAGAATATATGAGAAACCCATCGGGGATCTGAGTCTCAAGCACACCTACTAACTAAGAGGAATTAATCCGATTAAGCGTCATGCACTGTGCACACTCTGAGTGAGTCACCCCGAACGCATAAACCCCACACAGTATTTGCTCGTATGGTGAAATACGTGTGCAAGCTCATAAACCGAAAAGCTTAGAACAAAACTTTGCTACCCCACTCACCCCATTCCTAAGCCTTGTTCGCCAAGTGGGGGCAAGAATATAACCCCAGTATTACGTGTCATCTAAGACCTCACAAATCACTCAAGAGGTCTTGCCATATGAGCCTAATGCTTGAACACTGGGGGCAATGCTCCGCTGAATCAAGCTGCACAACCACTAGAAGAATATGTGGGAGGGTGGGTGGAACCCTCTAGTGGGGGACGTGATATGGGGCCAACTAGCTGCTCTACGCCTCGGGCTAAGTTGTGAGGAGAGGGGGGGTTAACCGAGCAGGGCGAGTATTCTGTTGGTCGTCACCGTCTCCGCGAAGTAGGGGGGTTGGGGCTGGTATGAGCTACCCACAATAGTGTGCGCGAACAACTTGTAGGGTGCGGCGGGTCGTGAAACCAACATGTAGCTTTTCGTGGTGTTCGCAGATATGAATGTGATCGCAGTGATTATGCCGGCCGAAGGGCTTATGAGCTCAATGTTACCCGAAGTCACCCCGTTCGTCACGGTCACTGTGTCGTTGAGCAGGGTGTGACTGGGGTTCGCGGAGGCTGGGGATACGCTCACCTCTGACTCAACCCATCCCTGCAGGAGGTTATAGAGAAGTATGCTGAAGGTACCGTAGATGGGGAAGCCTCCATTCGTGGTGGATGTGACTGTGAATACGAATCCAGTATCCATCCTGAGCGGATAATATGTAGTTGTTATACTCTTAGAGATGAGTGAAGATTCTGGCCCGGTGTTCGTGGTCACTGTGCGCGTCGTTTCGTAGCCCGTTATGTTCTCCCATCTGGTTAAACGTCTGATTGTTCGCGAAGCTCTGCGATGATTCTAGGGTGTAGAGGTTTTCCCCGATCTTAGAGGAATATGAATAGCTGATATTCGCTGTCTGATTAAAGTAAGTGAACGAGGGGTTGGTAGCAGTTGCAACCACGGGTCCATTGAAACTATACGAGACCTGCTTGGCGGGCGGCGTGTTCGGGGACGTATAGAGGAGGAGTGCGCCGCTTATAATCCACCGACTCGCGGGAAAGATGTTGAGCACTTGGACGCTCAGCTCGTGCTCCCCCTCCAAGAGGCCTAAGGCGGGGGTGACGTCCAACCTATAGGCTGGGTCGTCGAGGGTGAAGACTGCCGTGATAGGCCTCCACGCGAACAGGTCTATGCCTCCAGTGTTGATGTATGGGAAGGGTAGAACGGACGCTATTGGCTTCGAATCCACGCTAACTATCACGTCCCTGAAACTTGGCTCATTTGTGTACCAGAATTCGTCTAGACCAAACCCGTAGGCGTAGAGCTCTAGGGTGGCGTTGAGGGTGTTATACGGCACGTTGACGCTCAGCGTCGCACTGGGGGAGCTCTGGGTGAGCGACACACCGCTCCACAGCGGCAATATCACGTTTGGCTCGCTCGGAGGAGTCTCACCCTTCGGGACAGGGTAAAATGAGATTGAAAGCCAAGTTGTGAAGTTACCTTGAATAATGGCGCCGGGTGCGTGAAACACGAAGTTCACTGTCCCCTTAAATAGTGCCGTGTACTCAGTGATATCCTTGAGCACACTCCACCTCCCATACTCGGGTGATGTGCCTTGGAACACATCAACACCATTTACGAAAAGAGAGTAGGCCGAGTCGAAAACGTTCCCGCGCGCCTCCCCCCGTGTAGTTCAGGAGAATCATCGCCCAAGATCCGCTTGGTGCAGCGAAGCTCCCACTAATCGTACACTCAGGCCTACACACCGCTCCCGCCGCTAGGGTGACAACGGTGGGGGTGGTGTTGGGGGGCACAGGCTGCGGGGAGGCGATTATGGCCGACAATGGTAGGTCGCCGGGGGAGTCCTCCAATGCCAGGTTCAGCGGGTGCACGGGTGGCGACTCTGAAGGTTGCGCGAATGAAACGAAACCCAACTGTGAAAATATGAGAAGTGAAAGCAAGGAAGCCAAAACTACTAGGAGAAGACCCCGCATATTATAGACATCCCCCCGGAAAATCTTAAACTTTGTGCCGAACCCTTAGTGGTGTCCGGATAGTGGGTTGGTTAGCGCATAATCCAAGTGTGAAAGCGCTTTAACTGGACACCATCGAACCCTTAAGGCTACGCCCAGAAAAGATCTTTCCAATCTCGTGGTCCACGCCAATGGGTTCTCAATTGGAAGAGATTAAATCCGTACATTGTATTAACATTGTTGAGAGCCGGGTTCGAATGTTGGAACTAGCGGGAGTACCGCCCTCTTTTACTGGGAAATGTATTAGCACCCACCGCTAAGCTCAGCGCCCGACTAAAACGCTCCTCGGCAAGTGAAACTCTAGCCAACAATGTTGTGTGTAGCAGAAGTAGAAGAACCGCCTGTCCAGATGAGGGAAGCCGGGGCTCGGCGCGGAAAGTGCATCTCTCAACCGGGTGAGATTGATAGATAGTGCTTCTAATTTGGATGTTCAGTGGGATGGCTCCGTTGTTATGCCTTTGATAAGAAACGAGCAAGCCTTGCCATTTTATGGCGGGTGAGTGTTTAATAAGGCTTCAACATACACAATCTCGCGACGTCCTCCTCTGGCCAACTTTCGAGAAAAGCGGGGCGGGAGCCGATCTCTCCCGCAATACCAGAGGAGTGCTTTGCTCTTGGTTAAAAAAGCTGAGTCTAAGCGCGGTTGTTTTTCCTACGTGTAACGTATCCGGCGTAGCCAAACGCAAGGGCTAGAGAGGAGAACAAGAGGGCTGAGACCTGCCAAGCCGAGGATGCGAGAAGCGCCGCCAAGATCAGGATGAATAGGCCCGCTATCCCAATCGATAAAGGCAGGCCTCCCCAAACCCTGAAGGGCCTCCTCCATTCGGGGTGCTTAAGCCTGCTGCCTGTAAAACTCATCGCGACGAATGAGTAGATCACGGCGTCTACCGCCGAGCCTAAGAGGAGCACCAATGAAAAATAGTTTGTGAGTTGGAGCCACACGGAGACGCCTAAGGCCACAACGTATAAGAATATCAGGGCCGCGTAGGGAGTGGAGTAGCGCAGACTTAAACGGGAGGAAACCCTGGGAAGAGAGCCCTCACGCGCCAAGGTGTACACAAGCCTAGAGGTGGATAGGACACCTGCGTTGAATGTCAGCGGTCATGTAAAAACTTATAAGCGCCATAATCACACCCAATGTTCGCCCCCAACCATGCACGGCTCAAAAGAGAGGGCGGCCTTAGTAGAATCATAATGAGTCATCACAACAACAGGAGGCCTACCCCCACCAACCCCAGTCCCCCTAACCCCAATAACATTATAGGATACGAGAGGGGAAAAATCCTCAGAAAACGTGTAACAACTGGATAGTAGAGCTCACCCTCCAAAACCAGGAGCACGAAGCCCACCAAAGAGAAAACACCTCCCAAACCCAGTGAAAACAAGGCTATGAATGGGGACACAGCCGAAAAACCGTAAATCACGAGATAAGTGTAGGAAAAGCTCGGAAGAGTCTTAAAGGCCTGACGCGACACCTCTAAACCATGCTCCCTAAACACCGACTCAATAAAATAAGAAGCCTCCAACTCTTCTCGCGACCCAGCCCCCCGCTTCAACTTGGAGAGCAACTCCACGTACCCATACATACTGCCAGCACGACTCAGCTTAGCTCACAGCAGAACGAGCACACACAGATTTAAACCCCGCCTAAAACAAACCCCAAACTCGAAAACAACGCCAAACGCATAGGACACACAACACCATACCAAAGAGGTACGTAAGAAACAATGCAGCCCATCAAACAACACGCACCACCCACCCAGTGAGCTCACCGTCGAAGTGGTTGCAATCATGCCGGTTGGGGGCTCCACACCCATTAAGAACGGGTTAGACCAAGTCGTAAAAGGTATGGTGGGAAGGAGATCTATCCATAGTACTCAGCGAAGTGTAGTAGAAGGATAACAACTCACCCTCCCCATGCTTTAAAACTGGGAATTTTGCTTGCGCGGTTGGCTTCGCCAAAAAATGTTTCCGAATATTTGCAAATGGTGAATGTGAACCTCTCTTTAGAGCGATTCAAGAACACGCGAAGCTTTACCTGATTCTCTCAGAGGCAGAGCACAGGGAGCACAAAGCTTTGATTTGAGGTGGAAGGCCTTAGCCCAAGCGCGTTCAGCCCGCTTCTCAGCTGGCGAACATCGTGCCTCGAAACACGAGTCTAAATCACTCGTGGAGCCGTCTCTAAGCGTTAGCCGAAATTTATATGGGTGACATCTTAGCACGCCTGCGGAGCAGGAGGCCGACACCCAAACCCGCAAGGAATACAGCGATGGGTAAAGCGATCACCCCAGTGTAGCTCGCCGAGTAGACTGCCACCACCGAGACGGGCCTTGAAACCACAAAGGTGAGCGTGTTCGCTGAGCCCCCCAACGAGCCACTCCACTGTTTAAAGTGGTAGCTCACCGGGAATCCACCGTAGCTTGCGGGTGCGCTCAGCGAATACGGCTCGCCGACCGCGCCCCAAACGCTCACGTTTGAAAGAGGCGAAGAGAGCGTGATCAGGTCCTGCTCAACGTACACACCATCCACTATGAGCGGCGTGCTCACGTTCAGAGCGAGAGACGTCGAATTCACGAGCTCGCCGTTCACGCTCCAGCCCTGAAAGGCGTACCTCGACGTCGAGTTGGTGTAGATGTACCGCTGCGCGGAGAGGGTGATCGGGGAGCCCGAGTCGTACCAGAAGCTCTGGTTGAGCACACCTGTGGATGTGCGCTGCACCACATCCACCAAGTACTGCACTGTGCCCACTATGGTGACGTTCACGTCTAAGGCTGAGGTGGGTAGACTCACCGTCTCGTTGTGCACCTCAACCCCGTTCACGAACACCGACGCCAGAACTCTTTGGTAGGCCCCAAGCCCCGTCTGGTTGGCCACAGTGAGTGTGACCTGCGCCCCCCGTGGGGCCACAATATAGTGTGTGCCCACGCTTAGGTTCACCCCGACACCGTTCAGCCCAACCGTATAGGAGCCAACACCCTTGAGGCTAACAGGGTACACTTCAAGCTGGGTCACCGAATATGTTGGGTTAAACGCGACGCCACCATTATACCAGACAACAAGCTGATCCGCACCCACGCCTCCAACCGGAATCGTGGCCGAAAAACTCCCACTCGCCGAAGTAACCACGCTAACATTCCCAAACATGGAGTTTGACGCGTCACCCAACCCCTGCAGGCTCAGCGTCAGGCGCTGACCCGAAAGCGGAACAAACGATGAACCCGTGCCCGCCTGGTAAAACAGATACCCGGAAACAGTGAGCTGGGAAACCCCCACCGCCGTGAAGGCTTCGAGAACCGGTGTGACCGGCCACAGCTCATAACTATTAAGGTTCCCAAAGCTCAGAACACCCTGAGGAGCAGAGGGGTCTCCTAGATCCCTACCCACAGTCACAAAATACACGGTTTCACCCGTATCGGAGCCATAACTGTAAGCGTCGGGGACGGACACAAACAAACCATCCCTATGATAGTAGAGGGATATCAGGCCAGAAATCCCTTCGACAACCGCAAACGAACCACCCCCCGGACCCCCAAGCACGTATTCAACATCACTAGGCAGCCCATTCGGGGCGTAGGAGCCAATCTGGTAGTAGGCGCGCGCACCACTCACAGTGGGGAAGAGCACCACTGAATCGTAAACACCCGTGTAAACCGAGCCGTTCCCACTCGCAATAGAATACCCAAACGAAACCCTCACACCCCCAGCGCCCACACTAGATACACCCATACTCAGATTAACCGTAAACGGAAACGTCAAATTATAGACAACGGGGTCGACATAGTAGTAGTAACCCACAGGCTGCGAAACAGTGCCGTTACCCCGAATATACTGTGGGTGTAGAACAGCCGTGGGAGAGCTAAAATTCCAGATATTATTCACAAGCTCAACCTGCGGCTCCATCGTGGTATTAGAAGCGATAAAGATAACATTCTGCGTCCAGTAAACACCGTGACCCGGAACCCACAAAACCGCGTTCAACTGAAGGCTCCCATAGCCCGTCCCAATAAACGTATAGTTTGAGGCGTAAGGGGGAGGAATCACGTCAACCCCCAGGTTGAGCGAGTCAAAAGTGGCCGAGCCCTTCACAGCATCAGTGCTCAGATTACCCTTCGAACCATACGATGCGAGACCAGTCGGCGCGGGGAGGGGGAAGGGTTGAAGCCCACCCTCCGGATTCCTCCTCGGAACAAAATCGTGCGGAAGCGACTTGAAGGACGCGTGAATAGTGGGAGGCGGCGCGAACACGAGGAGAGCCGGGGTGACCAACGACAAAACAAGCAGGACAACCAGAGAAGACGAAATTAGAACATTCATAGATCAGAGCTAACACTAACAGGAAGATAAGCATTGTCATAAGCCACCCCACCAGCAGACAACAGTAACCATGTTTGAATGAACCCTCCCCCATGCACACCGTCAAACGTAAACACACCGAGGCCACGACAAGGATAAGAATACCTACTTCCTCGGGTCGCCGAAAAACCCACGCCGAAGAGGCCTACCCCCGAAGTGCACACGTCTCCAGATAAATGGCTCACAAGTTAATAACAAATCGGGCACCCCCACCCAGCTTCAAGAACTGGTGCGTGTGCACATAGAATCTTGGCTCGGTGGGCTCCGCGAGGCGTATCAGCGCGAAACCCATCGGTCACCCACGGCCATAGCCGGTTTATCCGAGAATTTGGATGAAAATCTTCGCTGGGATATCTGGAATAGGTCCTCCAAAGTTTAGGCTGTCGTCTTCTCCTCGACTCGTTCCGGTAGTCTCTTCACTCCTAAGAGGCCTAGCAACTCGCCGCGCTGCTCTCGGAGGAGCCTGTCTCCAAGTCAAGCGTGTTCGGAGGAGTCGACGAGAAAAGTTGAAGGAAACCGGAGTTTAAGGGGGAGCCATGTATAACTTTATCATCCATAATGTTTATGGGACTGTCTTAGAGTATGGTGGTCGAGCGATCTGGGTTTGGGTGGCGAGGACGAAGAAACAAAAAAGCTTATGTGGTTCGTGGTATCACCTACAAGTAAAACGCTAGGCAGAACGTATGGTTATCCAAATTCCGGCTAAGGAAGAGTTCCTGCGTGGTTGTGCGGAATACGAAAGACGTGAAGGACGCGACTCCATGTACAAAGTGGCTACTTTCTTGTGAAGTGTTTCTGGGGTAAACCAGAGGAAATGGCTGATGCACTCGGTGTACTCCTACTCACGTGGAACCAAGCGTTATACAGGCATGGCCCTCCAGACTCTGATGAACTTAGTAAGTGTATTGCGGATAACATGAATAAGATAAACCACTTCAGGCAGAGGGAAATCACCACCTTCTCCGCTTCGGATGAGGGGTCAACTCAGGAACTGGTAGAAAGGTTTCTCGACGCCCTCAAAACCGAGAAGTCTGGCAGGAAGAGCTCAGTGGCTGTGGCCAAAGCATTGCACCTCCTGGCACCAGCTTTCTTCCCCCTTTGGGACGATAAGATCGCCAGAGCCTACGGATGCTACTATTCTAAGGAGCCCGCTCAAAAATATGTGAGTTTCTGCACAATCATAAGGGAGATCGCAAATGGCGTCAAAGGATATGTCGGCGACTCCCCGAAGACGCTCGTAAAGTTGATTGACGAATACAACTATTCTAAGTATACCAAGGGATGGATCTAAAAAAGCGATGAGCGCATCCTATGCGTCGTACCGTTGAGGCCTCGTTCCGCAGGCATAGCAAGAGCACACGCAAACCCACCTCCGAATCATACAGCCTTTATCAGAACCTCCCAAGCCTCGATACTTCCGTGCGGAAGAGCAACACCCAACCAATCGCTGTGGAACCTGTCCCTCCGGCGAGGCGCGATGAGCAATGAGGACTAGGGGCTAACTCCTGTCTGTAGCACGGTAACCGAGACAATCAAAGAGGAAAGCTATATTTCTCCGGCACCCGAGGACCCCTGAACACCCGGCTTCCCTGGTCTGAGAAGCGGGACCGGTCCAAACCCAGTGAGTGAACACGTCAGAATACGTGTTTAGGGATATGCGAGCAACAGAGCTCTGAGCCTTGCTTAGGTGAGAAGAGGATGTCAGCTCCTCGGATAACGGAATGTTGGGGTCTTCAGGAGTGCTTCAGCCTCACGCCAGTCCACCTTCCCCGTCTTGCTGCGGTATTCCACAAACGCCGCACCGGGCGCAGACCAAGATCGGAATCGACGCACAGCCTCCGAGTGCGGTTCCCCCACGACGAAACCACGCATACAGCCCTCATTCAACCAGACGGATATCGTCCAGAAGCTCTTCTTGGCGAAGTCTGTCCTCAGACCGTATCTCAGCAAACCATCTGCACGTTTGAGCTGCCGCTCTATGCAACGTGTAAGCAGAAGAAAGGGTATAACGTCGAACCACCTTCTAAGCGGAAGAAAGGTTGCCACACGGGAATCCCGTCAAGCTCACTCACAACCCCTACTAGCGCCCCTCCCTAGCACTTCACACCCCCTCTTTGAAACCTACACCCAGAAACCTCAAAGCGGTTTCACCCAAAAAGCAACCAAGAAAAAATAGGGTGAAAGAATCCTTAAAACACATCATCCCAGCAAGCTATCGCACGGCTTAGTAAGCCAGCTGAGCCACCATAGACTGAATACACAACACCTCTCTGAAACTGCCGCGCGTATCTTATAAGATAAAAGAGACTAGGATAGCCTTGCTCTGCAAGCCTAAGATACTCGAATCCCCCTGAACAACACTGAATATTTCATCCACCATCACTACTAGAATCCACGGTAACTCAAACACCCCATCTGAGTGTACCCTACGACCTACCCCTGTTTTCCAAACTACAGCCTAACTCAAAGCTGGTTTACGTTGAACATTACCCTCAAGTAGGCGATAGTGTCCAGATTAGAGCGGGGTGACCTCTGTATCCAGGCGTGGAGAAGCGTTATCCGGACACCATCCCCCAACATCGCTGTCTTTAAGTAGCCCTGCAGTGGACCTCCCCTCCGCAGAGCGTTCCCCGCCTCGTGGAGTATGAGGACGAGTATATTGATTTGCTATCTAAGCTTCAAGAATGAATCCTCATCCATCCCCATTAATAAATAGAGTAGGGGAGCCCGGCTCGAACAGGAAGCCGATCACTTCCCCTTCCTTGTTTCACGGATAGCCCGAACTACCTCTTCATCCAGAACTTTCTCCAGCACCTCCTTCACCATACGCAGAGCCCCCTAAACTCCTCCCCCCTCCTCCACACGACCACATCCACACTAACACAACACTGCAAGCATACCCTAAGCACCCAACACACACCCTAACAAACACAGCGACTCATGCATACAAAAACGAATCCCACATATAGCGCCTCTCTGCAAAACAATCAAACAGTGGACACCCTCTAAACCATACTAAAAATCTGTGGCACCAGAGGACTCCAGCTACGAATGTACCCCACCGCATCGGGGGAGGCTGGCAACCGAGCCGTCAACACACTAAGCGAATGCAGTCATATGACCCCAACCCGAGACGTTTAATGCAACCCCCGGGGAAGTGATTGGATAACCTATTTGGTCGAAGCGGGTGAACCTAGTATCGCGTTGGAGGATAAGGTTCTGCAAAGGGTGGGGAAATCCAAGCTACTCATCTCTTCAATAAGTTTTCTGAAAGTGAGGTAGCGTTCACTTGAGAAGCCTGGGTTTATCCCGCCAAGTCGTGCCTCCACCCGCATCAAGCCGAGACCACGAGACTTAAAACCCCCAAAACGAGCCAGCCCGTCGTCGATGGCCTTAAACCCAAAAAACAAAACTGGAGCAACATCCTCTTGGATCAAAACCTTGAACACGACGGGTGTCCGGGAAACCTCCACTAAAACACCCCCACCACTAGTACTCGATAGGTCGAGTGTGAACCCTTCCTTCATCTCTTCCACCTGGACACTAGGGGTACGCATGATAAGCCTGATTGATCCTTTACGCGACACACCCCCAAAGACTCGTTCGAGCAAACCATCAATGCGAGCATCAGGATAACCGCACATAAGTAAGCCCACTCTACAAGACCCTCTGAGAAATCCCTTCACAGAGCTACTAGGTATAATATGTTCAGCCGACCAACTACCCTTAATAAATGAAACACCTCTCCTCCGTGACCCAGACCTAGCCCTTATAATATAGGGCGTTACGGGTACAAGCCTAACATCCAGCTCGAAAAACAATGAGATCCCCGCACTCTTTACTTAACACAGTCACCCAGATAGCTACGCAGTTTATCCGTATCAACCCCTCCACCCCTCCTAAAACACCTGTAGGCCTCGATGAAACCCGAGACCTCTCCTCTCCCCTGCTCCTCTACAAATACCCTGTTGAAGACATCGCGTAGGAGCTCAAGGGTACCCTTATCCAGCACCTTCCCAATATAGTACACCTTTAGCTTGGTGGATCCCGTATTGGAATCACGCGTGGGGACTAAATGTATCCTCGACATAAAGGCCCGTCCCTTCCCGCCTGCGCCAAAGACATACCTCTTAGCACCCCCAGAGTAGAGCTTACATCTCAAATAGGTCTTCAACGCCCAGAGCTCGTCGACACCAACCTCGAACCCCACTTCATATTCTCCTATGAGGGTAACATAGTGTGTGTCACTCGGGCTACCCACAAATAAATCATACGCGGCGTCCTTCAGCCGCTCATGGATCAACAACGCGTCCCTCCTTATAGTCAAGCAGCACTCCTAACCTACGAATAAGAGGCTCGCCGACGAGGTTCACATCGAAGCCCAGCACGTGATATGCAACGGCTTCCAGCTTCTTAGAACCAAACTCAACCACGGCGAGCTTCGCAAACCCGTTCACAGGGCCAGCCGCCGTCCTAAACACAGCTGAACCCTGGACACCGCCAGGAATACCGTCAAAAAGCCTTGAGTCAACTAAGAGGGTACCGTCAAAACCCGTGTCCACCTTGAATTCACCAGTAAACCCAGCCACCTTTAGCTGTACGTTCAAAGTGTAAGAGCCCCCTTAACCCTGAAGCGGTAGCCCCTCTTGATAAATGATGAGAGCTCATCCTCACTTTTAGTCTCCATTATCACTCTCCCGGCGTCGTCAACAACCTCGTATACCACCTCCCCAGGCTCCTTGGAAATCTTCTTGACCGAGCTTAGGAGATACTTGGGAAAGAATTCACCGAGGGCGTTCACGACATCTCCGTCAACCTCCCCATCCCCCTCCCCCATCCTGAAGAGATACTCTCCCCGTATTAGCCCATCCAAAGCAAGCGGAAACCCTTCGACCCCTCCAACCCTAAGCGTGAACAAACCGTAGCCCGCGCTACCACGGCCACCCAAACTCACTTCACCCCTCTCAGCCTTCATCGCCAAAACATCCAAAGCCTCCCTAACGGTGGATAGCACATCCTCTTCAACGCCTCCAAAGCTCACCTTCTCGTCGAGCACAACCGCGAAGCCGAGAAAACGTGTACCCACAGGCACCAACTCCTCGTCGAAAAGCTTCTCCTCCGCCGCAGCGCCCGTCAACCTATCAACCGCCACATGCACCATACGCTCCAAATATATCGGGAACGGATCCACCGGGATAAAAGCGGTGATCTTGACAGCGCTCCTAAGACCCGGGGCGCCAAAAGCCCGGCAAACACGGCAATACTTCACTCTACCAGTCAAATGGTTCCAGTCCTCTCTGAGCTTCACCCTATCGGTTGAGGAGAGGAGAGCCGGGTTCTCACACCGATCCAACTCAGAGGTTGAGAAACACGCGAGGGATACGTTAAAACCAGAAAGCTCAAAATACCGCTCCAAAGCGCTCACAAGAGAATCTCTAATTTCATCTGTAACGGGGTCATCTTCCCCGAGGTCATCGAACTCACTCAGAGTGCTGGGGACATCCCCATCCAGTAGGCCAGCTGATGCAAGGCTCTTTAACTCATCGATAACAACACGTAGATCACGCTTCCTCTTCCCGCTGAGAAATCGCTCCACCGCATCCCTAGGAACACCATTACGCCGAACACCCTCAACCTCCTTTTCCCGTCTAAGATACACTTCGTAAGTCGACCTCAAAACACCCCTAAACGAACTCCCCGGGATAAATGGGACGTAAACCTGGTGGAAGCCCTCCTCCAACCTAACCTTCACACGCACCTTAGCAACAGGGTTATCTGATGACGCGAAATCAAAATAGACACCCCCACCCCCCACCCTCAGATAAGACCTAGTCTCAACCACGAGAGGAATAACCTTCACAGGACTCCACCACCAAGCTCGCGAGCCGCTAGCGACTCCAAATCACCCTTCAATTCGACAATAACCTGCGGCCTAGGCGTGGAGCAGGCATCAGAAAACCTACCATAAACCCGAGACCACGCATCCCCTCCCCCCTCACTAACACCACTCTTACCACTCTTACCACTCTTACCCCTACGTTCTTCCTCTAACTCAACAAACGTGTTCCTAAGCTCACCGAGAAGACCCCGCACATCCAACCCCTTGCTAAGCATAAACAGAGCCACATCCAACTCACTCGCCAAGAACCTAAGCTTCGCAGAATACTCGACAGCACGCCTGTCAGAGGACACAAAACATATATGGGCACAACAAAATAAGAATTGTGGAAACCCTAGGACACGACCAACTCATCGCCAAGCTCCTAGCAAACCTCGGTGAACCCAAACCATACGAAGCCATCTACCTACACGACCTATTTAAAGGATTAATAACCAAAGGCATCAGCAAACAGGAAAACCGAGGAGAACATGACCCCGAAACCTACAAGGAAATATATGCGAAATACGACAGAATTTCTAGCATCGCAGAAGAGTCACCAAACCTGATAGGCGTCGAAGAGAAAAAGAAAAGAAGATTCCTATACCCACTCATCTCACCCTTCAACCTAAAGCCGGAGACACAGTGCATAGACCGATTCGATGACCTACCCACACAGCTAACACTACCCCTACTAAGAAGAAAATACGGAAGCAAAGTGGATGAATACTACCAGAAAATCGAGGAAACCGTATCAAGCATTACTCCAGAGAACATATACGAGAACAAAGAATTCCTGAAGATAGTATTCGACTCAATATGCATAACCCCACAGAGGAGCTGGGTGAGCGCCAACGACATCGTAATACTCGCACACCTAAAGGGCGCCCTACTCGCAAAGCTCTTAGAGGAGGGATTCACAATACTCAGACTCGAAAACCCATTCAACCTCGGCTACAAGACGCTCAAAGACATAAGCGGGTTAAACGCTGTAACAAGGATATTCACCCACCAGCTCAACCAGGAAATAATCAGTGAGAACGGTCTACATATACTCGAGAAGATAATCGGTTGCTTCAAGCCACCCAGTGCATATGAGCCCCCACTAATAGGGCTAGCCACACCCTTCACACTCCTAGCAACAGAGAAAACAATAATAACAGCCATACCCCGGAGCCAACACTCAAAGACGCTAGACCTAATCGAGCGAGCACTCAACAAGACGCTCACCAGCCTACTCGACCAACCCCACAACACTAAAACCATAAACATAACACTCAGATACAGCACCCACGAGTTAAGTGGGAGACTGCAATCACTAACACAGCAAACCCAAACCCCCAAGCAAGCAAACCCCCAAACCCTTAAGCTCCACGAAGAAGAAATCTTAGCCGAACAACTAAACCAAATCCTAGCAGAGATGGTCGACGACGACCAGCCCAACGCTTTGTCGCAGGTTGCACTCAACACGCCTCCGACAAGCGGGGAGACGTGCACAGTGTGCACCCAAAACTTCGCCCTCACACAGGAGTTCCTCTCCAGGTATAAGGAGCGAAAGGTCTACGATGAAGGCTCAAGCCACCCGGAAACACTCTGCCCCCTATGCCTAGCTAGGAGGCTCTCCGTATTCCACGTTCAGAGAACATCCCGCAAACTAAGAGGAGACCTTGACCCCAACCCAGGCGAGGGCTGGATAAAACTATTCGAACCCCAAGGGGAAGCTGGCAAAAGCCTAGACGAACTCGGAGACGACATCATCCTATTCATCTTCAAACTGAACCTACAAAGCCTCAACACAGAAATAGACCTAAAGACCGCTTTCGACTTCGAGCTCAAAAAGTTAATAAGCGAACACTTGGGAGGCGAATACTTAGATTACTGGCTGGACGCATTAAAAAAGGGGCTCAAACTCAGCGTAGGCCAACAGTGTGGGCCCCTCAAGCCTTTGAGGGCCGAAGGGATCATGAAGAAATTCATAGGGATAATCAGGTCGGTGGAGAAAGATAAAGACCCATCCACCCTGGTAAATGAGTATAAGGAGAAGGTAGAACGACTAGTCCATATTAAACCACCCATGGATGAAAAGCTCGAGTTCATGGCGCACGCAATTTGGTATATGGATGATGTTGGATGCGGGCCCACCGACGGCTCGATAAAGGTTAGGGGGTCAATCGATAGGAGCTTGACAGCCATGATATGCTTCGCGAGGATGGTGGAAGACTTCTGCGTCAAACTCTTGACTGGGAGGATCCCAAACATCATCCTCTTCCTACCCAGCGGCTTCAGTACTATGGGGGCGGTAGCAGTCCCCAAGAATGTGGGGGTAAGAGCCCTAGGGTTACTCGGGGAGTTCGGATCACTCGACGAGTGGATCCAACCCCTCAAGAGGGCGGGAGCCATACATATATACGTTGTGGGTATGAAGAGTTACACACCCATCGAGCTAGTCGCCAAAATCCCCCTCAACCCCATCGAAAACACACCATACACAGCTACAATAATACCCGTCAACCTCAGAAACGGGGTGCTCCCAAACCAACACCCAGTCAAACTCGGCTACAAAGATGCACAGATAGCACAAGTGGACAGGGAAACCGTTGAAGCATTGAGGAAGGCGGGCTTCAACGGAGTCCAGCCAAACCTCGACAAAGGCTACGGTGAAAACCCACGGCTAAAACCAATCCTCAACGCAAGACTACAGCAACCCAGAACCCCGAGATGCCACGAGAGAATCGAGCAACTCGCACAGGAGAATGAAAATATTCGGAGAACGGCGCTGGAGAGAATCCTAACATGAAGACATACGCCGTGCAGCTCAGGGTATACTACGGCTACAAGTATAACACAATACCCTCAACGATGATCGCGAGCGCAATAATACAGCAAGCCAAAGACACCAACACAAGCCTCCAGCGATACGTGGGTAAACTATATATAACAGACTTCAAAGCGGACAGCCAAACGAGAACCCACCCATGGCACAAGAACACCATAAACAGGCTCACCAAGGCCAGCACACCCCACCTCGAAACAACACTCCTCAATGAGGACACATTCTACGCAACATACACAGGATACATAACGCTGACCCAAGAGGTAGAGGACGAAGCCAAACAACTCATCAAACAAAGCGCCCCGTACATAGGCGGAAAATACATGCTAGCCGAATACACGTACTACACACAGGTAACCCCACAAAACACAAAAACATACATCAACATACCCATACTACCCCAAAAACTCGAAAAACTAAGAAACCTAAACCTCAAACCAAAACGAATAATAATCACACGCCAGCCAGGCAAAAACTATCCAAACCAATACGAACCCATAACCCTCGAGCCCACAGGCGACCACCTAGAAATCAAAAGAGCGGAAACACCGCTAATAACACTAGTCACAGCAGAACACACAACCTACGTGGGAGACACGCTCTACAAATATATACAACTAGTAGACCAAACACAGGACGAGTACGCAGGATTCTACATACACGCAGCCACAGCAACCAACAGCCTAAACAACACCACACACTGAACACATATAGATAAAACACTTCAAGCAACACGGATACAGTAACCCAGTACCCAAGAAAGCACCCAAACACGGCCAACAAACGCAAAACCCAAAAACAAACAACCAAACCAGCGACCTAGGCAAACGTTGGGAGTCCCGCCCAAACTGAATGAAAACGCCTATTCCAATCTAGCCGGATAAATAAGATGAAAATCACCAACAGACACATACCGTCAACATCCCTATTACCGCTTGCTAGGACTAACCGTTTCCCATCCCGAGGTGCCCTGCTTACATACCCCCTAGTCTCGACACCAACGGATGGTTTACTAAAAACCTTAAACTCTAAGGTAGAAAGCGCCTATAAATTTTCTTCGAACAATTTCGTAAATAATAGGCTGGTACATATGCTATATGAGAAGGTAAACTCTTAATACTCTAAATATGGTGTTCGGATAAGTCGTGTTCCCCGGGCTCAACATTGAAGCCGTAGAGCTTAAATAAAGCCTTCTGAAGCACCTCCACCACGAGGGTGCTTTTACCAGAACCACTCACACCCATGACGCATACAAAACACACGTGTTCGGATAAGGAGTGACTGGGATGAGATACGCCTCTCGGAATCACCCTATCAATATACCTCTATTCGGATAATGCATGTTTCGTAGGTATCTATGGTTGCCCCCTCGGAGTGTAAAGAGGGGTATTCACGTGATCGGCGGGTCGCTGAACACTACGCTGAGCAGGAAGACTATGAACCAGAGACCGAGGCCAGGGATGAAGTCGCCGAGGCACAGGCCGAAGACCCCGACGCCTTCCTCGTAGGAAGCGCCCTCCTGCTCCTGACAAGTTGGACGAGGCCCGCTATCACGAGTCCGAACATCTGGAGTGTGGCCGCGACGAAAACAAAGAGCGCAGTGTAGCTCTGCGCCTGCGCCGCCCACCCGAAGGAGAGCCTGTACACCAAGCGAAAGGCGTGAAGAACCAGGTAAATGTGAAGGGGTCTAAAAGCACGGTCCCAGCAGAGACCCAGAAAAGCGACCTCCGATCCATAGATAAAAAAGATGGAGGGGGTTAAAGCCTTTTTGCTTCTCCTGTTATCACACTTAAGGTTGCTACGTCTGAGCATCGCCGACGGATAGGAGGCTTAATGTCGCTAGAACAAGGGCGACAACGAGATGCGTGTCCGGATAAGCTATGTGATCCCCCATGTTTTCCTCGAGTCCATTGCAATTTTCTACTAGCTCCAGTAGTTGTGGCCTTCAGCCAGTTGAGGCAGTGTTTATCAATATCGCCTTTGGTGGTACAATCGTCTTCGAATAAGGTTTTAGCGTGGTGGTCTCCAAGAAGCGGGCTGGTGATTAGCCGTGGCGCCCACCACTAGGCTGGCTGGGGGATGCGCTCGCCTTCTTCAGGAATCTCAATGTTTTTGGAGAACAAGAAGAGGTTCACCCTCCCTCGCTGAGCTCAAGGTTATTGTGGTCCTGCTTTACATTTTTGGTTTTAGCCTCCATATGCGAGGAAAAACCCCGCGGCTCTTCAGGCTACTCTGAGTAGGAGGAGAGGGTCTTGGGGTCGAGTGTATTCTGAGGAGTGGAGGGGGAGGGTTGAGGTAAGGCTAGAGTTTGGGTTGAGCCACGCGTGGGTGCACCTCATCGTAGATCTGGATGAGGCTATAGTAAAGCGTAGTAGTGGGCGACCCATCATTGTTTGGGTTGCTGTGATGCGTGGGGGAAGAGACCAAACAACCAGTGTGGTCAGCTGTGACACTCCCCCTACGACGTGGACGACGGGTGACGCCCCAAGTTTCCTCGGAGGCAGAGAAGGAGGCGCCTCCATACGTGGATGACCCCCATCCTCACAGGCCGTAGATCCTAGTAGTGTGACTCCACCCGGTGAGGAGGGAAGGGGGAGAGGGCTTCCAAAACCACGCCCACCATAGCTTTAGGCTACGAAGCACCGCCGGTAAAGCGATTCTTTGGCTACCTTAAGGATCGAACAGGAATATCCCACTACAACACAACCCAAGGGGGACACTTCTTCCACCACTCTTACGCTTCCTAAGGCTATTTTTCGAGTGGTATGCGAAGCGTAGGCGCCACGCATGATCGCTTATCTCGACAGGCGTGTGACAACTAAGCTAACCCGCGCTCCCAGCAAGGAAACCCCTACATATCTAGGAAGCATCGAGTTTTTTAGCCGCATGTTTGAGAAAGTAACCGAAGAATACATGAAACAAAAATATAGGATGAGCAAAACTCGAAGACTCTGGTGGAAAGATGTCGAAATACACCCGCTTGCGCTTAGAGAAGAAAGCGTTGCGGATGAATACAGGAGGAGAGAAGACTTCAACCCCAAACAGTCGCTATACGAGGCCAAGCAAAAAACCCAAAGAAGTCGACGAGGAGCCGAAAGATTTACCCTCATTTCAAAGCGCTTTTTAAGACAAGAAAAGTGAGCAGAGCTTGTGGACTTAAACAAGTTGAACGCGTGGTACAGCGCTATCAGACCAAAAATCCGAGCTCCTTAACGTCTCTGGAAAGCCCCAAGTAAACCGCGCGACCCAACGGGGCCTCCGGCAATCAGAATAAAAAGCAATTATACTTTACTACCTGGAACGCTTTGATCCGTAGAGTAATAACGCCACGGCTGAGTTGAAAATAGCGAGGTAGAGTAGGAGGCGTGCTAGTGGGTAAGAAGGAGTGCGTCAAACCCTACTAAAGAATAGAATCCAACCCAGAGTGAATAGCCCTAACACAATCACATCTGTTAGCCCCATTTGTTTCGTGGTGCTACCTGTGGACACTAGTAATCCAGTTGAGAAGCTTACCCCAGTATAGACGCCAAAGACAAGAGACCCGAGAGGTGTTCAAAGCTCATTGGGGCGCCCATAACACATCTGGTAAGAGTGTACACCCCGACTCCGAAACCAGTAATAGTAGTAAAAGTGGTAGCCAAGCTCGTGTAGAGAGCCAGCCTGTCCACCCTCATCATTCCAGACAGAATGTGACTCGCTTATAGGCCTTACCCCCTCACACAAAATGATGTGGTAGGAACCCAGACCTTGTACCCCGCATCTGCTCCACACCCGTGTACCCTCTGGTGAACACAACACCACTTATGGCCTATAGTACTCGATGAAACTCAGAAAGTCTCTCAAACGTGTACCTGAAGTTTTAACCTCGATGGAAACCAATCCAAGCGGGGTTTGAATCACAAAGTCCAAACTCCACATCAGCTTTCCCCATTGTTCGCCAACACTATGGCTCGAATCCCAGTAAGATAAGCTCGCTGAGCACAAAGTTTTCGAGCATACCACTATTCGAACGATTTGCGACTGGCGTAAAAATTCTAGGAAGGGGGTTCCTGAATCCCAAGTCGTAAAAGTACACCTTCTTTGCTTTCTTTATCTCGTTAATCCTATTTGTGTGATAAGTATAGATGGATCTTATAACATATGTATTCGCCAGTACAGAGAGGTATGAAATAAGCGCCCTATAATCTAATCCAATATTCCTACAAGCCGAAGAAGCTCCAGGGATAGAGCCACTAGAAAGAGCAAGATACTTCATAAGAGACCCGAACTTTTCTACTTCCCTTATTCCAAACCATCCGAACACGTCCTTTTCAGCGTACATGGATACAAGGTTTTTGAGTAACCCAATTTTCACATCTTCTCCTTTCACCACAGCGGGAAAGCCCCCGTAAACCACGTACTCGCTAAGGAGTGCTTCGAACTCTCCTCTAAAGGCCTCATCAAGGCTGGGTTCTCCGTCCGACTTCAAAAACACCTTTAATGTCTCCAACCCACGTATTCGGCCGCGACAACAAGCGCGGAGGGCGAGCCCCTGAAGTCTTCAAAAAGTATGGGTGAGAAGCGCGGTTCCAACACATCGGTTCACCTAGATAGGTATTGCTGACCAAACCACTCTATAACTGAGTTCGGGTGAGAAATACACCAAAGTATTCAGTATAAGGAGTAGGAGGACACCTCGGAGGACACAACGGGGTAAATCAAAACCCGTCTCCTCAATTTTAGCTTGTGCTTAGTAAGGGTTACGGCAACAGTTGCGAGATTTCCACCTGCGGTATCGCCAGCCACGATCAGCCTGTGAGCAACCACCCCTGGCTCCCCTGCGTGTGCCGCCGTGTACTCCAGCACGGTCAACGCGCCTACAACGAGTTAAATCCTTTCACAAAGTTCGCTTTGGGTTGCGGGCTGAAAGCCGATCCGCCCGCAGCCTGACACAAGCGTTGCGCCTTGGCTTTTCGGTGTGTTTTCGATGCCTTCTGAAACGCATATATAATTCCCTGAACTTAATATGCATGGAAGGCATGAGTTTGATCAAGAACCAATTCCTAGAGCTCCTCGACCAAGACGAAGAATTTAGGCTGGCGGTTGCCGCGAAACTCGGAATCACAGCTATAAACCAAAAACTAGACAAGATATTGGAAAACCAGGAGAAGTTGTGGCTCGAAGTGAAATCTCTGAGGGAGGGTCAGGAGAAGTTGTGGCAGAACGTGGAGAAGTTGTGGCTCGAAGTGAAATCTCTGAGGGAGG
>NEXG01000036.1 GCA_003019535.1 Candidatus Marsarchaeota G2 archaeon ECH_B_1
AACGCAGCAATAAACCTCTATATGAGGATGAGGTTCGGATACATTGTAAAGTGGGAGGGTGGAAAGAAGAGTATAGTACTGAGGATGGAGGGCGCTTCCCAAAAGGCATGGTGGGACAGCATCGTTCTCCCAAGCCTTGTGGGTGGGTGCGTCCTGACACGAGGGGGTGGAGCTGAAGGGGATCAATGAACCCGTGAGGTCCCTATATGATGCTGTGAAGCCCAAGCTCCACTACGCATACGACAGGTATGCTGATGCGTACCTACCTATGCCTACGTAGAGTGAAACCCTATGTGGGGCATCCCTATGCATGTAGATGTCAGCCTTCGTGGCAGGATGTTTCGGAGCTTTAGCTGGGAGAGTAGACCACTTAAATCTATGATCTAATGTCTTAATATATTACTTTGGATTATACTGTTTTGTGAATAATTCAACCGTTTTCGCGTATTCGCGGAGACCCTTCTTCTCTAGGCTCAGTTTAAGCTCTCTGAATTGGTTTAGGCTCTCATTGGTGAGAACCGAGCTTAAGTAACTGTGTGCAATATTGGGTGACTGTGTGAATAGCCGCGTTAGGGTTTGCGCGAGCCCCCTGTATTCTTCGATTAGCATGGGTAGAAACACTTCTGTGGCAGCTTCCACGCCGAAGAGGAGGGCTATGTTTGTTGTCATTGAGTATGCAGATGAAAGCTTCCTTGACGCATCTTTCAGAAAGGCGATTAACTCGTCCTCGGGTACTTCGGTTGGCTTCAGCTTCTCTATCTCGACTCTAAGCGTCCTCACTCTGCTTCTTGTTTGCTCAAGTGTGAACATGAGCATATAGGCTAATGGGTTCAGTGTGATGATCACGCTCCTCCTGTCGGCTTCAACCTTTTTCCTCTGCAGGTAGCCGAGTCTTACCAGCTTCTCGAGTCTTCCAACAAGCGTGGCCCGTGAAACCTCGCTTCTCACACGCTTCGCAAGTTCGTTGAACTTCAGATCACCAGACTCATACAAGGCCTCCAAGATCCTCCTATCCTTCGAGTCAAGCCTTCCTTCTCCGAACCGTTTCACGTCGAACAAGCCTTCAATGGACATTTCGAGTTATTATGCGGAATCCACTATTTAAGTTTAATGATTAAACTATTAAACTAAAACTCTACTAGCAAATTAACCAAGTATCAAAATCCAGGAACAAAATAATCCTGCAGATTAATTAAATATGTTCTCGTATATAAAGCACAGTAACCATTACGCTGGACATTCCACGTACATGGTGCGTTGATCAAGTTCTCCGAAAATAGATGATGTCCGGATTAGAGAGTGGTGTGCGTGGTATCCAGGAGTGGAAAACCGTTATCCAGACACCACCGCTTTAATACAAAAACAGATTTAAACCTAACAATAGTGAGATTTTTTGCCTTCATCCTATTATGAATATATCCACTGTAAAGTGGATTCTGCAAAGTAGGACAAAAAGTTATCCCTCATCCGATGGCGCCTAGGTAAGCACTTACTCATGTCACCTCCACTCTCGGTGTACTAGAGCATGAATAGTTCTAGGAAGTCTACGAGTGCAGTGCAGGTGTGCTCCCTGGATTGACATAGTTATGGAATAACCTGCTCTTGTCTTTAAGGTAGCCTTGAAGCATCCAAGCGGGCTCCGAAGCCTGAATGTCTTTGAGCGTGTTAATGGGACTCGGCTAGGGAGGAGTGTGGTGCCTAGTTGCATTGGACTTATACCCCCGAGGAACAATTGGCTACCAACATCTTTTCTTCTCATTCTTCTGAGGAACCTGGGGGCGCCCTACGTGGTTTCCGCGGGTTAGTTAGGTCCCACCAGAACCAGACGGGCTGCCCCTGTAGGCATCCACCACCCATCCAGACGCAGATGTGTCTTCACCGCACTTCATAATATACCCCCACCGACCGTGGTGGCCGGTGCTCGCCTGAGCGGTTCCACCTAGCCGGGTCTGCCCTTGAGAACACTCCTCACCCAATCCCCCGACGGATACGTCCGACTTGTGAGGACTCCGATAGCATCCCGAAGAGCGCTGAAGTTTTTCCGAGGCTCAGCCCGAACGCGAAGGTAGCACCGCCACAACTCCTACAAACCTCTTCTTATTCCTCTCGAAAGCATTTAAATCCCTAAAGAATGTGAATATGTCCCCCGTAGTGGGCTACCCAAGTTGCGCCCAAATTTATAGGGTGGCGCCCACTACGTTTAAGCCTTCTCCGCACGCCATCTAGTCCAGTACAAAATGGGTCCCGAAGGTAACTGGCGGCCTTGGGCCCTAGATAGTGGTCACGCTGAGAGTCGAGTCCGCCTTCATTTACCTCGCCGCCTTGACGTTCTCGTCGCCAAAGGTGTTTGTGACGGTTACGTAAATAGGAGCAAGAAAGCTCCGAGCTTTAGCGGGTGGAGAGATGAATTGCGAACTCTTAAATATTTTGGTGGGAACACAGGGATTGGCGAGTCGCTAGACACGTGGGGGACGGGTGGGGGAGAGAGCGAGAGAGAGTGGGTGGGTGTGTATGACAAGCGGGCCACGGGGTGTATCTCTGTGGCGGGGGGGGGTGTTTCTTGCTGACACAGCCCATCGTGAACCCGCTGGGATGAGGACCATGCGCGAGGGGCTCAACGAAGCGGGAACCTCCAACCCTTCAGGGTGGATAAGATGTCAGATAGCAGTTTCCGGGGGTGTTACCTACCGCCTCGGGCAACCCTTTTCCGAGAGAAGAGAGGGCAGCCAAGTCGTACGGTCACACGATGGAGATAGACGAAGTGTAGAACTGGTGAACGTTATCAGGCTACAGAGAACACACGTTCGAGGTAGGGTGACTAGCCAGCATTCGAGTGCACATGGCTAACCGATAAGAAAATATAGTTATCGTAGCTAGTGAAGTGGTCTCGTTCATCATTTTAGACCCATTCAGGTTAACATGGGGTGGAAGTACGATCACGGGGCAACTAGGATAGTTATGAATACTCGTCCCTAACAGGCGGAGGTGGACTATTGTCTAGCGTGGTAAAATAGCTTGGAAATGCTTCAATCAAACTTTAACGTGCCTTGTTTTGACGTCTCTTACCTTGGCGAGTTCGCCGTCGGTGGTTACCAAGAGGGCTCTTTCGGCTTTTGCGAGCGCCAGTGCGAAGCAGTCAGCAAGTGATAGGGTGTCTGGGTGTCTGCACTTCTCTAGCGCTGCGGCTCTTATCAGTTCTTCCTTGTTGACCACTTCGAGCTCGGTGTTACGCAGTTGGAAATACCATATGTCAGCGGTTTGTCTTCCGAGCTTTTGGCACGCCTTATAATAGAACTCCGCAAGGTTGAAGACTGAAATCAGCCCCTGGCACCGCCCTGAAATTATCCGGTCGAAGTAGCTTCTTACCCCATCGTGGTCGGCGAAGTGTAAAAAAAGGACGCCGGCGTCTAGAACCAGTTTCTCGGTCATCGCTTAGCTTCTTCCATATGTTCCTTTTCAAGCTCTCTAACTGCGGAAGCCAATAGGTCCGACTTTTCCTTGGCTACTCCCCTCAGTTCGCGGAGGGATTTAAGGGGGACAAGAAGCAGGCCTCCCTCTACCTCGACGAACTCAACCTTGCTTCCCTGACGCAGACCGTACTTCTTCCTTATTTTTGAAGGAATGGTCACCATGCTCTTACTCGTAACCGTCGCAACCTTCCCCATATTTCTGCATCACAAATATTAGCCATAACCATGTATTTAAGCATAATATATGGTGAGTGATTGTGTCCGAGCAACAATTTCGCTCGCTTAAAGTCCACGCACAACATACCCTAATCCGGACACTATCCTAATAATAGGGCATGTATCTTTTTATCGCAACTAGCACGCAAATATTGTTTGGCGTTAATGTAACAGCTTGATCGGTGTCACGCATGGTAGAGATCGGCGAGACGTCAGCAACGGCTCCCTTCTAGTCATCTATAACTTATTGTCAACCTTGAAAGGTTTCGGTATCACGCGAAGTAGACCGATAACCTCCGACCTAAGAGTAGCTGTGTCGGAGACCCCGTGTTTTTGGGTGGAAGGATGCTGGCAACATTATTCCGCAATATCAAGGCCTTTATAAATGTGGGTAAAACTATGATTTATGGGTAAATCCGGGTGCGTATAGTAAAGGTCGTCAGTCGTGGGAAGCTCATGCTTTACGGGGAGTTGAGGGGTGCGGACAAAGCGGTTCTGATTAACGCTGGAACCGCCAGAGCGGCTTTAGCGAGCTTTCGAAACTCTCACTCAAGAATCCTCCTCAGCTCAAAGAACGCGCAGTCGTGAAGCAGAAGCCTTCTTTTCTTGGTTTCATCCTTCTGAATCAAGCCTTCGACGTTTAAGTCCTCCAGGACTAGGAGGTCGTACTCCCGCTCCAGCAGTGCTCCGAGCTTGAAGAATAGGTCCCGCCTAAAGTTTCCGACATGTTCATACTCCTTAGCAAGCTTCCGCTTGGCTTTAACCCAGTTCCCCCAAAGCTTCCTCTTTTTGGAAAGGCTTCTCTGCAGAGCCCGGATTCTTTCGAGTGAGCGCTCAAGCGGCCTAGGGTTCTCGACGAAACGGCCGTCTGAGGGTGTGGCAAGCCTCGCTGTCCCTAAGTCTACGCTCACCGCTCTTTCGGGCTTCTGTGAAGTAAGTTGCCCGAGTTGCTCCTCCTCTGATTCATTAACTTGGAAAACCACGAAGATTCGGCCGGAGGGGTTGAGCTTCGCAGACCTGGGAAACACTATTCAAAGGCAAATCCCTCTGTATTGCCACGGTGAATAAGCCTATCTTAGGTATAAACGGGCCTTCATCTTTCTTTTGTTTTCGCCTTGCCCCACCTTCCTAATATTTGGAAAGCTTCCAGCCTGATTGGGGGTAAACTAGGGACAAAAACTTGTGCAGCTTCTTCACCTTGGGTTTGTTCGCGAGGCCGTCAAAGAATCTCTGCCGTGCTTGGTATAACCTTTCAGCAACCTGCTGGGGCAACCTGGGATCGCAGCGCCTGGAACTCCGGGTTCCGATTTCTCAAATCCAAAGCCAGTTGCCTGGGCTCTTCTTTTCTCATACTGTTCTTGTTCTTCAAGTACTTTTCCCACTCGGCGTGCAGGAGCGCGTTGTAAAGCTTGCAGACTGCTTTAAGCTGGGTTTTCAACCCCCCGCGGTTGTGTTTGAATCGTAAACCCTGTATTTGTAGGCTCTCACACACATCAATTATTCTTTCACGTACGTATTTATATCTTTGTTATCCCGCCTTAAAAGGCTAGGTTTTGGAAGATTTATAAATAGTGGTGATGGTTTTTGGGTATGTCCGCTGAACAGTTTGAACCAAAGAGGCTGGGTGAAGTCTACCTTCCTGATTATTCTGGTAGGAGTCTGTATAACCTCTCCCACACGCTTCTTAAGGCGTTCGGTGCACCCGTGGATCAGGGAATAAGCGGTTTGGGTGATGTTTTAAATCATAGTCGTATCGTTGTGCTCCTAATCGACGGGTTGGGTCACAGACAGCTTGTGTCGGCTACAGGTAGGATACCCTCTGTTGGCTCATCCCTCAGCCGCGCTAAACTCTCGCTACCTATAACAAGCGTGTTCCCCTCCACGACGAGCACCGTGCTCACAACACTCAACACGGGCCTGGTCCCAGCGAAGCACGGGGTGATAGGCTTCACCATGTATGTTAAGGAGCTTGGTAGCGTGGTGAACTCCATCAGCTTCAGCCCAGCCTCGGAGAGGGGGGAGGGGGCGTTTGAGCGTTCAGGTCTACAGCCATCCTACCTATACCCGCAGAGAACAATCTACCACGAGTTATCCGAGAGGGGTGTGTACACGTGTGTGGTCACACCCAACTATCTCGCGAACACCGTGCTATCCAAGACGCTCTATAATGGGGCTGAGCGTATAAAGTTCAACCAGCTCTCAGACATGTTCGTGAGCCTCAGGAAGTCGCTTCTGGGACGCAAACGTGAAAGGGAGTTCTACTTCGCCTACTGGAATGGTGTTGACGCTATAGCGCACAAGTATGGGTCCACGAGTGAGGAGTATGATGCTGAGCTCAACTCGGTGTTCTACCTCCTCAACAACGAGCTGCTTGAGCGTTGCAGGAACACCGACACAGCGCTCATCATAACAGCGGACCACGGCCACGTCTACATACCACAAGAGAACTTCCACGACCTCTCATCCGACACCCAGCTCCTCTCCGCACTCAACGTGCCACCCACAGGAGACTCCAGAGCCCTATTCATCCACCCACGAGCCGCGGATGATATAGATAGACTGCTCGCAGACAGGTTTGGCTCCACATCCCAAATCGTGGACAGCGACGACGCGCTCAGAAACAACTTCTTCGGCCAAACAGAAGTTGAGCAGAAGGTAAGGTGGCGCCTCGGCCAGAAGATCATCCTACCATATAAACCGCACAGCTACGTGTTCAGATACCCAACCTACGACTACAAGCCCCTCCTAGGAAACCACGGAGGCCTCACACTCGACGAACTCCTCGTCCCCCTAGTTGTGTACGAGCTCTAACCTCCCCACCCCAACGCGTGCCACCCGCCAAACACGAAGGCTCCAAGCATCTCAGATTACACCCACTCTTCAAAGAACAGCTTAGTACAAGAACACTGGAAGGTAACGTGAACCAATTGTAGCCTCGAATATACCACTCACCGAGAACCATTTATCCCCAAGTTAAGTGGACCCAATCATACTCAATACAAGGCTAACGTCTAGTCGAATGTCGGGCGCAATAAGAATCACCATACCACTTTTAATCCCTATTGCAAGTATTAAAAGGTCAGGCGAATATAACATTCCGAAGACAAACTAAATGATGTTCAACTTATATTATCAACACTGTATTTACACTTTCTTATTGTTCTTCCAACCGTGAACTTACCGTAGGGCAGCTCTAGAATAGCGTTATATTTTCTTACTCTCTCAGCCCAGCTCAAAATCCTCTCATACACCTTAATTTTATCGAAGATTACACAGTAGGCCAGACTTACACCCATGAGCACGCTTCCAAGCGTCAAGTTTTCCTCGAATTCCTTTTCCGTCATAATGAGTGTGCCGAGGTAAACGTGATTCGACCGCACAAATCCAAGCCTCACATCACTGAAGTCAACAATCTTATCCTCCACGACTATTAAAACATCCAGGTCAGAGCGGCTATTGTTCTTCCCCATCACTCGGCTCCCGAAAAACACGATAGCGAGAACTCTTGGCTTATTCAAGATCAATTGTGTAGCTTCTCTAAATAACGCCATGTTTTCTAAGGTAATCCCGTGCAATTCTGAGCACCCCCTCAGCGTGCTGTATTCCACGCGCACACATTTCTTTGGCGACGAATTCTTAAGACGTAGTAATTGTGTTGTTGTTAAAGAAAGGGTAACGCGAAATGCTCTAAGCCCCGCTCAGGAAATCCAGGGCCCCAAGGAAGGCATCAAGGTCGTCCCCAAGGTCTTTAAGACGTTCAGAGGCTTCAGCTATTGTGTCGTGTTTCTACTATATACCAGTTTAAGCTCCAGCATCGCTTTAACACTTTTCTCTACACATTTTTGAGAAAAAATAGGGATGCTGGGTAGTCCTTTTCCTCAAACGCCTTTTTAACCCGCTCGTAATCTCAGCGATGGAGTAGAAGGCTTTAGCGTACTCTCCAAACTTAGAGGGGATCACACGCCTTCTCCTCTGCATGACCCATATTAAACTAACTTTATAACTTACTCCAATGTGAATATCTAGCTTTACTCTACGTTAGTTCTAGATTTTTCAACTCGAGTATAACTAGATTATGTTTCGTGTGCTTTAACTAATCTTAGTAGGAGGGTAAATTCTATAATTCGAACATCGGACGAAACCCGTTTTCCCAAGGTTCGCGGATTTCTCTCTGCGATCATATAAATGATAATTCCCCATCATATACCGAAGGTACCCGTGGCTTCGAAGAGGTTCTCGCTCGGTCTTGGTCGGCTATCGACTCCACTTACTCCGTGAATCAAACACAGTCAAGTAGGCTACTAACAAGGCTGAGATTGCTTTGATCGCCTTTATTGATTGGGTCCTTTGAATTGACCACATCTACCCGCTTAGCTTGAAGTGAAGAATCCACGTCTGTTTAGGTTGTAGCCACCTCAATCCCTGTGTGAAGTGTTCGAATCTGTGATTAAGGTAGCTCCACCCCTCAACATGTCAAAGATTCGTGTTCACTAACAATGGAGGTCAAGAATGATTTTTGACCTACCGTCCACGGCTGTGCCTCTCACCCATGTGGAATCACATATCATAAGACTCAAAAGATTCTCTGCGCCCCCTTAAGGAGCCATTGGTAGGGTGGCTTATTCTTATTTTCTTGTTGCACAACGGTGACATCGAATAGCAGCGAGTTTTCATACCCTATTTTTTGCTCGATTATTTCGTAAGCCATGATTTTGGCGCGGATCACATCGCAGTTTGCGCNCACCAAGATTATATCGATATCACTGCTACCCGTAAGCCGTCCGGTAAGGACGGAGCCATACACGTACATTTCCTCGAAGTGTTGTGTGAGGCTCGTTCTAATCATATCTATTAGGGAACGCCACTCTTTGAGAGATTCTAGCACCTCTAGTGGCTCCAAATCCTTTTCACAAGTTCAATAACAGCTTTCGCCGTCTTAAGTGTTATCTCAACCCTTTCTTGGTCAAGCGGTAACTCACCGTATTGGCCCACACGTCTTGCATCCTCTAAAATGATCAGCTCATTCTTGTGTTCAGCCGCAAACGCGCTAACATCTTGTGAGCGAGTGATTCTCGATAATTCGCCAAGAAGCCTGCGTACCTCATGGGTTCTAGGAGGCTCGTAACCGAGTTTTACTATCAAAGCTTTGAGCGCTAGCTGGGCCGCTATCTCAGCGTTAACCGCGCAGACATCGAAATGTCCCCGGCTAAAACCATACTCCGCCTCTTCAAGATATCCGAGAGACCTCTTTAATAACACCTCGGCGTAATCAAAACTCATTGTATAGCACACGGGCTACAATTCTTAAAGATTCCTATGTCTAACTATGGAGTTATGGTGCGAAAGCCCTCGCTCTTCAGGGGTGGGGATGGACAACCAACTTCCTCATCGGTAGACCAAAAATTCGCGTGTTGGGTGCGATCAGCGCTAAGCGTGAATTTTTGTTCTACTGCTAGGGCAAGGCTCATAACCCGGGAATTGGAATACTGAATTCGCCAGAGGGGGCTCTAGCTGTGGGGTGCAGATGAGACGCTTCGCAGTGAATGGCTATGCTTCTGCGAAACCAGGGGTGACGGTGAACCGGGAAGCCTCATCCATGAGTGTGGACAGAGTAATTCGTCATTATTATGAGGGTGGCTAGGGTTTAAACACGTTTGTAGGAGACCCGTGTGTGTGGGTTTTAATGGTGTAAACCTCTCCCCCCACTCCCTGCTTGTTTTGGGCCGTTGTAATATAGAGTGTGTCCAGGTTTTCCCCACCGAATGTACACGAGGTGACACGTGGGACTGGTAGCTCCACTCTTGCCGTAGCTTCCGAGGAGGCTGGGTCAATCCTTAAGACGCTCGACCCCTCCCATAAGGCCACCCAGAGTCCCCCCTCCGAGTCAACCGTTAAACCGTCGGGGACACCGGGTTGGGAGGATAGGTCTATGCTCCTAAGCAGACCAGAGATTTCACCCCTCTCTCTGTCGTAGCCAAATACACTTACCCTCCTCGTTGGGCTGTCAACATAGTACATGCGGGTGTAGTCGGGCGACCAGCCGATTCCGTTTGAAACAGTCACACCTCCAAGAATCCTTCTAACACGGAACCCCGCCTCTACTACGTAGAGTGCGCCGATCGGCCTCTCCTCCTCGATGTCCATGGTTCCAACCCAGAACCTACCAACAACATCACACTTGCCATCGTTAAACCTGGCTTGGTCGCCGATTTCAACCGCTTTGACGCGCTCAAGCTCATGGTTTCTGGGGTTAAAGAGTGCCAAAGTGTTCCTGAGCGCCAAAAGAAGCCTTCCGTCGGCGCAGAGTGCGATGCAAGAAGCGGACTCTTCCAGTGAAAAGCTCCCCACATTTGAGCTGCCAGGTGAGTAGGCGTGTAGCATTGCGCTGTCTATATCAACCCAGTAGAGGGATCCGCTCACGTGGTCCCAGACTGGCCCCTCACCCAGAAGTGAGCGGGGCGCTCCCCTCACAACGGCCGGTTTCAACGTGATCATTGTGATACGAACAAAAGAGACATCACAATTCTTTAACTCTTACTGACATCACTATTAACTTGAAAGGCAAAATCAACACACACTCACCCTAACTGCTCCCAAACCCACCCTCGGGGATCGGGGGCAAAGTTATGTGTATAGAAGCCCACATTGAACTCAACTTTAAATCTACTGTAACTGGAAACAGCTAAGAGGGAGTCGCAGTCAGAGGGTGCGATCAGAGTACAGACCAGTGTACGCGTAACCTAGACATTCGGTGGTACCTAGCTCAACGGGCGTACTAAGCTGCCTCCAATGTTGTTGTCACACATGAAGGAAAAGGGTTAGCGCTCCAGTTTGAACACCCGATGCGTAATGCTGTTGAGCGATGTTGTATAGCTCCCAAAACTTCGCCTTAAACTGTAGACCCCACACCCGTGTGTGAGGTACAATCGGTGCCGAGCGCGAATTTGGATATACATTTTAATGCGAGGTAGCTCACGGTATTATCATATTCTTCCCAGAGTTCTGTAGAGTTTGGCTTCTTCTTTTTCCATGGGGTGCTCGCTTGCGATCTCTTGTAGCTTTTTAAAGTGGATTAAGCCTGTTTGCTGCTCTAGAGCCCACTCTTTAGCGAAGCTTCCATCAAGTATTTTCAGGGCTATTTGCCTCATTGTGCCCTTTACCTCTTGGTCCACGAATATGGGCCCCCTCGTTAGCTGTCCGTACTGGCTTGTGTGGGAGTGGTTTCTCAGCTGCTTGAAAAGTCCTTCATCCATAATAGACCTCGCTATCTCAACAAGCTCACCCGACGCGTATAGCTCGAGAAGCACCGCTTCGGGGGAGGCGCCAAGCTCCGTGGCAACCTCGTAGTACGCTCTGAAAAAGAAGAGGAGGGCGCCCGCCCAGGTTTGCTCGGAGAGCAAATCAACAAGAACCTCCTCCCTGAAGCTTGACAGAACCGCGAGCCCACCGGGTTTCAAGGCGCCGATGGCATCCGTGAGCGCGAGAAGCTGGCTTTGCGCGTCCTCAGTATAGCTTCTACCGAGCGCTATCAAAACGGGAAATCCCTGCCCCCTTAGGAAACGCTCCCTCACCCCAAAACCAATCATTCGTGGGGCGATCATGAGCACGTTTGCATGCTCTGGCACCTCCAGCGTGTGGAAGAAGTGGTTGTAACCGGAGGCGAAGACCACCGAGCCTCCCCGTTTCAAGTATGGTTCTACACTTGCCCTAAAAACCGCTGGCTGTACTTCGTCTGGTATCAGCATGAAAACAATATCAGCCTCCTTTGTAGCTCTCTCTATAGAGAAGACTTCGAAGCCCTCCTGCCTCGCCCTCTCAGCGTATCCATCCTCAACATTACCTATTACAACACTCAAACCACTATCCCTCATATTAAGCGCCTGCGACCTACCCTGATTCCCATATCCAATCACGGCTATTCGCTTCTCCGCGATAAATTTCCACAGCTCCTCTCTGTTATCGAGCCTAGTTATAATCCTCTCCATAAACCCTTGAGAAACCGACCTCCATAAAAGCATTATACAGAATTTTATATTTTTAATAAGCAAGCTCCGCTTATTGTGAAAAATTGATCTGCTCTCCTATGTTTAATTCTAGAATAGTTGCTAAAGAGCACCAAAGACGATGCATATAAAAAGGATAGGTTTAACAGGGTTTAGTGTAATATCTGAGCTCTTGTGAGCCGTCAGCGGTCGATATTACTCCAAAAATTTCTGCTGAGTACAGTATAGGGGCGGGAATAATTTTTCGAATCCCGACTCTAAGTCTTGGAAAACTATTTTGTTTTATACTTGTGGGTAAGCTTAGCTGCCTGCGACTAACGCTGGGCACATGTATATGTTGAGTTCTATTGAGGGGAGTCGCCAGATGTATACTATCCATCCTTGGGTGTTCACTCCGACTCGGATGTCACCTTCGATGTATAGCGCTTTGGGATTGTTGTTGCCACACGGATAATAGGTTATGTTGGTTGACGGGTACAATCTGAACTCGTAGTCCATATATTTGGTGCAGTTCTCCCCATAGCAGCTACCTCAACTATAGGAGTCTGAGAAAAAATAGTGTGAACCATTCTCTGCCTGCATGAATTGTGGGTCATGCGTTATGGCGCAAACGGTATCACAACCCTGAGGTGCGTTGTTAATATTGTAGGGTGTGAGGTTTGAGCCCACATAGAGAAATGATGTGATATTCGCGAGGGGTAGCTGGACTTGGCTTGTGTCAACCGTCACTATAAGCGTTGAGGCGCTTCCCTGTGTGAGGCTCCAGGCGAATGTTACTGCTCCTTCGTAGAGTGATGTGTTGAGCGACCCCAAGCATTTGGCGCACCAAGGTGGGGAACCCATACAGTTAAACCTCACTCTCTCAGATAAGCCTTGACTGGTAACCGTGAACTCGATGTATCCACCGGTGTTACACCAAGCGCTACCATTCTGATACACACCACAGTGGTGTGTACCCGTGTTGTACACCCAGAATGTATAGCCACCCAGCACAAAGGAAGTGTTACGCCCAGCTGGGAAAGGTCCGCCCTCAGATGTGAATTGGAAAACCCTAACCACAAGCGTGGGTGAATTCTTACTAGGAGAATAGTAGCCTAGGAACCCGCCTAGCAGTGCGAAGCCAACCATGAAGATTATGGCTCCTACAAGAAACACACCGTCATCCATTACACCATAAAAACCGTTGTGGATAAAAAGTATTGCCCAAAATTGTTTTTGACCAAAGACTTTCCATTTGATTCTCCGATGGAAGTTTGGTTACAATTAGCTCACTATTAGGTCTAATTTTGAAGCAGCGGGCACCGAGTATGATAGTTAGGCTTTAAAGAGTGTGTCTGTCTTCTAGCGGCTATAGTTTTGTGCTCTCTTATTTGGGTTGTGTTATTTGCGGCATGTGTTGGCCATATGTATACAATAAGCTTTTGGGTTGGTCAGCGTAGTTTTTTGGGTCTACAAGGTATATCTGGGGATAGGTGAGATTGTTTGGCGCTCACGTCTGAAGAATTAGCACTTCTCTACATTGGTGTGTTGCTCGTGTTCGCTAAGCTGGCTGAGGAAGCCTTCAGGAGACTTAATCTTGTCCCATTCGTGGGCGCGATAATTGTTGGTATAGTGTTGGGCCCGGGGGTTCTAGGCTTTGTGAGCGTTATCCCCACTATAAGCCTGTTTCTAAGCTTGGGGATAAACTTCCTGCTTTTCATAAGTGGAGCTGAAGAGATTAACATCAGCCGGATGAGGGAAGCGTTCGGGGTTAAGACGATCGTTGGGGTGGTCGCGCAGTACTCTGTAAGGGTTATTATTGTGAGCCTCGCGGCCTACCTCCTCTTCCATAGCTACCTGCAGGCGATTGTTGCCGGCTCCATCATAGGTATGAGTAGCGCTGGTCCCCTCGCACGGCTCCTTATGGATACGGGTCTCACACGCTCCGATGAGGGCTCGGCCATATTCACCGAGGTGGTGCTGATAGAGATCAGCGCGGTAATACTCTTCGCCTTCCTATACGACCTAGCAGGTAAACCCATAACACCCTTATCTATAGCCTTCATAGCCGCTCAACTAACACTCACCGTGGCGGCCACAGTCCTATTCGGAAGATACCTCCTACCCAAAATATTAGAGAAGGTGGAGTCACACATACAGGCTCGGGAGGGNGTGTTCGCTGTGATGGTGGCCGCCATCCTCATCTTAGGCTTTGCGGGCCAGATTGTGGGCTTTAACTCCGCAATAGTCGCCCTATTTCTCGGCATATTCCTGAGGAGGTTTTTCGAAAGCAGACCCGTGGTGAGTGAGAAGCTACAAGCGTTCACTTATGGCTTCTTTGAACCACTCTTCTTCGCGGGTCTCGGCCTCTACTTCGTCAGGATAACACTTCAGCTGGTGCCAGCCACACTCACAGTGTTCGCAGTGGGGCTAGGCTCAAGCGTCCTACTAGGCTTCACCCTATCAAAACTCTACGGCGTTGAACCCTTAAGAAACGCTTTTGGTGTGTCCGTTAAGGGCGGAGTTGACTCAGCACTCCTAGTCACAGCCCTAACCGCATCCATAGGTGTTAAGCTCATAAACCACTTCGAGTACTCCGCTGTAGCGCTCGGCATAGCCCTCATCGCCCTCTCAGCACTACTACTCTTTCGCCTCAGGACGCCCATAATAAGCGTCAAACGGCCCTCGGGTGAGAAGAGGATACTCAGAAAACAGCTTGAAAACCTCTCCGCCAAAGAGGTTGCGCAGACACTCCCCACGGTCTCAGCGAGAATCGACGAACCACTCAGGGAAGCCGCAAGGAGGTGCTGGGACCAGGACGCGCGTGGAGCTGTTGTCGTAGACCAAGATAATAGGCCTGTGGCAACACTAATCCTACGTGACACAATATCTATGAGTGAGACCGAGCTCGACACCCTCAAAGTCTACGAGGCACCACTAGCACAAGCAGTGATCGTTCCAGAACATGAACCAGCACTCAGGCTCGCAGCCCTCTTCAGAGAATCGGGTGTACCAATCATAGCAGTCGTGGACAGCGAAGGAAAACTCGTAGGCACAGTTCTAGAAAGAGAAATCCTCAGAAGAATACTCAAAACAATCGAGGAATAATAGTGAGTGAACCGCCAACCCTCGGGGAGATGCGGCTTTCCCCTGCGGCAGCCCTGCCACCGTTAACCCTTTGGCCACCGCTTGGTTCGCCCCCCTCCCACCACGGCTCAGGTCACCCAGAGCGCAAACCCGTACACACACGGATCACCCTTACGGGTAACCCGCACATGCACGGTCGGCCGTGCGCCCTGCGCCGTAGCCCGCCGCAGTGGGCCGTGAACCCACTTGGCCAAAACTCCGAGGCATACCCCGGAGCCCCGACGGATGGGTTCATGCACCCCTTTCCCGGTTTGGCGGCATAATATAATATACAGCCAAACTAATAAGCGTTTTTTACCCCATAACAGTGGTAGCCTGGTTAACCCACCCTTATTTGCCAGAGAATCGGTGGGTCCAAGGTGGGTTGGGGTTAGAGTCATATCCCAGAGACACTGCACTTTTAGGTGCAGGCGTGCGGCTCAACGAGTGCGGTAACAGACAGAGGGCCCCAAGGAGATTCTGTGTCAGCGTGAAACATTATGATAGCTATCACGCGGCGAGTTTAAACTTCTGATATTATTAAATTGTCCGTGAAGGTTACCTTCCAGGTAATAAGTAAAATCTGTTTTTGAGAAATCGTTATTATTAAAATAGGCTTAGCTCTAATTATGCATACTAATAGATCTCAAAGTAGGCTTGTTATGGCCGCCGTGGCTCTCAGCCTCATAGCGGTGCTCGTGACCATAGGGTTAGGTGTGACGATGCTCAGCAAGGCCTTAAACCCCTCAACCCGGACTTCAAGCTTTACACCAAGCCACTCCGACCCCAACTATACCGTGCTCACAATCACCGCCACAGGAAGCGTCTCCGCCAAGCCAACTCTCGCCCAAATAGTGTTCGGCGTGCAGACCCAGTCAGAGAACCTAACACAGGCGCTCACACAGAACGACCAGATATCCAGTAAACTCATCTCAACCATAGACCAGCTCGGTGTGAACTCAGACAACATCTCGACGCTTTCATTCAGCATTTACCCAGTCTACGATAGCAGCGGGGTGCTAGAGTACTATCAGGTCTCCAACACTTTAGAGGTGAATATGTCAGCCGGCAACATCACACTCGTAGGCCAAGTGGTGGAGGCAGGTGTTCAGGCGGGTGCCACACAGGTCGACAGTGTGAGCTTCACCCTCTCACCAGCCCAGATGAATACCCTCGAAGCACAAGCGCTAAACGCTGCGTTATCCAACGCACACCAGCAAGCACAGCGGGTAGCCTCCCAGCTCGGGCTTACAATAGTGGGGATAAAAGACATATCCACGGTTAACACATACTACCCCCCACCCATATTCTATGGGCCTCAGACGGTGGGGATGGTGACGGCCACGCAGCCACCACAGTTCTACCCCGGTCAGACCCAGTACACCGTGAGCGTCCAAGTGGACTACCTCCTATCCTAACCTTTTTCCCGACTTGGAAAATCATTGTTGGGCTCTCCGATGTGTTGACAGGAGAACGGCTAGGCCTCAATCCGTCTGAGTAGGTAAAAATCCGTTCCCAGCGGGGGGTTTAATCGAACACGGATTTTTTGGTGTGCAGTTCAAGCGGAGAGGAGGTTGTTTTGTGCTTGCTTTTTATCTATAATCGTAGAAGACTTTGTCTGAGCTCAGCGTGTATAGGAACATTGAGACTGGGAGAATGGCTTTGCCGTCCTCGAATCCAATTGTGTCGTAACTTAAGACGTAGCCTCTCCTCAGTTTTAGGTCGCTAGGCTTGGCTTTTCCCCACTTTACCTCGACTCCGATTTGGTCTACGAGGAAGTCAACCTCCCTTCCGCCTTTAAAGAAGGTGTACCCAGTGCCTTCATACTCCCGCGCGAGGTGTTCGCCGACCACTCCCTCAACTATTCGCGCAGCCTCGGAGTCCTCGATGTAACCGCTACCCTTTACGTACCTCTTGATAACCCTGTAGATAAAGGGATCCGTGAAGTAAACCTTTTTGAAGGACTTATAGTTAACCCTCCCGTTTTCGATTTTTCTGAAAACCCTGAGCACAAAGAGGTTCTCCAAGAGTTCTAGGTAGGATGCCACAGTGTTATGAGAACCAATCGATGTCTCCTTCGCTATCGTGTTCTCAGAAATCCTTGAGGCGTAAAAATCCACAATTTTTTCGACCACCTCTCTAAACACTCTTTCCTCTCTACCAAGCTTGGCGAGATCGCTTAGTATAGCATCCTTATAGGTCTCATACAAAGAGTTTAACGGGTCCCCAGCAGCGTAGCCCGTCGCCGGGAATCCACCCCTCCTTACATACTCTAACAGAGCCTTGTTTAGCCTATCTAGATAGGGTGAGAGTTTAACCGCACCCCTATAGAACTCCTCCACTTGGAGGACGTTAATGGTGGGTAGTCCGATTTTCCCGTAGAATACGTCGTAGAACACTCTAAAATTCAGGGGATAAAACACGGTCTTCCTAATGGGTCGACCAGGCAGGGTCTCCTTTCTCAAAGAAACCGAAGTCGACCCACTTACGAACACTAGCGTGTTTCGTAGATAACCCGCATTGAATAGGTGTAAAAGCGAGGTGTTCCACTCCTTTACAAATGTGACCTCGTCGAGTAGAACATATGCTTCCTGTGAATTGATGAATGCTCGATAGTCGTGTAGCAGGGATATGAGCTGCTTCCCGTCTCTTAGTGTCTCACATGAAAAAAACAAGATCTTGGTGGGCTCAACTCCTCTCTCCAAAAAACTCAGGATACATGTTTTTAAAAACGTGGTCTTACCAACCTGCCTAGGTCCCAATAAGAGCAAGCTTTCCTGAGGCGGGGAAATTACGAATTTGGGGCTAACCGATAACGCCCTCTTTACTTGATCATCTCCATAAATGCTCATTTTATCCACCCACCAGGGATTCTGGAAATTCATCTGAGATACTAACGACATCTTGATAACTAACTGACAAGATTGATTTAAAACTTGCCATAAACTGACAAGTTTATCCGTAAACTTGTCAATCAAATGACAACTTTTCCTCTAACCCTCTTTTAAGACACCCCCTCTAAACGTAGCCCCAAGCCTTAACCACATACCACACCCCACTACAGCAGGGCTAGCGTGGCTTCGCTACTGACAACAGGTACAAAGTTCTCCGTTCAATTATCACTTACCTACACTGAACCCCAACGCCGACTCCCACATGAATTCCTTGGTACCACCGCCCCCTAACCTGCCTAGTTGACGTTTCGGGTCTCCTACAACAGGGAGCCTCACTGACCAGTAGTTCTTGGTAAGGATTCTAACGCTCATACCCAGTACGAGCAGTGCTAGCTTGGCCGCAATCACGAATCACGGAAAGGATAAATAGCGGTGAAGGATGAGTCGAATGAGCCGGATGAATTCGCGGGTGTATTTCCTAGTATTATTTGTGTTTGGGTTACTTTTTAATCAAGCTGTACACTCTATGGTTCCTACGTGGGTGGCTAATAGAGGTGGTGTTAAACCTCCACGGCTTGACTTGGGTAGCGGGGCTGAGCTTAACAGTGCACGGGCGCGCTCGGTTATGGTTTGGATGGGGCTGGAGATAACGGGTGAGGACGTCCCAAGCGACCTAGTGTTGATACACTACTATAGGCGTGATCTGACGGCTGTGAGCTACGAGCAGTATGAGCTTGGAGCCGGTTCCGCCTTGACGCTTATACCTGGTATATCGAACGTCACGGCGGCCATTGAGTCAGACGGTCTCCAAGCTTGGCCCATGATAATAAGCGCCTCGCTTCCAAACATAGAGGCTCTGCTCGAAAACCAGTCCGCCCTCATAGGGGAGGCTGTTTCAACGGCCTTACGCCTGAATTACACGGGTTACAACGTTGACTTCGAGCCCACCGCTGAGGCCAATGCGAACGTGGCCCGAGAATACGCCCAGTTCCTCAACAACTTCGCCGACGCCCTCCACGCAGCTGGGAAGAAGCTCTCAGTGGACATAGCGAGCTGGAACACATTCTGGAACTTCACCGCGCTCGCCAACACAAGTGTGGACACATTCTACGACATGGATACGTACGCCGCGAGCTACGCTGATTTCGAGTCAGCCCTCACCTACGTCAACTCGACGCTACCCTCCTCCAAAATCGGCGTGGCCCTCATAACCCAGAACGTGAACACGGGGACACCACTGAGCTACGAAGAAGTCGAGGAGCGCTTCACACTAGTTGAAAGCTATGGTATCGGGCGTATCGCAATCTGGGATATGCCCCTGCCCACATTCTGGTGGAACTTCACCTCCAGCTTCCTAAACACCAGCCTAGGAGGTATACCACCCCTGCAAGTGCAAAGCTACACCCTCAGCCCAACAGAGTTCGACGCGAATCAGTCAGCGAATTTAAATCTAAACCTAACAGTGAAAGGAGGCCTACCACCCTACCTCTACGAACTACTCCTTGACGGTCAAATGTTCTTCGCGACCACAACACCTGAACCCAACCTCACACTAACAGTGCCACTAGGAGTACTCGTCGTCGGAAACCACACATTTAGCGTAACTGTAACAGACCAAGAAGACACAACTATACTCACGTTGAACAAAACCATTGTGGTGAACCCCGACCCCCAGATAACACTCTTTACTGCCAACATCACAAACAATTTAACAGTGGATCAGTCTGTGCTACTTCAAGTAAGGGTTATAGGAGGCACCCCTCCCTACACGTACACATGGTACGTAAACGGCCAAAAACTGCCGACCTCAAACACCTCTTCTAAGATAGTAATCAGAAATCTTAATATAGGTGAAAACCAAGTCAGCGTTGTAATCGAAGATTCAGCAGGCTATACCATAACAACCAAATTGTACACAGTAGATGTGGTAACACCACGAACCGTCACCACGTACTCACCAACACCATCCCTAAGCAGGTCGCCCAGCTCGGATTTAAATAGAAAAATCATATATTTCGCTCTCATGGTCATTTTAATGATCGCATTGACATTGCTTTATTTTAGAGCAAAAAGACGCGGAGTACTCCTATAGGTCAATATTCACAGATGTCACACATATATGTCTCTTAGTTGCTTATTTTAATCTAAAAGTTTGAGTTTATATTAACTCTTAAATTTGGTTGCAGAATATGGTTTTTCTGAAACACGAAAAGAGTCTGATCACCGAGCAGATTAAACGGGAATCGAGATGATATTAGCTCCTCGATTTTTTCAAGGATTGAGGTGTACTGTCTAAACCGTATATAATAGTCGTTTAGATATGCTGGTGGAAGGAGGACTGGAAGCCCGATAAGTTTCTTTAATTTGAAGTATGGTTCAAAACTCTTAGCGAAGAAATGCGGGGGATAATAGAAAGCTGGGATATCGGTGCCTCCCACGGAGACCATAATCGGTTGATGTCTTCTCGGCGCAAGCTTCCCGAACTGAAGTGATAGAAGATGCGAAATTTCTTCCGACATACACACGGTGTTGCGTATAGAACATATGAAATAGCCTGGCGAAGCCAATATTTCCCATAGGTGCTTGGCAAACGTCTTGATGTTAGGCTCACAATTTAATGGGCCATTGAATGAATAGCATCCGTTTATTTCTAAATCTGGTAAAAGCTCCTGAACCCTATAAATCTCTGCAGCAGACATTTTAACTGGTATTATTTTATCTTCCAATCTCCTATGTTTTAATTTTAGAGATAATATTTCTATCATTTTGTTTGAAATATCAGTTGCAATTATCCGTTTGACATGTTTAGAAACCTCTATTGCTTCTTGACCCGTACCGCAACCAATTTCTAAGAGTGTATGGTCTGAAGAAGTCCATCTAAGTAGTTCGCTTATCGATTTCTTTCTAATCCAGGTGTTTATGAAGTTATTTCCTATTGTAAAGTCATATTCTTCAGCGGCTGAGTCAAACGCGAGGGCAACACTTTTCAAATAACTAGTGCCCTGAGCAAGCCATTCGGAATAAGTAGTTGTTACGTCATTTTCACCTTTTATTATACCTCTCTTTATTGGTTGCCCTAGAGGAATAAGTTTTAAACATCTGCTTGCTGAAGAGTACCAGTTCCTTGTGATAAAATAACCGTATTTTTTCCGGAATGCTTCAAGAACTTCGGCATGTTCCCATTCTACTGCTTCTTTAACACTTACATGTAATAAGTACTCCTCTGATCTTATCCTTGCCTCACCTTTGTGAAGTGCATTTAATACCCAATCGCTATTTTTTAATCCGCTAAGTACGTAAATCGCCCCATTCATCGTCACATATCGAACACGCACCACGTGAGGTAAGCCTGTTTTTCTTCCACGTGTGATAATTTTTATAGTCTCATTGGTACCTAACACCGTTAATAACTCGCCCTCTAACACTTCAAGTTCTCTAATAATAACCGCCTTCTTGAAATTTATTCCTTATGCTAGTTGGTAACAATCATCGAGTTATTTTTCGCAAATATAACACTAAAGATTATCTTTCTTTTACTACCTATAGGAAGCAAGTAATAGTGTTTTTCCAATACTCGCGTACTAAAACCACACCTTTTAAGTTTAAGTATAATTTTCCTAGACCCGTATATTCCGACAATGAGAATCTCATTAAACGCTTTGATGGCATCTTCGGATGAGTTAGAAAGTAGCTCTATCTCGCACCCTACGCACACAACCTTCAATATGGCGTTTTTAATGTTGTGTTCGCTCACAAGCTCATCTAAGTTATGTACAACAACTTTGTAACCACCAGTTTCTTCTGTTAATCCGCTTGATATAGAGACTGGGCACATTTCTATCTCGGCAATTCTTGGCCTACCAGCAGCTTGATTCAAAAGAATTATTCTAGAATCTGGGCAATTATTGTTAATATTGTTCAAAGCCAGTTGATAGAATTTAGGCACGGGTTCAAGCGCAATTACTTTACTAGCCCCGCGTAAAAAGAAGTAAATAGGTGTATCACCCAGATTCGCACCGATGTCTAGCACAGTCTTATTAGTCACATCTAGTTTGTCATACCAAGTTTGGACACCAGTAAACTTTTGTAGTAGCCCAAACACCTCTCTTAGATGCAATCCGTCAAAATCAAAAGTTAATTTTTTACCCCTATATTCAAAAGAAATAGACGAAGCGTTTAAACTCTCAATTTTAAACTCTTTCCGTCTAAACTTAAGGTATTCTATTAACGCGTAGTAGTCTTGATCCGATGTCACTTTGAATTTACGCCCATCAACCAAAGCAACGAACGGTCGTTTAATTCCAAGACGCCACAACACTATATTGTACCATCGTTGTCTATACTTTGATGCAAGATATAGTATACTCCAGTTACTTATCGAAAAAATAAACTTTATCCTTTCGAATATAAATCCTAGAACCCAAGTCAAATTATATCTGAGAGTACCATATTCATCGAGATTACCCGTATCCATAATAGTATACCGGTATAAAATCAATTGTTGCTCAGCGGTATAAGAATTTCTGAATTTGTTTACGGTGATCATATTCTGCAACCGCGTTAGACCCTAAATTTACTCGAAATGTTGCTTAAGGGCTTTTATACATAGCACAGTTGTTAACTTAACTGAACGGTGGGGGTGCGATCAAGTGTAAGAGCCTTTTAATTCGGATACCCATGGTACACAAATTAGATGGCGGCGAGCGTGTTGGCCAAGCGTGAAGACTCTTTATCTGGATACTGATCGGATACCGGACCTGTCCGGATAAGCCCAATTCTTGTCACCTCCACTCAATGTACCAGTGCATGAATAGTTCGAGGAAGTCCACGAGTGGTGCAAAGAGTGTCTTCTTCGGGTTTAT
>NEXG01000037.1 GCA_003019535.1 Candidatus Marsarchaeota G2 archaeon ECH_B_1
TGAGAGCGTTCTCTTACTTCCCAGGCGGGTTGCTAGGTAGCCCGAGATGAGCATCGTGATGGCCATCACGCTTATGTAGCTTGTGAATAGCCATTCAACCTCTTTTTAGCGCTGACGATTCTTTCCAAAATACCACTTTGTGGTCAAGATACTTCATTAAGTAATTGAGTGCGATGCTAATCAACGATATAACAATCACAAGCGCAATAGTCAGACTCATTTCAAGTTTGTCAGCTGTGTCGAATATCATTCCACCCAGTCCTACGACTGAGAAAACCATTTCGGCAACTATTACACCTTCTATTGCTCTTGTAATGCCTAAACGAAGACCAACCATAATATTTGGAGTTGACGCAGGTAGTATAACTTTGGTGTAAAGCGCTCTTTTTGAAATTCCAAAAGCAATAGCTGGTTCCACAAGTGATGCGCTAACATTCTTTACACCAGTGTACACGTTGATTATTATCGAAAACACAGCAATCAAGAAGGACACGATAAGAGCGCTTATGCTTGTAAGACCCGCCCAGTTCATTACAAGTGGGACAAATGCGATCGCTGGTATGGAATACCAAATGTTGATCCAAGGATCCACGAGATAGTCGACCACTAAATATCTTCCCATAAAGATGCCAACAGGTATTCCTATAGCAACGGCCAGTACAAAACCCAAAAAGATCGAAAGCAACGTTGATTCAATACTCGTGATAAAAAGATTTCTCAGTGAAGATTGTGCGAAAAGCTGGTAGTACGCTTTAGCTGTGGAAACCGGTCCTGCAAGCGCATAAGGATCGTTAACAATTTTTGCGACTACCCACCAAACCGCTACAAAAACTATTATTGTTAAAAAAAGAAAAGGATAGCGATATCTGTTGACTATCGAAGCGCTCATTCGTTTCCTCCCCTCTTAATTCTTTCAGTTTCTTTCCATTTAAAAAGCCGTCTTTCTATGAGTTTTGGAGTTTGTAGCAGAACAAAACCAATAAATGCTATGACCATAATTGTCGCAACCATATACGGTGTGTTTAAAATCGATTGAAACGCAAGCATCGTATATCCAAGGCCATTAGTGCTGAGCAACGCTTCAGCGATTATCGCGCCAAGAAGAGCTCTCCCAAGCCCTAGTCTCATACCAGCGACGATATCTGGTAGCGCCGCAGGGATTACCACATGACGCGTCAACTGATTTTCACTCGCGCCAAAAGCCTTTCCGACTTCGACTAAAGAGTTGCTGACAAGTCTCACACCTTGATATGTGTTGATTATTATCGTAAAAACCGTCATAATAAATGACACTAAAACGTCCGGCAAAAGGTCTCCTTGATAGTCAAAAACACTGACAGGAATAAGCGAACCAGAACCAAAGTAAAGAAGTGGGATTAGCGCCACCATTGGTATTGCGTAAAGCGCATTGATCCAAGGATCGATTATCGCTTCGGCCGCTCTCCATCTTCCTATTAAGTAACCGACAGGAATTCCCACAGCGCTACTTAGCAAAAAGCCAATCGCGGTTATCTCAAGTGTTTGAAGTAACATGGATTCAAAGGAGCCAACACCCGCTGCGCCTAGTGGAATTTTGTTTTGAATCAGCAGGTAAAGCGCTTTAAAAGACGAAATTGGTGTGGGAAGTATTACGTGGTTGTTTATCAGTTTTGCGGCAAGCTCCCAAATTGCTCCGAAAAGAAGTATGCTAACAATTGTGAAAATCACTTTCGCTTGAATTGTGTTTAGATCTATCCAACTTTCCCTTTGTTCTACTATAACTTCTTGTGCAACTAAGTTACGCCTTTCCACTTTCGTTCTCTCCCATTTCCTTTTCAATGATTTGAGATTCAAGAAACTTCCAGATTTTCTGTCTTAGTCGTATAAATTCGGGATGTGCCCTAATATCTTCTTTCCAGCGCTCTTGTGGAAGGTCAACTTTTATGATTTCGTACACCTTTCCAGGTCTTGCAGTCATCAACACGATTTCATCTGAAAGGTATATTGCTTCATCGATGTTGTGCGTCACAAAGAGTGTGGTTTTTGGTAATGCACCCTTGACAATCTTTAAAAGCTCTCTCTGAAACAATTCACGCGTTTGCATATCAAGAGACGCAAAAGGTTCATCCATAAGCAAAACATCTGGATCGATTGCAAGCGCTCGTGCAAGGCCAACGCGTTGTTGCATTCCTCCTGAAAGCTCGTGGGGATAATGATTTTCAAAACCTTCTAATCCAACTAATTTAATATATCCTTCCGCAATTTTTTTCTTTTCTTCTGGATTAACACCCCTTAATTCCAAGCCAAATTCAACGTTTTTTCTAACAGTTCGCCAAGGAAGTAACCCAAACTGCTGAAACACAAATCCCATTTTAGGGGGCGGAGAAGTAACAGGCTTACCGTTAAAAAGAACTTTGCCACTATCGGGCTTTACAAGACCGTCGATTATTCTTAGTAAAGTGGTTTTTCCGCAACCAGAAGGTCCTATTATACTAACAAAGCTTCCTTCTCTGGCCTCGAAGCTAACATCCTCTAAAACCTGCACCTTTTTACCATCTTTGACAAAGCTTTTACTTATACCTTCGATTTTAAGTATTTGTTTAAATGTACTGACGGTTTTTTGTTCTAAAGCCATAGCTCTCAAGCTTTTTTCATTAAGTCCTATAAAAAGGTTTTTAAATTGAGATTCGACATACAAAAGTGAGCTACCCACGCCTGAAGGCGGGAGCTTCCTGAATCATTGCCCCACCATGCCTCCTCTTTAACCCTAAACAGGGAAGAGGAGGTAGTGGGCGAAGCTTCTCAGGCGCAGCGGGTGGCACCCACCCTGACCTTTTTAAAAGAACCAAAGAAGCGTTAAGATCTCGATCCAAGGTAAACCCACAGTGGGGGCAGCGAAAGATTCGGCCTTCTAAAGTTAAATCCTAGTTGATTCTTCCGCAGAGAAAACACTCGCGCGAGCTGTTGTACGCTGGGACAGGTAAAACCTGTTTCCCTCTTTTCACAAACTGCCACTCTAAGATTCTCCTAAGCTCTGAAAAAGAGGAGTCGTACAACCTCATCCTCCTCTTTTTGGTTCCATTTTGAACCAAATCCTGAACGTTTAAGTCCTCTAGCACTAACAGGTCGTACTCCTGTGAAAGTAGAACCCCAAGTTTGAAGAACAAATCACGCCTGAAATGCTTAACATGTTCGTGTTCCTTAGCAAGTTTCGTCTTTGTTTTAAGCCAGTTCTTTAAGAGAAACCTTTTTCTTGATAGTGACCTTTGTAGCACCCTGATTCTTTCCAAAGCGCGCTCAAGTGGTTTTGGGTTTTCGAGAAAGCGCCCATCGGAGAGAGTTGCAAGCCTCGCTATCCCCAAGTCAACACCCACAACTGTTTTGGGCTCCTTCGAAGGCTGAACTTGGCTCTCTGGCTCCTCCACTAGGAATATCACGTGGATTCTGCCTGAAGGGTTGAGTTTAACACATACCTGGGACACCTGGCTCTCTGGGAACTCCCTGTGGAGGATTAAAGTGAAGAAGCCTATTTTGCTTAAGTAGAGTCTAGCCTTTTTCTTTTTGTTTTTGCGTTGTCCAACTTCTCTTGTATCAGAAAGCCTCCAACCACTCTGAGGGTACACTAAGGAAAGGTAGCGGTGAGGTTTCTTTTTCTTGGGTTTGTTCGAAAGCCCTTCAAAGAGGCGTTTCCGCGCCTCGTAGAACCTTTCAGCTACTTGTTGGGTAACTTGAGAGTGTAGAGCTTGAAACTTGGGGTTTTGCTTTCTTAGGTCTAAGGCGAGTTGTCGAAGCTCGGTTTTGTTCATCGTACGCTTGTTCCTTTCATACTCTTCTTGTTCGGCGTGTGTTGTACAGTTTACATGCTATTTCGAGCTGGGTTTTCAGCTCGCCATGGTTTTCGAAGAGTACGCTCTGTAGCGGTAGGCTCTTAACCGCATTGTCAAATATTCTTTGCGTGCGTATTTATGCCTTTGGAATCCCCGCTTGGGCGAGGTTTTGGAAAGTTTATAAAACTAATGTTCATTTTTAGAGTATGCGAGATCATTCGCTCGAAAATTACGTTGGGGATTTTACGAATAGAGAAGTTTTGTACGCTGCATTTTTAAGAAGCACATATCCTCACGCAAAAATTTTAAGAATCGATGTTCCGCAAAGCGTTAAACAAAAGTCGAAGCTGGTTTTAACTGCAAAAGAAGTTAGCGATTTGACCAACGAAATAGGCCCGACTACAAGTCTAAGACCAATTGGTCAAGCTCCTTGGAGAGTCCCAATCTTACCAAAACACAAAACGACTTACTTTGGCCAACCATTGGCAATGGTTGTCGCAAAAGATCCGTACATTTGTGCGGATTTGATCGAAGAGTTTGTAGTTGAATACGAGCCACTCACACCTGTAATACAACCTGAAGAAGCCATGTCCGACAAAATTCTTGTGCTTGAAAGCTATGGTTCGAACATAGCTTCGTCCATAAGCTTTTCTCAAGGAAATCCAAGTACGAAAGGGAATTTAACAGTCGATGTGGAGCTTAGGATTGAAAGGCAAGTAGCCGCACCGATTGAAACCCGTGGTTGCTTTATCTATCCAGATGATGAAAAAATTGTTGCTGTTATTCCAACGAAGATGCCCTTTGAAACTAGAAGAATAATATGTGAGGCTTTGAGGCTCAGGTCGGAACAAATTAAGATAGTTGTGCCACGAATAGGCGGAAGCTTTGGTAGCAAAGGGCCTGCTTACCCAGAAGAAATCCTTGTTTGTCTTGCTTCTAAACTTTTAAAGCTTCCAGTGTTTTGGAGCGCCACTAGAACCGAAGAAACCATAACTTCTAATCACACAAGAGACAGCGTACTTAAGGCAAAAGCCGAGTTTCTGAAAAATGGCAAGTTTATTGCGTTAAATGCAGACATACTTATCGACTGCGGGGCACCATGGGTGTCTAATCTAGGAGCGCTTTTACGAGGCACAAGATTACTCACTGGTTGTTACAAAGTGCCAAACTTACAGGTGAATGCCACTTCAGTTTTTACAAACAAAACGCCAGCGGGGCCTGTAAGAGGAAATGGAAGGCCTGAAGCAATTCTTCTTATCGAGAGGGTTATGAACGAGGCTGCGACCGAGCTTAACATCGACCCGCTAGAGTTAAGAAGAATAAATCTCATAACACAAAGCGATTTACCTTATGACAACGGTCTTGGAGTAAAGATTGTCGATTGTGATTTTGAGACCCTACTAAGCGTTTTTAAATCAAAATATGAAAGAATTGTTGCTCAAACGCAGGATGTCGGAATAGGGATGGCTCTGTATCTTGAAGACACTGGCGGGCAAGGTATAGAAGGCGCAAAAGTGATTCTAAATCCCTCTGGTGAACTTGACGTTTACGTTGGAGCAGTTTTTTACGGACAAAATATAACACCTGTTGTTCAAAAAATTGTTCGTTCAACGCTAGGAATATCAAACGACCATATAGTTGTAAAATTCGCAGACACAGACGCACTTAAAAACGGTGTTGGAAGCTTTGGTAGCAGAACTACGGTAATGACCGGTTCAGCGGTTTTATTAGCATGCGAAAATCTGGTAAAAAAGATCGCACAATTTTGTTCAAAGTTGTGGGACAGCAGAGTGGATTCAATAAAATTGCAAGACGGATTTGTTTACGATGACAAAGGAAATAAAGCGCACATTTTTGAAATTTCCAAGTGTTATTTTGAGAAAACGGGCGAAATTCTTTCCGAAGAAGTTGTGTACAGCGGTAACGAAACTACTTACTCTTATGGGGCACACTTAGCGATTGTGCGAATTGATCAAGAAACTGGGGAAGTACGCGTCATCAAGTATTTTGCGCTTGATGATGTGGGTAATTTGTTTAGCGAAGAAGAAGTGCATGGCCAGTTGATAGGAGGAATCGTTCACGCTTTTTCTAACGCTTTTTTTGAAAGAATGGTTTACACAAAAGAAGGCATCCCGATATCCACGAACTTTTCAAACTATTTGATCGCAAGCGCTGTCGAAAGCTTTGACGTGCAAACTGAGTTTTACAACACGCAAGCAAAAACCAATCCTCTTGGTGCAAGAGGTGTTGGAGAAGGTGGAACGATAGGCGGGTTAGCAGCACTAGTGAACGCTTTACACGATGTGTTAAAAAAGCACAAAATTAAGCTCAAAAAAATACCTTGGAGTGGTGAATTCATAGTCAAGAGTTGGGATGAATCATAACCCTATAAGCCCCCCCTTCTCTTTCCTTAAAGGTTTTAAGAGCAGTTCCAAATTCGTCCAGTTTAAAGTGGTGGGTTATAAGTGGTTTGACCTTTACATGGCCCTTTGCAATCAGTTCGACCGCTTTCTGGCAAACCCATTTTGGATTGGCAACAGAGCCTAAAACGTCTAAATGTCCTCTTACGATTACGCTAAGGTCTACGCTTAACCTTCTCCCTGGAGATGTAGATCCTGCTAGAACAACTCTTCCTCCACGCCTTGCACTTCTTATTGCCAGCTCAGCAGCTGATTCCGTACCAGCCACTTCAATCACGACATCTGGCCCAGCACCATCAAAAATAGACTTAAGGTCGGTTATAGGATCGTTCGATTTATTCACGTTGAACAAAACATCCGCTCCTAACTCTAAGCCAAGTTTCAGCCTTTCGTCACGCGTTCCAGCCAATACAACCTTTGACGCGCCGTTTGCACGCGCTATTTGAGTGGCAGCCAAACCTATCGCACCAGGTCCAATTACAAGCACGCTCTCGCCAGGTCTTAAGTTTGCCCTTTCAATGGCGTAAAGCGCAACTCCCACAGTTTCTGTAAAAGCACCTTCATCATAGCTTACGTTATCAGGAAGTTTGTGAAGAGCTTTGATTGAAACACAACAGTATTGTGCCAAACCACCATTCACAGTAAATCCGATATGTGCGTGACCTTTCTTAATATTACCGTAGTTTTCACAAAGGTTGTACAAACCTTCTAAACATCTTCTACATCTACCGCAACCAACATGTGGTTCCTCTCCAACTTTATCACCAGGTTTTAACTCGTCCACGTCTTCAGCGACCTGAACAACCTCACCGCTCCACTCATGCCCAGGTATATGCGGGAATTTAACACCTGGAAACTCACCAGCTAGAATCTTTAGGTCTGTTCCACAGATCGTGGAAGACATTATTTTAACGAGCGCTTGCGTTTTAAAAGGTATTGGCACATCGACTTCACGGATCTCGAATTCATTTGGTCTGGGATAAACCACCGCTTTCATAGTCTTTGGAATGTGCTCTAACAAGCTACTCACCTTTTTTGCAACGCTTTGTGAACTTTAAAATCTTAAATTTTTTGCTCATAACTCTCAAAATTTTGCTATCTCGCGTTAACTGAATGATGGCACTATCTCTTTCCAAAACCTTGTCATAAGCTCCATGTACTTTTCTACGGGAAAGAAAGAAGCAACTAAATACTCGCAACCATTCTTCTTGTACTCTTCGATGAGCTTGACAGCCTCGTCTATATATCCAATAGCGGGTAAAGCGGTAGACGCACCCTTTTCAATAAAATAACCCATTACACCAAAAGTGAATTTGGTTTTTCCTAACCTATTTAGGTATTCGCGTAGCTTTGGTGCGCTCTTTGCGTAATGTTCAAGTGTAGCCCCAACTGCACGTCCTGGAATCCAACCGTCTCCCAGTTCAGCGGCTAGCTTTAACATTCTATCCCTAATTGCTCCAAACCAAATAGGCGGTCCACCCGATTGCACGGGCTTAGGTTCTAACACAGCGTTTTTTGCTTTATAATATTTACCTTCGTAATTCACAACGTCTTGCGTCCAGAGTTTTTTTATAAGCTCCACACCCTCTTTTGTCATTTCGACTCTTACGGCATGGTCATACCAAGTTCCATAAGCCTCAAATTCTTGTTGATCCCAACCCGGGCCAACCCCAAGAATGACCCTTCCTTCCGAAAGGATGTCCACCGTAGCCACAGTTTTTGCAAGTATTTGCGGGCTTCTGAGAGGTATAGGAGTGACGCACGTGCCAAGCCTTATCAACTTTGTTTTCGAAGCCAAATATGATAAGAGGCTCCACGCTTCTAGCGTGGAATGTCTTTTAGGCTCTATTTTTCCCTCTGCATGGGGACGCATAAAATGATCTGTGACAAAAAACGAATCATAGCCTAGCGCTTCAGCCTTTGTGGCAACCTGTTCATACATTTTCGGATTGTACGAAAAAGGTTCCCAATTGAACATAAGCACACCGAATTTCACTTTGAAAACCACAGGTTTAATCGATTTGCTTATTAAAAAGATTTTTTCTGAATAGACGATAGTGTCCAGATTAGAGCGCGGTGACCTCTGTATCCAGGCGTGGAGAAGCGTTATCCGGACACCATCGAATAGACACAGTGCGGACCATACTTTACAAAGTGTTCAGGACACCTATTTTTTAAAGTTTTATGCTGCAGGGAAGTTCTGTTTTAGTCTTTCTGTAACTTTCGAGTTTTTTGTTAAAACGCTTTAACTTTTTAAAGGTTACAATGCGGTTTATCCACAAACTGGAAAGTTAAAGGGGTATGAGCTTAGGTTTTCTACACCGTTTTCTCTTATTACTACAGTAGAGCCCAATTGCAAACCAGCTTTAAGGTCGTGAGTCACTGGATTTGGTTGAACTGTGACAATCATGTTCTTTTTAAAGGTAAAAGGTTTTAAAGGGTGCTCGCTACTTGCTATTCCGATTTCTGGATTCTTACCATTTTCACCGTGCAAAACGCTATCAAAAATTGTGAATCCCCTTTCTTCAATTATCGACGAAGCTTCAACAACATCTTGCGCTGTAGCGCCATCCCTTAAAACCTTAGAAACTCGTTCAAAACATTCCAATGCGACTTCGAACAGAGTTTGATACAAGCGCGTTGGATTTTGTTGGACAGCGAATGGTCTGTGCATTTGTGAGGCGTAACCGTAATATCCCACGCTGATTTCGGTTATAACCACATCCCCTTTTTGAAGTGTTTTATCTGTTGGAAATTGCCAAGGCACAAAAAGTTTTGGCTCGTGCATGTTCGTTGCTGCAATATAATTTAACACGGGTTGTCCTCCTTTTACAAGAAAGGCCGAGTGCATAAGTGCGTTTAATTCGTGCAAAGAAACACCAACTTTTATCGACTTTTCAAGTTTTTCCATCGCTAAATCCGTAAGTTGAGCGCTTTTTTTAAACCAATCTATTTCCTCTTCGCTTCTTATCCATCGAATCCAGTTGTAATCTTCTGTGACGACAACAAAATTATAGCCAGTCAAATGTTCTAGTGCGTTTAGATGAGCATATGGAATGTTATTTCCCACAACTCCAATACTAGAACACTTTAACGACTTGATGATTTGCAACAATGAACTTAATGGATCATTAAAGTGCCAAGTTATGTTTTTTATAACAGACATCTCTTTTGCGCACGGCATGTGATTTCTAAAGTGTAGTATGAGAGTGGGTTCACCCTCTAATGGGTAAACTAAGTAAGTTGGTCTAAGAGCCAAATATCCAGAAAGATAGTTAACTGACAAATCGCTTTGAGAAGAACTGTAAATCAAAAGGACATCTACCCGCTTTCTTTTCATCATTTGCTTTACCAGAAAGTCTCTTCGCTCAAACTCTTTATCAGAAAATCTCGGAAAAATTCCTGAGTCAATCATTTTTCTTTCCCAAAGTTACCAAACATTTAAATATTCTATAATATAAAATTATTCGCCATGCCAGAAGAGAAATACAAAATATATGACCTTGCACAGCCCTTTGGCCCAGGAATAACGTATGTATGGCCTTATTTTCCCGATGTCAAGTGGTACAGAGTGGGCTATTTTGGCCAACATGGTTTGGCTACATGGATGGTGGACAACCTCACTTTTCACACAAGCTCCCACATAGACGCGCCGTACCATGACCTTGAAGATGGTCCGACTATTGACAAAATGCCTCTCTCAACGTACTTTGGTGAGGCTGTGATACTAAACATACCAAAGAACGAGCTAGAAAAAATAACCGCAGAGGATTTGGAAAAAGCAAAACCAGAAATAAAAGAAGGAGACATAGTGGTGATCGTCACTGGTTGGTACAAAAAGTTTAGCACAGAAGAGACATACATGGTAAAACATCCTGGACTAGTTCCAGAGGCCGCTGATTGGTTAGTCAAGAAAAAAGTAAAAGCAGTAGCTGTCGACTTTGGTTCGGTGGATCATCCATATCAAACGGCACTAGCAGAAATTCGAAAGGACATAATGCCAATAAAAATCACTTCTATGGAAGAGTTCAGAAAGCAATATCCCTTCCTTTATGTACACAAAACGCTACTAAGAAACAGAATAGGCGTCATAGAATACATTGGTGGGCAGGTAGGTGAAATATTAGGAAGAAGAATAATGTTTGCGGCAATACCGCTTAAGATAGTAGGTGGCGACGCAAGCCTAGTTAGACCCATTGCCTTCGAGTTTTTAAAGTGAGTTTTAGGCACTAACAACATCTCTTATAGCTTCCTTTATTTTTTCTTTGTTTACCATGTATTGTTGCTCTAAAACATAGTTACTTGGCGCTGGAAAAGGCGGCGAGCCAACTATTTTTATTGGCGCTTCTAGTTCGTAAAACACGTCTTCAAGAATCGCGGATACAACCGCCGAACCAACCCCACCAATGGCAAAATCGTCTGAAGCAAGAACAAGTCGGTGAGTTTTCCTTACTGAGTTTACGATTGTTTCCTTGTCAAGCGGTTGTATTGTGAGCGGGTCTATCACTTCTACGTTTATTCCTTCTTCACTAAGTTCTTCTGCTGCCTTGAGCGCTTCCAACACAACTCTTGAAAACGCAACGAGTGTTACGTGATTTCCGCTTCTTTTTACGCTCGCTTTTCCAAAGGGGGTTAGATACTCTTCCTCTGGAACTGGTCCTGAAGTGGTGTAAAGCGCTCCGCATTCAATGAACAACACTGGATTTCTTCCGCGTATCGCGCTTTTTAGAAGCCCTTTTGCATCGGCTGGCGTAGAAGGNAAAGCGACATAAAGCCCAGGAGCTTGGAAAAACCATGAAGGGAAAAATTGCGTGTGCTGAGGACCATATGTTCTACCTAAGCTATACTGAGTGCGCACTGTCATTGGAACTTCTAGCTTTCCGCCACTCAAAAATCTGGCGCGTGCAGCTTGAGTGACCAGTTGTTCCATAGCAAGTTGAAGAAAATCCATGTACATAATTTCCGCAACAGGCCTTTTACCCATTAAAGCGGCTCCTAAAGCCACGCCTACAATCGCCGCCTCAGAAATTGGCGTGTCGATCACACGTTCAGGACCAAATTCATCGATAAGCGCCATCGTGACTTTGAACGCGCCGCCATACTTTCCTATGTCTTCACCCAAAAGGAAAACGTCAGGGTCTCTTGACATTTCTTCCCTTAGGGCTTGCCTTATCGCGCTACCAAAAGTCATTTCTATTGTGCCCATTTTCGGTCACGCGTAGACAAAATTCGATAGCTCATTAAGTGAAAGCATAGGACTTTGCTCCGCAAAGCTAACCGCTTCTTCCACTTCTTCCTGAACTTTCCTTTCTTGTTCTTTGAGCTCTTCTTCAGTTGCAACGCCACTCTTTATAAGCCAATCCTTGTACAGCAAAATTGGGTCCCTCTTTTTCCAAAACTCCACTTCTTCTTGTGGTCTATACTGAGCCTGGTCGTACACACCGTGTCCCTTAATCCTGTACGTGCGGCATTCTAAAAGCATAGGACCTTCTCCGTTTTTGATCCTTTGAATCAAATCCTTTGCGGCCATGTACACAGCGATCACATCGTCTCCATCGACAACTGCACCAGTTATGCCGTACGCTTCGGCTCTATTCGCAATTCCAGGACCAGCGGTTGCCTTATCCGCACGCATAGAAATCGCGTACTGATTGTTTTCGCAAACCAAAAGGAGAGGCACTTTCCAAATAGCGGCCATGTTCACTCCTTCGTGAAAGGCACCGCTATTCACCGCACCGTCGCCAAAGAACGCGGTCACGACTCGATTCTCTTTTTTCATTTTTATGGCCAAAGCCATTCCTGTAGCAATTGGTATTCCACTACCAACAATCGCGGTCGCGTACATTAGATTTAGTTCAGGATACTTTGGTGAGTGCATAGAACCGCCAACACCTTTACAAGTGCCAGTCGCTTTTCCAAAAAGCTCGGCCATTATATAGCGCGGCGGAACCCTGCGCGCCAAGGCATGGCCATGTCCTCTATAGTGTGATACTATTAAGTCATCATTTGTGAGAGCGCTAATCACACCAGTGGCAACAGCTTCTTCGCCGATGTAAAGATGTGCTGGTCCTTTAAGAAGCTTTTTTACAAGAAAGAGTTCTTCCACTTTTTCTTCGAACTTCCTTATAAGAACCATCTTCCTCCACATTTCCAAAAGCTCTTTCTTACTTAAGCCTGTGTCTTTGTACTTTTCTGGTTGCACACTTTTTATTGATAAGATCGCCATGGCGACATCTCAAAAAATAATCTTTAATAGGTTATTTAGTTTTTCGTTAAAACTTTTTAGCGATTATAGGCGCCTAAGTATAATGAAATTCAAACAAAAAAGAAATAAAGTTGAGAATGTCTAGCTTTTCTTTTGTTGCTCACTCTTTTTACCTTCCCATGTAATCGTAGATATAACTCCACCGACGAGTAGAATAATTACTCCTGGTACCACAAGTGGCCAGTTCGTGCTTTGTTCAGTAACTTTTGTAAAACCAGTGATCACAAGAGTTCCAGTGGCCGAAGTTCCGTTAGAATACAAATAGTCTATCCACTTTGGACCGATGCTATTGTCAAGCACTATATAGTATGTTTCGTTTGCAGGCGCTGTAAAGGTGTATTTAAATGGTGATGAGGGACTCACTGACATATTAACAAGTGCTGGTTCAGATTCATTAGCTTGTTGCCAGAAAGTGCCATTACCACCTAAAAGCGGCTGGTGGCAAGTGGGTGCACAGTTGTAAAACACATAGTACTGACTCTGATTCATTATGTAAACAAAAAAGATCGTTTGGTTGTCAAGATAGAAGGTGACGTTGATTGTCTGACCCTTTGTCAGAACAACGCTGTGTGACTGATAATCGTTTGGGTCTATTGTTAGCACGTTGTTATAAATCGTTACAGGCTTCTGAGCAACTGCAGAAACAGGTGAAACTGCACCAACAAAGCCGATAATTGCACCGATTAAAAGAATCACTAACCCAATCATTGCAATGGTTCTAGGCACGATGATATATTTTTGAAACTAAGATATAAATTTTCTTATAAAGTTGATGGTGTCCGGAAGTGTGTTGCATAATGTCTGACGTATAACAGACATTGAAATATTATGGGTTGATTGGGGATTTATGAACAACCCCCCAATCAATGATAAATTAAAGGAAGGAATATTAGGATATCGGTCATCTGTTAGAGATTGGAGTAAGTACAACAAGTCCCTTGTTGAGGGGATGTTTAGTTTACTGGATACAAATTCCCTCTCCAAATGGAAGAATTCCCTAGAAGAAGAAAATAAATGCAAGAGAGGGAGGCCCTTCAAGGTGCCTGATGCTCTCATAAATTTCCTTGCGAAAATCAGGTCCAATTATTCCATACCATTCAGATCTCTTGAATCCATTCTGAAAATATTCTCAGGTATTATGGGTTTGAATGCAATCCATTACACAAATATATTCAGGAGGATAAGGAACATGAAAGTCGTGAATACAGAGAATAACTCTGAGAATGTGTAGTGTGCAGTTGATTCAACTGGGTTCAAGATAACAATAAGGGGGGATTACCTTGGAGATAAATGGAAAAGGGATAGAAAGTGATGGATGGGTGAAGCTGCATGTTATTGTTGATATCAATGAAATAAGGGCGTTGACTTTTTCAATAGCAGATGAGCACATACATGATTCAAGGGAAGCACTGAATCTTGTAAATAGAATAAGAGAGAAAATATCAAAACTCTACGGTGACAAGGCATACGATTCAAAGAGCATATACAATGCTCTTTGTGGCAAGGCTATCACTCCAGCCAGTGAGGAAGAACTATTCCACGCTTTCAAGGGGTTCTCCCTACAGGGCAAGAATAGCAAGAGAAATAAGAAGAACATCAGAGAGTGAGTGGAAAAATAACAATAATTATGGCAGGAGATGGGTTGTGGAAACATGTTTCTCAGGTCTAAAGAGGGTTATGGGTGAAATCATAAAGGGAAGGAGACCTGAATACATAGCTCAGGAGATAGCAATGAAGGTCCATTATTATAATATTATGAGAAGTATGACCGAGGCCTATTAATTATGCAACACACTGGGTGTCCGGATAAGACTTAAGTGGTGGGCGCCACGGAATTGAGTTTTGCGACCAACCGTGGAGCCCACCACGGATGTCTTTGCATTCTTTAGGAATTTAAATGTTTTCGTGAGGAACAAGAAGAGGTTCGAGCTCAAGGTGACGGCTGTGCTCCTAAACGCCTTTGGGCTAAGCCTCAGAAAAACATCTAGCTTATTTGGTCTACTCTCAGAGTCAGTCTCGAAGTCGTGTGTTGAGGGGTGGATGAGAAAGGTTGAGGAGAAGCTGAGCTTCGACCCAAAGCCACGTGAGTATTCATTCATCGCTGTTGACTGTGGTGAAGTGTAGGGGGCCAACCGCTGTAGGTGTGGGTTGCTGTGGACGCGTACACGAGGCAACCCATCTGTCTGGTTGGGTGTTTCACTCACAAGGACCACGGCGAACGCGCTCAGATTTCCGCGCAGGCTGAGGGGGAGGTGCCTGTGTGGGTGACCCTGTGATCCTAACGGATCGGGGGCCATGGTACCGTGAGGCTGTGACCTGAGCTGGTTTTAGAAACCACGTTCACCAGACGTTTGGGTTGCGTAGCTCTGTTGGTGGAGCGATTCTTCGGGTACCTCAAGGATAGGTCGAGGGCTTTCTACAACAACATAAACCCTAGGAAAACACTCTTCACACCACTCGTAGACTTCCTAGAACTATTCGTGCACTGGTACATTGAGTGGAGGTGACATGGATGAAGTCTTATCCGGACACCATCATAAAGTTACCGAAAAGTATAAATTGATCAATATAGTAGACAGTTACCGATGGTGTATACTAGATTTATTCCAATTAGTGTTGCGGTCGTTTTAGCGATAATCATCGTGGCGTTGGCCGCAACTTCAGCAAAATCGGCTGTTTACACGCCCCAAACAATAACCTTAAGGGTAGGCTATCCAGATTCTTTGGACGAAAGCGACGTCTCCGACTTATACGCGTATAGCCATATCCTAGCGCAAGAAGGAATAAACGTTATTCCTACGTACTACGATGCACCTCCTTTGTCTTATAAGGGTCTTGTATCGGGTCAGCAAGACATAGCTCTTGTTAGCGCAACGTCTGAATGGGAAGGTGTAGCACAGGGAGAGCAAACAACGGTAGTCGCTTGCTATGCAATCGGTGGCACGTTTTTGATGATTGCTGGTCAAAATATAACAAAACCACAACAATTGATAGGAAAGGCCGTAGACGATTTTGGTCCAGGTTCGGAAACACGCGCACTCGACCAGTACTGGCTTAACATTTCAGGCGTTCCTTATAACTCCGTAGGGCCGAATCCAAACTCTGTTTATCTTAGAGCTTCTGGTGGTAACATCGCAAGAGTTCACGATCTTGAAACAAATGTGGTACAAGCGATAACGGTGGATGACTTTATTCTTTCAGATCTTTCCTCACCATCTGTGAACAACACAGCTCAGAATGGACCATTTCATGTGCTGTTTTACACTCCGATAAACGTGCTTTCAGTGTGCTACGCAGTAAGAGATGATTGGTTGAGTAATCCACACAACCAGCAGGTGCTAATCAAGTTTATCGAAGCGATCTACGAAGCGCAGAGATACTTCATTTTACATCCGAACTTTGCTATAAAGTACGAAGAACAACAGCTACCGCTAACACCGCCTTCTGAAATCCAGTATGTGACGTACTTCTATCCTCAACACATGACTTACTGGCCTTATGGTAACTTTAACCTGCTTGGGCCACTTTCTATACAAAATATCTTTGAAAACACAAACAAATTCATGATAATCAACGGCGTGAATTCACAACCATTACCCAACTCATCAGTTAAGCCTTATGGCGTAATAAACGGATACTTCGAGCTACAAGCTTTAAAGGCCTTAGGGCCGTTCAATTACCCATGCCAACCTTGGGTGAACCAACAGCTAATAATGGCGATTCAAGAGTACGTACCACAAGAATTCGGTTCTCCTCCAACAAGCTGCCATCCTACTAACACCACATTCTCTAGTTAAACCTTTTTAAACTTTTTATCCAACCGAAAATATTCACAACATTATGGACTTATATGAGGCAATTCGAAAAAGGGTCGCATGCCGAGCGTTTACTAAGCAGATGGTGCCAAAAGAAAAGATTTTAAAAATTTTAGAAGCTGGAAACATGGCACCTTCCCCAGAAAACTACCAGCCGTGGGAATTCATAATAATTGAGGATCCGAAAATCCGTGAAGCGTTAACAGAGCTTAAGCTTGAATCAAGAAGGCAAGTTCTTAAAGAAACTTACCCGAATTTAAACGACGAAGAGATCGAAAAAAGGGTACAAGGTAACAAAACCGCTCTGCAAACCGCAAGCTATTTAATCGCCGTTTGTTATAAAGACGTGGATAACCCAGCTGAGACGGGCAACATGAAACTTTCCTTTTCAAGTATAGCCGCTTGGACATGTATATCTTATATGTGGCTTGCTGCAACAGCAGAGGGTCTTGGGATGAGCCCCACATTTTACTCTTATCATGTTTACAACAAAGTGAAAAAGCTTCTTGGATTGCCTGAAAACTACCATCTTGCTGCTGTGATCAGAATTGGATATCCCGCAAAAAAGCCACTGGGAAGAAAGAAAACGGTAAAACCTTTAAAAAGCAAGTTGCACCTTAACACATTCGGAAATCCTTACTCGCTTACTATGGAATAAACTTAAATTTTCTCATAAATTAAAAATCAAAATGCCAGATTTTAGTAGTATTAGAAATTCGCTTGATGATTCAAAGAACTTTTCTGACCTTACAGGTAGTCCATACTATAACGACGCAATATATGAACGCTTTTCAGACGAAGAGTATAAAAGAAGGCACAGTTTACTGCGGGAATACATGAAAAAACAAGGGTACGGCTGCTTGATAGTATGTGGTGGACCAAACCACTGGAGCACTTGTTATGGGGTAGGATGGCTCACAGGTCACTACACAGAATGGCATAGCATGGCGGTGTATCTCGTTTTTCCATTAAACGCAGAACCTACACTCATTTACTCTATGGGAGGCACTCACATAGAAGCAGTAAGAAGATATTCTTTTGTGAAAGACGTCAGGCATTCAAAAAAAGGAAAGTTTGGTGAAGTCATAGCCCAAATACTAAAGGAAATAGGGCTTACCCAAGGAAGGATTGGAATAACTGAATGTGACTCCCGCTTTCACGAATTCATGCCAGTGAACCACTATCTTACGCTTGTTAAAGAGCTTCCAAATGTTCGTTTTGAACTAATCAAAGGACCGTTCCATGAACTTTGGTGTATTAAAAGCCAAGAAGAACTCGATGCGATCGAAAGAGCTGCAAAAATTTGCGATGCAGCATTACAAGCGCTGATTGAAAGCGCAAAACCAGGTGTAAAAGAGTACGAGCTGAAAGCTACCGTTGCGAAAACAATACTTGAGCGCGGAGCGAACTACAACTTTATTATAATTGGCTCGACGCCCATGTCGAATCCAAATCTTGTGTTTGGTAATCCTTATCCGTCAGGAAGGAAAATACAAGAAGGCGATATAATTATCAACGAAATCGCGGTGGAGTACAAAGGGTTTCAGGCGCAAATAGGAAGCCCAGTTTGTGTAGGAAAGCCACTACCTAGCGTGATAAAATTCTTTAACGAAATAGTGCTAGAAGGCTTTAACACAATACGCGAACAACTGAAGCCAGGAAACACTTTAGAAGATGTAAGAAGGGCTGCGCAGTTCTTTAGAAGAAAGGGATACCAGTCAAGGCCTCTTGTTTTACACGGTTTAGGGGTTTCTAGCGAAGGACCTGAGGTTAATATAGACAAAGTGGAAGCTGAAGAGTATGAGTTTGTTCTAAAGCCAAACATGACACTCATGCTTGAACCAAACCCAATCACGCCAGATGGGAGATTTGGCATATTTTTGGGCCACCCATTTGTAATAACAAAAGATGGGAACAGAAAGCTTACGGATTTCCCGCTTGAGCTTTCTATTGCACACTAAGAAGAGTTTTGGGATTTTCTTGTGCGATCGCTTTAAAACCAGCTTTTACGGTGTTTTTTACAAAGTCCAAAGCATTGGGTAGTTGCATGTCGAATGGATAGTCTGTGCCAAAAACTACTCGCTCAATTCCAACCATTTGGATGAGCGCCGAAAGGATCTCTTCTTTGTAAACAACTGTGTCATAGTAAAACCTTTTTAAATACGAACTTGGCTTTTGCGCACAACTTTTCGCTTCACTTCTTACTGTATAACCGTGATCCAAACGTCCTACTGCCCAAGGAAGGTAACCACCTCCATGAACCAAAACCACACGAAGATTGGGATGCCTGTCCAAAACGCCCCCAAAAATGAGCGACGTAGCTGCGATTGTGGTGTCAAAAGGGTTGCCAAGAAGGTTTTGAAGGTAATATTTTTCAAGCCTGTCTTTGAACACGTTGACAGGGTGAAGCACTATTGGGACGTTTAGACGCTCGGCCGCATCCCATATTGGCTCAAGAAAATTTGCGTCCAAATTAACACCGTTGACATTTGTACCTATAAACACACCTTTGGCGCCTTTTTGCACGTATTCCTCGAGTAATGAAGTTGCGAGTTTCGTGTGCTGAAGTGGAGGCATTACCAAAAAAAGAAACTTTTTTGGATTTCTTTTGAAAGCTTTGAATAGCCCTTCATTCACGAGTTTGAACAGTTTGGCCGCCTCATCTTCTGCAAGACCACCACGTGATAGCTCAATCCAAGGAGATAAAACTGATATCTCAACACCCGATCTCTTTTCGTAGTCATCAATTTTTGTTAACGCGTATGGCATAATTCTTTTTTCTCCGTTTGGGAATACGAACGAATATCCGTCTCTTTCTTCGCTCACTCTAACACCATAAGTTATGGGTTCAGATTTCAGCGCTTCAATAACACTAATGTCAACATAGTGAACGTGTAAGTCTATTGCCATATTAGTAGCTCACCTTTCTAATACCAAGGTTTGCGAGAATGTCTTGGTGATTTCTTGCGAACTCCTTGTCGTTTAGTGCGTTCACGTCAACAAAGCCAAGTTCTTTCCACGCCGGATTTTGTGGCGGTAGCTTTTCAAGCTCACCGGTATACACAAACTCCAAATCCCAATGGTTTTTTATGTTAGCGCGCTCTATGTCATACACTTCAGAGTAAACAAAAGGTCCCTTTAACTCGAGATTTTGCATGCTAAGTTGTTCTTTCAAAACTCTTTTTACCGCGTCATTAGGAGACTCGTACACGATAAAGTGGCTTGCTGGAAGCATCCACTTATCCGCAATTCTTAAAAGCCTTTCGCGATTGATCGCGCCAATATGCTCCCATTCGGCGAATTCTGGGTTCACCTTTCCCATAAGAACGAGTCCAGTTGTTTTTTGGGTTATAACAAGAAACACAGAAAGGCACATTCCGCCATCAGGAATTGTATCCATACAGTAGTATGGCAGGTTCTTTCCGAAATCGGCAAATTTTCTAGTGGTTGGCATAAACTCATTAATTCGGGATACTATTTTTAAACGTATCAGCCAACCAATCGAAAACTAGCGACGAAACTTCGTCAGCGTTATCGTGCTGGCTGTGTAAAGAACCTAGCTCATCTTTTTTGTACATTACAAGCTTTTTTTCACATTTTGCCTGAGAAAACACTTTTTGAGCCGCGGTAGGAGAGCAAATATAATCGTCTTCGCCGTGAATTATAAGAAGCGGACATCTTATTTTTTCGACTAATCCACTTAGGTTAAACTCGCGTAACTTTTCTTTTGCCTCATCATCGTTTTTCACATCGAGAATGGCTCTTATCCTTTCTCTGATTGGTGGAAAATAATTGTAAATGTCTGACAGAACGTCATAACACGCGCCCCACATAACCACTGCCGCAAGTCTTTCTTCAAAAGCCGCGGCTCTACCTGCAAAGTAGCCTCCAAGGCTTGTGCCCACATACGCTATCTTTTTTGAATCCACGTCTTCGCGCTTTTCTAACTCGTCGACCACAGCGGAGACAAATTTTTCGTAATCGTGTATAAGATAACGCTTTAAATGGCGTAGCGGAAAACCTTGACCAGGTCCGTCAACAAGTAAACAGTTCATTTTCCTTTTAATACACGAAAGCGCCCCACCGAAGTATTTTTCTTCTTTTACAGAGTCTGCTCCCCCCATAAGAATCACAGTGGGTGCTCTTTTCGTTTTTTTACCAGATTTAAGAAAGTACGCTGGAAAGCTTTCACCTTGAAATTTTATGTTGATTTCTTGAATAGGATGATCAAAACCCACCCATGCGTTTTTAAAACAATTCACAATTTTATCATAGGTGGGTAGTTCTCTTGGATCATCCAGTGAAAGATAAAAATCGGCCATTCTATAGTAGTTGCTCGCTTTAAGAAAAAGCGAGCTTGCGGTGTAAACATGCGCTTGTTCCAGTTCGCTTTTTGCCTGTTCTCTTTTTCTATGAGCCAAATCGTTCCAAGACTTGTACCACTCTTCTTTATCAGCCGGTTTAATCTGTGACACAGTTTTTAGTATTTCAAAAAAGTCTCCTCCACCATATTTCACTTGTCCTATAATTCTTACGATTTGATGCCGCCATGACGGATTTTCCACAAGATGCGCAATCAGCGAGTCCGCTGGCATTTGTCCCTCCCTTTTCAAGGCGAACCTTCTTTTTGACGTGTTTGGGTTGCTGTGTTAGCGCTTTGAGCTTGTGCGCTTTGTTGGGCGCTTGTTTGAAGTAGCTGCGCGCCGAATGGTAACACGTTTATCGGATAAAACGGAATGCCAAGAAACATGTTTGTGGCAGCAGGGTCAGACCTCAAGGCCATGATTTCCGCAAGCCTTGCTCTTAGCGCTGTCTGTAAATCCAGCCCAATTCCGTTAAGCTGAATCACTCTCCTCATCGTTTCGTCTTCGGGTTCTATTCTCATCACCCTGCTCAAAAGCAGGTTTATCCCAAGCTCTCGAGAGTTTGCCTGAGCGCCGCTGTCACAGCCTCGCTTATTTTGTGCAGATTTGCGTACAAATCTTTTATCGAAACGGTGTTGATCACCTGAGACACCGCTTGGTCTATTATGGGCGACATGTAAAGCGCAAGGTCGTTCACAGTGTAAAACGCGCCGTTGAGTTGCACCGCCTGTACAAGCTTTGCCGGATCTACCACTTGAAAATAGTAAGCAACCTGAAACTGTAACGGAATAAGCTCCGCAGACTGCGAAACACCCGCGCTTCTTGCTTCTAAACGAGCTAGGCTTACGAAAAAGCACTTCGACAGTCCACGGAACATTTCCACCATACGCAAGGCGCGCAAAGAAGTTTGAAACTGGATTGTTGGGTGTGTTAAGGTTGTGAGAGCCTGCATCAAGAACCGTTTGAATTTGGCCTTGTATGCGAACAACCGCTTTTTGGTTGGACTCGACAATCACAATCGAACGATTCCTTATGTCTACGTTGTGATCCCTCCAAATGATCACACCTGGTGCCATCATGTCTTGACCATTTTCTTGTAAAGTTCTTACCACAGCCCTAAAGACCGACATTTCGCATCACCTGAGCTTTTCAGGCATAAAAAGCTTTTGCCTTTGAGAGTACGGCGTACGTTTTGAACACCGCGGCGGATGGGGACCTTGAAGTCCCAGCTTGAAATAGTGTGAAGTTTTAAACGCGTTCTTGCAGGCTGGGTAGTAAGAGTATGAGGAGAACAAGCACTCAATGAATAAAACCGAACTGAGACAACTCGCTTTGGATTTGAGGAAGCGGAACCCTGAGTTTCAGGCGCTACACTCTCAGGTTACCCAA
>NEXG01000038.1 GCA_003019535.1 Candidatus Marsarchaeota G2 archaeon ECH_B_1
GGGTACACCAAGGAAAGGTAGCGGTGAGGCTTCTTCACCCTGGGCTTGTTCGCAAGGCTGTCGAAGAAGCGCTCCCGTGCTTGGTAGAACCTCCCAGCAACCCGCTGCGCAACCTAGGAGTGCAACGCTTGGAAACTCTGTATTCTTGCGTCTACCGAATACGTCTCGAAGTCGAGCATCGAAGTGTGGGCTCAGTTAAGGCAAAACTAGTTTCAACCCGAAGTCACGTGAGTACTCGGTTATCGCGGTGGACGAGACAGTTGCAAAGTGTCGTGGACTACCGCTGTATGTTTGGGTTCTGGTTGACACCTGCACAAGAAAACCCATCTCGTTAGGTGTTTCGCTAACAAGAACAACCCAGAACGCGCTCAGGTTTCTGCACAGGCTGAGAAAGAGACGCCTGGGTAACCCTGTGATCCTCACGGATAGGGAATCGTGGTAATGTGAGGCGGTCACAAGGGCTAGTTTCAGAAACCACGTTCACCAAACAGGTTAAGGAGTTTGGTCGAGCGCCTTTTTTGGTTACCTCAAGGAACAAGGGTTTTTTACAACAACATCCCAGGAAAACACCCTTCACACCGCTTGTAGACTTCTTGGAACTGTTCGTGTACTGGTATAAGGAGGTGATTCGCATGAAATCTTATCTACATGATCCATGCAGTTCCACTTGCGTAGTAGTTGTTTTGGTGTGCAATTTCAGCGACAAAAACTCCCGAAACCATTGTGGCTTATTGATGAGCTGGCCAAATCAAAACTCATGGTTGTGGCCAATAATTATCCACTAAACGCAAATCTTTACACTGATAATGGAAGCTTTTAATAAAAAGTTTACACTGATAATGGAAGCTTTATATGGCTGTGTTCACCATCACTTATTGTGGTGAGCACTGAAGCCATAAAATCGGTCATCGCAGAGCAGGAAGCCGAAATGATTGAAAAATTCAAAAGGGAAAACATAATAGAACGGGAGAATCAAAGCGTGGTTACGGGTTACCTCAAACCTAACATCGCGCTGATAATCACCGGCCTCAGGAGAACGGGTAAATCCGTTTTCTCGTTTTCAATTCTTAAGGGAGAAAACTTTGGGTACACCAACTTCGATGATGAAAGGCTATCCGACCTCAACGCAAACGAGATGAACAAGGTGCTTGAAGCGATTTATTCCCTTAAGGGCAACACGGAGACCTTCCTCTTTGATGAAATTCAGAACGTATACGGGTGGGAGAAGTTCATCTCAAGGCTTGTGCCAAACCACAGAATAATTATAACGGGTAGCAACGCGACGCTGATGTCAAGGGAGCTAGCCACCCGCCTGACGGGGAGGCACCTGGACTTCGTGCTTTTCCCATTCAGCTTCACGGAGTACCTCCGCTTTAACGACTTTGAGCCGAGAAGAGAGGACGTTTACCTGACCTCTTCAATCGCGAAAATTAAGGAGTATCTTAACACATACATAGAGATGGGTGGAATCCCCGAGGGAATCAGCATCGGTAGAAGGTTCGTCTTGCAACTTGTAAACGACATAGTTGAGAAGGACGTGATTCAGAGATACAAAATCAAGTACGCTAAGAAACTAAAGGAGCTTTCACACTACCTGCTCTCCAATTTCTCCTCAGAGATCTCGTACAACAAGATAAAGAATGTGTTGGGCCTCAGGTCGGTGACCACTGTGTCAAACTGGGTGGACTACCTATCATCTTCCTACCTGGTTTTCGAGCTTAACAAATACTCTCCGAAGCTCAAGGAGCAGATGCTTTCACCGAGAAAGGTCTACTCCGTGGACAACGGCATCATAAACGCGCTCTCCTTTAAAACTACTGAGAACTTCGGCAGGCTAATGGAGAACCTAGTCGCCGTAGAACTCTATAGGAGAAAAAGTTATTCACACAGCGAATGGGAAATATTTTACTTTAAGGATTACCAACAGAACGAGGTGGATTTCCTCATAAAGGAGGGGCACACTGTGAGCGAACTCATACAGGCCACCTACGCGAGCGCCTTCGACGAAATAGAAAAGAGGGAGTACAGGTCGCTCATAAAGGCATCAAACCTGTTAGGGTGCGGCGAACTCAAAATAATCACGTGGGATTACGAAGACACAAAAAGTATCGACGGTAAAACCATAACCTTCAAACCCCTGTGGAAATGGCTCGTCACCCCCGGCTGAAACCCTTCCAGTAGCCATAATGATTCCCCACTCCACCCTGACTACACCTGCGTTCAAGTGATAAAGTGATGATTTGCGGCTGCAAATTCCGCCATACAGGCACCAGCACAGAAATTCCCGGCGTCTTCACCACCATTAGAAGCCTGAACAGTCGATACACCTTACACCCAAGCCTGACAAGGATACTTGCCAAATACTAAGGAGGCCTCAAAGCGCAAGACAGGAGCGGCCCCGGCGCATACACTCTCAGAAAGACCCTGTCCAGATACCATGTGAACGGTTCATAAACGTAGTTCCAACCACAACACACCCTCTTGTACAATGTACCCTGTACTAGTAATTAAATCTACAGCAATTAGATTGGTGCTTAGACGGTGTTCCGAATAAGATTTACCACACTTGATGCTATGCTCACACCCCTTAATCTGGGCACCATCGTCCTCTAACCCGAAGACGCGTCCCTCAAATGTAGGAATATTCAACCACTATCTATTATTTCGTCCACGAAGTGACCCACCGCAAAACCTACGAGAGCACCCAGAACCGCACCTTCCTTCTTTGCCACAACTTGTCCTATGACAGCACCAACAATAGCTCCCAATAACTTATTAATCATATACATTAAATACATGTACACTAATATAAATCTTTTGTAATGCATTTAAACTGATACCGAGATGTAATGCGACATAAATAACTAGAAAGTTATAGATGCCTCAATATTCAACCTGTAAATGTGACAAAAGAGTGAAGGTCACAAGAAACTTTCAAGTGAGTGTGCCAACTGAGATCAGAAAGACGCTCAGCATAAAGCAGGACGACTAGTTAGAGTTTGACACTGGGTCTCACAAAATCGCGGTGAGAAAATTTGGTAAGGATCTTGTAAGCACAACCTAGCTCGGAAGAAAAGCTCACAATTGACGAAATAGATAGAGTAATACAAGAAGGCTTGACGCAGAGTGTCCGAAGCGATCATTGACACAAACTGTTTCATCTACTACCTTGTGAAGGCTCAGACAAACACAGCGAAGCCTTGAGCACACTTGAAAGCTTGGATGCTCGGCTTCTTCCATTGTGGTATACGAGCTCGTATGGTTCTCTAAAGCGCTTAACGTTGATGGGGGTATAGTCGTCTCCCTGCTTGACCACGCAAAAGCGAACGTCGTGGTAGAAGACTGGAAGATGTCTAAGAGCGCCCTACCATATATTACAAAGCACAGACTCTCACTCAGCTGATTTTACGACATGGTAATAATTCACACGGCGAAAAGGTTCAACAAGCCTCTCTATACCTATAAAAAAGACACAGAGCTGAAAAGCTTGGCGTGGCGATTATTTGATAAGGCTTCTAAAACTTTGCTTGCTAGGTACCTCAGAGGGCAGGGTCTGGATAGCGAGTTATCAAGTGTATACTTGGTAGCTTCTTAGTCTTGAGTGTGTAGGGATATGCGTATTATGAGATAAGTTAATTCTAGCAGCATATTAGAGTAGAACAGCACAAACTATGACCGTGGCAGTCATGGATAGTTGAGGGTGGAAACCCAGCGAGGGAGACAAAGCTGAGGTGTAATGCTGATGACGGTGTTACGAGGTTCCAGCAGTGGTTCAAGGGGGAGAAATGATAGGGGTGGTATGGCTGGGTTGGAGGTCTACTTCGCTTGCAGAGGTGCTTAGCGTAATCCATTATGCGGGTATCGGGGAGGCATATTAGGGTTAATTGATGCTGGGTTACGGGTTTCACTCTATGTAGGCATATATAGGTGCATATCATTGTACCTGTCGTACGCGTAGAGCTTGGGCTTCGCAGCATCATTTAGGGAGCTCACGGGTTCATCGATCCCACTCCGCTCCACCCCTGTCTCGACGTACCCACCCACCATGCAGTGGGGAACGCCGACCATCTTCGGTCCCCTTCCTCATCCCCATGTATGTGCGCGTACCCCTCCCCCTCTTCCTCAAAAAGGAGGTCTTGGGTCTACGCTACCACTCACCCTACTGCCCATGCACAACTAAATTGTTCAAATCCAGAAATCTATATGAACCTAATCTATTCTGGAACTGCTGACTACGGCGGTGACCTGCTAACTGGATTGAGGTTTTACCAGTGTATCTCATAAGCAGGGAGTGACCTAGCGAGCAAGACGCCAGCTGCTGATGGGGATGGTTTAACACTGGCTAAGCTTTGACCAAGAGTGGGTAAACCAACACACGTCCTTCCCTTCTCCCTAACTCCGATTAGCGCACCGTTGGATTGTGGGATGATGTTTCGTGCCGCGTCCTAGCTCGCATGGGTATCCCACGGGTAACCCCTCGTTACAAAGCGTTTATTAACTTGTTTAACAAGTATAACATGTGAAGAAGAACATCTTGATAAGAGGCGTAGACGTAGGGGTGTACAGATCCGCGAAGGCCGCCGCCTCGTTGAGGGGGATCACACTCGGCGAGGCTGTGAACCAAGCTCTCAGCGAGTGGGTAAAGCGGGTTGAACCGCTCACACTCGAGCGGGAAGTTGAGCAAAACCTAGAATTCATCCGTTCAAGCTGGGATGATCTAATTAAATATAAAGGTAAGATAGTTGTTGTCGCACAGCAGAAACTTCAAGGCGTGTTCGAACACTTCGAGGAGGCGCGTAGAGTGGCCTCAAGGTTCAGGGTGGCGCACACCTTCCTCGTAGACCGGAAACCCATGGAGAAGGTCATCGAGCTTGGCCCAGAAATGGAAGTACGATGAGACATTCACACCCCCAGCAGCCGTAGTCAAAGCCAAACTGTGCGGTCAAAGCGTGAACCTACTCGTGGACACGGGCTTCTCAGGCGGGGTGCTCATCCCCTTCTGGATGTTCGAGCGCATGAGCCTCCTCTCATACCTCACTCCAGACGAGTACTACGCGGTGATGGCGGACACAAGAAAGATCAGGCTTTACACAGCCACAGGGGTGCTCACCCTCCGCTCAAAGAAGCACACGGTGAACACACACTCCTCGCCATACATCGATAAGAAAATTGTGGGAAGAGACTTCTTGAAAAGATTCCTCCTCACACTCAACGGTCCAAAGAGCGAACTCATCGTGAGCTACCCCACCACAAACCATGAAGCCCCCTGAGTATGACCCTCTTACTCCCTTTTTGCCAACCATAAGAAAAATAGTAGGTGGGCGAGAAAGCTAATAGGCTAAAACCCTTTTGAAAGAAACAAGCGTTAAACGCTCTAAAGTGAAACCAAAGAGGGAAGAGTACAACACCTGTTACTTCAAAGCCCCCATTGACTCCACCGAACCAGAAGCATCCACACAAAGCGCTGCAGGCTCACATAGCTAAGACCAGTTTACCGCGCTTGTGGAAAACTCAAACCACCTTCTAGGCTCGGAGAAGGAGGCATCATAGAGCCGCAACCTCCTCACCCCAGTCCGCCCTCTCGTCTCTATCAGACCACAAATCCTCCAAGATTACAAGGTCGTAATCCTGAGATAGCTAAACCCCGAGTTTAAAAACAAGTACGTCCAAAATCCTCTAAGTGCTCGCACCTCCCGCGAGCCTTTGTTTAAACCAGTTTCCCGAAAGAAACCTCTTTCTTGTAAGTGCTTTGTGTACCCTCCTAATTTTTCCCAAAGAGAGCTCAACGGCTCCGGGATCTCTAGGTACCCACTATCGGAGAGCGTGGCAAGCCTCAAAACCCCGCATCCTGGACCAAGATCCTCTAGCTACGTGTAAAAGGCTTGGAATCGCGGTTTTCGTGGTGGGCGAAAACCCAAGGAGAGTCGTGTGAGACCTAAAACAGCGACCTTAAAACCTCATAGTACTCGGCCGCGGTCTTATCCCAGTCGTATTTCAAGGATTCCTCGTGGCTTGCCTTCCAGAGCGCTTCGCGCTCCCAAGAATCCATCGTGAGTATCTGCTCCACTCTCTTTGCCGCGGCGCGAAGATATGGTGTTCAACCACGTTTACGGTTCCTGAAATTTAGCTATAAGTGTTTGCGCATACAAAAGTCACCGTGTTTGTGAGAACCTCAAAAAAGCCTTTACGTAGTCTTCTGGTAAGCCTACGTCGACCAGGTAGCTACAATGTGCAAGAGATGCGCCGAGCTCCCGACGCTGGATGAGTCGTGGAAACACTTCTTCTTCAAGACTGCACTTCCTAGGTGAAAGAAACTCTCCACGTTCCTCCACGAACCGAGAGTCAAGCACATAGACGCCCCCATTCACTAAGAGAGTATCAACCGAGAGCTCCAACGGTTTTTCGATCAACATGGAAACCCTGCCGTTCTCTAGTGTGATAACACCCTTCTTCCGCAAGGCTTCATGTGAAGGTACAAGAACGCCTGTAAGGGTGACAAGCGTGCCAAGTGATTCGTGATCCCTGAGCAAAACCGACAAGTCAAGGTCGATAAGGGTGTCACCATTCCAAACCAAAACATCACCTATGGCGTTCACACCTTCCAGCGCAAGAAGCAGGTCGCCCCCAGTCTCCCAGCCAAGAACCCTCACGGGTTTAACATCATCATAACCAGAGACCTTCACGTATCGGTCCACCAAATCATAGAAATCGGAAACCGCGACAAATATCTCCGAAAAACCGTACAGCCTTAAGCGATCAAGAATAAAATCTAAAAGAGGTTTTGTGCCTATTGGAAGAAGAACCTTTGGTAAATAGTGTGTGATAGGCCGAAGCCTCTCACCCCTACCACCAGCCAAAATTATCGCGATCAAGGCTCAACCTTCCTATTTAAGTGAATAAAGGGTATGCCGAGCCTCCTCGCAAGCTCCCCATCTATGTCCTCCCTGTCACCAGCAACCACCGAGCGTGACAAGTCGATATCAAGCTCCTTCACCGCCCTTTCAACAAGCGCGGTATTGGGTTTCCTACAGCCACAGCGGTCATCAGGTGTGTGGGGGCAGTAGTACAATGCATCAACTCTCGCACCACGCAGGCGTAACTCATTTAACAGAGCATCGTTGAACGCTTTTAGCTCGCTTTCCGAAAAGTAGCCTCTACCAATACCCGACTGATTTGTGACGATCACAACGAGATAACCCTTCTTATTGTACTCGCGGATGAGCTCAACCGCATCCTCGTAAATGTAAAGCTGGGATGGGTCGCGGCAGTACGGGCAGTCCCTGTTGATCGTCCCATCTCTATCGATGAACAAAGCGGCTCTACCCAACTAGAAGCCACCGAATAACTCCCTTTCAACAAGCAGAGAAACCATGTGGCCCACCGCGATGTGAACCTCCTGAATAATCGAGGTCTTGTCGGAGGCGACCACAACCGCCTTGTTCACAAGCTCCTTCAACTTGCCCCCAGAGCCACCAGTTAAACCAACCGTGTAAATCCCTAGATTTTTCGCGGCTTTCACGCCCTCTAAAACGTTTCTGGAGTTTCCTGATGTGGAAATCGCAAAAGCAACATCCCCCCTTTCCCCAAAAGCCTCCACCTGGCGCGCAAAAACCAGCTCGTAAGAGTAGTCGTTTGAAATCGCGGTGAGAGCTGATGTGTTCGTGGTCAAAGCCAAAGCAGGGAGAGAGCGCCTTTCCTTTAAGAACCTACCCACAAACTCTGCCGCGATGTGCTGCGCATCAGCCGCAGAACCGCCGTTACCGAACAAAAGAAGCTTTTTTCCGTTTTTGAAGCAGTGAGCGACGACCCTTGCGACTTCGACAACGTCGTGCGGGTCGAGCAGAGACCTAGCCCTCACACCTTCGTCGATATATCGTTTCACGATTTCAACTTCTGTTGTATTTTCCAACTTCCCACGCCTCCGCGCCTCTTTCCACGAACTGAACTGTCAGAGTCTCGTACCCCTCCTTTCTCATTCCCTTGATAAACCCGTCCCGATTCTCGCCGACAAGAAACAGAATGTAACCCCCTCCACCAGCGCCAAGAAGCTTACCACCCTGAACGCCGTAATGTAAGGCGAGCTTAAAAGCCTTTTCGACCTCTTTATTTGATATGCTTGGTGAAAGAGCCTTCTTGTGCTCCCACTCCTCGGAAACCAAAGCGGGAATCTCGTCAACCTTACCCACATACAACCTGTTTTTGATCTCCGAGGCAAGCCTTTTTAACTGCGCGTAGTGCTCCAGCCTTTCCGCTTCATCCATAAGCCTTAACTGCTCGCCTATAACATCCCCAGACACACGCGGACGATCCACTCTAACGAGCACACACCTAAACTGTAGCTCTTTCACCACATCATCGCTCAGCCTCATGCTGTTCACGATCACCTTGTCCCTGTAAAACTCGATAAAGTTGAACCCACCAAAAACCGCCGCATACTGATCCTGTTTTCCACCCTTAATACGCATATCCGACCTTTCGATCTGGTAAGCGAGCTCAGCCAAATCGTAAAGATCCAAATTGAGCGAAAGCCACTTGTTAAAAGCCACAACCACGGAGACGATTGCTGTCGAGGATGAACCCAAACCTGAACCGTAAGTCGTATCGCTAGAAACATAAAGCTCAAACCCAGATAGAGGATTAAAGCGCCTTACGACGCTACCAAAAAAAGTGTTCAACCCGTCTTTCGCATCAAGCTCAGCTTCTTCGTTCACACCATAAAGCGACTCGCGTATCACCAATTTACGGTCACTACGAGGCTTAAGTGTGGTGTAACAATAAAGGCCGATCGTGGCGTTAACAACAGCACCACCAAACCTCTCGTAGTACTCGCGGATATCCGTACCTCCACCAGCAAAGCTGATTCTAAGAGGAGCCCTTGCTCGCACAAGCATATACAGAAAAACCCATTTAACTCCTTAAAAAGATTACACTATAAGGCTAACAAATGAGGATACTGGTGGTCAACCACAGGGACCCGATGCACCCACTTGCAGGCGGAGCGGAAGAAGGGCTACTACAAATCTTCAGTAGAGTAGTAAAAAGGGGCGTTGAGGTCACATGGCTATGCGAAAAGTTTGACGGCGCAAAAAGCGAAGAGTGGCTAAAAGGGATAAGGATTTTGAGAAAGGGTAACGCGGCAACACTACACCTATATGCTCCACTAGAGGCAAGAAAGTACGATGCTGTAATCGATAGCGTCGCGCACGCAGCGCCCTTTTTCTCATTTCTTACAAACCAGGCAACCACAGCGCTCATCCACCACGTACACCAAGACGTGCTAAAGCTTGAAATGCCAATCGTAAAAGCGAGCGTGATAGGCGGGGCGGAGAAGGGTGTCAGGTTGTACAAACGCTTCATAGCGAAAAGCAAAGCCACACAAAACGACCTAATAAAAAAGATAGGGATAAACGAGAAAAGAATAAGCGTGATATATGACGGAATCGACCACGCGGTATACAAACCAGGAGAAAAAAGCCGTGAACCCATGATACTCTGGCTAAACAGGTTTAAAAACTACAAGAACCCTCTGGACGCCTTCATAATCCACAGAAAACTCAGATCGAAAGCCAAGCTGGTCATCGCGGGATACGGCGAGCTTAAATGGGAGGTGGAGGAGCTCACGAAGAAAAATCCGAACACAGTTTATGTGGGAAAGGTTGGAGGGGAAAGAAAAGTACGCCTCTACCAGCAGGCTTGGGTTACCCTTTCCACCTCCTACATAGAAGGGTGGGGACTTACGCTTGTCGAAGCAAACGCCTGTGGAACACCCGTAGTAAGCTATAATACAGGTTCAGCGCAAGAAATAATCGTGCATGGAAAAAACGGCTTTCTAGTGAACTACAAAGACTACGAACAAGTAGCAAAATCGCTGGATTACATACTAGAAGATGAAAACACCATGATGAACATGGCAAAACAAAGCCACGACCTCAGCCTCAAATACGACTGGGAAAAAACCGCTGAAAAATATGTGGAGTACGTTCAGAAACTCGTAGAAAACCCAGTTTGATCTAAAACTCATTTCCAGCTCCTGGCGTAAATATATCCCAGACCCGCCGCATTGCGAGTCACACTAATCCTGTAACCCTTTTCTAAAAAGTGTTTGCGGTATCCGACCAATAATTTTGTGAAACCCGAGCATACTTCACTAACACCATTCAATTGGTGAATCACTTCGTCCTCACATCCTTCGCAATCTTGACGAAGTCAAAGGAACCTATGACTTGATTAGCGTACTCAAGCTGATTTCGTTCCCTCAATTGTTTGCAGAAACATTGATAATGACCACGTTTTTAATAATATTAACAAGATTTTGCTACATTTTAACTGCTACTAGGTTAAGCCTAACCGCAACAACCTCTTGTGCTCCCTCTATAGAAAAATAGAGCGGAGCCGCCTATGGTTGCTCCTATATCTGGCACGCGTTTACCTTTAACGTGTAACTGTAGGCGTAAAAGGAGCCGCCTAGAGAGCCCAGCCTTCAGCCGTAGACCGTTATGTTTCTTAAAAAAAGAACAAGATTAGCAAGGAACTGAGTCTAGCATTTAGAGACCTTGGGTAACCTACCGTAAACTAGTCCTAACCTGTTCCACTGATTCTGTATTACGGATAAGATATAGCCATTCCTTCTTAGGTCCCTTAGAACTTTTCTCATTGAATTTGACTCCCATTCAATTAGAACCTCGGGTACTCCTTGTATCTCTTCTGAAATTTCTCCCTCACAACCGTCACAGTCCACCTTCAAGAAATCAATTGGCCCATACTCATGTATAAGCCTAGAAAGAGTAACACTTGCCTCACCATTACTAGAAGATACACCCTTATCAACTATTTCCACGTTAGTCACTCCGTTAAGATCAAGATTTAGCCTCATAAGCTCCACCTTGTTTTCATCGGGTTCTACCGCTATAATCCTCACGGCTCGCTTAAGGGAAAATAGAACCGCCGACTCGCCAATAGACGCACCCACGTCTAACACAGTCTTTCCTCTAAAATCGTAATCATAGTCCCAAAAACAATCGAACCATCCTATCTTCCATCCATAGAACCTAAGACGTTTTAAGTACATGAACTCCACAAAGTCGTCTTCTAAGTTAATTAGCTTTAAACCCTTTATCCTTTGTATCTCCTCCGGACTCATCCTCCTAATCTGTCCATTTCTTAACTTACAGACAATTTCACTTTTCCCAAAGTACATCCTGAGCATTACGGAGGGCCAGTTAATGAACGTCGTAGAATACATCCTTGAAAGCTTTATCAACCGAGGAGGCGGGATAAGTCGCACAAACAAAGCTCACGATTTGCCAATATTTGAAGACATCGGAGTATCTTGTGAAGTAAAACAATTTACTAAATTGGATAGAAAATAAAATGGTAAAAACACATAGAAAATTAAAAAGAAAGATTAGGCTTTTGGTTTCGCCTAAGGTATCCCTGCACCCAAGCTCCAAGTCGAGAACATCTTGGTGGACGTGGTGCACTAGAGCAGCCGAGTAAGGGTTCACAAGGTAGGAGAAGAAGGGAACGGCGTGCGCCACACTATCCAAAACAACCTCGTGCTTACGAGCCTCAAGTAGCGAGAACAAGTGTAGAGAAAGTGGGTTACCACGCCTCCTAATAACAACCGAGTCAAGCACATCGTCTTTTTGAGAGTTCGGAAAATGCTCAACCATCCACGTGACCCTGACACCCAAACGAGAAAGCCTCCTACAAACTTCCCAAAGCACAACCTCGGAGCCACCAGCTCGAGGGTGACAAGGATCACGGTGGTTGAGCACAAGAAGATCCATACTCTACTCAAATTCACGGGCACAATAAAAAATTATGCATAGTCCAACTTCGTTATCTTTAATGTTTTAACTTCCTATGACTAAGTTTTTAGAGGATGTTATTTCTATACCATTCATGATTTTCGTATAAGATATATTCAAATAATTCCTAACTTCGTTCCAAAGGGTTTTTGTTAATAACGGATGTCGTAACGAAAAGGCAAAACCAGTTTTAAGATAATCAATTCGTTTTAATCTCCTAAATCTGAACCCGTGCGGAACAAGCAGTCTATCTATATCTTGCTTTGTTCCGTGTAGCTCAATCGCTATTGTTGAAATGTACTTGAAAACAGGGTGTTTCGTTAAACACTCGACAAGTTCCGTTTCTGCGCCTTCGATATCCACCTTAATAAAGCATAATCTTTGTTCCTCTGATTGTGACAATTTGACTAGTTCCCATAACGTGCTAAAGTCAACCACTTGCGCTTCAAACACCTCGCCTGCAAACTCCATGCTTGTTTTACAAACTCGCTTACCAATAGCGTAATTGAAAGCTAAAACATTCGTAATACCGTTTTGCCTAAGATTGGTTTGCAAAACCTCGAAGTCATTAGGATTAGGCTCAACAGCAATTACCTTACCTTCTTTTAACTTATTTGCTACAAGAATAGTAAAGTCGCCTATCCCAGCACCAAAATCAAATACAACTGCGTCTTTTGAAATTTTATTTGCGCCGTAAACATCTAAAACAAAATTTTCAACTATACCTAGCAAATCGTGCTTTTTTCTGTAATGGATTACTAATTTTCCTATCTTTATACAGGACATATTCATTTTATCTAATAATCTATTGGGGAACTATAAGTTTTTGATCCTGTCCGGATAAGTGGTGGGCACCACGTAATTGAATTTTGACCCAAAGTAATACCTACCACGTCTTTACGTTCTTAAGAAATTTGAACTTGCGAGAGGTTCGAGCTCAAGCTGCGGTTTCAACGCTTTTGAAGCCTTAGTTCTAAGGCTTCTTTGCTTCACAACCAGTTTCGAAATCGAGCATTAAGAAGTGGACTCAGTTGAGGCGAAGCTGAACTTCGCCGTCTCGTGAATAATAATAGCGTGGACATGTTGTGAAGTGTGGTAGTCGACCGCTTTACGTTTGGGTTGATGTGTACACTTGCACCATTTGGGGACCACGTTATTCTCACACATCATGGAACATGGTACTGCAAAACTGTGAGAAGAGTTTCAAAAACCACGCGTAGCCCTGGGTTACGAAGTTCTGTCGAGCCTTTGGATACTTCAAGCAACAAGAAGCTTTTACAACGACAAACACCCTTTACTCGTAGATTTCCTAAATCTATTTGTGCGCTGGTACACCGGGTCAAGGTGACACGAATGAAGTCTTATCCGGGTAAGCGGGTTTAGCATAAACTGCTCAACTAATGAAGCAAAAGAGCTCTAAAAACTTTGCCAGCGCTCGTAGCCGTCCACGTCTTTTTTGTATCACGCCAAAATAGAGTTTTTTCTTTTAGAAAGGGTAAAAACCTTACCAGACTGGTGACAAGAGGTGGTGTTCCGTGTTTTTGTGCAAGTTCGTAAAGTCCTCGAAGAACAATTTTCATTTTATTTCAAAACTTTCCTGAAATAGTGACATGTTAAGATCTAAACACGCCTTACCTGGACAGAACCTGTTATTATAAGAAGGATTAAATGTACATCTAAAGGTGAGACTTCCTGCTAATTTGGGTATCGTAATCTATCATCTGGGCATACTGTTATCTAACTACTTTTAAATAATTAATTGACTATTTAATTTATTAACATATTTAAGTGATTAATCGATGTGGTATATAACAAAAATTTTAAGTGTGTCTTAAAAGAACTTATTCGATCTAATGAAAATAAAGTTGCTTTGTAGGAGCTTATGGCCAGCTGGGACACAAAGAATAGCTATTGAAGAGACTAAGGCGCTTACACATTTAGGACATGACGCTGAACTTATTTTCATCAGGGCTACAGACAGTGGGGAAACTACTTATAAAGAGTTGCTCAATAAAGTAGAATATAGAATTCTTCATTATAAGAACGACTCAATATTAACGCCGCTATACGATAAAGTAACGGGCATCTTTATGGACGACAGACGGGGCGAAGGTAGAGTAGACTACAACTTTCTAAGGGATTTTTGGAAGGAGCTCAAGACGGATATTCCAGACCTCTTAATATGTCATGACCAATGGGCTGGGCTTGCAGGATATTATGCGAAGAAAAAACTAGGTATAAAGTATTCAGTATATATCCACGAACGCGTAAGCGATTACCCTTGGGTCAGAGGATTAAAGAGACCTCTCGCTAAACTTGCTTCTTTTTATGAGCACAAAGTGCTTACAAACGCCGAAAAGGTGTTTGCAGTAACGGACAAAGTAGCTCTTACAATTCGTGAGAAGCACGGGGTAGAAGCTATTACGAATCTTCCTGGAACAACTCTTGACCCACTTGCTGGTAATATACCTAAGGAAAACTTCCTAATCACAATTTCAAATTGGAGTACGGTGAAACACCCAGAACTTTACTTAGAGTTTGTAGAATCAGTTCCCTCAATAAACTTAGTTATGTTAGGTCACTGGGTTAGCCAAAAGTATAGACAGGATTTCCTAAATGAAATAATGAAGAGGGGTCTGAATGATAGATTAATAGTAAAAGGCGAGGTCTCTGAAACTCAGAAACGCGAGACTATTTTACGAGCAAAGGCTTTAATCAGATTTGGAGTCGGCGAATTTGGACCGGGAATGGCTATCCTTGAGGCACTTGAATGTCTAACACCAGTGATAGTGAACAACGACTTAGGAATGAGCGGGCTCATAAAGCAATATAAAATAGGTTATATAATGGAAGATAATAGCTATTTTAACACGAAACTATTTCTGGAAAGGCTAGACGACCCAGACTTTCGGTATAAAATATCACATAATATCCGTCAATTTGTATTGAATAACAGCTGGGAAAACCATGTGAAGAGGCTACTTTACGAAACTCTGCAAAAATCAAAGAGAATAACACAATAGTCAAATAAAGTAATCACCAAGTCCACCGCATCGGTGCGGGATGCGTGCTACGCAAAGTATACTTCCTGCCTGTGATCCATGCTTCTCAAACATATGAAGTGTCAATATAAGGTTTTCAAGTTGCATCTGCTAACTTGTCGTGCGAACTTAAAAACCCAGAAGGATGCTGCAATTCATGGTTAACCCTACGACGCCAACAAGATCTATCACTGAATTTAAATCTTCTAGCAATGCTTATTGGTCACAAGAAAAGTCCCAGTTTGAGGAGGAAACTTTTGGAATTGAGCAGGGAAAGTGTCTTAAAGTATTTCGTATTAGAAGTTTTCTTTTTAGCAATAACCATTTGGTTTTACCGCGAGAATTTGTACATTTTAAACATTAAAGCTTTTCCAGAAATTGCTCAGTATAAACTTTATTTTGAAAGCTCTGGTGTTCCTGCAAGTTATCCTGCGATATGGGGATTTATTGCTATGGCGTTTAAGTTAAATGTCTTTCAATCACAGCTACTTGACGCCATTGTAGAACTAAATTTGGTGCTTCTTTCGAACTACTTTCTTATCACTCAAATACAAGATGCTCTATTCCAAAATATTAATTCAAAGCCCTTAAGCCTCTTAATTAATGGCATTTTAGCTGTTTTCTTTGCTTTGAATCCTTTCTTTCTTTTTGCTGATTACAAATTCGTAATAACCTTTATAGCCTTTATGAATACATTTTTTGCGCTACAACTATACGCTTTAAAAAGGATGAACAAAGCAAAGTACTTAGCAATACAGTTTCTCTCCGTTTTCTTCTTATCACTTGCGGTTAACGAATATCCACTTGTTTGGGTGTTTTACTTTTCCGTATATTTGTTGTTCATAATACCTATAGGGCATCTAGCTAATAATGGAAAAAAGGCACTTCTCAGTTTATTTATGTCAATTTTGTTCCTTGTGTTCTTCTCAAACTTTATTTCGCTTTTTGAACTCGTTCTATCGCCAAGTCCACCGCCTTCGCCACCTATCGAGCATCCTTTAAATCTTGTGTTTATTGACCTTTTAGATAAAGTACCACAATTATCGCTTGCTTTAACTGGAGTTGACGCATGGATCCCCAAAGGAAAAATCTTAAACGAATACGTATTGCTCGTCGCTACAGCTATGGTATCATCGATTGTTTACTCGCTTTTCCTTTCAACTAAAAAATCCAAAGCAACAATTCTTTTACTCTTTTGGTTAATAGCAGTCGGGTTGAACCTTCCTATCCACAACGATTTCAATCTTCCTGTGTTACTAACAATCAAACTGTTAGAGGAACACGTTGTTTCGAGTATAAGATTTGGTTTAATCTTTACAGTGATGGATGGAAACAGATTATCACTTTACATATACTGGTACGGTTTTATTGTTGTTTTAAGTATAGCAGCCATATATTTGACAAGAATATTTAAAAACAATAGAAGAAAAATCTCTTTTATAGGAAAAATACTTCTCTTAATGATTTTTGTATCACCCTTGATAGGAATGATCATGATTGCACCAGTATCAGACTATCCACCCCATTTCGTCGTGCCAAGCACCGTTCAGCCTTATGGAATCACAGCTTTTAATGAAGTGTATAACTATATTTCAAGTGTTAATAACGTGAATTACAATCAATGGATTTACCTATCCAACCCATATGGATACTTTCCCACAGTCTTGTTTCCAAACGGTATGGGAACAGCAAATCCAAATTATCCTTTTTACGTGAACTTTCAAGAAGTTTTACAAACTCCGTATTTCGAACAGTTCTTCCAAACTATTCCACCAGGAACATATATTTTTCCAACAAGACAAACACCCGTTTTTATTCAACCGCAAAGCATCAATTCGAATCTGAGTTACGCGCAAAACTTCAATCGATCTAATGTGAAAGTGGGCTATCCGATTTTCGTTATCGGATCGGAAACCACTTTTGATAATTTCTTACTAAGTAACTCTTATATAGTTTCTAACTCTTCTTCAATAATATACTACGCACAAAAGAACTCTGCATTACAATATTTTCCGATTTATAATCATAATCAGCTTGACTCAAATGATTTTAAACAAAGCGTACTTGAAGTGATAATAAAAGGCGAAATTCGCTTTCCAAGTAACTTTACTGGAGGATATTTATTCGGGATTTCAAACTCAACACAACCATGGTTTGGTTCGTCAAACAATTTCTTTGGTTTCGGATTTAATCAATATACTTCATCAATAAGCTATAACCTAAACAATGAATGGTTTGGACTAGTAAGCCAAGAGATAAATCAAAGTATTATTAAATTCATGGGACGGATTTATATCATAAACGAAAGATTAAACCAATCTATATTATTCGGATGTTTAAATGACGCATGCGGAATGCTTACAACGAACTTTACTTTTAATCATTTTAAATATGTAGCATTTCAGGCCTATCGAGCTGATCCTTCAAACGTTAATTTCAACGTTACCATACAGAATTTAAACATTAACAACCCCAGTTTCATCCCAATTTTTTATGACTCATATTTTGCCGATTCAAAACATTTTGTTAATGCTTTGAATTATTCTCAAATCATTCTTTTTGGTTCGCACTACTCTTTTACAGATTTACTCGATACCTACCTTTACTGGTCAAAAAATGTTGACGTGATAACTCCAGCAGTATATGCGTTTAATGAACCAGACAACGGATGGTTTCAAGTTTTTAACTCGAACGATCCGCAAGCAGCATACTATTCAGAAGAGATACCCGATGACGCTCTTTCACTTCAATTCGGCTATGGAAGTTATGTCGGATATGCAGAATCTGTTCACCCAAACCAAGTTATAACAATTCCATTAAAACTTCCGAATAACAACGAAAAATATTATATAGCTTTAAACATACTTTATTCGCCATTGGGTGGAAATCTTAATGTGATGTTTGGAAACGTAAGCCAAACTTTCTCAACTTATAGTTCCATTCCATACTATAGATGGGTGAATTTAACTATTCAAGGAGAAAACAACGTATTAAAAATCATGAATAAAAGCGGGGTTCAGTCAATCAATCTAATATTGATTGTGACGCAAGAACAAGCTCAAAAAGCAAAACAAGCAATACAACAGTTACTTAAAGAAAAGCAGGTCATAACTACGGACTCCAGTCTTAATGATGTTCTAAAAAATGTAACAATAGAGGGGCAATTCAACGCTGATGTGCAAACGAATATCGTTCGACTCACGTTTGAATCACTTGACAAAAAACCCATCGTGTTAGAATTTCCAACCACAGTCAATTTTGCTTATGAAATCAAAAGCGGTGATGCATTAAGTTCAATTGTCCCAGTATGGGGAAACTTTTTGGGTGTGTTAATTGTTCCAGACAGATCATCAGCTACTGTGAGTATAAATCTCCCGACGACCGACTATTATTCTGGAATAACGAATTATATTCCTTTAAGCTTATCATTGGCCTTATTGATTGGAAGCACTAAATCAAAGAAATTAAAATTAGTTATAACTAATACACAAATCAAGAAGGCGAATGTGTATGGACGTTTCGGTGACCGTCCCCACATTGTTTAAAAGAGAAAAATCGTTAAGAGCACTTCTAAATAGTCTAACTAGTCAAACATATAAAGATTTTAAAGTTATCATAATTACACCTAATCTTACGAGAAATTCTAAAGAAAGATTGTTTGCGCTTTTAGAAGAGTCTAAGCTTGATTTTTCAATTTGTATTCAAAACGGAAGCGGTTTTGTAAACGCTATCAACACTGCACTTGATGTATGTAGAGAGATAAACATTTCCACCGATGATGATGCTATTCTAGACAAACACGTTATAGAAAAATATGTTTTAGCTTTGATGGACAATAAGATTGGCTTAGCCACAGGTTTTGTGAACTATTTACCACCATTTTTTAATAGAACTCTTTTTTTGTATCTCTCTAGTTATTTTTTGGACTCTAAACCACTCACACAAAATCTCTATGGTTATATCACGTTTTTTAATCGGGCGGGAATTATCACTCTTAAACCCACTGTAATATTTCAAACACTGAAAAGGTTTAGAACACTAACACCGATAGGCGTAAATATGGCTTGGAGAAAGGAGGCCGTTAAGGGGTTTAGGATCCCAGAATTTTTAAAAAAAGGCATCTTAAACGAATCTTATCTGGCTTTGGTTTGTACAGAGAGAGGTCTTGAGGTACTATCTTTAAAGGAAATAAACGTTTTACACCCGAAAAGTAAGGACTCGCTGAGTAGATCAAAGACTTGGATCGACGATTTCACAAAAATTTTTGAATATTACTTATCGCCAGCAATCGTCAACAGAATAGTACCGATTGATATTGATCAATTATCTACATATTATAAACAAATTACTAAAATATCTTTGTTTAATTATCCAATGATAGCAAAGTTAGCTCTTCAAACCGCTTTAGAAATAACCATAAATAATTATGATGATAAAAAAATAGATAAATTATTTAAAAATACTTATGAACTAATAAAGTTAATGAACCCATCCTTTTTTAATAATTAATATTTGGTAGATACAATTGGCGTGGCTTATAGACTAGTCACGAACATCTAATATAATTCACTAGCTTAAGTTCTAAAAATATTTGACCAAGGTTAGAATAAAAATAAGGTAACCATAAATAAAATCTTATTATGAATAATTTGTAAGGTTATCTATCTATTTATGAGAAATAAAAGGCTTCCATGCTTAGATGCTCATTTACATCTTCTGCTAGCACCTATTTATGGTATGGGAATTATCTTATACGTATTTTTTAGGATGAACTCTTTAAGGGAATCAGGAATGTTTGCTAAAGCTACTGCTGCAAAAAGGTCTTTATATCTGATAGGCATATTCAAACTTTTTTTGGCTTTAATATACTTTGATACGTCCATTATGGATATTCTTTCTCCTAGATAAATATATTTACTTGGCCAAATAGATGCACTAAAGAGGATCCATAAGTACGTTGACTCTAATACTGAGTCTATTATTTTTCCAAATTTTCCATAAAACTCTTTATGAACAATTTTTACCGCTGTATAAGCTCGCATTAGAAAATGTCGTTTTTTCTCAACGATCTCTTCAAATGATCTATTAAAAAGAGTACTTGAATCGTTATTTTCATGAAGTCTTATTAATGTAAGTTTTGCTGGGTCGTTTATAACGTAAGCATCTTCTATTAAAGAGATAATAAATAAAAAGGGATCTATAAATGTGTCAAGCTGTTCTAAAATCATTTTCCATTTTTCTAGAAGCTCGCGATCTATGGCCTGACTACTTGGATTGGACATAAAATAGGTAGGCCATGGTTTTAATTTGTATATAGTGTCACGAGCTCTAAAATATAGTTTATTCCTTAAAGGATAAGGATCATAATAATTAATAATTTTTACAGAGTCTATAACTTTTCCATCTGAATTAATGGGAGTTGCGTTATTATGAAAATAAATAAACTTATCTTGATTTTCAAATGCATTATAAATATGAAGAAGCCTATCTTTTTCGTAAAGATCATCATCTTCTAAAAAAGTTATTACTCTACCCTCCACCTGTTCTAAAGCCATTAAAATTCGTTTACCATATGTAGTTTCATCACTAGCTACAATGCTTTTTACATTGTTAGCAGTTATATAATTATCAATATCCTCATCTTTATAATTTTTAATTACAATTATATCATATAGCTCCTTAGGAAGTGATTGAGATAATACTGAATGGAGCGCGTATTTAATATATTTCTTTCTATTATGAGCAGAAATTATAACGCCTATATTTTTCATGAATGCGTATAGACACCCCTTATTTATAACCTTAACTCCACAGTTTTTAGGTAACATGCATCGTATTATTCGTTTTGTTAGCACAATTTTAATTGTTTCACTGTAATGACCCCCAGCAGATATGTTTATTAACACAATATTGGTAAAATAAGGATTTCAGGTAAAAGTTAAGGTGCGGATCGCTTACATCAGTGTTATATAGACCCAATCAAAACACTAACAGAAACGATCCGCAATAATGGTGTATTTAAACGTATAAAAAATCGAAGAAAAAGCGTTAGCTCTGTTGCTATGCATGTTGGGCCTATCCTCGTGACAGCTGAACTTTTTGGCATATCTCACGCCTCAGTATTGTACTGGGCAAGGGCGTTCTCTTCTGTAATGCTTGATATTCCTCAAAAAGAAAGGAGACTGCCGTTGATGGAACGGAGCTTAAGGTTAACGGAAATACAGTGTATGGGCAGTCGTGGATGTGGAAACGAGGGAGCTTTTGGCTATAAAGGCAACAAAAGGGAGAAACGCTTTTGATGCGATGCTATTTCTGAAGTATTAAAGAAATGCACGAACAAACCAACATTTGTGGTGGACGTCCATGGTATAGTTGGGTTTTTGAGCTCCTTGAGCTTGATTATTATCACGTTTGGAGAAGCAGGATAGAGAGATTTTTCAGGACTTTAAAAAGAAGAACGAAGATTCTTTCAAACAACATTAATGCAGAAAAACTTCACATACACACTTTGAACGCAATGCTAAAGCACTTTTTTACTTTTTATAACTTCTTTTCCATAAAGGTATAAAAGCTGGTTTGGGGGATGAGCGTGTCCCCTGCCCGTGCTCTTAAGTGCGGCTTGGCCCACTAACAAGGTGTCGAGAAGTTTGACAGCGGCTGGGGTTTTGGCTCCGAATGGTAACTGGTATACACTCTTTTCCCTCCTCCTTGAGGTGGCACCACGCCTGTTTTGGGTGGTGGGGGGAGGTGTTGTGGCTCGCGCTGGGTTTACAAACCGCTCACATAGGTATCTGGACACTATCTATGTAACGATCCTGTCCGGATAAGCCTTAAGTGGTGGGCGCCACGGAGCTGAATTGGTGAACCACCGTGGAGCCCACAACGGATATCTTTACACTCTTCAGGGATTT
>NEXG01000039.1 GCA_003019535.1 Candidatus Marsarchaeota G2 archaeon ECH_B_1
TCAAAATAGATAGGTTTATATGGATTTCTGGATTTGAATGATCCGGTTGTGCATGGGCAGTAGGGTGATAGTAGATAGAGACCCAAGACCTCCGCTGGCTGAGGGAGGGGTACATGCGCACACATGGGGGGAGGAGGGAGGGTGAGGCTGACTGAGGATGGAGGGCGCTCCCCACCGGGAGTGGTGGGTGGGTGCGTCCTGACAGGGGCGGAGCGGAGTGACCCCGATGAACTCGTGAGGTCCCTATATGATGCTGTGAAGCCCAAGCTCCACTACGCGTATGATAGGTATGCTGATGCGTACCTACGTGCGCCTACGTAGAGTGAAACCCACACCCACCCCTAATCCAAGCGGTAGCACCACCCTGACCTCCTCCCCGCCCTGAACGGCGAGGGTTCCCTTAGGGGCATCTGGACTTGATAAGGGTTATTCGGATATCTGCGTTGGTTAGATGGTGTCCGGATAACGCTTTTCCACGCTTGGGGGAAACGCACACCACCCACTAATCCGGACACAACCGTTGGTTAACCGCAAAGCTAAAAATGATAGGCCACTATATTGGAATGTTATGAGAATAGTTGATATTGTTCACTTCGACCAGAATAAGAAGCCGTCATCCGTCCTGAATGTTGATGATAACCCTCCTACACTGGATGAGAACGGTTATGTGGCTCATGGCTCCTACTTTCTCAGTGTGCGTGATAGCGCTGGCACTAAAGTCACTATTAAGCTGAGCGATATGGAGATAATCGACTTGGCGAAGAGACTTGAAGCTGCTTACAACAACCATGTTCTAATCGAAATGCAGCTTCAGGCTTCACGCACCAAGGCGGGAAGCGATACTTGAAACATGAAAACCAGTTCCTTATGTTGTTTGCAGGTCCACCCGCGTCGGGTAAGACAACAGTAGCTAGAACACTCGCTGAACTCTTAGGCGAACAAAGCAGGGTGGTACACCTGCAATCCGATGAGATAAGGCACATGATAATATCACCCATCTACTCAAAGCACGAGTCTATAACTGTTTATGCCTCTCTGAAGGCGCTGAGTAAAACCTTCCTTAGAAACGGTTACTCTGTAATAGTTGATGCTACATTTACTAGGGTGAATCACAGGAGGCCATTCCGTGTGCTTGCGAGGAGGTTCGATGTTAAATTCCTCGCAGTATACTTAAAGTGTTCACTGCAGACCGCTTTGAAACGCAACGCGGAGAGGACGGGTTGGAGATTCGTTCCCTCAGAGCGGTTGGCTGGCATATTTTCTTCATTCGAGTTTGATAACTCACTCGTGGTTGTTGATACCGAAACACACACACCAAGGGAGGCGGCTGAGTCGATACTTAGTCTGCTCAAAACTAGGATAGAAGCATCATGAATAGGTCCTCCTCATAGTTCAAACAAACTAGGCTCTACCTACTAGGGTGGGTCGACTTAACTCTACGTTTTAACTCAGATAAAATCGTGTTCTAACTAATGTGGTATCGGCATTGATGTAATGTCATGTTTTTTGGATATATGATGCTGTACTTTAGATATCAGCTGTAATTTCTCATTAAGCCTATAAGAGGTGTTAGCGTAATTAAGTGGCACACGCCTGTGAGGGAGATGGATTTTGAGCCCGGAGGACGTTATAGTCGTCAGCGACTTGAATCATACATACGATGGTAAGAGGTATGTGTTATCAGGCGTGTCCTTCAGGGTTAAAAGGGGTGAAGTGTTCGGCCTCTTAGGGAGGAACGGTGCCGGGAAGACAACACTCATTAAAATCCTGACGACGCTCATCAGACCCACAGCTGGGAGGATCAGCATATTGGGACTTGACCCATACACTCACGGCGCAGAGGTGAGAAGGCGCATAGGAGTGGTTCAACAGGATGACTCGTATGATTATACGAGCGTTGAGGGCAACTTGGATATTTACGGTATGCTCTGGGGTGTGCCGAAGAGTGAAAGACTGAAGCGAATAGAGGAATTGCTCGAACTCTTCTCGCTCAGTGATGTCCGGAAGAAAAGCGTTTTCGACCTCTCAGGTGGACAACGGCGGAGGCTGCAGGTGGCTCGTGAGTTTATGCATAATATGGACATCCTATTTCTTGACGAGCCGACTGTTGGTTTGGATGTGATTATGCGTAGAACCCTGCTTGACAGGATAAAAGAGTTGGCTAGAAGTGGGCTTACAGTTATCTTCACAACCCACAACTTAGAGGAAGCCGATTATCTATGCGATAGGATAGCTGTGATCGACTCGGGTAGAATACTCGCGATGGATAGTGTTGATAACCTCAAAAGAATCTACGGTAAAAAGACGGTTGAATTAGTTCTGGGTAGAGGTAGTCGGGATCTCTTTCTTAGGGAGGTGAGGTCTAGGATACCCAACGTAGATCTAAAGGAGAGTGACTCAACAATAAAAATAGTGAACACTGACCCCAGCTTTGTTTTGGGTGTGATAACTGAGGCCTCACGGGTTTCTGGTGTAGAAATAGAGTGGTTGAATGTTAGAGGAAGCACGCTTGAAGATGTGTTCCTAGCAACAATCGGAGGAGGCGCTGTAGTTGAATCCTGAAAACATTGGCAGACTGATTTACAGAAACCTAAGGGTAAACACTGATCCGGCCACACTCGTGGTTCTCCTAGGGCTACCAACCATGTACTTGGTGTTCTTCGGCTTCGGCTACCAATCACTTATAACCGCGACCCACTCACATGGCTACCTGTTCTTTCTTGCACCTGGAATAATGGCCACGCAGACCATCATGGCTGGAAGCCTCTCCGGGGGTATACTCTGGTTGGATAAGCGGCTCCACATGTTGGCGCAGCTCCTAATGGGTCCATTCACACGTCTAGAATACCTTTTAGGTATAATATTCGCTACAGTTATCTACGCGCTTGCGGGCTCGTTCATAATGCTAGCCGTCGCCTACGTCATGATTGGAGGTGTGGCCCTCGACTTAGGGGGCTTAGGCCTCATAGTTTGTGCTACCCTGCTCGGCTCATTAATATTCGGCTCAATAATGCTTATAATCTCGGTGTTTGTGAAGTCAAACAACACTTATAACAGCATTCAGATCTTCATAATCTTTGTGCTCAACTTCGCGAGCACAGTGTTCTACCCCTACTCTCCTAGCCTGCCTCTTGTGCTAAGGGCCGTGTTTTTGGTAAACCCCCTCACATACGTGGCTAATGTGGTTAGAGATGGCTTCAACTCTACAGTTAGTGTTTCTGACATCTATAGCCTGCTAGGGATGCTCCTAGTGAGCGCAGCACTCCTCTACATGGCTGCGCGAGCATATATGAGGTCGAATATATCATTCACGTGAAGAAGGTAATACAACAATTGTTTTCCGGGTTCATATGACTGTGTTCTCTCGTAAAAAAGTTTTATTAATCCGTGTGGGTGTGTTTGCTTGTGAAAGCACTAATACTGGCTGGTGGTTACGGTAAGCGCCTGAAGCCTTACACGGATACTCTACCTAAGCCCATGCTTGAACTGAACGGTAAGCCGATAATGGTTTGGCAGTTCGAATGGTTAAAGTCGCATGGCTTCGATGAGGTTATAGTGTGCGCTGGTTACTTGAAGGAGAAGATAATTGAGAGGGTGGGTAACGGCTCCCGTTTTGGCGTGAGGGTTGGCTACGTAGTAGAGGAGGAACCTCTTGGTAAGGGTGGCGCTATTAAGAACGCTGAGCACCTGCTTAGAAACGAAGACAAGTTTCTAGTTGTGAATGGGGATGTGATAACCAGCCTTGATCCAGGACCCATGCTTAAGGAGCTGGATAAAGGCTACGTCGGCTCAATAGGCGTCACCCCACTACCTTCACCATACGGTGTGGTGCTTTACGGTAAGGATAAAATTGTGGTTGAGTTCAAAGAGAAACCCAAGCTTAGGGAGTACTGGATAAACACTGGCGTTTACGCCTTTACATCAAAAATATTCGAGTACCTACCTGAGAGAGGCGAGATAGAAGAGTTAACATTCCCAACACTAGCGAAGAAGAAGCTCCTGGTAGTTCAAGAGTATCCAGATGTGCTCTGGTTCAGTGTTGATAGCCATAAGGACTTGGAGGAAGGTTCGAAGCTACTTGGCGCGTACATGAAAACCGCTGTAAGCGGCGACATATGAGACCTGAATAGAGGACCTGCTAAAACACGGTTATAAAAGTCCCAAAACCTCCTCCGAAGAAGTGGGATTTGGAACCTGGAACATACAGGTGAAAACCTGCTTGAGAACTATCCGCACTCTTGACGTTTGAAGCGCAAATCCATGCTTCTGTGCACAGTGGGGTCACCCTACCCTTGTAAGACGTGTTCGAGCATATTGCTACCTTGGGAAGCTTCACTCTGCGTTGTGGACAAAAAATACGCCTAGATGATCTAGGTGTTCACTGGTATTGAGGTGTATGTTGTGTGTGGTATGAGGGTCTCCGGATAACGCTTTTCCATTCTTGGATGCCGCGCTTATCCATTCCCTAATCCGCAGAGCATTGTGGTCATCCCTTTAAGCTTAAATTCTTGGACGGGATTAACAGTGTAGTGCTGGAGGAGTGTGCGTTATGTCTCAACCAACCGCTGAGCAAGAGTCGAATCAATCTATGAACAAGGGGGATGGAAATGCTTCTACTGAAAGAGCCGAGGTCGAGCAATTAAGGGATGAAGTGAAAAGACTTACCGAGGAGCTTGAGAAGCAGAAAAAGCGGTCGGACGAACTCTTGAATTCTCTAAAGTATCTGAAGGCTGATTATGATAACCTTATCAAGAGAACCAATAAGGAAATCGATGAGATAAAGAGGGTTGCTAGTGAGAGGGTTATCAGGGAGATTATAGATTTAAAGGAAATAGTTGAGGGGGCTCTTAGGATGATTAGGGATAGAGCTGAGCCAGCGGTTGTTGAGGGATTCGAGCTAATCCTTTCTAAGATAGACGATATACTCGAATCCGAGAGTGTCACTGAGATTAAGGCTAAAGGTGAAAGATTCGACCCCTACTACCATGAGGTGGTTGGGGTTGTCGAGTCGGACGAGCCGGATGGGATGATTATTGAAGTTGTTAGGAGAGGTTATACAATGAATGGACGTGTTATAAGACCATGTATGGTTAAGGTATCTAAGCAGAGGGGGATGAGTCAAGTTGCCTGAGAAAGTTTTGGGTATAGATTTGGGTACAAGTAACTCGGCTGCGGCTGTGATAGTTAACGGTAGACCGGTTGTTATTCCAGCGGCTGAGGGTGTGTCACTTGCGGGAAAGGCCTTCCCGTCGGTTGTAGCCTTCACGAAGGATGGTCAGCTCCTTGTGGGTGAACCAGCGAAGCGCCAAGCTGTTCAGAACCCTGAGGGTACGGTGATAGCTGTCAAGAGGCTGATGGGTACAAACAATAAGGTAAAGGTGTTCGACAAGGAGTACACACCCCAGCAGATATCCGCGTTTATCCTCCAGAAGATCAAGCGGGACGCCGAGGCCTACATAGGTGAACCGCTAAAGAAGTGTGTTATAACCGTGCCCGCGCATGCGGATGATAACTTTAGGCAGGCCACAAAGGATGCGGGTGAGATCGCTGGTTTCGAGGTGTTAAGAATAATCAATGAACCAACCGCCTCAGCGATTGCGTATGGAATAGACAAAATGGATAAGGAAATGAAGATCTTGGTGTTCGAGTTGGGGGGCGGCACATTCGATGTCACAATAATGGAGTTCGCCCAAGGCGTCTTCCAGGTGCTTGCCACGGATGGTGACACGCATCTTGGGGGCACGGATATGGATAACATACTCGTTGAGTACATTGTCTCCGAGTTCCAGAAGAAGGAAGGTATAGACCTAAGAAAGGATTCCATGGCTATGCAGAGGGTTAAGGAGGCGGCTGAGAAGGCTAAGATAGAGCTTTCCAGCGTTTTGACCACCGAGATAAACCTACCATTCATAGCTATGGATCAGAGTGGGCCGAAGCACCTAAACATGACGCTCACACGCGCAAGGCTTGAAGAATTAGTCAGACCCTTGCTAGAGAAGTGCAGGGAGCCGGTTTTCAGGGCGCTCAGGGACGCTAAGCTCACACCCGAGCAGGTTGACAAGATCATTCTGGTGGGTGGACCCACGCGTATGCCGATTGTTAGGCGGTTCGTCAAAGAGGTTCTGGGTAAGGACCCAGAGCAGGGTATTGACCCTATGGAGTGTGTGTCGATAGGCGCGGCTTATCACGGCGCCTCACTCGTGGGTGAACTTAAACAGGACATCGTCCTACTAGACGTCACACCCTTATCCCTAGGTGTTGAGACTGTTGGTGGGTTGTTCACAAAGATAATTGAACGGAACACAACCATACCCACAAAGAAGAGCCAGATATTCACAACGGCCGCGGATTTTCAGACAGCCGTCACGATACATGTGTTACAGGGTGAGAGACCCATGGCCGCTGACAACATTTCCCTCGGCCAGTTCGTATTGAGCGGGATACCCCCCGCGCCTCGCGGTGTACCTCAAATAGAGGTGACCTTCGATATTGATGCGAACGGGATACTGCACGTCTCCGCTAAGGATTTGGGTACTGGTAAGGAGGCCAAGATCACGATTACCGCGTCCACTAAGCTAAGTGAAGAAGAGAAGCAGAAGATGATTAAGGAGGCTGAGAGGTACGCTGAAGAGGACCGCAAGAAGAAGGAGCTTGTTGAGGCGATAAACGAGGCGGACGGCGTGATATACGTCGCCCAGAAGACGTTGGAGGAGTTAGGCGACAAGGTTTCAAAGGAGGATAAGGATAAGGTTGAAGCCATGATACGCGACCTGAGAGCCAAGATTGAAGCGAAGGAGACTCAGGCGATCAAGACAACCACCCAGCAGCTTGTGAAACTCCTCCAAACCGTTGGCTCAACAGTCTACCAGCGTGTATCAGCCCAGCATGCAGCTGGGGCTGGGGGTTCAGCTGGGCCGACTGGCTCCAATTCATCCTCCACGACCACACAGGAGAAAGCGAAGGAGTACGTTGACGCCGACTATAAGGTTAAAGAGGGTTAAAGCGGTGGTGTTATCTGAGCGCCGCCAAGAGAGACTACTATGAGGTCTTGGGTGTCAGTAGGAACGCCACCAAGGATGAGATTAAGGCTGCCTACAGGAAGCTAGCGCTTCAGTATCACCCCGATAGGAACAAGGACCCAGGGGCCGCTGAGAAATTCAAGGAGATAACTGAGGCCTACGCTGTATTATCCGACGATGAGAAGCGTGCAAAGTACGACCGCTACGGTCATGCGGGCATAGATGAGAACTACACCCAGGAAGACCTCTTCAGGGGTGTGGACTTCAGCGAGTTCTTCCGGGATTTTGGCTTCGGCGGGTTCGACGAGTTCTTCAGGTCAGTGTTCGACTTGGGCGGCTTCGGGGGTAGAGCCAGTAGGTCGCGCGGTGACGACTTAGTCGGCGAGATCCAAGTCAGTCTCGAGGATATAGCTAATGGGCGGAGTGTGAGTGTGGGTGTCGAGAGGCTGGAGTACTGTTCGGAGTGTGGTGGTAGCGGTGCGCAGCCTGGTAGTAGCAGGACGATTTGCAGTGTGTGTGGTGGCAGCGGACAGGTTCGCCGTGAGAGGAGGATGGGTGGCTGGGTGTCTGTTCAGATAATGCCCTGCACCCAATGTGGTGGTAGCGGCAGATATGTTGATAAACCATGCCGTGTGTGTCATGGTAGCGGAGTTGTTAAGCGGAGGAAGGTGATCGAGGTCAACGTGCCCCCAGGCGTGGAGGACGGCTCAACCCTCCGTATACCTGGTCAAGGCAACGTGGGACCTCAGGGTACACCTCCCGGCGACCTCTTCTTGAATGTCAGGCTCAAACCACACCCCCTCTTTAAGCTCTTGGATAATGGGGATGTTCTCTTTGAGACGGAGATATCCATGGTTAGAGCTGCTTTGGGTACGGTTATCGAGGTGCCAACACTCTACGGTACTAAGGAGGAACTTAGGGTGCCATCTGGTACGCAGCCCGACTCCATTTTAAGGTTGAGGGGTAAGGGGCTTCCAAGGGTGCGTGGTGGTAGAGGCGACGAGTTGGTGAAGGTGAAGGTTAAGATACCCGAAAGGCTATCCGATAGGCAGCGGAGGTTGCTGGAAGAGTTTGAACAGGAAGAAGGCAAAGGGTTTTTCGGCTTCAGGAAGCACTGAGTTTAGAGTTTAAAAGCCCGCTCACCTCCCTCTAATGTATGCAGTTCACATCTAGGGAGATACGCGAGCTACTGGCCGCTTGGCTTGCGCTCTCACTTATGTTTTCACTGAGTTTTGCACCGCTTAGATACACCAGTGTGGCGTACTCATTGCTGATAGTGGGCACCGCGTTTGTTCTGCACGAATTGTCACACAAGTTCGTGGCCCAACACTTCGGCAGGGCTGCGGAGTTCCGCATATGGTGGAGCGGGGTGGCTATTGGCATGATGATGGCGCTTGGTACATTCCTAGCATTTGGGTCGGGTGGGGTTCTCTTCTTTGCGGCGCCTGGTGCCGTCTATGTGAGCCCGCTCTTTGTGGGCTATGGCTACCCTTTTAACCCGCGTGGTTTCGCTCGGGGTGAGGGTTTGATATCCTTCGCGGGTCCGCTCACCAACCTTGCGCTGGGTGTGGTGTTCCGTGTGTTAACACTCTTAACACACGGTGGCCTCGTCTACCTCTTCATCAAGGTCTCGAGTATAAATGTCTTCCTCGGCTTCTTTAATATGCTACCCATACCCCCACTCGACGGTCAAAAGGTGTTCGCATGGAACAAGGCTGTATGGGCGATTAGCGCCCTAATCCTCTTCGCTCTGCTCGTCGTGTAAGCAGGGACTCATTGTGAGCATTGGCCCAAGTTGAGGTAAGCGTATAAGTTATGCGTCATCCACTAGATGAGTCGTTTATTGTGCCATTAGCGCGATAACCATTTAAGCCCGTATTCTACATCTGGGTTTATGGACGCTCAAAGGGTTGCTGTCTACGGCCTTGGAAGGGTTGGTATGCCTCTTGCCGCGGCTTGGCTCAAAGCTGGCTTCAATGTGGTTGGCTACGATGTGAATGAGCGGTTGATCCGCGACCTCTGCTCGCTTCGCTTTGAATGGATAGACGAGCCAGGTGTGGCTTCAATTTTCAGGGAGGCATCCCAGAGGGGTAAGCTCAGCTTTACGGTTGACGGTAAACGCGCCTCGAGCTCCTCGAACATCCATATTGTGGCTGTACCAACCCCAATGGATTGGGGTTCGAAGAAGTTTGTTTCCGAACCTCTCCTCTCCTCTCTGAACACAATCGGCTCGGGGTTGAAGAAGGGNGATGTCGTGATTTTAGAGAGCAGTGTCCCCCCGGGCACCACTTGTGGTGTTGTAAAGAGACGACTTGAGGAGTTGAGCGGTCTCGCCGCTGACACGGACTTCTATTTGGGGTTTAGCCCGGAGAGAATACTTGTGGGTAGGGCGCTCGAGGACCTCCTGAAACGTTACCCTAAGATCGTGGGCGGGGTTGGCCCCCAAAGTACGAAAATCATATCGGATCTCTATTCAAGGGTTGTGGAGAAGGGTGTGATTGTGGTTAGGGATAGCACTACCGCTGAGGTTGTGAAACTCTTTGAAGGGGTATACAGGGATGTTAACATTGCGCTTGCGAACGAGTTGGCGCTCTACTCTCAGAGTGTTGGCGTCGATTATTATGAGGTGAGGGAAGCGGCGAACTCCCAACCATACAGCCACCTACACCTACCAGGTCCAGGTGTGGGGGGGATGTGTATACCCGTCTACCCCTACTTTGTGTTGGAGTTTGGTGTTGCGAAGGGCTTTGAATCTAAGCTTATATTGCTCGCCCGCCAAATCAACGAATCCATGCCACACGTAGTGGTGAATATGCTTATGCGCGAGGTCCTCTCACACAGTCTGGATACACGCACCCTTAGGGTGACGGTTTTGGGTGCATCCTTCAGGGGCAACGTTTCGGACACCCGCAACTCACCCACACACATGGTGGTATCGGAACTGAAGAGGCTTGGAGTAGCAGACGTGGTTGTCCACGACCCAATGGTTACTTCGGATGAATACCTCGCTAAGCTCGGCGTTAAGCTGCTTAACGACCTGAAACTAGCTATGAGTGGCTCAGGCGCCGTGATTGTGGCCGCTGACCACTCACCCTATTCTACCCTAACTCTCAAGAGTCTTTTGGAGTACTCTGGTAAAACCCCGCTCATAGTGATAGACGCCAAGGGTGTGCTTAGAGCACAACCCGTTGAGGGTGTTGTCTATAGGCGCTTGGGTGTTGGGGGGTCAGCATACGAGTGTCCATGATTTATGGTGGGTGCGGCGTGTACAAAGCAATCCTCATAGATGTAGACGGGGTTATAAAGCAGGGTAAAACACTCATTCCACGTGTGGATAAAGCCATAGGGATAATGCGAGAGCGGTCAGTGAGGTTTATGCTTGTTACCAACAACTCCACCAAAACACCCCAAGTATTATCTGGAGAACTCAACGCCTCCGGGCTCGTTATAAAAGAAAAAGAGATCATGACCTCATCGCAGGTTCTGATGAGCCTCCTCAAACAAAGCGCCAAACTGCACTCCAAGGCTGTGAGTGGAGTGTACGTTGTGGGTGAAAGCGGCCTAATCGAGGAGTTGAGGTCGAATGGCTACACACTAACCTCCGATGTAACATGGGGCGTGGTCGCCGTAGGCTTGGATAGGGGCTTCACCTACACTAAACTCGCAACGGCTACACGATCAATTATGCTTGGCGCATCATATATCTGCACAAACACCGATAGAACATACCCCACCGAAGACGGGTTGATGCCCGGTGCTGGTTCGATAGCCGCCTCGATAACAGCCGCAACAGGTAGAAGACCCCTCATAGTGGGTAAGCCGTCAAAGACCTTTTTCAAACAAGCTCTGAGAAGGCTTGGAGGCGATTTAAGTGTAAGCGATGTGCTTATCGTTGGAGACAGACCTGAAACGGATATTAAGATGGCAAACCTGGTCGGCTGCGACTCCGTGCTGGTTTTGAGTGGTGTCACAAAGAATGCGGCTAAGCTGAGAGGCCTGTATAAGCCTACCTACGTTTTCAGCGATCTCTACGAGGCTGTTGAGAAACTCCTAAGCACACCAGTGGGTTGAGCTTAAAAAGTGTGTGCGGCTGAAGATAAGCCTTAGATATCGATGTAGATCCTTTGTCCCTCAATCTTAACAGGGTATGTTCTGAGAGGCTGCTCAGCTGGGGGTGATATAACCTCACCCGTTTTGAGGTTGAACTGTGATAGGTGAAGTGGGCATGTTATTGTCTCATCAGTGATGAAGCCCAGCCAGAGCTCCGCGTATTCATGGGTGCATATACCATCTAATGCATAGTAGTTATCGGATACTTTGGCAATAATCAGCTGGGCGCCGTTCACTTCCACATGGTAGGGCCTACCCTCTTCGACATCCGAGACTCCGCACGCCTCAACCCACAATTAGGCTAACCCCGATCTCACTACACTGTTTTACGATACTTATAGTGACCTGCGAATATATCCGTGAACTGCATTTCCCCACCGCGGTAACTCAAAGCCCACTCGAAGAGGTCTTCCTGCTTGAATGCTTCCTGTAATGGTACGCCGAGCCACTTGCTCACAATCATACTTCTAATTCTGGTTCTAAGGGTTGGCGAAGGTATCCTCTCAACAGCCTTCTCGAAGAAGGCGAGTACGACGAGTTGCTTAGCTGTGTCTTCATCCAGTCCCTTACTCATCAGATAAAACATCTGTTCTTGATCCAGCTGCTCAACAGCGGCGGAGTGTGTAGCCTTAACATCGTTCGTGTCTATCTCGAGTGTAGGTATAGCGTCAGCCATGGCGTCCCGGCTCAGCAGTAGGGCGTGATAAGAGAGGAAGCCCCTGCTGGCCTTGGCCTTCTCCCTGATTTTAATCATCCCCTTCATGAGGCCCTTAGAGTAGTCCTTGAGTGCCGCCTTAGAGTATACCGCGCCGGTCGAATTGTTACTTATGAAGACTATGTTGGATGAGAGGTCAAACCTCTGTTTAGCGTTTCCAAATGTGACCTCAATATCATCCGAGGAGCCACCAGAGCCAACCATGAGGTTATCCAGCTTCGACCTCACATAGTTACCTCCAAGATGAGTAAACGTCCAGTTAACAGAGGCATCCCTATCAACGGAGGCACGCCTGTTGGAGAACACAGAAACGTTGTTCGAGTATCCTTGGAACACGGAGTACGTGACTTTCGAGCCTGGTGCAGCCTGTACGTCGGCTATGAAGGCCGCGACTGAGTTCTCACCCTCACCGATGGAGTACTCCTCCTCGATTATGTTCACAGAGCTATGCTCAGCCACATACATTAGGTTGTGTGATACTGTTGCATCGGATTTACCCGTTGCTAGAAAGACGAGCCTGAGGGGCATTTTAACCTCGACGTTCTTAGGCACATAGATGAAAACCCCCGTGTCGAATAGGGCGTTCGTGAAGGCAGCGAACTTATCGTAATCGGGTGTAACACTCTTTCTCTCCCAGACCTGCTTTAGGAGGTCGGGATGCTTCTTGACAGCTTCATCCATCGTTTCCACTATAACGCCACTCTGCGCGAGCTCGTCTGGCACCCTTACAATGTTGCCTTGAGCGTGTGCTATGAACATAGCATCATCGAGCTCGCCGAAGCCTACAGGTGTGCTAAGCTTATCTCGATACCTCAGATACTCGGCGTTTCTAATGTTCACGCCGGAGAGGTCGACGTACTTATAGAAGAGTGGTGATGGCTCCACCTCAAGCCTCTTGAAGTGGGCGTATGAATCCAGCCTAAAACGTGTGAGCCACTCCGGTTCCCCGATCTCCTCAGAATACCTCCTTATATCTTCCTCGGTTATGCTCGGCGGCTCAAGCGTCAGATGCTTGGCAAGCTGTGTTGTGGCCATCTTTGCTCACTGCCATTGATTAAGGATGCTTTTATCCTACAGTGTTTTCGAACTCCATGTTGATGAGTTTGTTGAGTTCGACCACGAATTCGAGGGGTAACTCCTTCGTGAACTCCTCAATGAAGCCCATTACAATAAGTGTCAACGCCTTCGTTTCGGGTATACCTCTGCTCATAAGGTAGAATATCTGCTCTTGGCTTATCTTACCCACCGTTGCTTCATGTGTGGCGCTTGCCGTGCTATCATAGATTTCGTTGTAGGGGTAGGTGTCTGTGGCTGAGTACTCATCCAGTAGAAGCGCATCGCACCTTATACTCGACTTAACGTTTGTAGCACCCTTGGCAACCCTGAGGAGTCCCCTATAGGTGGTTCTCCCACCATTCATCGATATTGACTTTGAGCTTATCCTAGATGTGGTGTTTGGTGCCATGTGAATCATCTTCGCACCCGCGTCGAGGTGTTGATCTTTGCCTGCTATGGCTACGGATATCACTTCGCCACGTGCGCCTGGGCCAAGCAGGTAGACAGAGGGGTACTTCATAGTTACCTTGCTACCAATATTGGCATCCACCCATTCCACGGTAGCATTCCTGTAGGCATACGCGCGCTTGGTCACTAGGTTGTAAACATTACGTGACCAGTTCTGAATCGTGGTGTACCTTACACGTGCCCCCTCCTTAGCTATTATTTCGACTACGGCGGCGTGAAGAGAGTCGGTTGAGTAAACAGGCGCCGTGCACCCCTCCATATAGTGGACTTTGGCGCCCTCCTCCACTATTATAAGCGTCCTCTCAAACTGACCCATGTTGCTTGCGTTTATCCTAAAGTAAGCCTGAAGGGGAATATCCACTTCGACGCCTTTTGGCACATACACAAAGCTTCCACCACTCCACACAGCACTATTCAACGCCGCAAACTTGTTGTCTTCAGGAGGCACTATGGTGCCGAAGTACTTTTTAACGAGCTCAGGGTACTGCTTGACCGCGGTGTCCGTGTCCACGAATATCACACCCTTCTTACTGAGCTCCTCCTTGATGCTGTGGTACACGGACTCAGAGTCGTACTGGGCACCTACGCCCGCAAAGTATTTCCTCTCAGCCTCGGGTATACCGAGCCTCTCAAAGGTGCGCCTAATATCCTCTGGTAACTCGTTCCAGTCGGTGGCCTTCTTCTCGGTTGGTTTAAGATAGTATCTTAGGGAGTTAAAATCTATACCCGAGAGGTCTGGACCCCAGGTTGGAAGAGGCTTAGAATTAAACACTTCCAATGAGTGGAGCCTGAATTTCCTCATCCATTCTGGTTCACCTTTGATGCGCGATATTTCCTCCACTACGCTACGTGTAAGACCCTTCTCTGCCACGTAAACATACTTTGTGTCCTCCTTGAAGTCATACTTGCTGTAATCCAAGAGTATCGGTGAGACAACATCTGTCAAAACTTATACACCAAACACATATCCACCCCAACTTATTTAAGGATTATGACTTAAGTCATGACGGCTTCCGAATTAGGGGTACGGTAAGCTTGGTCTCCAAGCGTGGGGAATGGTTATCCAGACACAGTCTAAGTTTTATTATACAGCAGTGAAACTTCAACCCGAAACACTAAGCGTATACCCATTCGCCTCACACACGCTTCTAATTCCACTCAGAAAACGCTGATCCATCACGCCAGCGTACTCAACCGCATTCTTAGAAACCACTATTGTGAGCACCCCAACAGTCACGTCACCCGGCATAACCGCCTGCTTACCGTAGTTGGACACAACCTCCAAGATTGCCTCCTGAGCCCACTCTGTTCCAACCGCCTGTAAAAGCTCATCCAATACTTTGAGTGCCTCTTCAATCTCAACGCAGAAGGTGCTGATGCGTGTGAGACTAAAGATCGTTCTAACATTCAAACAGTCAACCATGAGTCAACCTAACCACCACTCCATATAAACTTTAAAGCCCAACTTCATACTAAGGACTATCAGTGTGTGAGCGTCCTCTTGAAGCTTGTGTGGCGGGTGGCTTGGATTAGACTACTATACCTCTAAGACTAAATTTCCCACTGATGGGCATCACAGCGTATGCGAAGGTTTTAAAAAGGCATTTCAAAAATTACAGTGTGCTGAGGTAGACTCCGATTGGAAATGAATTACTAGTTGTAGGTATAACAGGTCACTTCGCAACGGGTAAAGATACCGTGGCTGAGCATCTGAGGGATAAGCATGGCTATAATGTACTATCTATGTATGAGCCGCTCAAGAAACTCGCACGTGATTTATACGGTGAGCTAACTCGTGGCAGGGTTTACGAGCTTGGCAAGAGTCTGTCAGAAGCGTTTGGAAAGGACTTGTTTATCTGGTGGTGCGAGCATAGTTTGCGGGGTTTTAGAGGACGGATCGTTGTTAAGGATGCGAGGTTTGTGAATGAGGTTCTATGGTTGAGCGGCGTTGCAAAACTTATTATTTACCTTGAATCCACTCCTGAGGTGGCGTTTGAGAGGGTAAAGCGTAGGGGGAGACCTGGGGATCCCGCTGACCCAGCCGAGTTGAAGGTGATGTGGGCAGATGAAGGTGAACTGGAATCGGTCAGAAATCTTCCTATAAAAAACCTCGTCATAGTGGCTAATAACGACGATCTGGATTCCCTTTACGGGAAGGTGGATGACGCTTTAAGGAGATGGGTTGGTGAAGTATAATCGGACGCACTAATCTCTTCTACGAGGTGACTCCGCCCTCCAAGTGGTCGACGAGGTGGGAGCTAGAGAACACTGTGAAGGATGCGCTTGAAGCGGGGGCAATCGGTCTGGATATCACCGATTCTCCCACTGGTGAATCTCACAGCTCATCCGTCGCAGCCTCGGTGTTCGTCAAGCTTGCCTACCATGCAAAAGTGATCTGCCACATTAGGACGCGTGATGTTACAAGCATGGGTCTCAGGTCGCTTGTTCGTGCATGCTCTGTTTGGGAGGTTGAAAACATCCTATTTGTTATGGGTGAAGGCTCAGAGTCCACGGGGCTCACGCCGACCACCGCAGTAAACATGGTGAGAAGTGAGGGTATACTTAATGATAGGCGTGTAAAGCTGGGTTTAGTTGTGGACCCACGTAGGCCTTCATCCCTGCAACGCAAGATAGGCGCGAGACCCGACTTCATATACTCTGCACCAGTGACCTCTCAGGCCGAAGTGGAGTTTCTAGAAGAAGTGTCATCTAAGAGCGGCTCTGAGCTCTACGCTGGACTACTAGTGAACTCGCCTCTGAATAGACCTATACTTTCTCGTATTGGTGTTAACCAGAGTTTTGAAGGCTTGGTTGACTGGAAACTAGTAGACACGCTTAAAGCTATATCAAACGTGCTCATACTCATGAGTCCAGCCGACCCTGACTCCGGCATAAGTGTATTGAGGGAGGTTAGAGCACGTGGCCTCTAGGGTTTATTCTTCGACGAATAGCGGTTTCCCCCACGCAGAGCTGATGTACGCTAGGGAATCCCTGCGGAAGGGCGTCATAAGCCAGCAGGAATACTCTAGAATGGTTGAGCAGAAAGTTGTAAAGATTATGACTCTCCAAGAGGAGTTTGGAATCGATGTTATCACCGGTGGCGCCTACGGCTGGGATGACATTTTCTCCCCATTCTTTAACGGTGGGGTGACGGGTTTACAGCGTGATGGTTTGATCAGGTTCTTCGATAACAACACCTACTATAGGAAGCCAGTGATAATTGGAAGACTAGAACACAGGCAATCTTCAGTTAAACCCATGGTTGAAGGTGTGCTTAAACACGTGAAGGAGCCTTCGAAGTTCAAGGCGTTTCTACCAGGTCCGTACACGTTCGCCGCACTATCTGAGAACACTTTCTACCCAAATCTTAACTCGTTGATTTCCGACCTCGCTGGGTTGCTTCGTAGCGAGTTGGAGAGTATCCTAGCATTGGGAGTGGGCTACGTGGAGGTATGCGACCCATCACTTGGGTGGTTGGAACCAGCTAAGGTTGAGGAGCTTAAACCCGTGTATAGGGAGTTCTTGGGAGACAATGCTCATAGGGTTTGGTTCACGATACCCTTCCGCGAACCCAATCCGAGCGCCCTCAAGATGCTTCTAGGACTGGGCGACGTTGTGGTCTCCCTAGACCTGAGTTCGACAACCCTACATAGAGGTGCAAACGTCAACGATAACCCGGGCTGGCTTAGCTCAGCTAAGAGCATCCTAAACAGTCTTTCCTCAGTGCTTGGGGGAGCGAGGGTGGATTTGGGTTTGGTGGATTCTAGAAACACGCTTCTAGAGGATGTTTCCTATGCTAAGCAGCTCATAGACCACGCTTTGGGCTTACATCCCAAGGAGGTGTACTTGTCCAACAATGCATCGCTAGACTTCCTTCCGGAGCCAGTGGCCTTTGAGAAGGTCAGACTGATAGGTAGACTTAAGATGGAGGTGAACGCTAGTGGGTGACCCAAGTGTGAATACCCTGCTACCGACCACTGTTATAGGGAGTTATCCCCGTCCAGAGTGGTTAAAGGAGTCTATTAGAATGTATAATGAAGGTAAAATCACCGAGTCACAGCTTAAGCAGAGGTTTGATGATGCTGTGCTCCTCGTGATCAAGGAGCACGAGCTCGCGGGTGTCGACATAATAACTGATGGTGAAATGAGGAGAGATGAGATGGTGGAATACTTCGCTGAGAGGCTTGATGGCTTCAAGTTCTACGGTGATGTGAGGGTTTGGGGCACAGCGCACTATCGCAAGCCTGCGGTTGTGGGTAAAATCAGATACGTTGCACCCCTTCTTCTAGAGGAGTTCGCCTTTACTAGGAGGTCCACCACGAAGCGGCTTAAGATAACCATAACCGGCCCGTACACTCTCACCGACTGGTGCTATAATGAGTACTATTCGACGAAGCAGGAGCTCGCGTTCGACTTGGCTAGGGCTGTTAACCAGGAGGTGCTTGCCTTGCAGCGCGCTGGCGCTGATTTCATACAGATAGATGAGCCAGCGCTCCCAACGCATGAAGGCGAACTAGAATGGGCTAAGGACGTGTTCAATGAAGCGGTTAGGGGTGTTGGTGTTAAGACGGCGATACACGTGTGCTACGGCGATTACACACGCATACTTCCATATGTGGATGAATTCAACACATCCCAGTTCGCTTTAGAGTTCGCGAACAGGGGCTTCAAAGACCTAGAGCTGTTTAAGAGGTTTGATTATAACAAGGAGATAGGCTTCGGAGTAATAGACGTGCACAACCCGAGGGTCGAGAGCCCAGAAGAAGTCGCCTCAGCGCTCAGAAAGGCGCTGGAGGTCTTCGACCAAGAAATGGTATACGTCAACCCCGACTGCGGCCTCAAGCTCCTTCCAAAGGATGTTGCGTTTAAAAAACTAAAAGCAATGGTGGATGGCACATCCATGGTGAGACGTGAACTCCTCAAACACTGAAGCGCCTGAACATGCTGGGCCAAGTGATGTGTAAAGCTTTTTGCGGGGTTCGTGGTAAATTAGTTTGATGACAGACCCACTCTCCGCCAAAGAGCTTGTTGAGAAGACGTACATGTACGTGGACCGCGTAGTCAAGGAGTGCAGGAAGAACCTGCTACCACAAATACTATCACAGAAGAAGCCGCTCAAAGAGTCGGAGATAGGCGCCTACTTGGGTAGGACACTCGAAGAGTGGTTCGCAAAGCGTGACAAGCTGCTCAATATAAGGTGGCAACAGCAGAGTGTCAAGCTTGGCTCGAAGAACGACATTCATCTGACACTTGAAGGTAGAAACAGGGATGCAGTTTTCACCTTAAACTGTGACGCCGAGTACCTTCCCATCACGGACCCCCAGACTGGTGAGAAAAAATTCTATCTAAAAAGTGTGAACATCACAGCTGAGCGCTCCAATTTCAGGAGACCATGAAACCCACTACACTGGTGTGGGTGAACGCTTTGGTCAAAGTGTGTCTCTAACGTACCCGCGTGATGGCGATGCCTCTTAGAATCTGTTTGACCTCCTCTATTCGTGGACCAACTGGTTCATCCTCTATGAGGGTGGGTATATGCGACCTAATCTGCGTGTAGGCCTCCCTGGTGGCTGGGCTTAAGCCGTCTGCTACGCCCGCGAGGTCTATGGCTTGGGCGGCGCAAAGGGCTTCAACAGCGGCCACGTACCACAGGTTGTCAACGGCTCTCAATAGCTTCTTAGCGGCGGTGAAGCCCATGCTGGCGTGGTCTTCTTGACCAGCTGAGACGCTCGCGGTGTCCACGCTGGCGGGGTGAGCCAAAACCCTGTTTTCTGCTAGGATTGATGCGGCTGTGTACTGTGAAACCATGTAGCCCGAGTTGAGCCCACTGTTGTTGGTGAGGAAGGGTGGTAGACCGCTGAATGATGGATTCAGCAACCTCTCAACCCTCCTCTCCGATAGGTTGCCTATGGGTAGTGTGGCTATGAGGAGTAGGTCCAGCACCATGGCGATGGGTTGCGCGTGGAAGTTTCCACCACTTATAACCGCATCGTCAGCTGGGAAGAGTAGGGGATTATCGGTGGCAGCGTTTACCTCAGCGGTAACTATCTTCTCAGAGAAGCTCAGAGCTTCACGAGCAGCACCGTGCACCTGAGGGATACATCTTATGCTGTACGCCTCCTGCACACGATTGCTTCTATTCGTGCACCCACTACCGGATAGCTTCTCCCTCAACGAGCGCGCTGAAAGTGTCTGACCCTCTATTCCCCGCGCGAGGTGAATCCTCTCATCGAGGAAGTCTGTTCTACTCCCCAAGGCCTGTATGGTTAGTGCGGATACCAGTTCAAATGACTCTATAAGCCTTCTGGCCTCCACTATCCCTATGCATGCGCCGGCGGTTGTCATCTGTGTTCCATTTATAAGTGCGAGCCCCTCCTTAGCGCCAAGCGTAATGGGTTTTAGCCCCTCCTCTGCGAACGCTTGGGACGCACTCTTCTCTTGGCCTCGATGAGTGACGACACCCTCCCCCATCAGGCAGAGCGCAACTTGGGCTAGGGGGGCTAGGTCGCCTGAGGCTCCGAGTGAACCGTGCTCGGGAACCACTGGTACAATGTTCCTGTTAATCACTTCGGCTAGCAGGCTCACGGTTTCGAGTGAGGCGCCAGAGTGGCCTTTGAGGAGTGTGTTCAGCCTGAGTAGCATAGCAGCTCTGACAAGCCTCTCGGGCAGCCTCTCACCCACACCCGCCGAATGGCTCCGCACAAGGTTTCGCTGCAGCTTCTCCGCGTCGTTTTTTGAAACCATCTTAGAGGAAAGTGAACCGAAGCCTGTGGTTACACCGTACACGACTCTTTCCTCCTCAATGAGTTTCTGAACATAGCTGTGCGCCTCCGAGACACGCTTCAACGCTCGCGGGGAAACACTCACCTTAAACAAGCCGTCGGCGACGTCAACCACGGTGTCGATACTGAGATTTTCTCCGTCTAATTCGATATGCATCGGGATTCAAGGGTGAACCACCTATTTATAAATATTCCAAAAACCGCCTTTTACTCTAGGCCAAAATTCGTGCTTGGCGCTGATGGTTCGCAGAACATCAAGTTTTAGAATCTACCGTTCGCGGCGGGGGGGGG
>NEXG01000040.1 GCA_003019535.1 Candidatus Marsarchaeota G2 archaeon ECH_B_1
AGAAACCTCTGCCGTGCCTGGTAGAACCTATCAGCAACCTGCTGCGCAACCTGCGAGTGTAGCGCTTGGAACTCGGGGCTCCGCTTCCTCAAATCCAAAGCGAGCTGCCTGAGCTCGGTTTTGTTCATGCCGTGCTTGTTTCTTTCATACTCTTCTTGTTCGCCGTGTAAGAGCGTGTTATAGAGTTTACATGCAACCTCTAATTGGGTTTTTAAACTCATTTAGACCTGAATTCAGAGGCTATTAATTTTGGTGCATTATCGTTTCTATGCTCATGGCCTACAGTATTCTTCAACTTATCTACGAAAGGTTTGCCTGCGCAATCGGGCCCGCTGGGATTTGAACCCGCGACCATCAGCTTTCCGCGCTGCGCCATTGAAGGCTGCTGTTCTGTCCAAGCTGAGCTGCGTGCCCGGTATATTTCTAAAAGCCCCCTTTTATATAATCTCCTGAACATCATCGACTAAGCATATGTTCAAATATAAGATAGTTATATAAAGAGGAGGTGATCGAATGCAAAGAGAAGGGGTGGAGAATCCGTCAGGGATCAAAGGGCTCTTGAAGGAGTACTACGACGGCATCGCCAAAGGGGGCGGATGGGGTCATCTTCTCTCTGAAAACTTCCTGCTGACTGGGACCATTGCCAGGGAGAGCAGGGGGAAAGGCGCCTACATGAACAACAACTTCTTCAAATTGGTCAAGGCGCTCAAGGTGGAGGAGATGATTGCAGAAGGCAACAGCGGGTTTGCTCTCGTCAGATACGACCTGGTGTCGCCGAAAGGGAAGCCTTTCTCGTTAAGAGTCGCCGAGTTCTGGAAGATGAAGGAAGGAGAACTCGATTCTGTTGCTATCTACTTCGACACAGCATCTTTCAACGACTCCATGAGGTAGGCATCGAGGGGATGCGAATGGTTGAAATCAAGAGCCAGCCAACCTATTTCGTCGCCTTTTTGAAGACAAGATTCACCTCGATAGACGAGGTGAAGGCGAAAATGCCCGATGCCCTGGCCACGCACTTGTCACGGTCCAATGAACTTCACAGGCATGGCAAGGTGCTGATGGCTGGAGCGTTCAGGAGCAACCCAGGAGAGTCTGTCACGACCATGGCTGTGTTCTATTCGCGAGAAGACGCTGAAGAGTACGTGAGGGGTGACCCTTTTGTCATCAATGGAATGGTGAGCGATTGGCACATCGAGGAATGGGCCAACATCCTGAGGGAATGATTTGGGGATTAGAAAAGTAGTTGTGACAAGTAGTTGTGCTCATCTAATAGGGGTATTCGAGCCCTCAGAGAGCAGATTTAGTTTTGCAGAATGTCACAATAGTTTACTGTGGGGACTTAGGAAAGTTCATAAAAGAGTATAGTGCCCTAGCGTGTCCTTAATACGAACAATGGTATAGCATCTTAGCAATGCAAAAATAGAATTCCGCACTAAGCGTAGCGACATTGTGCGCTCAAGCATCCCCTTAAGCCCCCTCCCCTAAATTGCACTCCGCAGGAGAGAATAATGTGCCCGGAGCGAGGCCGGAAGCCTTGCGATGCAAGGTCGAGTGGTTTAAGCGTTAGCGGTGTGTGGTGTGAACACCAAGCGAAGCGAAAGTGTGAGACTCAACACATCTACGAGTCGCCATCTGTGGCGGGGTAGCTCAACTAACGAGAATCGCAGATCAGTTTGGGGCGCGAGTGTGTGAGTCCCCTGACGGGCTCCATGCTTAATACCAATAAGGTAGGCTTCTTGGGNGGTTGCTACCCAGGGCTCAAAATGATTAACAATCATAGGGTTCTTTGGGAATGAAATTGATGTACTAGAGTCGCGACTCGATAAGTGAAGACAGTGGGAGACACTACTGGTTGACGCCTACGCCTCTTAGAGAGATGTTACGGGTCTTTTTGTGGCTAGGGGAACAATGTTTGTCTAGTTCGCGCTTTGTGCGCACTCGAGCGCTCCGCTGAATCGAACCCTGGGTGGGAGGGGCTCCTAATACATTTGTATGTGGGCTACCGTAACCCCACGATCAAGACTTCTTGGGGAGGAATTGTGTTTTTTGTTTGTCAAGAAGTTGGAATAGGGTTGAGTATGCGGTACTCTCGTTTGCTAGGTTAATCGTTTCGACGATTAGTGGAACAATTGTGTCTGGTTTGAATTAATGGTTTCGTGCGCTATGTAGAGTCTTGCCCTAAGGGTTTTATGCGGGCGTTTTTACTATAGTGCTTTTGGTTTAGATTATTTTAGCAATAATTATTAATTACTTAGGTATTATCTATTCGTGGTCGTGTTTGAAAGCCTTGCTTATAAGGCCGTCTAACCCAACTGGGAGCGCTTACCTCACCAAATTCGGATTCCTCCCAACCCCTCTTGGCCTACTTCAGCTTGCGGGCGACTTGCTCACGATACCGGGGACAGAGGTTCGACTGGTAGATATGGAGGCAGATAGGGCGAACGCGACAGTTGAACAGTTGGTTGACACCGCGGCTGACTATGACCCAGACTTGGTGGGCATCACAATTCATGCCACAGCGGCTCACACCACCTCTCTGCGCATTGCGAGTATGATTAAGGAGCGTCGACCAGACACGGTGCTCGTGGCTGGTGGCCACCACGCCACTTTCCTGCCGTATGAGATGATTCGTGGCGGATTCGACATAGCGGTTCTAGGTGAAGGTGATGATTCCATAATTGAGATAGGTGAGCGTGTGAAGGAGGGTAGAGGCTTCGGTGACGTTGCCGGTGTAGTTTACAGGAATGAGCGGGGTGCACCCGTGCGCACCAAGCCTAGACCGCTTATAAGGGACCTCGACAGGCTTCCCATACCAGCCTACCACCTAGTGGATAAGCATAGCTACACCTTCAAGGTGTTCGGCGACAGGGATACGGTTGCCTGCGTGGAGACATCACGTGGGTGCCCTTACGCGTGTGACTTCTGCTCTGTGACCCCTACGTGGGGTAACAAGTGGCGTAATAAGTCTAATAGGAGAATAATCGAGGAGCTAGACATAGTGCAGCAGCTGGGCTACGACTGGATATTCTTCACGGATGATATATTCGTGGTCTACCCAAACGTTGCACAGAGGATGCGCCTCTTCGACCTGATGATTGAGAGGGGGTACAACTTCAAATGGATAGCTCAGATGAGGGCTGACGTCACAGCTAAGAACCCCACCCTCATAAGGAGGGCGGCCGAAGCGGGCCTACGAGTGGGCTTCCTCGGAATAGAGTCGGGTAGCCCCGAGATACTCAGAAAAATGCATAAGGGGCTATTCACACCACTCTCGGTTAAAGCCGTGCGCACCCTAAGCGAGAATGGTGTAGTAGTCCTCCTAGGTATGATGCTAGGCGCACCCTACGAGTCCTTCCATGACATGCTCACCACGATAAGGTTCGCCTGGAAGCTGGCGGATGCTGGCGCCGACGCCGTGCAGTTCTCACTCTACACACCGCTACCCGGGACTAGGATATTCGATGATGCGCTCAGAAACAATAAGCTATTCACACTAGACTGGGATAGGTACGACCTACTCACCCCAGTGATGAGGACAAGGGTTCACCCAGCCATAGTACAGTTACTGCAGATGTTCGGAAACCACTCATTCTATATTCGAAAATACCTGAAAGGCCACCTTATAGACACTAATTGGAAGACCACAATAAAGGGCTACAAGCGCGACCTAGTGCTCAACGCCCAGAAATTCATGTTCGATATGATGCCAACCTATATAAGAGAGTTCCTGGGTTTCCCAAGACACATACTCAAAACTACGAGGCTATACCACACACTCGCGAAGCTATACCCCACATCAAAGGAGAAGATACAAGAGTTGCTCGAATTCAGTAGCAAAATAATCTACCTAGAAGTGGGGGGTAAGAATCCCTACTTCATGATTAAGGAAGCCGAATGACGCCACCAAAAATTCAGTTCAATAACCCTGAGAACGCGCATCACCCAACGCAAGGTGTGTCCATAAATATTCCACAGATTTTACCATAACCGGTTAAGATATATCAATGACTCGGATTTCGGCTAGCAATAACACGCACAGCCAAGTCACTGGACTTAGTCATGCGGTAACTCGAGCCGTCATAGAAGCTAAGCGAACAGCTAAGCCAAGCCCACTCTTGTTACCCCGCAGAAGGTTGTCTTCCAAGGATAACGTTAATATATGCTGAGTTCTCCAAGAGTTCTAGTATGGTCTTGAGCCTTTTTTGCATGTCTTCCCTAGTTAACAGCTTGGCGTAAACGTAGAGGTCTGCGGCAACACAGAAGTCAACGGGGTTCACATTGGGAGGGATAATGTCGTAATCGAGGAGCATACCCAGAATCTTTGACTGAATTTCGTGGAATAGTGTGTAAGCCCGTCTTAAAATATCATCCTCTGGCTCATAGTCGAACGCTCCGCGAGGGATATACCTTGCAGCCGTAGCCCTGAAGAGTTTAACTTCGAGGTTCCGAATTCGTACACTACCAGACTCCTCCACTAACCCTTCACTTCTGAGTTGCTGAACTCTACGCCAAATTTTAAGTGGAGGCTCACCCAGCATTTTTGATAGCCTATTCACACTGAGCTCGGACCCTACAAGTAGTCTGAGAATCCGCTGGTTGAGTGGGTCCTCCACAAGCCTCAAAGCCTTGCCGTCAACCACCATTAACCTTTTCATATGATGAAAACGTTTACACACAGCTTTTAAGCCTGCCATCAACGGATATGATGAACCGTGATGGCAGTCTTAATCAAGTATAAACAAGCTGTAGCCAGGCAATATTTGAGTAAACCCAACACCCACTGTAAAAGTGTACATGATAAGATTAAACACAGTATAACTAAAGCTACCAGCTTACTGGTTGTTCGCCTAGGTTCATCCACACAGTGTAAAGGGTTGAGAGTCGTAAACAGGTACACACCCACTACACCACGCAATTAGGAGGTGTCTGAGTATTCCATCCAATATTGACCCCCTCTACTTTATCACGCCCATATTGGTTATTTGTATCACATTTGGCCTAGTCGTGTACTGGCGGCTCAAGCGGAGATTCACGGCGGGGGNGCTAATCTACAGCTTTGCCGCCTACTTTGCAGCGATAATTCTTAAGTACGTGCTCCAAGCCCTGACCCTGAATTCATATGCCTGGTTTGTGAGTTCAAACCCATACGCCCTAGGAGCCTATTTTGGGGCTCAGACGGTCGTGTTCGAAGTCTTCGGAGCCTACCTAGTGGCGCGCTACGCGGCATCCCGTGGAACGCTACTCTTAATGGATGCCGTGGCTTACGGCCTCGGCCTCGCACTCTGGGAGAACGGTGTGCTTATCTCCATACCTCTACTCATAAATTATGTTGCCTACTACGCCCTGTTGTCGTCACCATCCACACATGGGGCCGTGTACACCCTAGTATACACCCATTATCCACAACTCTTCCTCCCCCCAGCTCAAGCTCTGCCCCTCATAGGGTTCTCGGTTCTTGAGAGAATAGCATCCATAATGCTCCATACGGCCTGGGGTTACCTGGTTGTGCTCGCGGCAACCTCAAACAGGAAACTCTACCTATACGTGGCCCTACCCATGGGTCTCGCCGACTTCCTCGTCCCCTTCGAAGGCATGATAGGTCTCCCAATCTCTGAAACAACATTATTTATAATCGCCTCACTCTTCCTAACAATCGCGCTTATTCTAGGCTCTAAACATAAGAACACCATTGCTGCGGAAGGCGAAAACCCGGGTGGTAGCCCCAGTGGGCGCCCTCTCTCTGGGTTGGGTCAACTTTAAACGTTCTCTAAGCTATATTAGTACCCAAAATGGTGGTCTGAGGGGAGGTCTCAAAAGCTTGATTACGATATGTTCGAGCTTGGACCCAAAATCGTCAGCTAAATCTTAACCTTAATGTAACCCTAATTCTACTGCGTGGGGGCTTCGAGTGTCCCATCGTTTAGTGCGCTAACTATCACTAGGTCTATTCTCGATGTGTTTAGCACGCCTTGTGGATTAGCAAATCACAATTAAGGAGGAAATCCAAATCCGTTGCGGGACCCGGGGGAATCATCACTGCATAACTAAACATTAAGCACCGCTAACCAGAGTGTTTACCGAACCCTTAAGCAATATGCTCCTAACTTTAACCGTGAATTATCCCCCTTTATGCGGTGGTATTAGAATACTCTAGTTAAACTTGAACCCTCCATAGCATGCTATGGGGAGCGCTGGTTACTAATCCTTCACTAGTTCTCCCATTGCTACCATGAGTTGATTTGGTCTTGTAACCAGGGGCCAGGTCCCATGTCGACGACCCTGAATTCACCGTCAAGTTTTTCCTTACTTAACAGGTTAAAATCAACCTCACCACGCGTATAGAAAATGTAGGTTTTTCTCACTGATGCTTATTTTTTTGAAGGCTCTATTGGGTCCCAGAGTAGTTTGAGGGGTATTGGCTTCATCTTCGATAGGAACCATTCCTTATCCCTGCCTTGGAGGATTTGGATGTTCGGGGTTTGATTTGGAGAGGTGAAACAAGGAAGAGGATGATCCAGCTGTACGGCTACTTGTTCTCAGAGCTAAGGAGGGTGCTAGAGTGGAAGTTTGAGAAGCGTGGAAAACGTCTTACCCGTTGCCTCCTAGAATACCTCTCGCGAGTGTTTCCAGCGTGGTGGAGTCAACAGGGGTTTGACGTGGGGGACTGCGGGTTCCGCTCCCCCGGTATGGTTTCAGTTTGGACCATGACTATAATGCTTGCCTGGTGCTCCTGAAGCGTGGAGGGCGGGTGCCACGCTTTCGGTGTGCCTGTGGTTGGGCTCCGCCCACTACATTTTCTCCGAGCCTTGGGATTGGTGAGGACATAGTGGGGCTGTGACCTAGTAAGTCCTTCCGTAAGGGCGGTGTTGCGCACTGCCCTCAGTTTCCGCTACACCTGATGAAGTCGAACACATCGGGGTGGTCAACCCTTATCGTGAACATAAGCGTCCCCCTCCCCCACTGCCCTATAGTTCCCGCGTTCTCGCGGTCCGTGAGGACGGAGTAGTTCTCATGCTTGACCTGGTTTTCGATGTGCTTTTATGATTGGTTCGATATCCTTGATGTCCATATGGTGTGGAGCGTTGCCAGACAAGCCGGGTTTCAAATCAAGGTTTCCACCGTCACAGCTGAATGTGCGCACTCTTTTCGTTTACAATATACTTCAGGGAGCCTACCTAGGATACATACAGGTTTTCTGGCAACCCTTCCTTCTCACACTGGGTTTATCAATCGCTGCAATAGGTACACTAGAAACGCTCACCGGTCGCTTCGGGTTGCTCGCAAGCCTTACACAGGTCTTCGGGGGGAGGCTGTCCGATAGAACTGGAAGGAGGAAAATAGTGCTACTGGGAAGCGTTCTACTCATTTCTTGCTGGTCAACAGCTGCGTTAGCCTTTGTCCTCGAAACCAAGTACCTCATTTATGTAGCCTACCCCTTATGGAGCCTAAGCGCTATGGCAACACCTGTGCTCGACGCAGTGTTAGCAGACAGTGTCTCACCTCACGATAGGTCCAGAATCTACGGTCTAATAATGCTCGCAAACGTGATACCAGGGGCGCTCACAGGCTATGCCACAGGCATACTCGTCGGCAGACTCCACCCACAATTCTTCCTAGGACTTGCAGCACTACTGGAGTCAGCTGGTTTCATAGTGATCCAATCTAAGCTAAGAAACATTAGGCTTCCGCCCGAAGAGTTGGCGGCGGAAGCCGAGATAACCAGTTTTAAAAGGTTGCTAAGAGATTTCAGGGAATACCACAGGTTATTCAGTGTGTTCGCAGCCGACTCACTCTCTTGGTCAATAGCAACCACGCTTCTACCAGCCATTCTTAGAGCCTCGAAGGGGTACACTCCAGCGGATTTCGGCCTCATCGCGGTTACACTAACGGTTGGAAACGTGCTAGGTATCATCCCAGGCGGATTCCTAACAAACAGGATAGGCGCAAGAAACCTGCTCATAATCTCAGAGGCCCTCGGCCTCGCTACATGGAGTGGGTGGCTCATCAGGCCTCAAGCAATCTACGCCCCCCTTTATGCATTCATGTGGGGGCTCGCCATAACAACTTGGGTACCAGTGCAGTTCCAAGTCTTAACCGACACCTTCCCAGCGGAGAGGAGGGGCGCACTACTCGGGGCGGTAGCCACATTCAGAGGGCTCATCGCCATACTGGGTCCACTCATATCTACACTACTCTATCTTAAGCTGGGGTATTCCGCCCCATTCATAGCAGCCGACTTGGGTTTAGCTCTGGCAATCATGTTAATAATACTCGTGGTACCGAAGCGGAGAATGGCGACTGAAGGTGACGCTGATAATCCCCAATAAAATCTCATTTTGTACAGGTGGAACTGTGGTTAGAGCGCAGTAAAAATGTTGGTCTACGAGTACCCCATAGTTCTACCGGTATCAATATACGAGCCATAAGTGCATTGGTTTATGCTACTTACACTCTTACTTCATAAATATAGATCCCGCTTGGATAACATGTGTACACCACCCTGATCCTCCTGATAAAAGCCTCTTTAAAGAATAATGTGTTTTTGAATTACTAGAGGCAGATTTTGAATTATCATATCTACGGTACCGTGTTAATACATAAGCTATTTATACTTTTACGACATTAATACAGGTATGAGCAGAACTGTGAATAAGGAGTTAGTTGAGAGCCTGCAGCGGGCTGTTGCGAACAGTTTGGTGATGTATCTGAATTATAAGAGGTATCATTGGAACACTTATGGCCCTTTATTCAGGGATATTCACCTGTTGTTCGACGACCATGCCTCTGCTGTGCTTAAAACTGTTGACGAGTTCGGGGAAAGAGTAAGGATACTAGGGTTTGAGCCAATCGGCACAGCTGATGAAGTGGTTAAGCTTGCAACGGTTTCTAACGCCAAGCCTAAGATGAGTGTTAAGGCCATGATTGAGCAGGCTGTGGCCAACCACAGAATCATAATGGATGAGTTTAAGGAGGCCATGAAGCAAGCCGAAGAGCGTAATGATCCCGGTACCGCTGATGTCTTCGTGAGGAATATACAAGTTCATGAAAAGCAAGAATGGTTCTTAAGGGAGTTCCTGCAGAAGGGGGACGGCTTAATAACATAACTCCAACACCTTAAAAGGCACTCAAAAATTAGATTATTTAGTAACAGAGTAGTCCAATATCTTCTTCCAACAATACACTCAGTCAATGTCTACTTGACTAAGCGTCTCTATCGAGGGTACCTTGGAACACCCACTACACGCTTAATGGTTTCAACCCTCCCAGTGTGTGAATTAAAACATCGCTCCTCATCCACAAGAAGCGGGAAGGAAAGTGGATACCGGTATCTATTCGCATAACCCGTGCTATTTAACGAATCTTTGGGTTCAGAGAGCCAAGGGGTACTACTCCAATGGTGGGGCTTTGCCAGACACCTTGTTGTTGGCGTCTGAAGAGCGTTAATGCACCCGTTAAAACCACCAATAGTAATAGTCCGACTTCTGCTAAACATTGATATAATGGCGCTGGAGAGCACACTCAGGCGACGCTTAGCCTGCTTAATGCGTTTATTTGAATAATCCAACTCTCGAACACTCCCCGTATTCAGGTTACCCGAATCCTTATTCTTCCTAAGAAACGATAGAATAGATGACACCTCATTATGTGTTTCATTAGACTCTATATCGCTAGTCGCCATAAGGGTGTGGGTGACGCAAAATGGCTGCACCAGCTCTGACCCCACAGATTACTCCCAATCGTGAAAAAGACGAGTCTAAACACTAAAGAATTTAGCTTCTATCTAACTTCCTCCTCGCCCCAAACTGTAGACCCAAAATTCGCGAGTGAAGGACAATTAGCGCTTGGTGCGAATTTCGGTCTATCCTAAAGGGTGAGGCTTTCAGGTTGCTGTAAATAATGAAAATCATTGATTATTTTAGATGCATCCACAACCCTATATGGTGACTCAGAGGCGGTACAAGCCAGGTCTTTACTGTTCTGTTTTGATTCGGTTCAAAGTAGTAGGGTTCACAATTCAATCGATGGCCTAGGTCTTAAAGCTTAGGTGACGTGGTTGATGCTTGAATGGTGTGAGTTCGTCTAGATTCAAGCGGTGTCAGGCGCTTATCATCGCTCAGCTAGTTCTGCTAAGCGTTCAGGGATGGTCTGGTGACTTTGTGAATGTTTTTGTGACAACGACGCCGAGGCACGGTGTGATGTCGTTAGTGGGTGTTCTGGGGCTTATTGAAAGCGGGGGAGGTTTTCTGGTCTGGCATGGGGTAGAGGGTGTCGTGATTGTTGTTTTGGGCGCAACCATCCTGACCTTGTCTTTTAAGCATCACCGCGGTGTGGTCGTATCCGCCCTGCTTGCACTGCTTTCCGTGGTGTCGGCTGGGATTGGTGGGGTAATGTTTGTAGCCTCAGGTTTCTCGGCTGGTGGTGCGAGCATGCAGATGGGGGGAAGCTTCATTGCCGCTTATGCACTCTACTTCATCGTACTTTATTATACCAAGTGATTTTTCTAAACCCTATTCTTATTACATTCAAGATTTAAACTATTCGTGTTTGCTTGGGGTGCCCTCATTTATGTGGTTTGTAAATATATTTGGGGTATACCTAAAGAAGTCAACAGTCTTGGTTTACTGATGGGCTTTTAGAACCCACATAGACTTAACTTCTGGGGCAGAACTACAGTTCTGGGAAAGAAGTGCTATTCGATGAAAAGCCTAAGGACAGAAGGAATGAACTATTTGATAGGGAGAAGGAGCTTTAGCAGGCTAAAAGCAGCTTAGATAGACTTCTGGTTTTGGTAACGTGTATTAGGAGAATAGGTTAGACTTCTCTACTGAAGGTTTGTCTAAACGAGCTCAGTGTGCCCTATATCTTGATTGACTCGAGAGAACTCAAACGAAACTACGGGATGACTGACCTCTATGGGCTCATAGCCAATGGGCTTTCTACTAGCTAGGATGAATTAAGACAAACCTTATCAAAGATAGGAGGGTCGGGATTCTTGAAAACGATGTTGAGCTCGCATAGAACGGGAAGAAGTATATAAGTCTGTCTGAGTTATTCGACGACCTCAATGGGAATAGGTTAGTGATAGCCATAGATGAGGCGCAGAATTTGGGGGGTCCTAAGTCTTTCGAGATAAAGAATGCCATAGCCCACTCATACGACTATAATCAAGGATGGGGTCCGGATTAGTTGGTAGCGTGCTTGATATCCGAGTGTGGAACGCTTTATACGGACACCACAGTAATAAGAGCATAACGTTTGTGTTTACGGGTTCGGAGGTGTGATTACTTGATGATTTTTTGGGGGCGGAGGATCCCAACTCACCACTCTATGGGAGATACTACTACTCCGTTCACCTTGAGAGGTTCGACCGTAAAGCGAGCGTTAAACTCCTAAGAAGAGGCTTCGAGGAAACCAACACCCCGATCGAAGAGAGCCTTATAGAAGGTGTTGACGCTTTTGATGGGGTAGTGGGCTGGCTCACATTTTTTGGAAACAATGTGCTTAGAGGAGGTCACAGCCTAAATGAGATGGGGAATGCAGCCATCTCAACGGTTGAGAGTGAGGTTTTAAAACTGTGCTCCACAAGGATCATGAGATATCTGCACGCCCTAAAATGTTTGTCACAGGGCAGCTCATCGTGGAGTGAGCTAAAAAGGTGCATTGAGCGTAGGGAAGGCGGCACACTCTCAACGAGTGTGCTGGACACTGTGATCAAAGACCTAGAGAAAATGGGTATCATCAGTAAATACGGGTTTCTCGACCCGGTGTATAGGAAGGCAGCAACCACATTCTGAGCCGTGTATGCTAGAGTTTCTATACATGAGTACCTGTGGGGATGGTAACCTGAATCACACTTGTAATAGTTCTGTTAGCACAAATAGTGTGGTGAGGGATAAGTGTGCGTGAGACTTGGGTCTTCGCCTTTGACCGGAGACTGCCCACATCTTGCGGTGTGTAACCATTGAGTTTAAGTAGCATTTGGTGGGTGGTAATTTGGTTGTGGTTAGTGTTCGGCTTCGAAGAGTACGGGCGGTGGATTCTAGCCGCTGAGGAGACGGTTGAAAGCGGTTGGAAGGATCTTAGAGAAAAAGAGTATAACTGGTCCTGTTTTAAGTCGGAACAGGCATCACAGTTTGCGCTCAAAGCACTTCTAAGCTTGGTGGGTAAACCAGTGCTTGGTCACGACTTACCCACACTCTACAAGAGAAGTGTTGCTGAGACGGGCCAAAGCCTAGACTCCAAGCTATATGATTGCACACTTCTCCTTGCGAGGTCATACATCTCTTTACGCTATCCAGACGCTGTGCCAAGCGGAACACCCAAACAGTATTTCTCTTGTGCTGATGCTGAGAATGCTTATGAATGTGCGGAGAGAATAGTAGAATAGTCGAAGAGGGTTGGAGAGGGTTTTAGAGGAGAGAAGGAGGCTTAGGCAAGAGGTTTTGGTCGATTTAGCCCAAGCCTGCGGGCAGATGCGTGCCAAACTCGGCAAACTGAACATGATACTCTACGGCAGCTATGCTCGGGGTGACTTCAACGTTTGGAGTGACATAGACATATTAATTATTTCAGAAGCCTTCGAAGGCATCAGGTTCCTTGATAGGTATAATTTAATAGAGGAGTGGATCAAGCCTGGCTGGGAACCGAAAGCCTACACCCCCAAAGAATTTCACACAATGATGACGAAGCCCTCTTGGAAGGAGGCTTTAAGGGATCACGTTATCATTTGCGATGAGCTGGGTCTCAATATCCCCCTTTAGGGCATTGTATAGCGAGTGAAGGCCTCTACTTTAAACCCACCATCATTGTATACAATCAAGAGAATTTTCAGAGCATCCATCTAACACCTGCATGGTTCGCTTACTCATTGGTCTAATAATATTGGCTTTATACATATCTAGACGGCGTATGAGCCCAATGTTCTCTACCAGGTGATGTTCAAATTAGAGTCAGGTGGGCGCGTCAGCGCGGGCAAAAGATTGTTGGTCATGCGAGTGGGATCGCAATTGGGCAGTGGGTGGCGGGTCGAGAGCCGGGCTTGGCTGTGGAGTAAGCACGTTAGTCTTTCGCGTTCAACCTGGTCTGCAACGTATGCCCATCGAAAAGGTTTGATTCTGGGTTTAGCACCGAATGAGTCATTTGGTATACGGGTGCCTATTTTCCTCTTCCTCCATTTTCCACCCCCCTTGGAGGTGAGGATGACTGGGTCCGCCCGCTTGGTGCATAAGCTGACGACAGGGGTATTTGGACACCGTGCACAAACCCCTAAGATTCACTAAGGGGGATGGAAAGAAGATATTATACCGAATTAGTGAGGGCCCCACCTCTGTCTCACACACTTCTAGAGCGCCTTGTCAGGTAGTCCAATCCACACTTAAGACGGGCATGATGACCCCTATTTGCACACCATGATTTGCACGCGTTGACCACAGCATAGTCCACATATCCTCAATACCTCAGATTATGCGTAGCACCTCGCATGTGGCCTGGGTTATAGCCTCTGCACTACCCATATAGAAAGGAACCAAATACCTCCTCGGTTTGAAAGAGTTTTTATTCCTCTTGACTACGCCTATATTTTGAATAACTTTTATGAACATTTTGGCTGACTCAGCGTGGTGTCTGGATAACGTTTTCCAAACTTGGCCGCCACGCCTACACACCTCTAATCCGGACACCATCTGACTCAGTACTCGTAAATGCTTTATTGGGGTGACAATTCCCACTATTACAATTATTAAGTCAAAGTATTCTGGTTAAGGAATACTAAGTTCAACAAAGTGAAACTGCTTATTTTATGAGTGTCTTGGTTTATTTTTAAATGCAAACCTATTATTTAAGTACTGGAGCTCACAGCGTGTATCCATGGTTAGCCGATTGATGATGACAGGTAAACCTACGAGTGTTCTCGAGAAGTCTACACTGGCTCTAATACCCTTCGTGGTTGTTCTGGGAATACTGCTTGCAAGTTACTCCGCTATAGCCGCCAGCCCCACCCAGTTAATCATGAGTTGCTCAATACCTGCGCCTGGATCGAACAGCCCGAACGGTTGCAGTTCTACCGAAGGAGTCACGACTCCAAACATAGTGGTTGGGGACAGGTTTTGTCGCTTGGATCTCCTCGTTTTCTCGTGGATTTAAAGAGTCTCAGCAACTAAGCGGGTTACTCATTATTCCAGTCGCAGCGCTTACGCTACTTTCAGCAAGCGGAAACCTTGCGCCCTCGTTGTCCTTGAACCTTTTAATGAGCGTGGCTTATTTCGGGTTCTTCTTTTTGCTTTCGCTTCTTTGGCCAAAGCTTGTGAACACATCAAGGCTCATGGAGTCCTAAAAAGTGGGTTTACAAAATTTTGTAAACTCAAACTTTAAATAGCAAACACAAGAATCGCGCGTATGGAAAGACAAAAAATGTTTGCGGCGGCCTTGCTCGCGTTTTTTGTAGCGGTCGCGCTTTTTGCAGGCGTACAAGTGGTCACGAAAGCGTCCGCCCAACCCACAGAAAAAACTTGGTACGTGAGCATCGGAGGCTCTCTACCTAGTTACTCAACAGACGAGGCGTTTGGCTTCTACCCGCACATGATAGTGATCGATGCTGGTGACACGATCGTGTGGACTGTCACTTCAGCGGAGCCCCACACAGTGACATTCTTTAGTGGAAAGCCGTCCTTTAACGGGCTTTCGCCGATTGCAGTACTCCCCATTCCCTGTTCGCAAAGCGCGCCAAACGTGTACAACGGTAGTGAAGTGTGTAGCTCAGGTCTACTTGTTCAGGGAGAACAGTACTCGCTCACGTTCACAACGCCTGGGGTTTACGTTTACACGTGTGTGTTGCACCCGGGACTGCAAGGTGTTGTAGTGGTTCAGCCAAAGGGCGCGCCATACCCGTACACACAAGAGCAGTACAACGTCATCGCCCAACAAGAAATGGCAATGGACCTACAAGCGGTTCAAACCGCTGTAGATTCATACCAGGTTGGCACGACAAGCGTTTCAGTTAACTCTAGTGTGTACAGAGTGGCCGTGGGCTATCAACCTCAAGAAATCACAACCGCAAGCCTTTCGCCCGTTGGAAACTCTGGTGTTTCTGGTAACGTCACAGTGCAAGTGGTTTCTTCACAAACCGCGCAAGTGAAAGTGTCTCTTAGCGGCTTGACACCTGGAAAGTCGTATTCAGTTCAACTACTCTTTGGCTCAAGCCAATACGGAGAAGCCACTGGGTATTCGCCAATTAACATAGGAAGCTTTACGCCCACTTCAACTAGCTACAGCGCATCGTTTTTGGTTCACCAAAACCTTTCACTCGTGGCTTACACCTGGATTGAGCTACCAATGGCCGGCCTTTACATGAATGTGAATACTGGTTCAAACACCGTGGCAAGTGGTGACATCATGTTCACAGATGGTGGAATTATGGGGTTTCTTCCGAGTGTGGTGACAATCTACGCGGGTGACACGGTCGTGTGGACAGAACTAGAGCAAAACGACGTACACACGGTGACCTACGTACCGCCAGGAATGCCCATTCCAGAATTTGGAACGCCGCAATCCTTTGAAGCTATAGGAAACAACAGCGTGTTCGATCCATCTCAGTACCACAACTCTGGCCCGTTAGTTTACGGTCAAAGCTATGCTCTTACGTTCGACAAGCCAGGTGTTTACACCTTTGTTTGCTTGGTACACGACGAAATCGGAATGTACGGCTATGTGAACGTGCTTCCAAGACCATCGAGCACAACGCACATAGTAAACCAAGTGACCACGGTGATGCAACAGACCACTTTGCCAGGAACAACCTTAATTCAGCACTACAACACGACGATTTCAACGTCCACGGGAGACAAGCTTGCAAGAGTTGCCGCTGTTATAGGAATACTGTTCGGGGTGGTTGCGCTTGCAATCGCGGCGGTTGCAACGCGAAGAAGGTAGTTTGAGTGCGCCTTTTTGGCGCACTTCTTTTTTTAATTTAGCGCTTGGCGCAATTTGGATTTTAGACGGTTTGTTACAGCTTCAACCTTACATGTTTAGTAGGTCTTTTGAGATTCAGGTCGTACGAAGCGCGGCGATGAGCTTGCCCACGCCAATTAACGCTTGGTTTCTCACCGTGATTTCGGCTTATATGGTGCCTTACGCCAAGCTTTTGAACGTGGTTTTTTGCTCGATTGAGCTTGTGACAGGTGTGTTGCTTCTTTTGAGAAAGAAGTTTTTGGTGATAGCGGGAAACGTTTTGAGCGCGATTTGGGGTTTTTTGATTTGGGTTTTCGGCGAGGGTTTTGGCGGAACTCTCACTCTCAGCGTAGTGCACCTGAATTTGAGCTATCCAGAAACCCTTTTTACAGGCTTTCCAGGCGCCGCGCTTTTGTACGCTCTCATTTCGGTTTTCATTCTTGTTTCTTTCAAAAAGCGCTTTTTGAAAGAGGCTTCAAGGCTAACCGCCATACTCATCTTTGGAGTCGGTGCGCTTATTCAGCTACTTCCACAGTTCTTTGACCCAAGGGTTCAGTTTTCAATGTTTGTGTCAAGCGTGTTAATGGGTAGCGCGCCGCATAGCTTGGTTCCATATATCGTTAAATTGGCAAGCTGGGCGTTCTTCCATCCAGTCGTCGCAAATGTAGCTGAAATTATGGCAAGTCTCTCAATCGCGTTTACGCTAATTCTCAACAAAAAAGCGGTGATACCGCTTTCCGCGGTTTATCTCGCTTTCGTGTGGGCTTTTGGAATGGGCTTTATGGGACTTTTCAACGGCGTTGCCACAGACCTAGGAACCCCTCCTCTTCTTTTTGTTCTGGTGTTGTGTGCGACTCTAGCACGCTAGCCCAACAAACGCTCAATTTTTTCGACATAACCCTTAGAGCGTAGCTTCGAAAACTGTTTTTTGCTTCTAAAAGGTGCGCTCTTACCTGTTCGTAAAGTCCTGTTTCAAGCTCTCCACAAATCAAAAGCGCTCTTGCGCGGTCAAACTAAGGCTAAACAGCGAAAGCGCGCGCTCAAAGCGCTTTTTTGCCTCCCCCTCGTTTTTTGCAAAAACAAAAAACACTGCGTGCGCCGCTTCGAGGTTACATAGCGCGTCGACGTCTTCTGTTTCAGTCGCTATTTTTCCCACTTTAGCAAGCGTTTTTTCTGCAAGCGAAAGCTTTCCAAGCTTACAGTAAATTGTGGTCATTTCGGATAGCGTGCACAAAAGCGTAGGACGTCTATTGGCGAGTTTTAACTCTTTTTCGGCCTCTTTGAGCGTCCAGAGCGCTTCATCAAAACTTCCGCTGTCTCTCAAAGCTATTGCTAAGTTGTACTTTGCGATCCCAACGTCGCTTTTGTCTCCTAGAATCTCCAAACCATCGATCGCTTCTCTGAGCTTTGTCACGGCTTTTTCAAAATCTCCGAGTAAAAGAGCGACAATTCCCATATTGCCTATCTCGTATTAAACACGTTCACTTTGTCTCCCGCTTGTGAATAAAGCTCTAGAATTCTCTTTTGAAGAAGGAGCAGTTTCTTTAGTGCCCTACCCCTTATCAACGCCTGAGCGAGTACTGAGAGTAAACCCGCCTGCCTGCTTATTGGTAGTCTTTTTTGTTGCGCTTCTTGATAGGCGTGTTCAAGAAGAAGAGTGGCCTTTGCGATTTCGCCCTTCTCAATAAGCACATACCCCGTAAGTTGCTTTGAACGCGCAATCATTTCGTAGTCGCGTAGCTCTACTGCGATTTCTTCGACGTGTTTTAGAAGCTCAAGCGACTCGCTCATACCAGACGCGCTGTGCGACATAATAGTCGCCTTGACGTAAAAACACCACATCTCCGCTTCTTTTGAAAGCGGCTGTTTGAGTAGCTCGTCTACCAAATCACCAAGCGGTTTGGCAAACCCTTGGTCCAGCGCCCTTCTATAGTAGCTTTTGAGCGTCTTTGCGACTTCACTAAAATCTCCAGCCTCGGCGTAGTGGTACAAAACTTCTAAAGCGCTCCTCGAATCGCCAACTCTCAAGTAATAAGCGGCAGCCCTTTGGTGTAGTTCAGCGCTTTTTGTGTGAATCGCTTCCCTAATCAAACTGTGAATACCAAATAGCTCCCCTCTTTTCTTTACAACACCCTTAGTTTCAAGCGAACGTAAAACCGCTCTAAGCGCAATACGCGAAGGAATGATCCACCTTATCGCATGAATCGGAACCGCTTCGCGGTAAACGCTTAAAGCAGAAACCACGCCTAGCTCGTCGCGTGAAAGCGCCCTCGAAATTTGACTTGCCGTGTACTCGGTGATGTCTGACAAGCTCTCCGGTAGCTTTTTGCCATTCAAAAGCGTTTGGCAGAGGTAGCTCAAGCGCAAGCGGGTGGTTTTCGATCTTTTGCCCCTTTTTTCAAGTGTTGACTCTTTGGCACTTTTGCCAAGCCTTGAGCGAATAAAAGCCCTAGTTTCTTTTTGGGTAAAGCCCTTAAGCTCTATTTCTGTAACGTTTTGGGCTAATAGCTCAACAGGCCTAGCCCTTGAAATCACGATGCAATCGCCCAACTCCAAAATTTTTCTTATGAAATCGCTGAGCTTGAAATCGCGACACAGCTGGTAGTCGTCAAACACCACCTTGATACGTATGGTTGAAAGCTCAAAAAGTATTTTTTGTTGCAAAGCTTTTAAATCTCCTTGCTTTACAAGTTTGAGTGGTAAGCCACGGCCGAGCTTAGACAAAAAAGCGCAAACTTGTTTGCGACAAAAAAGAACGAATCTGTTTCCTTGATGCGGTGCCAAAAGACAGGTAGCTCAAGCGTTTGAACGAACCTTGAAACCAGCGTGGTTTTGCCACTTCCCGCAATTCTCCAAAGCAAGACCGAGTGGCCTTTTGAAAGACGCTGTAACTCGATTTTTCTGCCGATGAATTCAAAGTTAATGTCTGGAGGTTCAAAATCGCCCGTAAAGAAATGAGAGGATTCAAGCTGTGTAGCTTGCACCCTTTTGAATCTGAGTCTATAGCCTTGTGGCAAAAACTCTAACGAAAATGCATTGACATTCAAGGAGTATAGTTTTAGGTTACGCCCTTCTAAGCGGCTCCAACCCTCGTCTTTTACAAACCCAAGTTTCACAAGCTCTTGCAACCTTGAGGAAACATTTGCTTCTTGCGCGTTCAGGAGTTTTGCGAGTTGTCTTGTGCTCATAGGTCGGGTGGCGAGTGCGCTCAGTATTTCAAGGTTTTCCGGTTTTAAAGATGGTGTCCGGATAAGACTTAAGTGGTGGGCGCCACGGAATTGAGTTTTGCGACCAACCGTGGAGCCCACCACGGATGTCTTTGTATTCTTTAGGGGTTTAAATGTTTTCGTGGGGGGGCAAGGAGGGGTTCTCGCGAACTCAAGGTGATGGCTATGCTCCTAAACGCCTTTGGGTTAAGCCTCAACGAGGAAAACATCTGGCTTCTTTGGTCTACTCTCAGAGCGAGTCAGTCTCGAAGTCGTGTGTTGGGGAGTGGGTGAGGAAGGTTCTCGGAGGAGAAGCTGAGCTTCAACCCGAAGCCACATGAGTATTCATTCATCGCTGTTGACGGGTGTGTGGTGAAGTGTAGGGGCCAACCGCTGTACATGTGGGTTGCTGTGGACGCTGTAACGAGGCAACCCATCTGTCTGGTTGGTTCGGTGTTTCACTCACGAGGACCACGGCGAACGCGCTCAGATTTCTGCGCAGGCTGAGGGGGAGGTGCCTGTGTGGGTGACCCTGTGATCCTAACGGATGGGGGACCATGGTAGCGTGAGGCTGTGACCAGAGCTGGTTTTAGAAACCACGTTCACCAGAGCTTTGGGTTGCGTAGCTCTGTTGGTTGAGCGCTTCTTCGGGTACCTCAAGGATAGGTCGAGGGCTTTCTACAACAACATAAACCCGAAGAAAACACCCTTCACACCACTCGTAGACTTCCTAGAACTATTCGTGCACTGGTACACTGAGTGGAGGTGACACGGAT
>NEXG01000041.1 GCA_003019535.1 Candidatus Marsarchaeota G2 archaeon ECH_B_1
CTAGATACTTCAAGCTACCAAGCGAGGTGTCCTCAGCCGGCCTCGGCGAGCCAGTAATCACGCTTGAAAAGGTGCACCTCCCAGTACACTACGAAGACACTCAAAACAGCAACCCCAGTGTGGCGTGGGACTTCAACCTCCTCTCCCTGGACGGCTACTCNCCCGAGACGGGGTGGGTGAGGATAGACACATCGAAGCTCGCATCGGTGCACACCTCATCCTTCGAAAAGAGGCGTAGTGTGCAGAGGAGGGCTTCACATTCGAAAAAAGCAAGAAGAGTTCTTTCAAAGTACTCAAAAAGGGAGAGGAACCGCGCAAGAAAACACCAGCTCGAAATCGCGCGTGTCATTCAATCACTGTGTGGTTCGGTGGGCCTCGAAGAGCTCTCCAAGCAGGGGATGTACACACGCTCGCGTATCTGGAACCGGAGGATTTCGAGGAGTGACTGGCGCTCCATCACGAGGATACTCGAAGGGAGGATGGGTGAGGCCGGGGTGAAGGAGCTCGACCCCTACGGCTCATCCTCCTACTGCTCCAGGTGTGGGTGGCACAACAGAGACCTGAATGGGGCAGACATCTTCGTGTGTGGTGGGTGCGGGCTCCGAATCAATAGGCAGCTCAACGCCGCAATAAACCTCTACATGAGGCTCAGATTCGGCTACAAAGAGAAGTGGGTTGGTGGGAGGAAATACATCAAACTGAGGATGGAGGGCGCTTCCCAAAAGGCATGGTGGGACGCGGTTGTGCTCCCAAGCCTTGTGGGTGGGTGCGTCCTGACAGGGGCGGAGCGGAGTGACCCCGATGAACCCGTGAGGTCCCTATATGATGCTGTGAAGCCCAAGCTCTGCTACGCGTACGATAGGTATGCTGATGCGTACCTACGTATACCTACGTAGAGTGAAACCCCTCTACACTTACTGTAGACTCAAACTAGCAACCTGAAGCTACAATCATTCTTAGGAAACCAGCATCCCAAGCAGCAACTCACTATAAGGCGGGGTGAACCACCCCGCCCGCGAGGCGGTGTCTTCCGCCCCCCTCCCACCAAACCCCCCAAGATAAACCAGCGTAACTCAACACAACCAACAATGAGAGGTATTCGCTTGCCTGTCTCGATGCATCCAACCACCCAAACCCGATAAGTCAGCTAGGCCACTCGTGCAAACACAATTTTCAATGCATCATAGGGTCCTCAAAGAGCCTACCTTTTTGCAATATTTTGTGAACGTTATCACAAAAACTTAGAGTTTTTATTGGTTTAATAGTAATATGTGACTGTTATCGTTGCTGTCGCTCCATTTAGAAAGTTGTTGTTACCGAAGTAAACACCTATCGTCCCTGGGAGCACTGGGATGATTAGGGTGGCACCCGTCCCAAAGTTCTCTTTCGGGTTAAAGTAACCACCACTCGGATTAGTCATGTAGTCTTGTACCTCTATATAACCAGTTGTAGTTGTACTGGTACCCGTAATAAGGATATACCCGGGATAATTCGCGTGGAAAACCACTACCTGTGCTTCGCCCCCCGCCGGCGTGTTAACAGTTGTAGCCGCCGCTTCCAACACGGTATTCGAAAGCTGAGAGACCTTTGAATAGGCTTGGTATTGGCTATAGAAGTAATACGCGGGTATGCCAGCTACAATTAGCCCTACCAGTAATCCAATGATAAGGTAATATGAAGATTTTAGATTAACCACGATTACGAATCTTCCGCCAACTATAAATAGTTTTCTTTCAAATGTTAACGCTATTCACAGTAGTACCGTGTTGGATATTTAGCTAAAATCGAAGTATCGTTGGAATTAATTTATTATTTCGGTATAAGATAACCTAATAATTAAACAAATTCAAAATAGTATTAGTAGAATTACTTAGCACTGTGCAGTACTTGAAAAAGCTTAAATTGGTTGGTTTTTTTAGGGCGTGATGCTTGAGGATATAAGAGTGCTTGAGTTGGGTGGGTTTGTTAGTTCACCGTTGGCGGGGATGATCTTGGCTGATCTGGGAGCCGAGGTGATTAAGGTGGAGCCGCCGAGTGGTGATGAGGGTAGAAGGCTTAAGCCTCCTGAAATAGATGGCTTGAGCGGCTACTTCTTCAGCCTCAATAGAAACAAGAAGAGTGTGGTGGTTGACCTAAAGAATCCTGAGGGGTTAGATGTCTTTTTGGACCTTGTAAAGTCGGCTCGGGTGGTCATCTCAAACTATAGGCCAAGCGTTCTTGGTAGGCTCGGTATATCCCCCAGTAAACTTGTCTCGAGTAACCCCGACCTGCTTGTGTGCGTGGTATCCGGGTATGGTTTGGAGGGTGAGTGGGCGGATCAACCCGCATTTGATGCCACGATATTAGCACAGAGCGGCCTCATGCATCTTACTGGTAGCCCCGACTCGGAGCCTTCTAGGTTCGCCACCCCAATAGCTGACATCACAACCGCTATGATGGCGGCAATAGCAATCCTAGCCTCTCTACGTGAAGGTAGAAGGGGGATCGTGGAGATACCAATGCTCGACACCCAGCTCTACCTCGCACTCTTCGAGGTGTATAACTACCTGCTCACGGGTAAGGATAGGGATAGGATGGGTTCCGCTCACCCCAACATCGTTCCCTACCAAGCTTTCAAGGCATCTGACGGCTACTTTTACCTAGCATGCGGGACAGACAAGCAGTTCCAAGAGGTTTGTGAGATGCTTGGTGCAACAGACCTCTTGGTGTTCGACTCAAACGAGAAGAGGGTACTAAATAGAAAGAGGATCATAGACGCTTTTCAGGCGGCGTTCGCAAAGAACACCGTGGGCCACTGGGTTCAAGAGCTTTACAGACGTGGAGTGCCTGCTTCACCAATACTTCGGGTATCCGAGGCGCTTTCATCTCCATACGTCAAAACAAAAGGCATACTCTCCTACGCGGAGGACCCCCACTCTAAGAGAGAAGCCCCATACATAAGGTTCCCAGTACACACAGATAAAGACAAATTCGGAGTGCGCATCCCCCCACCACGCCTCGGTGAACACACGGAAGAAATCCTCCGCGGACTGGGATACACACAGGAGAGAATAATCCACCTAAAAGCCAACAGGGTGATACTTTAATAGCATTAAGGCTGAACTAATTAAAAAATAGCCCTCGGTTACAACGCCACGCTACCCGCTGAGGAGTGTGGGCACCCCATATCCAAACGACGGCTATATGATGAACCAAATGAGCCCCCCCGCCATGAATGAAGGGCTCCTGCTTCAACCACCCACCCAAGCTCGATCTACACCCACCGGCAGGGTTACGTGGCCCCAGTCAGTTACCACACGCGTAGATTCCCCCAACCCGGCGCACCGCGGGTACCCGTGGGTGTCTTTACATGGGTCCCCCTAAAGCTTTCGTCGGTGACCCCCACCTCAACTGGTAGATTAGAAATTCCTGCTATGGCACAGTTGAAGCTAAGAGTGAGCTTTGATCTACCGTCAAGGGAAAGGCTTTGGAAACATTATAAGGCTCGGTTTCTATTTGCGGGTGATAACAGCTTATATGGAGTAAATGGGCTCAGGTCGTTCAAGAAATTTGAAAGCTTAAAGGCGAATTGCGAGCTTGTTAGAGTGGGCAACAAGAAAAAGGGGTTATTAGAGAATATTTGGATGTGCGAGAAGATGGGCTTGGAGTAAAGCTCGGACCTCCTAAAAATGGTTTCACCCTAGTGGACGGGGTGGATATGCGTCGGCATACCTATCACGCCCTAGTGGAACTCCAAGCAGAGTCTCTGCTAGTTTATGGGCTCCTTCGGCTTGGATTGGCTCTGCCTTCTCGAGCCGGGACACAGAACCCACTAGCTTGCGGGGAACTCACAATCCTAAGCTCTGCACACATAAATGCATTATCACACTGCCTCACTGATACCCACCCACCTGCTTCCCATTGCCTGCTCCGTTCGTTCGAGTCTCCATTGTACTTCAACAACCAAGGCGCAGTGGTTAGGGTAGCTACACTTAGGCTGAAGGGGCTCCCACTGCCCGAAGACCATGTGGAACCGCCTAAGTCTGTTATTCAGGAGTTTCCGATGACGACGCAGAGCCTGATTGTGACCCGAACACTAGCAAACTCAGTAAACACTAATAGTTGAGGCTGCGCCATACCCTCTGGAATTAATGCTCTTATACTGGGTTTACGTATAAATTCACGTGTTATGGGATGTCGGGGATAGGGCTTCCGAAGAAGTTGTGTGAGCTTATTCGACGTGAAAACCCTGTTCGAAGTAATACCGTAATTATTCTGGTTACAATTGATTACTCTGGATATCCACGGCCATGCCTCCTCTCACCCTACCAAGTTGTGGGTGGTCGCGAACCCAAGGAAATTTTGGTGGCGGTGAACTCTGGGTCCACCACCCATTCAAACCTGCTGGAGAGAGCACTGTGCACACTCATATTTTTCACCCCACCCTCAGCGGTCTATGCGAAGGGAGAGGCCTCAAAGATTAGGGAGGCGGCTGACGGCAACACACTCTTTCGAGTCACACTCATAGAAATAAAGGAGGATTACTCCGAGGTCGCTCCAATTATAACTCAACCACTCTTCGACGACTCGAAGGTAAAACCCCGATATATCCAGACATACCTTGAACTCTCAGGATAGACAGCGCTATCCACCTTCAGCATGACTCTCCTAGGCCGGCTTGCTACTGCATGCGTTTTGGGAATCGTTTTTTGGGTGGGTTGAGCTCCTGCTTTATTGACTGTTTAAGCCTCCGCTCGATTTTATCGAACACCTTAAGGATGTCATAACCAGTATCGGAGAGATTAACAGTCTTCTTCGGTGTATAAAGCTGTAGATTCACTTCGAACGCCTTACCTGAGGGGCCAACCTTCTTCACCCTCGCCCTTATCTCGAACACTGATGGGATTGTTTTAGTGGCGTATATTGCCAGCCTCCTTAGCTTTTGCTTTATGGCGCCATCAGCCAGCATATCGTCGCTTAACCCTGAGATTTGGATGGGTAACTCCACCGTGGACTGGTGCTCGGCGAGCGGCTTAAGGAAGTCCCTTAGCGTAACTATTCCCTGAAGCTCTTCGCCTAGGACGACGAGTGTATAGGTGCTCCTAGATTCCAGAACCCTTTTAAGGGCCTCTGAATAGTCCTCGTTTACCCCTGAAGCCACAGCACCCACGGTTATACCACCAACAGGCATCCTCTTCTGGCTTAGCGCCTCAAGTCCCCACCCACCCTGTGTGAGCTTTTCACCCGGGCTGAGAAGCAGCAATAATACATCCTTGGATTTCACCATCCCCGCAACCCTACCCTTACTAAGCACTGGTAGATGGTCTATTTTATTCTCAGTAAACAGCTTCACAGCTTTGCCCAGCGTGTCATTCGCTTCAATCGTGATGGGATTAGAAGTCATAATATCGGTAATACTAAGACCCTTAGCCCCACGCTTTAAAACACCTGAGAGAACGCGGTCAGCTCTCAGTACACCTATGATTTCCCCTTCCTCGACGATTGGTAGCACTTGAACCCTATGCTCAACCATGAGTTTGGCCGCCACACCAACACTAGTATCTTGGGTTAGCGCTGGTACACGCTTCGCAAACAGGCCGATCTTTGTGTCAGGCGATTTAACCTTGAGCATACTGTGGGCCTGCAACACACCGTAGCCCTTCTCAAGCTTCACTGGGAAAGACATCAACTCGGCTCTCTGCAGTACACCCAAGGCTTCGTAGACCGGCTGAGACCCGCTCAAAACCGGGAAATCCGCAACGAATTCCCCAACACTTTGGGCCGCAAGCTCGTCGAACACGCCGATATAATAACCAGTAGACCAATAAGCGTTTTCATACAGCGGGTGAGCTACCCACGCCTGGGTAGTTCAAATTCGTGTTTGACGCACAATCGATGCTAACCATGATTGATTTTTTATCCGTCGTAAAGGGCTGGGCTTGTTGCCTTTTATCACAGCCTCATATTTCCACCCATGCTCCACTAAACGTATGATAGGTATGCTGTGGGGTGCCTATCTACGACCATGTAGAGGGAACACACCCGATAGATGTTCTTTTTGGTTAGCAAGCTATAAGCATGGCTTCCGCGTTCGTCCGCCGCATAGTCCACACACCATGATATGATGACTAGAAACTGTTCACTGGATGTTGGTGAAATTGTAATTTTTCTTCTAACCAAACGCTCTGTCACCAGCGTCACCCAAACCCGGAACAATATAGCCTCTTTCATCTATGAGGGGGTCCACTTCAACTACGAATATGTTGACTGGTCTACCCCACCTCAAAACCCGCTCAACGCCCTGGTGACTCGCTATGACGCTCGCCACAAAAACCTTCTTGGGTTCACCTTTGGCATAGACGAGCTCAAGGGCTCTGAGTATGGTGCTACCCGTCGCAAGCATAGGGTCCGCTACTATCACCACGTCATCAGGCTTTAAATCGGGTATACGTGAATAGTAGATGTCCACATCCATTTTCTCTGGGGGCGACTCGAAAACCGACTCCCTGCGTTTCGCGACAACCACACCCTGCCTAGCGCTGGGGAAAGCCTTCAACAATCCTTCGACAAGAGGTGTCGCTGCGCGTAGAATGTTCACGATTACAACGTGGTCAAGCTCACTTATCAATACGCCCCTCGCTTTGCCGAGAGGAGTCTCCACTGTTACCTCACTGCACTCCAAACTATCCGCAATCTCATAGCCAATTATTCTACCAAGCCTCACCAAGTTTTTCCTAAAATTCACCTGGTCTGTCTCCCTAGCCCTGAGCTTGGTAAGTATATGCCTAGCGAAAGGCCTATCTAAAATCCGCAAAGACATTTTCGTTCTAAACAGGTACACCCATAAAAATTTTGCTTCTACCCAACCATGCCCTCCCAGTTAGTCGAAGGTGGACTTTATCGGGCCTCCTCCCCCGCCCTGAACGGTAGACAATGATTAATCTTTGAACACTATCCCCAAACACGGATTTTTGATTCACCGTAAATGGTGAGGTTTGTTGTCTGATTTATCATCGGTATACCCCTCTCCAAAGGGGGTTTTGGAAGCTTTATAACCTAGTGTGCTAGTGGTTTTTTTGGGTTGGATAATCAGGAGATAGCTGGCATACTTGAAGAGTACGCAGAACTCTTAGAGTTGAATGGCGAAGATGTTTTCAGAGTTAACGCATACAGGAGGGCGGCTAAGAGCCTCAGGAATCTAAACACAGACGTGGTCGAACTATGGAGGAGTAAAAGGTTGAAGGAAGTGCCCGGGGTTGGTCGAGCCATCGCCGAGAAGATCGACGAAATAATCAGCACGGGTAGACTTAGAGCCTTGGAGGAACTTCGAGCACGGATACCTAGTGAGGTTGTTGAGCTCACGGGTGTGCCTTTCGTGGGGCCTAAAACCGCGAAGCTGCTCTACACTAAGTTTGGGGTGAGTAGTCGGGCGCAGCTTATCGAGAAGCTAAGGGACGGCTCTCTGGTAAAGCAGGGCTTCTCACCCAAACTCGCCGAGAAAATCTTGGGGGCTGTGGAGGGGGTGGGGGAGGCGTTTACAAAGATGCTGCTTATAGAGGGTATGAATGAAGCTTCCCAGCTGATTGATAAGATAAGGGGAGCAGAATTCGAGCTCTACGTGTGTGGAAGTATTAGACGTGGGAAAGAGGCTGTGGGCGATGTGGATGTTGTAGTATTATCGAAAACCAGGGATAAAACCCTCCTAGACCTAGCATCCAAGCTTCGAGGAGGAAAAACGCTTGCTGAGGGTGAAAGCAAACTCACGTGGGTTTCACTACGAGGAGTGCAGTTTGATTTCAGACTCGCCCACCCCGAGTACCTGGGCGCCATGCAACTATATTTTACAGGCTCCAAGGAGCATAACATAGCGCTGAGGACCCACGCGCAGAGGCTCGGGTTCAAACTGAGCGAATTCGGGCTCTTCGAGCAGAACGGAGTGAGGGTGGCCGGTGCAAGCGAGGAGGAGGTGTATTCTAAGCTGGGCTTACAGTACATTGAGCCAGAGCTGCGTGAAAACACTGGGGAGATAGAAGCCGCGTCAAAAGGTGTGCTTCCAAAGCTTGCGGACGCATCCGACGTATTCGGCGACTACCATGTTCACTCTACGTGGAGTGACGGTGTAGACACACTTGAGAGGATGGTTGAAGGAGCCCTCCGCCAAGGCTACAAGTATGTTGTCTTCACAGACCACTCTAAAAGTGAAAGGGTGGCTAACGGGATGAGTGAGGAGAGGCTGCGAAAACAGGCGGAGGAAATCGAGAGGCTGAGGTCAAAGTATGGGTCAATAGAGATCCTTCACGGCTCGGAAGTCGACATCCTAAGTGGTGGAAGACTGGATTACGATGATAGGACACTCGCCCAACTCGACTACGTTGTGGCCTCTCTGCACAGGAGGTTCACCTCAGACACGGAGGCGCTCACCGAGGCCGTGATAAAGGCGTTGGAGAACAGGTATGTGGACACAGTGGGCCACCCCACCAACAGGATGCTTGGGAGGAGACCCGAGAATGGCGTGGATTTGGAGAAGGTCTTGGCTGCGGCGAAGAAGAACTCAAAGTTCCTAGAAGTAGACGGCCAGCCCCGCAGAATGGACCTCCCCTCAATATGGGTTAAGAGGGCTGTGGAGGAGGGGGTGCGTCTGGTGCTCTCAAGCGACGCCCACTCAACCGCCGAACTCGGATACATGATGTTCGCGCTCATCAACGCGAGAAGAGGGTGGGCGGCCGCCCAGAATATAGCGAACAGCTCACACAAATTCAGAAGCGCGAGAACGTAGGCAACCCACTAGTGATTAAAGCTGTGGCCGGATTGGCGCGGAGGCTTACCGTTTAACTATTTAAACCCATTCACACTAAGTATTGTTCTAGAAAGCCATTAATATCTGGAGGGTGGTTATTGGTTGATGACGATAAAAACGTTTAATCCTTATACAGGTGAGGTTTTAGGGGAATACCAGGAGGAATCCGTTGAGCAAATCAAGCAGAAAATCGCTAAGTTAAGGGAAGCCCAGATGCATTGGGCTAGGAGTACCGATGCGAGGATGGATGCGCTAAGAGAGGTCAAAAAGAGGTTGCTCGCGAAGAAGGGTGAGCTCGCGAAGCTGATGAGCATGGAGATGGGTAAGCCTGTCAGCCAGTCTGAGGCTGAGGTGAACAAATGTGCTTGGCTTATTGACTACGCGGTTGAGAACATGCAGAGGTTCCTCGAACCCGAATATGTTAAGACGGAGGCCGCGAAGAGTTACATAAGGTTCGACCCGCTGGGTGTGGTGCTGCTTGTGATGCCCTGGAATTTCCCAGCGTGGCAGGTCATGAGGGCGGCTATCCCAGCCCTAGCAGCGGGGAACGCCGTCATCCTCAAACACGCTTCTATAGTGACTGGTACAAGCCTTATGCTTGAACAGCTCTTCGGCCTCGACGTTTTCAGGTCAACCGTGGCCCGCGGTGAGACGGCGTTGGCAGCCATAGAGTACGTTGACGGTGTGAGCTTCACTGGCTCCACGAGTGTTGGTAGCACGATAGCCTCGGAGGCGGGCAAGAGAATAAAGAAGAGCGTGCTTGAATTGGGGGGCTCCGACCCATTCATAGTGCTTGGGAGCGCTGACCTGGATAAGACCGTTAAGAACGCTGTCTACGCGAGGCTTCAGAATAACGGTCAAAGCTGTATAGCCTCGAAGCGCTTCTTGGTGCACCAATCCGTGTACGATGAGTTCAGCAAGCTGATGCGTGAGGAATTCGCTAAGGTGGCTGTGGGCGACCCTCTCTCCACTTCAACATTCCTTGGCCCCCTCTCGAGCACTGAGCAGAAGCGCACCGTGGTGCGCCAACTCGAAGAATTGGGTAGATTGGGTAGGGTTCACAGGGCTGAGGCAAGGGATGACGGCAACTTCGTGCCCCCCACACTCGTAGAGACTGGCGCACTCTACACGGATGAAGTGTTCGGCCCAGTGGCCATACTCAAAAAGTTCTCCACCATGGATGAGGCAGTGCAGCTAGCCAACGAAACACCATACGGGCTAGGCGCATCAATATGGGGCGACCCAGAAGAAGCCGAGAAACTCGTCCCAAACATCCAGGCGGGCATGGTGTTCATAAACAAGGTTGTGGCCTCCGACCCAAGGCTACCGTTCGGCGGAGTGAAAAAGAGCGGCTATGGTAGGGAGCTATCACGCTACGGTATGCTCGAATTCACCAACATAAGAACCGTGTGGGTAAACTAACACCTTAAAACCTAAACTTTTTACATGTGGAAAACTATAGATTGGCTAGCTCACCCTGTGAAACCGGTTGCGCTCGATAAGTAGGTCAACCCTCCCAAGCGCACTTATGAGCTCTATAGGTATACGTTCAACGCCAACCACAACCGACAGATTTCCATCCTCAAGCACCACTGGGAATGTCTGCGTCGCNCCCTCCTGGCTAAAGCTCGCATAGAGCATTGAGCCCGCCTGTCTGAGTTCGAGTTTAACCGTGCCGCTAAAATTCTCGTATACCCCGCTCAGCGTGTCGATGAGCCGCTGATATCTCACGAAGGGGAGGCTCTCCTCTTCGATGCCTAGTAGCTGGGTTAAAGCAAAGGCGCCAACGTATGCGGTGTGTATGTTCTCGCTGTTTGAGACAAGCGCGACACCAATCTTTGCCTCGGGTATAAAGCCCACGTAGGCGGTTGACACACCTATGTTACCTGAGTGATACACGAGGGTGTGGCCGTAGAAGTCTTGGTTAACCACCCACCCATACCCATAATACTCGTCTCCGAAGGGTGTGGGTAAACCACACTTGACATGTGGAGCCACTAACCTCTCAAGGAGCTTCTTCTCGAAGGGTTGCGGGTCCGCTATGAACACGCCAATATACCTTAATAGGTCACGCACACAGCTTATCAGGCCCCCAGCGGCGTAAAGCAGCGGGTGGTCGGGGAAGCCAACCCTCATTTTCCTTTTACCATCCACCACATATGGCTCCATGGAGTCGTCATCGGATAGCATGCTCACTCCAAAGCCACTCCTACTCATCCCGAGCGGTGTGAGCACCCTTCTACCCACGAATTCGCTGTAGCCCAGGCTGCTCACCTTACCAACTATCTCGCCAAGTATGGTGTACCCCTCATTCCAGTAGAGGAATTTTTCACCGGGTGCGGCCACCCGCTCCAACGCCCCCCTGTTAACCCACTCCACGAACTCCGACCTATCACGGAACCGCCTTTTCCTATCACTCTTTACCTTCTCCTCGATTATTGTCTCCGCGACCCCGAGTGCGGGTATGCCGCTTGTGTGTGTTAGGAGGTGTTTGATGCGCACACCACCGCTACCACCCAACACATACTCTGGTAGATATTCGGACACGGGGTCCTCAACGCTCAGTCTACCCTCCCCTTCGAGGAGGAGTAAGGATAGAGCTGTGATGGATTTGGTGACCGAGCCAACCCCGAAGAGCGTTCTATCCGTGACCGGCTTGGTGAGAGAGAAATCCCTATAGCCGAACCCCTTGGAGTAAACCAATTCTCCGCCGCTTAGAACACCAATCGCCAAACACGCGTTTGGGTCACCTTGAAGCTGCCTTGAAACAAAGCTCTCAAACCTCCCACTCCAAGCATCATCCATAACGAGTATACCTCGTACACACACCTAGAAGAGGTATTTTAGACGATTCGACAAACCATACTGCCATAAGGCGGGGAGAACGCTATTCGGGTGGTAACTCCCTGAATATCAGGCTCACATCTATCCCCCTCCTCGCGTGGTAGGCCTTGGATATTGGGTATAGGAGTGCTCCCATAACTATAAAGAAGATTATGAGCCCCAGCGACAACCAGTTGGGCGACCCGTTTGGTAGATAGCTACCATAGTAGGGCATAAACAGAAACATATAGGTTAGCACCAGGAAGAACGCGGCTGTGACCACGCCTGAAACTATTGTGGCACCCTTCATCTGCACTCTACCTCTAAGCGCGTAGACAACACCGTTTATGCCAACGAAGGCGAAGAAGAGCATCCCAAGCGCGGTGGTGGAGAACACCGATGCAAAGTTGGTGTACGCCACCACCACTATAAACGGTATGGACCCCAACGCTGCCATCAGCAGGCTTATCACTGGTGAGTGGAATCGCTCGCTCACATCTGCGAGCCTAGTTGGGAGAACCCTGTCGAAGCTTAGCCCGAACACATACCTGGAGATGGATAGAATAGTCTGCTGAACCGCTGCGAGATACCAGAATGCGAACGCCAGATTCATTACCCATATATACACTGGGCTCCCCCTCATAGCTATGGTTGCGATGGTGAGCATGTTGGGTGTAGCGCCTATCGAGTTGAGCGTGCTCGGCCATGAGCCCGGCGCCGCCATGCTAAAGTTGAAGCCTAAGCCCCTATAGTATGCGCCGCTGAAGCCCGCAAGCAGCAGCCCGCTTATGAGCGCCGGCATAAAGGTGCCCATCCAAGCCGACCTTCGAAGATTCTTGATTTCGCCGGAGAACGCTGCGGCGTTGTTGATCCATGGTAGGGAGAAGGATATGAATGGTAGGAGGAGGATTAGCGCGGGTAGGGAGACGTAGGGCCCGTGGTACTGGGATGAAATGGATGTGTAGCTGGAGTTGTAGGCTGAGAGGAAGGAGTCAACTGAGGAGCGCAGGGCGGCTGGGGTGATCCCGAGTAGGACGGCCGCCATCATAGCTGTGCCCACCAGCGCTACACCCACAAACGCCGCGAGCAGTCTGAAGCCGTTTTTGGGTGATAAGACGTCCACCGCGGTGATGATGGCTAGCACTAAGACTGAGAGGGTGATTATTGTTGTGGGTGATGCTAGGTTTGAGGCTAGCGCCACAATGCTCTGGCTGCCAGTGACCGCTCCGATTGTGGCTATGGAGGGTGAGAGTGAGAGTGTAACAAGCCAGTTTAACGTTATCGCGATGAAGGGTATCCCCGTAAACGTGAAACCCAAGACGAGTAGTCCCCCAACAACCGGGCCCATGGTTCTACTTATCCACACATAGTCGCCAGCGGTTCTTCCAACATCCTGCACCACCCTATAGTATATGAATGATTCGAAGGCCACGAATAGCGTGAAGAGTAGAACAGCGAAAACCACGTTCCCACCCGGGTTACCGTTCGGTAGATACGAGTCAGCCGCATTAAGGAAGAGGAGGTTGGTTCCGAAGCCCACCTCACCCATATTCGAGAAAAATATTGTAAGCGGCCCAACACTCTTAACGAGACCCGTGGCCTCCCGCACAAACACCTTCGACTGGGGGACTCCTCCCGCCAAGGCTATCCTGTGAAACACGCCCAGATCTATTTAAACATTCGCTTAAGACATGCTGTGTTGAATAAATGTTTCTGATTATGCTATCCGCAATAAATTCGGCTGAACAGTTAATGCTACCCCATATACTATTAACGCAATCATGCGATTTATTCAACACAGCAGTTAAGACAGCGAAGTCTGCGTTGCTTGAATAGCCGGGTATACGTGCATCTGGTAACAAATATATTCTCGCCGTGGTTGACCTATCAGTGTTGAATGTTGGCATAGGCTTCGATTGGAGGGGTGCAAACCTCCAAGCTATGGCTAGGATAGCCCGGGGCGCTGAGGAGTTCGGTTACGATGTTGTGTGGGTGCCTGAAGCGTGGGGCGTGGAGGCATTCTCAAGTATAGCCCACATACTAACCATAACCGGTAGGGTGAAGGTTGGGGCTGGGATAGTGAACGTCTACTCGAGGAGTGCCACGCTGATAGGGATGGGTAGTGTAACCCTCAACCAGATAGCGCCAGAGAGATTCATCCTCGGTTTGGGTGTGAGTGGTAGGGGGTTAATAGAGAGGTGGCACGGTTTAAAGTTCACAGACCCCCTCACAAGGGTGGTAGAGTACCTTGAAGTCATCAGGAAGACGGCTTCGGGTGAGAGGGTGGACTATGCGGGTAAACACCTAAACCTAGGTGGCTTCAGGCTATTCACGCAGCCACTAACCAAACCACTCGAAGTGTATTTGGCCGCCCTCGGCGATAGGAGCCTTAAGCTCGCGGCGGAGCACTTCGACGGATCCATCCTCACAATGTATCCAGCATCCAAGCTCAACCACGCCCTCAACATCACAACCTCACTTAACCCCAACAAGAGAGTCTACTTATTCCAGCCAGTAGCGCTTAACACTATTAACAACACCCCTGAGGGTATGAGGCAAATAGTGCGAACAATAGTGTTTTACGTGGCCTCTATGGGTGACTACTACCATAGAAACCTTTCAAGGCTGGGTTTTGAGAGCGTGGTGGAGAAGATAAGGGTGGAGTACGGGGCTGGGAGGAGGGATGAGGCAATTAAGGCGGCTGAGCCCCTTGTGGATGAACTCGCACTCGTTGGAGCCCCAAGAGAGGTCGCGGAGAAACTCGAGGCCTACCCAAAACAAGTGACCCCCGTGCTCATGTTTAAGGCGGAAAACCCAGAGGATGTGGACATAGCCTTGAAAACCATGGGAGCACTTAGCGAAGAGCTACGGGCACTAAAAGGAAGATAGGCACGATGTGTGAGCCACCTAACCCTGAACTACGGGTCTAAGATTTGCTCTCCACACAAAATTGATGCTTAGGATGATTCTGCTACACCATTAGAGGGCTTCACCTTGAAGCCCCCTGTAAGCCAGGGCTACCAATCACCGCCACGTGTCTTCTAGTGTTTAAACATTTCATAAATGATGAATCCCATTATGAATATAAAGAAGAGTCCGGCGATGATGGCGCCGGCGAGAAGATAGATGTTCACACTTCTACCGATGAATAGTTCGTCCACACCCCCACCTATGAGCACGCCTAAAGCTGGGAGAGTGTGGAAGCCACCCTTAAGCCTCCTGAGAAGCGACCTAACCCTGTCTCTCAGAGCGAACACATGGATTTTTTAGCTGAAGGTCTTATTAGTTTGACGCATCCGTCAACAAGCCAGCTTATGGCGGATGGGAATATTGGGGCCGCATTCACCCCACCACTAAGCGATCCTCATCGATATGGGCAGGCGTGCACTGATAATACCAAACCCTTCGGGGCTGTACCTTAAAAATCCGTGTTTTGAGAGGTTTAAGTTGTCTTTCCACGACACCAAGCTTAGAGAGTCACACCTACACACGGCCGCGAAGTTAGGAGCAATCAAGGCTTCTGGGGGAACTCCTGTATGAAGGCCTCGGAGAGTTTCAATACCTCCTCTATGTCTGAGAGGTCCATGTAGGAGTTCGCTGTGTGTATGTACCTACATGGGACTGATATGACACCGCTGGGTGTCCCGTTGCCCGCGAGGTGGATGGGGCCAGCATCGGTTCCCCCGAACCCCGGCTTCTTTATCTGGTGCTTGACGCCGTGTTTCTCAGCCAGTGTTTTCAGTGAACGGAACACGTGTTGGTTGGCGATCATGGATCTATCCATCACGGTGAGCACGGCGCCCCCACCCATCTTGGAGGGACACTTGTCCTCTGGCACGTTGGGTGTGTCTACTGCAACTGTGGCCTCTAATACGAGTGCGACGTCGGCGCGCTGGGTGTTCGAGACCACGTGGGCTCCACGTGTACCAACTTCTTCCTGGGCTGTGGCCACAAATATCAGGGTGGGTGTGTCCCTGCCTGTCTGGAATCCCCGTAGTATTCTCAGCAGGTTATAGCAGCCCACACGGTCGTCCAGGGCCTTGGATTTGACGATGTTACCCCTCACTCTTGGCGTGGATGCGGGTACAATTGGGGTGCCCACCTCGACGCCTAGCTCCCCGAGTTCCTTCGAGCTTAGACCCGTGTCCACGTATAGCTCGTCGAACTCCATCACCTTCTTCCTCTCGGCTTCTGAGGTTATGTGGGGTGGTTTTGTGGCCACCACACCGTAGACCTCCTCCACCCCCAGGATTTTCACCTCCATACCCGGGAGCACCCTCTCATCCCATCCCCCAAGCGGCGTGAAGCGCACGAAGCCCGCCTGGGTTATATGCTGAACCATGAAGCCAACCTCATCCATATGGGCGCAAAACATCAACCTCTTCTTCTCATCACCCAGCCTCTCAGCGTATAGGTTTCCCAAACCATCCACATACACCCTATCCGCATACCTACGGAACTCAGCCTCAAGGAACCCCCTAACCCTATCCTCGAACCCTGAGGGGCCATCAAGACCCAAAAGTTTTTCAAGAGACCCATCCATAAACGTCTAACCCAAACAGAGAATACGCACTGGTTTATAAAGCCCCCAAACCCCGCCACCAAGTAGACCAAAAATCCGTGTCTGTAGGTGAGATCAGCGCCAAACGCGGACTTTGAACACCAATTATAAGTGGAGTGGCTCACAAACACCCAGCGCAACACATTTAGGTGGGTGAGGGGAATGTGAGGGGATGGATTTCGGCTGCCTAATACTCGCGGCTGGGGAGGGGAGGAGGATGGGCACACAGAAACTCCTCCTCGAATTAGATGGTAAACCCATCCTACAACACGTAGTCGACACCGCTCTAGCGGTCGGCTTCCGTGAAGTGGTGGTTGTTGTTGGCAGCCAATCTGAGAGGGTAATCTCCACGGTGAATTTTGGGTCCGCCAAGGTTGTCGTAAACAACGAGTTCACTTCAGGGCTGTCCTCTTCCCTCAAACTCGGACTCAAAGCCTTCGCCTCGAAGCCTGACGCCTACCTAGTGATGCTTGGCGACCAGCCGCTCATCCGCCCCGAAACTGTGCGAAAACTCCTAGAGGAACACGCCAAGACCAACCCACTAATGAGTATACCCACCTACCATGGGAGAAGGGGCAACCCAGTGGTACTAAGCAGTAGAATACTGGGTGAAATCCAAACGCTAAGCGGCGACGTGGGCGCCAAACAACTGTTAGAACGCCACCCAGACGGAGTCAAATGGATAGAGGTCGACGACTGCGGCGTCACCCTCGACGTGGACACCCCCGAGGACTATAAGTACATCCTAGAGGAGATGAAGCGCGGACACCGAGCCCCCTGATGATGAGGCACTCGTAAAACTAGATTACAGCAACCCACACTCGGAGCCTCCGCCACGTGTTCGCTAGATCCAGTCCAGTAAGATCACTAAAAACGCTGTAAACCCAAACAACACCCGCCACCCACACCGAAAACATAAAACCAAGACAAACTTTTCCAAGTTATAGTGGAGCTAAGGGTGCTCATCGACGCATTCTAATAGGTATAATGGATGTGTTTATATTGATGTGTAAAGAAGTTGAGGTGAATGGTGTTTGGGTTTGCAGGTGGCAACAGAGGTTCTGAGTAAGCTCCTATCCGAGTATGTTTCATCCATTGTGGATAAGGCTAGTAAGGGTGGGAGACTCACGTCCACAGACGCTGTTATACTCATAGCCGCCCTCACCCAGAGGGAGTTCGAAGACCTGTCGAAGAAGCTCGACGACACCAACACTAGAATCGACCACTTGGAGAGGCGTGTGGAACAGGTACGGGTGGAGGTCCTCCAGAGGATAAGCGATGTTAGAGCCGAGCTACTCGGTAAAATAGAGGACACAAACAAGAGAATCGATGATACAAACAAGCGGGTAGACGAAGTCAAAGCAGACCTATCATCCAAAATAACAGCACTAGACAAAAAAGTAGACGAAGTCAAAGCAGACCTATCATCCAAAATAACAGCACTAGA
>NEXG01000042.1 GCA_003019535.1 Candidatus Marsarchaeota G2 archaeon ECH_B_1
CCTATATGCCCGTACACGCATTAACAAGTGTTTTCCAGACTCGTATTTATACTTTTAGAATCCCCGCCCCTAGAAGGGGCGAGGTTTTGGAAAGTTTATAAGTACACACATGCAATGCCAGTTTACAAATTCTCCCGGTATAAGGCAGACACCATAATGATACTTTCCCACGTTTCCGTGCTTTAGCAGATTAGACGTTTGGATAGTTGACTATTAAAACACACCGAAATTGAGATGATGGGGCTTAGTGACAGAAGCTACTATGTTCTAGGCCTGAGAGCGCCCTTGTACCACTCGTTCAGCTCGTTTAGGTCAACAAGCTCTGCCTCTTCTTCTTGGCGTGAGAAGCTCTTTGCAAAAAGAATGAACCTATCAACCTCCACGCCAACTGCTTTTAATTTTTGTTTAAGCGCGTGGAGTAGCTCTTTGGGGTTAACGTTTTCGCTCCACTTGCATTCGCCCGCAACGTTTTCGCCGCCAAGTGCAAGCAGGTCTATTTCAATGTCTTTCCACCAAAACCTCCCAATTTTATTTACCGTGTACTTCTCTTTGACGTATTCTTCGGCTATCCTCTCAAACACGCGGCCCAAGTATGCTTCATAATCCCTCTTGGGGAGCTCATAGAGTGCCTCCTCGATCATGCTCAAGTTGGGGTAGACGAATCTAAACCAGAAGTTTGTGAAATTGTCCGCAATCCTATATCTCCCCCTTTTTGAGGTGATTCCCTCCGTTACAGGAATCTCCTTTATCACAAGACCTATCCTTTGCAACTTCCGAATGTAAGAGGACACTTCACCCTTCACCTTTACAAAATCCCTGATTTCACCCAAGGTGTTTTTGCCCAATGAGATCGCGAAGAGGATTTCCTTATATGTGGCGATCTCCGAAAACTCATACTTTAAAAGGAAGTCAACTTCGTCCTTTATGAATGAATCCGCCTTTTTTAGCTCCCAATTAATCCAACCATAAAAGGGTGTGTTCACCTTAGTGATGTAATAAGGAACACCCCCCGAAAAACCGTAGACCCTTACCGCCTCGATAAGATCAAAACCAAAATGCCTTAAATCGCTAAACTTTAGCTCTCCGAGCCTGATTGACCCACTCCTCCTACCGTAAAGCGGGCTCCTATAAGACAAAACATCGTCTTCCATCATCGAAATCGAAGAACCAAGCACGACGAGTTTTGTCTTGCTATCCCTTAACGAATCCACGATTTTTTGGAACACCGACACAATCGAACTGTCCTCCTTAATCAGGTACGGAAACTCGTCAAACACGATAACCTTGTCCTTTAAGGCAAGTAGTAACGACTCCCAATCTTCCCTAACATGCCTTACACTTGGGAATATTGCCTCCACGGTTCGCTTAAACTTCGCCAAATTGTTTTTCGCCTCTGTAGCCAAATAGTAAACGTGCTCCTTATCCTTCAAGGCTTCTAGAATAAGCGAGGTCTTACCTATTCTGCGTCGACCGTAAATCACAACGAACTCAAAGTTATCAGAGGAAAACCTCTGCTCAAGCGCCTTTAACTCCTTCTCTCTATCAGCGAACACCATATTCTAAAATATCATATTCTAAAATATGAGTCTAACTTACTAAAGACCAAAAGTTACATGACCAAAACAGTGAAGAGGTTAAATTACACGAGTAAATGTCCATACGAAGTTCGGTAGACTTAATGGGCGTTTACCAAATTTAGCTTTATTACATCCACCACGTTTAAGCCCCGAGCGTCACCAAAAAGGTACACGCCATCCTACCTCTTGAAGTGAGACGAGTACATAACGTGATCTACGCTTCTCTTTAAACTTTTCTAATAAGCACACCGCCTTAACAACCCAGTAGAAGCCAGAACCTACAAAATCAGCTTGTTTTTGACGTAGAACAACCCGAGTGCTATCTGAATAAATTAAATGGTAATATCAGCAGTGCAACCCGCAATAAAGTGGCGTATTCTGCACAGAATGAATTCGAATCTATCGATTCTTACATGCTACAACCTAGTCAGGGCACTAAATGGGCCGTGCGAAAATCGCTTATACACCCAATGTTATTATGGTGATACATCGAGTTTTGGGTTGTCGAATGGTGTCCCCGCCATTAAACCCCTATATCACTGGTCGAATAGAGGCTCCAACCACTGCGCTTAGGGTAAAGTTACTATTTCCTTCCACATCAACATTCCATACCAAGTGGGTAGACCCCTAAAAGCGCCCCTAGAGCTATTCGTTAAGCCTCGTTTAAGACTTGGAGGTTATTTGAGGATAAACTTGGAGACTGTTCAAACCCAGCGACAGTCCACTAGTCGCGTCTAAGGGGCCACGAGCAAGTGGTGCCTATACATCAGGTGTTCATACCACGAATATCGACAAAGCCACATTTATGCCACAGCTAAAAATAGACTCGCTTGCACCGTGTATTTAGCATTACTAACAACTTCGAGAAGCAGGTTGTATTATTCACCATTGCACCGCTTCCAGCTAAAGCAAACACTACCAGTCATCCGTGAGTACTATTTGGACTCGAAGGGGAACGTAGGAGACTGGGACCGCTGGGTGATGATTTATATTTATGTGTAGTGTATTGTGTGTGAAGGGTTTTGGTTGAGTCGGCGCTCATAGCATCGCTCGAAAGGTTCCTGGAGGACTACCTATCAAGGATGGCTGAGAAACTCGCCAAAGGTGAGAGGCTCACACACGCCGAGGCAGCCATACTCCTAGCAGCCATAAGCCAACGCGAAACCACACACCTCACAAAGAGAATAGACCAGGTGAGAGGGGACCTAGACGGCAAAATACAGGACACAAACAAGAAGATAGACGACCTAAAAACAATAGTGATGATGAGATTCGAGGACACTAACAGAAAAATAGACGACACCAATCGGAGACTAGACGACACCAACAAGAGACTAGACGACACCAGAACAGAACTACTATCAAAAATCGAAGACACCAGAACAGAACTACTATCAAAAATCGAAGACACCAGAACAGAACTACTATCAAAAATCGAAGACACCAACAAGAGAATCGAAGACACGAATCAGAGAATAGATGACACCAACAAGAGAATAGATGACACAAATCGGAGAGTGGATGACACTAATAGGAAAATTGAAGAGCTGAGAGTGGACCTTCTTTCTAGAATACAGGATCTTAAGGAGGATATGACCTATCTTAAGCGTAGCTTCGATAGTCTTAGGGATACCATAATCAGTGTCCTCACTGAGAAGAAGTAACAGGGTACGACATTCTCGATAACACAAATACGCCGGAGCAACGTCACAGTCTCCCTAAGACCAGACCGTGGAACTGGTGCAAACAGTGTTATCGTGCTCTTGGCGACAGCTTATCTGGTAGTAGTGGGCTCTCTGCTGTATTCGTCGAGGCGCATCCTCTTGACCTCGCGGAGGAGGTGTAGTGTTAGTGAGAGGAGGACCTCCTCCTCAGGTGAGCCGAGCTCCTCCACGAAGGCGTTCTCGAGGTCGTGGGCGTGGTTCAATAGCTCCTCTAAGTCGCGCCTCACGTCTGGGTCACCCACCCTCCGCGCCGCCCGCCTCAACCTCTCCACGTAGTCGTCGAGCACACGCCTATACGAGGGAACAGTTCTACCCAACAGCCAACACCCACCAATGAGAGATTCACCTAGAAATATATGTGTAAACGAAACCCACACTGAAGAAAGCAGGAGGACGTGTAGGGATAGGCGAACCCAAGTGTTCACAGGATGGATAATCGACGCGAAACCCAGAAACCGAGGAGGCATAACCCTCCTCATCACAGACGGCCGCACACGTATAGAAACCAGTCTACCAGCCGCACGCTTCAACCTCTACCTTAAACCCAAGCTACCAGCACTTATACCCCACCTACTCAACCACCCCGACCTCGACCCAAACACAGGTATGGGTGGGGATGGAGAAGGAGGAGTAGAGGAGGAGTGGTGGATGCCGCCCTGGTACACGGAGAAGACAAACGTGGCGCGCCTCCCATTCACCTCGCTGGAGGCCCTCAGCAGCCTAGAGCGCAGGCTCACCGCGGAGGGCGCGGCGGAGGTGTACAACACCTACCCCGACAGGATCACACAGTTATTCTGGAGCCTGAACTATCCTCCCACAGCCAAAGTTGAGTGTGCCGGCGACGGCCAACTCACACCAGCCGAGAACCCCTCCGCCGAGGACTATGAGCAGCCGGGGTACTCGTGGGCTGAGCTCCGATTCTATGACTGGTACGGTGAAACACTACTCTATAGGGGGAAGAGTCCCATGCACTTTGATTTAGAGGTGCACACCAGAGATGAACACTATACGGTGAGACGCGAAGAGCTGAGCGCACTAGGAGCCTACGCGCGTGGGGTAAGCGGGGTGGATGTGCTCGGCTACCCCAAAACCTACACCCAAATACTCGTGGAGGCGGGGCTCAACCCCTACAGGGTACCACTCACACTGGATAGGCGTACCCCCACCTCTGAGGGTGTACGTGAGGCGCTAATCCGCCTAGTCGAGTGGTCCAGGATAAGCTACACACCCCTCAGACTCCTAGCACACGCCTCCATTGGGAAGCCACTCACAGCCAACGAGGCGCACGTGGCCTACGAGAGGAAGTGGCTCATAACCCAGACAAACACGAGGCTCGAAGACTGGAAGACGATACCCCAGCTAGTGGAGCACGACAGGGGAGGCCTACTCTACCGCCCCAAGCCGGGCGCACACTTCAACGTTGTCCAACTCGACTTCACCTCAATGTACCCCACACTCATCCACAAATGGAACATATCACCCGAAACAGTCAACAACCCACACGCACAACACACACAGAGCGTGCCCAGAACAAAACACACGGTTGATACAGGCCGCCTAGGAGTGGTGCCCGAAGCGCTAAGCCGGCTACTCACACGGCGTGAGAGACTCAGACAGCTAGCGGTGGAGCTCGGGGACCGCGCACTCGAACTCAGACAGCAGGCCGTGAAGTGGCTCCTCGTCGCGAGCTTCGGCTACCTGGGCTTCAGGAATGCGAAGTTCGGCAAAATCGAGGCGTACGAGTGTGTGACAGCGCTTGCACGTGAAACCGTGAGGAGGGCGGTGGACGCCGTGGAGGGCGCGGGCTACAGGGTGCTCCACGTCATGGTGGACAGCGTATTCATACAGCGATGGGATGGAGCACCCATCGGGGAGGATGAACTAAACACACTCATACACACACTGGAGCAAGCGACCGGGCTAAAACTCAAGGTCGAGGCCAAATACGACTGGGTGGTATTCTCAAGGAACAGGCACAGCACACTCGCCTCCCCACAGCGCTACTACGGACGCCTGGCGAGCGGCGCACTCAAACTCAAAGGCCTAGAGTGTGTAAAGAGAAGCTGCCCCCAAATCATAAGGGACGCGCAGCTAGAAGCCCTCAGCATATTGGGGGAGGCGCGCACACCGGAGGAATTCGCCGCGGCGCTAAGACACGCCCAAGAAGCCTTCAAAAAACACAGGGGCAAAATAGAGTTGGCATGCCACCCGAATGCGGAGACACCGCCACACCTATTCACCTTCTGCGTCCAAGGCGCCAAGAGGGCTGTGAGGGGAGGCGTGGAGGGCTATATGTGGCTCCTCAAAGGCGTGGAAGGCTACTACCCAGCCGAGTGGGGCTACATGGGGATAGACCGGGAACACTACCTAAAACTACTCGACGCAGCCTGGGAGCAACTCGACCCACAACAACCACCGCAGCAGTTCAGGGGGGAGGGTGGATAGAGCCGTGGAGCCCATGTCAGGGTGGTGGGTCGCTGCATCCCAACAACCACACCACCATACGGCAAAGCTGAGGCTCGGCTCAGCACCACTCGAGGAGGCGCTTCAAGGGTTCAGCTTCATAGAGTTTTACGGTGAGTGGTCCACCGTGCTTGACTACCTCCACTACACGCTGAGTGCAAACACCAACACACGCCTCATATACGTACAGCTCTTCGGAGGCATCAACCCCTACACCCTCACACACACCGACACAAACCTCATAGTGAGATGCTTCGACCACAACACACTCCTAGAAGCATTCAACCGCGTCAACCAAGACAGCCAGACAGAGTACACACTCCTAGTGGCCAACCCATACCTCCACGCCGAAACCCCACGTCAACAAACAGAGATCACAGCCCACCTAAGAAGCCTAGCCCAAAAAAGGAGGGTGGTCACATTCAACCAGGAAACCAAAACACACACGCCAAGAGGAGGCCACTTCCACGCCTCCAGCGTACACATCCTAATACACCTCGAAACACAACGGCTAAGAGGAGGAAAAGTCGGGGTAGGGGTAGGCGGGCGGGACACCGTATACGCCACACTCACAAAGCACCCAGCCCAGCCAAGCAACAAACACTACACACTACACCTAGACAAAAACCCACAGTACAACAACCCCAAAACACCAACACTCCTCAACTGGCTCCAACCAACACAAGCGTGAAAACACACAACCCAAGGCTAGCAACCCGAAAAACACACCCACGGTTTAAGTCATCTTCGAAACACACCTGTAAGAATCAAATATCCATAAAACTGGTTCAGGTTCAAAGCAGAGTAAAGAATCGTTGTTACATGAAAGCACACGGATGGACTCCAAAGTAGAAGCCCCGATATGAGGTATGAGAACCCTGAAATCCTTATAAATCACAAAGTGATAATGTTACTATATGTCAGAGACCATAAGAGTCTCCAAGGAAACCAAAGCCAAGCTACTCAAGCTTATCTCAGAGTTACAGCTAAAAACTAGTAAGAGGGTTGATTTCGACGATGCAATAAAGTATCTCATACAGACCTCGGAATCCAAAAACAGGGACAGAAAAGCCCTACACTCCCTGCTCGGAGTCCTGAAGGATATCGACATCAGCGAATTACGCAGAGAAAGACGAGAGGAGTTAAAGCTTGAAAAGCGAAGATTTGGTGTTTGATACAGGCGTAGTGTTCGAGATACTCATCGGAAGCGCGGAAGGTGAAAAAACTCTACAGCTTATCGAGAAAAACCGCATATCAGTCTATATTTCAGAGTTAAACCTGACCGAGCTCAAATACATCATATGCAGAAAGTACGGTGAGGAGTTAACCGAGGAAATCATTGGTAGACTCCTAGGGTAGCGGGTACTTCGAGGTCTCCCCGTTTCCGAGTATAGCCGATGAGGTTTGGAAAACAAAGTGCAAATACTCAATTTCCCTAGCCGACTCAGCCACCATCACCCTCGGGGAAGTTTTAGGTATCAAAAGCGTGTTTAGAAGGGAAAAGGAGCTACTAGCAAAACGTTTACCCAGCCACGTGAAATTCCTAGACGAAATAATGAACCAATAAGGAGTCCAACCCAAAAACACATTGGTGCAGCAAGCCAACTACCCAGCCAACTAGCCACGAATAAACCGCTAGCACACTCAGCCATGCTACAACCACCTACCCAACCCAAACACAACGACCAAAGAGGTTATTGCGTGGGGGTAGGTGTTTGAGGGATGAGGGGTGGTGAGCACCAAGCACTCTTAGCGTGCAAATGGAAGGCAGGTTTATGTCGATTTGCGCCCTATATATCACTATGCCTCCCTCGGCGGTGAAACCATCAGGGACCTCATCTTCTACGAGTACGCTAAGCTTATCGCAAGAAGCGCGGGCTTCGCTGGTAACTATGCATTCATCATGAAAAAGTATACAGAGCTACGTGAGGGTCGCCTAGCGTGGAGTAACCTAACAAGAGAACACAGAAAGGAGCTTGAAAGAGGGAAGAGTTGCGCCTACTGTGGCTCACCCCGCAACATAGGCTTCCACCACATAATACCCCTAGAAAGGGGGCACAGACACCCCCGACAACCTGGTCGCATCCCGCGCCTCCTGCAACATTTCCAAAGGGGACCGCGACCTCTACGAGTGGTGGGTAAACACCCTGCACAGAGACGAAGACACCCTTCCACGCATAGTGGCGAGGAAATACCTGAAGCTAATATACGACATACACAAGGAACACTCGACTCAACACACTTGGACGGCGACGGCAAACTCACGGTGCTCGACCTAGGCGCAGTATTAGGCACACAAATGGGAAACACTCCGTCGACTCAAGCAAACAAGCCAGCCATCACCCCACACACAGAGGAGAACCCAAAACGAGAAACCGAAGGGGTGTAGGCGGCACACACTAGGCGGACCCATAACACAGTGGGCCCAAGTGGGAGAGGGCTAATCAATAGGATCAGGAGAAAACTCAACATCTGAACGCCTAACACCGCGCGAAACGGTGAAACCAAAAATCAAAAATCTCTATAACTTTACTCGGTATAAAAGGTAAACCACTAGTAGGGACACGATGGCACTAGAGAAATAAGCACACTCATGCGGGTCACGTATAAGAGCGAGGGGGAGGAGTGGAGGGCGGCTAAGAACCCTTAGGGAAAAATGGGTGAATGGAGCCGCGTCTCTGATTTCCTTATCCAACAAGGTTGCTTTAGGGATTTCTGGCTCCCACACTCCCATGGTCGTTTTGTGAAAACACGCTGAAGCCTCTAAATCCGCTGTGCGCATCTGATCCGCTAGTTAAGGTGGGGACGGTCTTTGGATGTCCCTCCTGATTTTTATCCTCCGTGGGCACACACCCCTAAAATCAGGGCGCCGGATGGGTAACGCGTGGTGTTGCCAGCATTGAATAGGGAAATCGTTGAGCGCGCAGCTCGTCTGCTATTCAACGTGGAGTGGCGTGTGTGGTATTTCGGTGGCAATGCGGGTTTCTGGGGGCTTGAAGCCGCATCCACCCTCACAGGTGACGACTCCTATACGTGCTTCGCATACGGCTTGGCTAAAGCATGGTGCGCGAGGCGCACTCCCCAGCGTAAATACGACCAGACCCTACCAGGCCTAGAGTGCCTCGAACTCGCCCGCCGCTTCTCCGATGCGCAACTCGTCGAAGCGGTGATAGGTCACGCCGAGTGGCTCTCCGCGCACGAACGAGTCGAAGGGGCGTGGCTCACCGATGACGACTACCCAAGACTCATCTGGGTGGACACCCTGAGCATCCACCCCCCATTCCTCGCCGCGCTTGGCGAGTACAAACGCGAATACTATGACGTCGCGTGCGAGCTGCTCCTAAACCACGCGAGGCTACTGCAAGACGACGCAGGTCTCTTCTGCCACACGTATAATGTGGACACGCAGACCACCGACGGCGTCCACTGGGGCAGAGGTCAGGGGTGGGCGCTCATGGGGCTACTCGAAACCTGGAAGAGGCTTCCAGATGGCTTCAGCGGGCGCGACGAAATCGCGTCCAGGTTTAGGCGTTGCCTCGAAGCCCTCGAGGCGCTTCAAACCCCAGAGGGCGGCTGGCACACGGTTGTGGACGACCCAGAATCCTACACTGAGTCATCCACCGCAGCCTTCTACGTCATCGCCGCAAGCCAGGCCATAACACACGGGCTAATACCTCGCAAACACTATACATACATCAAAAGAGCGTGGCGCGCCGTGGAAAACTCCTTCTCAGGCGACGGAAGATACCTAGGGGTGAGCGAAGACACGTGGTCCGGGGATAAACAATACTATAGGAGCGTACCCAAGAGGTCCTTTAGCACCTGGTCACAGGGCGCAGCGCTAGCCGCAATAAAAGAATACATCGCCCTCCGCGGCCTATTAAACGGAAGAAGTGGAAAAGCATTGGGGGAGTAGAAGCGCCCATATACAAACAAACCTCCAAGTGTCACGCCGCCCAAGCAACCCACAAGCCGGTGTCTCCGATCACACCAACACGCCCAGCGCCCACACCCGGGAAACAATCACCCTGAAATCCAGTGTTAGATTGAGTCGAGATGTGGGTACAACCACGGGAAGCCACCACCTAGTTGTAGGGGAAATCGGTGTCGTCTGAAGGCCACGAGGGCACAGCCGCTACTAGGAAACGCTTAACCAAGCCCACAAAGCCGAGCGAGTCAGCACTTATCTGGAACCGAAATTTAAATTAAAAGCTAAATATGTGGGAACCCTTGTTCCCGACCCATCGTTGGCACAATCCCCATGGCTATATTCCGATGCCTACGGAGAGAATCGCTTCGAAGCGAGTCGACTCTTCAGGGAGCTACTCGAATGCCTCGGCTATGGGGGCTCGCAAATTCGGAGCTTGGTGACTTAGTGGGTGGTGAGCTATACGGGGTGGTGGACTACGTGGATAGGGCGGCGCAACCCAAACCACTCTTCTGGTCGACCAGCAGTGAAGGAGTTAAGAGGGTGCGGTTTGACCCAGCACGGCGCGCGATCCCAGGAAAAACTCGTGGAATTATACAGGGCGTCCACCCTCCCCCACCCATGCACCCACTCCATGACCCCCACGGTGCCCAGATAGACTGGAAAGGGATGTGGGGGCTACGTCCACCATGCATCCCGGACGCGCACCACAGACCCCCACCACATATTAACATACCGCCCTTGAACTTATATTTATGAATATATGTTTGCGAATATATGATAGAGAGAAGAGAGTGCTATGAGTTAAGCACCCTGAAGGGCTGGAGCCTTATATACGGTAGAAGGAAGGTTGGTAAAACATACCTGGCCACACGCTGCGTCCCCCACGACTCTTACTATGTGGTCACGAGGCAAATGGACGTGTTGAACGGTGGTGAGAGGCTCGAGTTAGGGAAGGCGGTAACCCAAATAGCGGGGGAGCTAAAGGCGGGAAAAAGCGTGATACTCGACGAATTCCAACGGGTGCCCGAGGCCCTATGGGAGGTGCTCACAACGCAGCACCCGAGCGGTAAGCTTACACTCCTCGCAAGCTCACTGGGCATCACGAAGAAGGCGTTTGACAGAAACAGTCCACTCCTAGGCCTAGCACTACCCTACAGGATGGATGTTGTACACTACCCGGATGCGCTCGCGCACTTTGGGGATCCACTCAGCGCCCTACTCTTTAGGGACCCCTGGGTGACCGCGCATGCCTCCAGCTGGGCCGACGTGTCGCGTAACCCCCAGGGATTCTACTACGTGGTTAAGGGACTTATCGGGGAGGTGTTCCAAGAGGAGGAGAGAAGGTTCACGCAGATCTACGAGGCGATTCTGATCAGTGTCGCCGAGGGTGAATGGAACAGCTCAATCATCACCTCAAGACTACAATCAACCCTGAGCGTGAACGGCTCAACCGTCTCCTCCTACTTGGACTCCCTCGGCAAAATGGGTCTAATAAGGAAGATCAAGGTGTTTAGAGGTGGGAGAGGCGCCGAGTGGTACCACACACTCTCCTCCCCCCTCATGTCCGCGGTACTATACGCCGAAGCAAAACACAGAGTCTCCGACAACAACCAAGAAGTGGACCTCACAAGGCCAATAGCAAGAGAACTACAGTTCTCGGTGGGAGAACTCCTCGCAGAGAAAAACGGGGCGCAGCCCGCGTACAGCCCGAAAGTGGACATTGACATAGTACTTCTAAAACACGGGAAACCAATAGCGGGCTACGAGGTAAAAATCGGCGAAATAGAAAAAGCGGAGGCTGAAAAGGCCACCTGGAAGATAAGAAGCGCGGGGATCCCCAGAGCCGGCCTAGTGAGTCTCACCGCGAAGCCACCACCCTCCGATGAAAGCCTCACCACAGAGGACCTGGTGAAAATCGCTAGGGAAATACGCAAAAAGTGGCAAAAGCGGTCATAGAACACTTCCATGGCAACGCTCACACCCCAAACCACCCGCCGCCCCTCAGTGTCAGGAGGAAGCCAGACAGTTTTACTTATGCACATGAACATGGATAATAGGGCAAGTATATTTAGACCCTCAAACTGCCTCCCGAAGATCTAAGCAGAGATAAGAGGCTCGTTGCGTATTAGGCGTCTATCGAGGCTAGGCGATCCGGATGACGCCGAAAAAAAATCGATAAACACCCTCTCTAGGAAGGATGATAACCACCTGTTGCGGACGGTTTTATTATCAAACGTGCTGAATAAAACTTTTCTGGGAACTTTGAAGACCCTGAGACCTGGTCTATCAAGCGGTTTCCCAATTCAGCGGCGTGTAGCATGTTTGCATCTTTAAAAATTTGGAGGTCTCAAATCGCTGCCCACATCACGCTAACAACGTGTTGCCTCCATACCCCACCGGCTCCGTTGTTACAATCATTAACCTATTAATATAATCCTATTCTCTGCACTAGTTCAAAGAGGACCCACCCATGAGGAGGGTGCTCACCCGATGCGTCCGTTTAGACTTACGGTTCAATCATAGAGGCTAGACGGGTCTTACAGGGCGTATTACCCACTTAGCTTTTGGATATACACTAAACTCCGCGTAAAGTGTAGAAAAGAGGGGTGCCTATTTACCACTAACCCAAGTTCGGCGGCGTATAGTTATAGCTATACTCTTGGAGCCACTCACCACCTGGGGTGAACTCGACAGTGGTGCCGTTCTGAGCTGTGTACACAACTTTGGCAACCGTGAGCCCGTAATAGTATACTTGGTCAGCCACAATGTAGCCGTGAGCCTTCGCGTTACTCATGGGTGAAAGGTCGGCGAAAGACACTTCACTGTAGAGGTTGGGAAGAGTGCTTGAAAAGTGTCTGACAACGTATATCGTCACGTTGGCCGCTGCATCCGCCGCCCACACCCCCTCATACGTGCTGGGATACCAGGGCGAATCCGATATCCCCCTCACTATCAGCCAAGGTATACCAAAGTGTGCGTTCACATAGGCAAACCCCATACCCTCGTTTTCACCCGCATCCGACTCATAGAGCGCGTTCTGCTGAGCCATCCAAAACAGGGGCTCCGTCCACTGGTTGGCCGAACCTATCACCCCCGCAACCACATATGACCGCGCAACACCACTCACGTTACCCCCAGTAATATAAGCCACAGGAGTGTCTGGCAACTGATATTGTTCAGCGAGCTGAAGAAGCCCCAGGGAGGCGGGAAACGCCTCCACATAAGTGTATGAATGGTCTAAACCGTAGCCGTAGCCGTAGGTTGAAGCATTAGAGGGTACAACCTGCGCCGAACCGAACCCCCCAAAGATGGCTCCATTCATAGGTGTAAGATTAACAACCTCAACCCCCGTATACGCGTCCTCCGAGTAATTATAAGTAGAGTTACCAAGATAGTAGTGTATAGATGACTTATCCACGACGTAGCCACCCAGCACAACGTCTCCAACCGTGATGTTAGGGTCACGCGCACCAGCGGTACCAGAAAGCAGCGCGGCTCTGATGTTAAAGAAGGTGTCCATGAGTGTCGTCGCCATGGTCACAGCATACTCCTTTTCACCCGACCTCACGGAGACAACCTGCTGGCCCCCGATTGAGCCAACGAAAAACTCGTAGCCCGATATGTTCACAACAGCGTAAACATCCATCGCCGCAAGTATTGGAGCCTGCTCCATCGGCATAGCGGTGACTATCCCTATCCTCGGTGTAGCGAGAACCTCACTGAGGTTCTCACCATTAGAGGAGGTGAAACTAACAAGATTCCTCGAGAGTAGAAAGTTGGCTAAGTCAACATAGCCAGAGTGCTCTATACTCACCCTCTGAACACGCACATTGGTGTACACTACACTACTCAAAACGGATACCGCTATCACACCCAAAACCAACAACACAACATACCTATGCCGCATGCCTAGACATATCCAGCAGACTAATTTAAATCTTTATGTCTATTTTTATTCTATATCCCGTGATAAATTAGCATAGATATGCTAAAAACGATGCCACACAGCATCAACCCTACATAAACAACTGAACCCACCACCCAGCAACCTAATCACGCCCAGCCAACTCCCAACCCCAAGCGACAACCATATACAATAACCCTTGGATACCACAGCAAGCATAAGTCGTGCCCAAGAACGAATATTATGATGAGAAACACGAAATCTGGAACACCCTAAACCCAACACCATAAAAGTCAACGAAACACTGTTTAAAGGCAGTTTCTATATGTACCGCTTTCCAGATAAGACTTAACGCGGAGAGCTCTCCAACACAAAGCCAAATCGCTGAACAACCTGAAACCAACCACAGATATCTTTGAATATTTTAGGAATTCAAGCTTTTGTTGGGGAGGAATAAGAAGTGTTTTCACGTGCTTAAGGTGATGGACGCCCGTACCACTCTACTCGTTCGGACCCGGCCTCAACGAAGGAGTACCTTGTAGTACTTCGAGAAATCCTCACCTTCAGCCTCAAAGTCGAGTGCACACGAATGGGTAGGTGGGTGAGGAAGGCTAGAGTGGGTGGCTCAGCTTGGACCCCCACGGAACCACGTGGGCACTCCATAATAGCCGTGATGGAAGCATAGTGTGGTGCAACGGCAAACCCATCTATGCATGCGCCGCGGTCGTGGACGACTATACGTGCCAGCCTTTGTGGTTCGCTTTCCCACTCACCAAGGAAGACCTCGGGGGACACCCCCAAGATTCCTAGGCAGACCAAGAAGAAGGTGTTTCTGTGGGTAACCCGGTAATCCCCATAGACATGGATCCGTGGTAACCCAACTCCGTTGTCCGAGCCGGGTTCTACAGTAACGTCCACCAGACTTCTGGCCGCGGAGCTCTGTTGAGCGATTCGGGGCTACCACAAAAACACGGCCAGCTTGTTCTACAACAACGCTAGCCCGAGGAGGACGCTGTTCACTCACTCCCCGGTGGACTTCTTGCTTGTTGGAGGTGTTCGTTGCGTGATACACCGCGGGGTGAAGATGACACGCCTCAGGGCGTTATCCGCACAGGCCCGAAAAATTAATTTGGCGGATGGCTGTCCATTGGTTGACTTCATATGGGCGAGTCACCCTACCGCTTTATCTCGGGTGCCTACGGGAAGAACCACTTCGAACTCGACAAACCCTTCATCTCTGTTCTGGATTACTTAAACTATGATTACGCGGGTGCCGGGCTGTCCTCCCTCGGTGAGTTTGTGGGACGGGATGTTTACGAGGTGGCTGACTATGTGGATAAGGTTGCGAGGCCCAAACTCATCGTCTGGTCACTCGACGGTGAAAGGGTTGACAGGGTGTGGCTTGACCCCGCGGAGAGAATGGTTCTTGAGAGGCTCGTAGGCCACTACGGTGTGGTCAGGAGTCCCTTCGCCTCGGGCGACTGGGTCCACTACTTCGCCTCAATATACCTGATAGGCGACCCAGGGATTGCGTGCATCCTCACAGTTACAAGTCAAACCGCGTACTCGGTTTACAAGTATGGTGACGAGGCCACAAAGAAGAGGTTTCTCCCCCCGTTGACGGGGGAGGGCGCCCAAGCAGGCGGGGACAGATACATGTTTGGGGCCACATGGTTCACAGAGGTGCAGGGTGGAAGCGACCTGGGCGCAAACACCGTCGAGGCGCTGAGAACCGGTGATACCTGGAGGCTGAACGGGAACACCAAGTATTTTTCAAGCGACGCGGGCCTTGCGGGCGCCGCGCTGGTGACCGCGAGGCCTCGGGGTGCGGAGCCCGGTGCGAAGGGTATAGCGCTCTTCCTAGTGCCCGAGTTCGATTCGGAAGGTAGGAGAAACTTCAGTGTGCGAAGGCTTAAGGAGAAGAGTGGAACGGCGGCGGTACCCACGGGGGAAGTGGAGTTCCACGGGTCCGAGGCAATCCTACTCGGCGAACCAGAAAAGGGGGTATACTATACCCTTGAGGGCCTCATGGTTTCTAGACTATCGAATGCGGTGGGCGCGCTGGGCATAGCGAGGAAGGCCTACCTCGAAGCATACTACTATGCTAAGAAGAGGAGGACCTTCGGCCGCAGCCTCATTGAGCACCCACTCGTACAGAGAGACCTCCTCGAAATGGAGGCCTACATCGAGGGCACCATGGCCCTCACATTCAGCGCGATACGCCACTTCCAGAGCACATACAAGGACACCCCACCCTACACGGATGAGTACCACTATGCGAGGCTGCTCACACACATCTCGAAGAACATGACTGCGGATATGGCAGCCCACGTCACCAAGCTCGCGATGGAGCTACACGGGGGCATAGGCTTCCTCGCCGAGTTCCCCGTTGAAAGATGGCACAGGGAGGCGCTCATCACCCCCATATGGGAGGGCTCAAGCAACATCCAAGCCCTCGACATGCTCGAGGCCATAGCCAAGAAAGGCGCCCATATCCCACTACTCAGGGAACTCGAGGACATGGCTAAGGACATCCGGGACAACGCAGGCAGAAGCCTGTACACGGACTCCCTCGAATTGTCAAGGAAAACGCTCGACTCCCTAGGAAGACTCAGCGTGGATGATGTGCAGTTCCAGGCGAAGGATATCCTGGAGAGACTGGGCCACTCACTCGCAGTGGCCATCCTAACCCACATGGCCAACATTCTTAATTCAAGGAGAATACTCACAGTGGCCCACCTGTACCATACGAGGTTCATTAGGAGGGAACCACTGCCGAGGCTGAGCGCGAAGGAGATCAGTGAGGTGATAGAGATAGACCGAGACCGCGGAGGACAAATCATGAGAAGGTGAGCTTTGGAGTGATCGAGAAGACAGGTCTAACGGTTATATCACTACTTGAGAGGGCGAAGAGTCTGTTCCCAGACCAAGTGGTGGTCTCCGGGGGTAAGAGGGTCAGCTATGAAGAGATATACAGGGACGTGGAGAGGATATCGGGCGCCCTCCAGACACTCGGCGTGAAGAAGGGGGACATTATAGGCGTGGCCGAATGGAACACCCTCAGATTCGTCGAGCTACTCTACGCAGCCTCAATGACGGGCGCGGTAATCTACCCAGTCAACGTAAGGCTCCCAGCCGAACAGGCTGTGTACACCCTACACCACAGCGGCTGCGGCTTCCTTTTCGCCTCCTCCGACTTTGAACCCCTAGCCGCCAAATCCGGGCTACCCCCACAGAGGCGCATCATGCTCGACGACCAGTCGGGTACCAATTACCAAACACTACTAAGCGGCAAGGAGGGCTTCGGCGCCCGGATACATGAGGACGACTTATACTCGATGCTCTACACCTCGGGCACAACGGGCACACCGAAGGGTGTGCTCTACACAAACAGGAAGGTGGTGCTAGGCGCGATGAGCATAGTCCACCAGCTAGGACTATTCAGAGCCCAGGCGAAACTCCAGAGCGACGATGTTATCATGCCGCTTATCCCATTCTTCCACCTATGGGCCTGGGGAAGCGCCTTCCACGCAGCCTACCTTGGATGCAAGTATGTTCTCGGGGGCAGGTTCTCCGCTGAGGCCGCGGTGGACACCATAATCAGGGAGGGGTTTCACTCTACGTAGGCATACGTAGGTATGCGTCCGCATGCCTATCGTATGCGTAGTGGAGTTTGGGCTTCACAGCATCATATAGGGACCTCACGGGTTCATCGGCCCCCTTCAGCTCCGCCCCTGTCAGGACGCACCCACCCACAAGGCTTGGAAGCACCACGCGGTCCCACCATTCCTTCTGGGAAGCGCCCTCCATCTTCAGTTTGATGTATTTCCTCCCACCAACCCACTTTACGGTGCACCCGAACCTGAGGCGCATGTAGAGGTTGATGGCGGCGT
>NEXG01000043.1 GCA_003019535.1 Candidatus Marsarchaeota G2 archaeon ECH_B_1
CATCCACAGCTAGCACTCAGCGCGCCCTCCCCAGCCACGGTGAACACGACCGAAGAGATAACTCTAACTGTGACGCTGAACGGGCAGCCTCTAAGTGTACCTCTGAGCAATATAACGGGCACTGTGGTTAACCCCGACGGTGTGAGCCAGTCGATAAGCTTCCTCAGCGTCGGTGCGGGTGTGTACCAAGCGCCATACCTTGTACCGAACATAACGGGCACATACGTTGTGACCGCTACGGTAACCTACGGTGGCCAAACCTACAGCGTCACAACGGAGTTCAACGCTGTCGCGAAGGTCACGATTCCACCGCCTCCACCAAGCACAGCGCTGTCGAGCACGCTCTCATCCATCATATCCGCCGAGCAGGGTCTCGCGAGCAGCCTGAGCACGCTTCAGGGTGACCTCTCGACGCTTAGCAGCCAGGTGCAGAGCGCTCTATCGGCGCTTGGCAGCAGCATCTCAGCGCTCTACGGTTCGATCAGCGCTTTGAACAGTAGGCTTGGTAGCACTGAGGCCTACAGTCTGGGTGCACTGGTGATAGCCTTCATAGCGCTCATCGTCATAATCTACGGTGTCTTCGTAAGGAGAATGCCTTAGGTTTGACGGTGGGCCTCTGAGGGCTCCTAACCCTAAACCCTTTTTTCTCTCCTTTCCGTGTTTGTTTATTGTTACTGTGTGTTTTGGCTTATCTCTGTGTGGTTTTAGCCTTAGTGTGGTTGGGGGTTTTTAACTGGGTTTTGGGTTTTACGTAAAAATTAAATAGTTGTTTGGTGATTATAGGGTTATGGGTTATCTGTTTAGGGCTTCGGTTTTAGTGTTGTTGCTAGGCGTGTTAGTGTTCTCGATGTTCTCAATTGGGTTCAGTGTTCAGGTGTCGGCTCAGGGGGCGCCCTATGTTCCGCCCTACTCGATTTACGGTGCGCCCACTCCTCCTAGTAGTGTGGGTGTGCTTAACTCGACGGGTGAGTATTGGGGTCCCTATATTAGCACTATCTATGTGACTTGGTTTACGACTAGTGAGGCCATTATTGAGGCGCTTGTGAACGGCTATATTCAGTATATGGGTGGTGGTATCTCTAATATTCAGCAGTACAATCAGGTGGAGCAGTATGTGAAGACCGGTGAGATCGCAATCAACATTACGCCTTCAAACAGCTTCGGCTACTTGGGCTTCAACGTGCACGTCTACCCCATGAGTAACGTCCACTTTAGGCGGGCGATACAGCACCTCACAAACTACCAGTCAATCGCCTCTGCTCTGGATAACGGTATACTGGGTATCGCGTCACCATACTATCTGTACCCGTCGGTTTACGGCCAATACTTCAGCTCCCAGGAGGCTCAGGCCTACCAGAAGTATGGTACATTCAACCTCACCGCCGCGGTTCGGGAGCTCGAGCTCGCCGGCTTGGTTGACCACCCAGCGCAGGGCTACTGGACTTATCCCAACGGCACACAGGTGGGCGCCCTCTCGATTTACACTAGCTCGGGCACTGGGTTCGACTTGAGGCAGCAGATTTTGCAGTCGATTACGAGTAACGCGGCGGCCATCAACCTCACCATAAACATTGTCCCCGTGAACTTTAACACGTTCATCGATAACCTGCTACCCACGGGTAACTACGAGATGTACCAGTTGGGCTGGTCTCTTGGGGCACCGGTGTCGCCAACTTGGCTCTACTATATCTTTGGACCCTATGTTCTGAATACCTTCTATCAGAACTATGATAACCAGACTGTTTGGAGCCTCACCACTAAGCTGCTCGACGCCTCCAGTTACCAGGCGCTGTATAACTACACTATTCAGTCGGCTACACTTCTACAGGAGGACTTACCCTACGTTATACTCGACTGGGGTGTGAGCCTTACCCCCGTGAATGTGGCTTCGTGGAAGGGCTACATCATTGAGGCGCCCTACGGTGTGCTCTTCACGGCTAACGTGCACCCCGTTGGCGCCAACTTCGGCGGACTCTACAGGTTCGGGATGCCTCAGAGCCCGGACACACTCAACATATACCAGGCTACGTCCCTCTACGACTTCGATATACTCGGATTACTCTACACCACACCACTGGTTGTGTCATTTAGTAACCCCGTGCAGCTATTCGCGAACGCAGCCTACAACTACTCGATAACCACGGCTAGCGGTGTGGACCCGAACGGTCACTACTTTAACGGTTCGGTTATCACCTTTAACTTCCTACCGAACGCGGTGTGGCAGGACGGTGTGCCCATGACCGCGTTAGACTACAACTTCACACTCTGGTACCTCGACGTGGGTGGATACTCATCCAATCCTTACAACCCGAGCTCCGACACCATAACAATCGACCCCGGCGTCACAGTGAACTATACCGCTGAGAGCGCGAACCCAGGCCTCGAATGGTTCGGTGTTGCTTCTGGGCTTGTGGACAGCTATGTGCCGCCCAACAACCCATATCAGATCAAGGTGTACTTTAACACGAGCTCGGTGAACAATATTCTCAGCATCTACGGTCTGCCGATCCTCCCAGAGCACTTGTTTGGTAGCATTCAGCCTACGACTTGGGCGTCGATGAGTCAGTCCCAGTACCTCGCAGATGAGCTGTGGAGTGGTGCCTATGTGTTCAACGCTTGGAGTCCTTCCTCGAACTACGCTCAGGTTAGCGCCTTCCAACCCTACTACTTGTTCAACCCCACCAGCAGCGTGGTGACGGCGCCTCAGGGTCAGAGCGCCACCTACACTGTCCACGCGGCTGTGTGGAGTTCTTCGGGTCTGAGCTCCACTTCTAGTGGGTACTACGCGTCGCTCTCACCGGTGAATGGGGCGAGTGCCACTGTGTATGTGCTCAACCCGAGCACCCTGCAGGTTTTGGCTAGCTACCCGATGAGTTTCCAGGGTAATGGTACCTACACTGCGAGTATACCCACCTCGAGCCTGAGTGTTGGGCAGTACACGCTTGTGGCCCAGGTGAACTGGACTGGTGCCTCCTATATGTACTTCGGCGGCGGGCAGACCTCGAGTAACAAGTACTTCCTACAATACATGGGCACACTCTCGGTTGTGAGTCCATCAACTACGACTACAACTACAACTACAACTACGACTACGACTACAACGACTACTACAAGTAGCTCTCCTACACCGTCGACCACTGTGTCGAGCGGGTTCCCAACCGCACTGGTAGTCGTGGTGGCGCTCATAGTGATTGCAATAGTGGTTCTAGGTGTGGGTCTGGCTATGCGCCGCGGTAAGCCTACCACGTGACACAAAACCCTTATTTATCTCCTTTTTTCCATATTTAATTTAGGCTACCCGTTTCCGTAGAGGGTGGATGTTTGTGGTTACTATTCGCTTCATTATTGGGAGGCTTGTCAACAGGCTTATCACACTACTCATGCTCGTTCTCTTCTCCTTCCTCGTGTTCGAGCTCATACCACAGTCGCTCGGCTTCAAACTTGGCTTCTTCTTCGTGGGTATAACCCAGCTTAACCCGAAGACCGCTCAGGCTCAGCTTGCGGCGGTGGACGCCGCCGAGCAGGCGTACGGCCTCAACGCACCGATACCCATCAGGATAGCCAAGTTCCTCTATAACCTATTCACGCTACACTTCGGGATGAGCCCAACCTATAAGGAGCCGGTGCTCACAGTGATCTCGCAGTACCTACCCAACACGCTTGTGCTCGTGACCGTGTCGCTGGTTACCACAAGTGTGATAAGCATCGTTCTAGGCGTTGTTGCCGCCAAATCCTTCCTCAAGTCGCGTTGGAAGGTTGGGGACAAGGTTGCTTCGCTTACGAGCATTGGCGCCTACTTTATACCCGCGTTCTGGCTTGGCATCATAATGTACGTGGTGTTGGCCGCGCAGCTCCACTGGTTCCCGATTAACCTTTTCTTCGCTCTGAGAGGTGGGGGTCTCCACAACTATACTGGTGTGGAGTACTACTTGCGCTACCTGTGGGCTGCCTCCCTACCCATAATTCTGCTAACCATCGTGGGCTTCGGTCACAGGCAGCAGCTCATCAGGAACAATATTATTGAGGAGTATAACTCGGCGGGCTACGTGATGTATGCAAGGGCTCGCGGTCTCGATGAGAACAGCGTGTTCTACAGGCACGCCTTCAGGAACGCGCTGCTCCCATGGGTGACCCAGGTGGGGCTGGATGTGGCCTTCCTGATCTACGGAGTGTTCTTCGTTGAGACCATCTTCCAGTTTCCAGGACTCGGGATAGTGACCACCGAGGCGGCTACGAGCTTCGATATACCCCTACTCATAGGCAGCACCTTCCTCTTCAGTGTCTATATACTCGTGGTGTTGTTCGCGCTCGACTTCGTGTACGCCCTATTCGACCCGAGGGTAAGGCTGGGTGAGTAGTCGTTGGACAACTTCACACTCAACGTTTTGAAGAGAAGGGATGCAAAGGTGGGGCTCGCGATCATCCTGTTTTTCGTAGTTGTGGGCACGGTTGGCGCCGCGCTCGCACCATACAAGAATGCTTATAACCCTTCATCATACTATGTGGCCGCGCCGAACGCCCTCCCAGGCTGGGTTAAGCTCTTCCCAGCGTACTCTAAGCTCCCAACCAACATAATCTTACCGGCCACCTACCCTCTTCAGGCGTTCAAGGTTCCATCCGCCGTGAACTACTGGACTGTGACGGACCCAGGGGTTGGGGGCGCCAACGTGATTAGTAGCTATACGGCGGGGTTCGGACCCACGGGTTTACCTAACCCTGGGGCAACGTACACCCTGCTCAACACAGCTAATGGCAGCGAGCTTATCTCGATAAGCGGTAGCTCTGATGCGCCTGTAACGGTGTACCTAACACACAACTTTAACTATACATATGAACCGCCCAAGATGTTCTACGCGCAGGCGCTGGTGTACCCAGCCCAGGTTGATGGTGCGGGTTTAGCCGTGTTCCTCTTTATCAAGTCGACCGCGGGGGTCTACCCGGTGGCGCTGATGGCTGACTCGCAGGGTGAAGCCGCGTTGGAGTCGAACCCCCAGCTTGGCTCCCTCTACGTTCAGTACTTCGCGAATCCCTCCCTCCCCCCACTCACACACTCCACCTGGAACCTATTGGAGGGTATAAGCACGGCGTCCACACTTATGCCCCTCGCCTATCTGAATAGGAGTGTATCCGTGTACTCTGTGCCGCAGAGCGTGTTCTCACATACGGGGGAGTACACTGTGGGTGAGCTGATAGAGGTTTTCCCACATGGAAACTACAGTGTTAGGTTATACCAATCGGATATCAAGTTCCAGGTGTTCGGGAGTGTGTATGGGCTTATGGGCACCGACCCCCATGGGGCTGATGTGGCTAGTGAGTACGCGACGTCGACGAGTATAGCGCTCGAGATAGGCTTCGGCTCCGCGGCCATCGTGATGGTGATAGGCGTGATTCTCGGCCTACTGGCTGGCTACTTGGGTGGGCTCGTTGACAACGTGTTGCTCTTCGTGTTCGATTTCCTGCTACTCATACCCGGCTTGGTGCTTCTTATCGATTTGGACACAACCTTCACGATTGCTCACATCACGCCTAACAGGGTTTTGCTACTTATCATTATCTTGGGGGTTCTGGGTTGGGCTCCTGTGTCGAGGATTGTGCGCTCCCAGGTGCTCACTGTTAGGAGTAGGAGTTATGTTCAGGCCGCTCAGGCTATGGGTGGTGGGAGCATGTATATTCTGAGGCGCCACATCCTGCCCCACACGGCGGCGCTCATAATCGCGCTTGTAACCTACATTGTGCCTGGATTGGTGATCGCTGACGCGGGTCTGGATTTCCTGAGCTTGGGTATAACCCAGAGGCCCACGTGGGGTAACATTTTATCTAACCTGATCAACAATATGACGCCCACGAACGGCTACCTGTGGTGGATATTTATCCCCGTTGGCTTCTCGATTATTCTGCTTTCGGTGGGCTTTTATCTTGTGGGCACGGCTATTCAGGAGGAGTTTTCGAGGTTTACGTAGATGTTGGTGTCTCAGACTAGGGCTATTGGGGTTGAGGGTTTGAACGTTGAGTTCTACACCCCCCGGGGTGCTCTCAGGGCTGTGAACGATGTGAGCTTCGAGGTTTACGAGGGTGAGTCACTCGGCATCGTGGGTGAGTCTGGTTCGGGTAAGACCACGCTTGCGAGCGCCATCATCAGGGTTCTCCCATCCAACGCTAGGAGCTGGGGTAGGGTGACGGTGTATGGTAAGGATTTGGGCTCTATGAGTGAGTCGCAGCTCAACAGGGAGGTGAGGTGGAGGGTTATATCGTATGTGCCTCAGGCTTCACAGAACGCCTTGGACCCCCTCTACCGTGTGGGCGACCAGTTCGTTGAGACCGTGCGTGCACACACCGACATGAGTGAGAAGCAGGTTTTGGAGAAGGCGTCGGAGCTCCTTAAACACGTGGGTGTGGACCCATCCAAGCTCAACTCCTATCCATGGGAGCTTTCAGGGGGGCAGAAGCAGAGGGTTATGATAGCCTTAGCGCTCCTCCTCTCCCCCAAGATCGTTATACTCGACGAGCCCACCACTGCGATGGACACCATAATTCAGGCTCAAATCTTGGAGATGTTCAGGCAGCTCAAACAGTTTGAGAGGCTCACAACCATCTTTATATCACACGATATTTCGGTGATCGCGAACGTGGCTGACAGGGTGGGTGTGATGTACGCTGGGAGGCTCGTTGAGATAGGCCCGGTTGAAGACGTGTTTAGGAGGCCGCTTCACCCCTATACGCAGGGGTTGCTGGGGAGTGTGCCCGATATCAGGCGTAAGGATGGCAGCTTCGGTTACATTCCGGGTTCCCCGCCGGACTTGGTTAACCCACCTTCGGGGTGCCCTTTTCACCCGAGGTGCTCGTATGCTGTTGAGATTTGCAGGAAGCTTATGCCCCCCATGGAGTTGTACGCTAAGGATCACTACGCGGCTTGCCACGTGATATCATCTAGGAAGGACCTTGGTTTGGGGTGATGTTTGGGTGTCTGACGGTAACCATGTTCTTGCGGCAAACGGCCTACAAGTGTACTTTAGGGTGAAGGTTGGCGGTAAGAGGGCTAATGTGAGGGCTGTTGACGGTGTGACGCTTGGCTTGGAGCGTGGTGTGTCCACGGGTGTTGTGGGTGAGTCTGGTTCGGGTAAGACCACGCTTGGCAAGGCTTTGATGAAGCTTGTGAAACCAACCGCTGGAAGCGTTCTCTTCAAGGGTAAAGATGTTTCTAAACTTAGTAGGAGCGAGTTCAAGGAGTACCGTAGAAGTGTTCAGATGGTCTTCCAGGACCCGTTCGACTCTATCGACCCACTCTTCACTGTTCACGACGCGGTGGCCGAAGGTCTGAGGATACTCGGTGTGTATTCTGATAGGGCTGAGCTCGACCAGACGGTGTACAGGGCGCTTGAGACCGTTAGGCTCGTGCCAGCTGAAGATTATGCGAAGCGGCGCATCACGAGTCTCTCGGGTGGTCAGAGGCAGCGTGTTGGTGTTGCGCGCGCCATCGCCATGAACCCGGAGGTGGTTATCTTGGACGAGCCTGTGAGTATGCTGGATGCCTCTGTTAAGGGTGAGATAATCAATGTGATGGGTCAGCTAAAGTTGGAGGGTAAAACGTTCATGATGATCACACACGACATATCCACCGTGAGGTTCTTCACTGAGAGGGTGGCGGTTATGTACCTCGGCAAGGTGGTGGAGGTTGGACCAACAGATGAGGTGGTGAATGAACCCCTTCATCCATATACCCAGGCGCTAGTGGCAGCGGTGCCCGTACCCGACCCCTCACAGAAGGTTAAGAGCTTGGCTCAGGGGGAGATACCCAACGCTATAGCGCCCCCACCGGGTTGTCGTTTCCATCCCCGCTGCCCCCTCGCCCAGGAGATATGCAGGAGGGAGGAGCCGCTGCTCAGGGAGGTGAGGCCTGGGAGGTATGCTGCTTGCCACTTCGCCCAGTAGCGCTCTTCTTGGCGGCGCTTTTGGCTTTCCAGTTAGCCGTGGCCCTGCTTCCCTCCGCGGGAGCCCAGCAAACCCCGCCGCCTAGCGGCTCACCCATCTCTGTGGGTGTGAGTGAATACACTCCTTGGTTCGATTCTCAGGGAGTTAACCTAAGCTACACCGTTGAGGGTAGCTACCCCTACCTCACTGGTTTCACCCACTACTCTGGGATGGCTAGTGTGAGAGTGATGGGTCTCTACCCCAACGGCTCGCTTAGGCTGAACTTCGAGTCCACGGTGAGCTCACCCCTAGCCCCTAACGGAAGTGTGGCGGATGACCCTTTCTTCCCAGGCTACCTACCCGTGCTACCCTCCTATATGGTTGCACCGCGGAGCTTCAGCGTTATATCGCCGGGGTACGCTATATTCTTTACCTATAAGGGTACAACCCCCTTCGAGTTTGATGGCTCAAGTATCTCTGCGTATGTGTACCTGGTCACAGCCTCACAGGGAGTGGGTGGCGCCTCAGCGATTAGGAAGTTTTACTATGTTTCAAGCCTCAACGGGCTAATACTCTATGAGAATCTCTCTAACCCTTACACCAACTCCACTTTCACAATGAGGCTTAAGGCGTTCTCTGAACCGGCCGACCCGGCTAGATACCCTCTGCGCTTCGAGGCGCCCGTCTACGCCCAACCGGGGGCGCAGCTCAACTACACGGCCACGGGGCAGCCGCCTGAGACCATGAGTTACACCACACTATTCTCCGAGGGGGATGGTGAGTTCATGTTTGAAAAGGTGAACTATGTCACTGGTTCACCTCAGACACCCGCTTTCTTCTTGGATAACTATACTCAGCCGCTGTTCTACCCCGCGGTGCACGGATTCCAGCAGGTGGTTAAGCTGGGAGTCTCCCTAAGCTTCGACGCCCCACTCGTGTATGTAGCCAAAACAACTGTGAACACACCCGCTGGAACATTCCCAGCCTACGTTTACACCAATAAGTCGCTTGGCTTCGAAGCCTACTTCGACACCCAGACGGGTGTAGCCGTCTTCTTGGAGGTCCCCCCACCAGGGGGCTACATCGAGCTCTCATACTCCAATATAGTTAGGCCACCACCCCCAAGCGGTACCACATACTTGGCCATAGGTGTTGCCGGAGCGGTGGCTGCGCTCACACTCCTTGTGCTTACGGTGAGAGGTAGGATTAGACGTGGCCAAAGCGCTTATATTCGAAGTCGAAGGAGATGAGCTCGGATTAAGCTGGGGCCGTCGTCTAGCATGGACCAGGATACCACCCTGGGGCGGTGGCGATCGCGAGTTCAAATCTCGCCGGCCCCATCACGTCCACTCTGAGCGTCTCTAAGACCGCCCACTCACACTCTAGGGTCGAGACATCCCCCTTGCCCGTAGCCTCAACTCCTAACCACCCTCAACAATGATGTAGCGAATATTTAGAAGCACTGCAAGCATCTGAGTAATATAGACGAGGCGAGCAACAATTAAGATCCTCTTGAAAAGAGTCGCGGTTCAAAATCGCCCTACGGGGTGGTACACTACGAGAAAAGTTATGAATGGTTGCATTATTCAACGTGTTCTTTGTTTATCTCTATTATGGATACTCATGAGGTTTATTTGCTTGTGGGATTGGATATGCTGTAGGGCTGGTATATATCCATTGCTCTCCTCAAATGATGGTGTCCGGATAATCATTTCCCGCGCCTGAATACTACGCTCGCCACCCCCTAATCCGGGCACCATCCATCAAATATGTGGGGCTAAACTGTTCGCTTTTATACGTGGAATCCCTGTACCCTTTGTCACTAGTTGCTCTTGGTTTGAGTATAAACTAACCAGTTGGTTAGAGTGTTGGGGCTGTCCAGATTTCTCGGTGNCCTTTGACGTTCTGGTTGGGGGTTACGCTTGGATTGGTTGCTTAATCGTGTTTTTCGGGTTGCGGTAGCTCATTGAATATGTGTTTTATGTCGATTGTTATCTCTACTAGCTCATCGTAGAATTTTCTTATTTCCTCGTCGCTTTGGTCCTCCATCATGTAGGCTATTATGTAGGGCATGCTTAGCAGGTAGTCTTTGGGTTCCACGCCGCTCTGTTTTAGGGCTTCGAGCACCCTTGCAACCATCTTAGTCCACCTGTGCCTGTCAGCCTTGTCCTGGTTTGGTGTTTTGGCGTCGCTCATGTTTTTGTTTCCCAATTAGATTGATGCGTCAGAGTCAAATAAACACTTGGTGTTTGAGACATGCTCACAGGCTTATTCCGAAGCCGCTTAGGAATGCCTCGGCTCTCTTGAGCTCCTTCAGGAATTTTCTACCCTCTGGAGTCAGTGTGTACACTCTGCTCTCCCCCCGGGTGACTTGGGCTATGAGACCCCTCTGCTCCAAGTCGCCGACGTAGGATGTGAGCCTGTCGTGTGATAGGTTTGCCTTGTATAGGATGTGTGTGGGTATGGCTTCCCCCTCTTCTTCGATAACCCTGAGTATATCCAAGTATATTCTGAGCTTGCTTCTTACACCCTCAGGCTTGCCCACTTCTACCACTCCTCAAAAGAAATCCTAGGAGAACTAGGAAGCCTAGGAAGCGTGTGAGCTCCCCGATCTCGAAGCCGAGTGTAGATAACACGATCACCCCGCCGAACGAGATGGCTTGGCCGAGCATTATGAGCAGGAAGCCTGTGAGAACCATTCCTGCCAACCTGTTCTTGCTCGTGGTGTACACAAGTGTGGCTTGATAGACCACTACTGCGAGTATGATCACTGAGAATAGCTCGGCGGTGACGCTCAGCCTATAGGGGAGCAGGAGCACCGCGGGTCTCTTCACACCTACTAGGAGCAGGGATGCGGCTGGCGAGCTGAGTGCGGCCTTCGTGTACGCTTCATACGCGTAGCCCATGGCTATCACAAGGTAGGCGGCAACCTGCATCACTAGGTACACGGCTGAGGCCTCAACGAAGATTCTGATCTGGCGTGTGTAAACCGCTGAGAAGAGGTGAACGGAGGCCTCGCTCAGTAGGCCGAGACCCAGTAACATGAAGCCGAAGCTCAAAAAGAGCAGTGGTGTGCTTCGAAGGAGCCTGTTGTATCGGTAGGCGTAGTAGCTCACAAGGAGCGCCACGAAGCCGCTCACAAAGTCGAGCAATGTGCCCACTAGGAACAGATGGTAGCTCAATATGTAACCCTCTGCTGCAGTGGGTGGTACACCAAAGAGTCGAGTGGAGGCCGGCTTAAAAGCCTTGTGAACCCAGAGTACAGACTACGCATTCAAGCTGGTTAAATACTCTGCAGGGATAGAGTTGTCGAGCAAAAATGTTGTCCAAACTCGTCCTACTGGGTTTGGTCTTAGCTGTAACGGTTGGGCTGGGGGTGGCTTCCTGGCCCACTATAACGGCTCAGACAAGTCTTGGGATAACCAGTGTGGGGGGTGCGAACAGCGGTGGCAAAACCCTAACAAGCGGCGTGAGCTTCACCCTCACAAGCTTGGCGGGAGGCTACCGGGTTGTTGGCGGAGAGGTTAACGGCTCAGCGTCGGGCGCGCTCACACTACTGGTGACGGGCGTCTTCCATAACGGTTACACCCTGAGCATAACCGGTGGCTCCCTAGTAGTCGGCGGCCAAACCTATAGTGTGACCTCGGGAGAAGCGCAGCTCGGCGTACACGGAAGATACCTCAGCGGGCAATGCACCCTTACTACAGCTGGCTCACAGGCAGAGTACACAGTGCTCTTAGCGGCTAAAAGGGTGGCTGGGATAAACGGAACACCCTACTACACGGTGCACTTGGACCTAGTCGTGGGCCAGACAGAATACCTAGTGACTCTTCTAGCACAAGCCCAGCAGTAACACGGAATCGCCAGCCTCCCAAGCTTTATTAGACGTAAGACCCCACCCACTTTTTCGGATATCAGGGTGATTAGCTTATCTGTTTTACTCTGGCCAATGCGCGCCTGCTTGGCTTATTTTGAGGGGGAGTGATTAAATTGCTGGTTTGGAGGCAAAAGTTGTCTTGTGTGATCTTTTTTAAGGCTTGGTGTGCGGGGGCTTGCTCACTTTGTGGATTGACCCACGGGTTTTTTGGTGGCGTATGCCGGCAGTATTCTTCTCGCTCTCCGCTGCAATTCTCCTTTTCCCATAAAGTAGTATGCGAAGAGCGAGTTATAGTTGTGGGGCTTCCTCGATGTGCTTGCGCTGTCGAAGTCTATTATTTTGGCTCCTTCGTCTGTGTGGTAGACGTGGCTGTGGGCTCTGCTTAGCTCCCCATGGTCTAAGCCTATCTCGTCGAGTCTTACGGCCTGTTTGAGGGAGTCCTCGATGCACACGGCTAGTTGGTGGTCGCTGATGTGGAAGTGTTCTTTAAGCGGTATCCCCACCACCTTCTCCATCACTATGATGTTCTCTGAAGCGCTGATGAGTTTGGGGCCGACAGCGACTGTGTTTGCGAGCCTGAGCATCTGTGCTTCGTGGAGCATGCTGGAGCGGGGTGAGTCACACCTCCTTATCTTAACGGCTACTGGAAGCCCGCGGTAGACACCGCTCACCACGATACCCCTTGTACCCTTGCCCAGCACCCTTACACCGTTGACCATGGTGGCACCCTGCTCAATGAGTTCGACTCCTAGTTCCTCGAGTTCTTGGATTATCTGTGGTGTTGGTGGGCAGGGGTAGTTGGCGACCCTGTTGGCTGTGTTGTTCAACTCAACCACGCTGGTGTGTGGGTGTAGAACCGTGTGAACTCGGTTGCTAGTTTGGAGTTGGAGGCTATCACTTGTAGGGCTTCCGAGTCCACTAATATGCGCGCGGAGGTGTAGTTAGCGCGTATGTGGGGTGATAGGTCCACCTCACCTTGTCTCCTCAGGGCTTCGGCGATGCGTGTAACCCTTCTTGGCAGCTCGACCACCCATCTGTCCGCTTCTATCCACGGCCCACGCAGCGCTCTACCCTTGTTCTTGGCTAGGAAGCGCTTGGCGTCCTCGCGCGCATATACGGGTGGACCCACCCTCTTCTCGTATGCTGGCAGCTCCACGCGTTCAACCTCGAGGCAGAAGTAGGCTTCTGCGCCGTCGGACCAGAACCATGTTGAGAGAGGGTTAAAGCCGTATCTCTCCAGATGCTGCGTGAGCCCGTGCGCCGAGCTCCTCAACTCACTCCAGAGCACCTCTTCGACTACTTGTGGGGCGGTGAGCGCCACCAGCACCAGGTGTCTACCCCCCACCCCATAGCCCAACTCGAATATGTATGCGCCTCGCTGCGGTGATAATGAGGGTGGGTAGAAGAATTCGATTCCCGGCTTCTCTAAGAAGGCTTGCGAGCCGGCTATGAACACCGCGTAGCTCTCAAGCGATACGGCGGCCGCGGCGTTCCTCGAGGGGTCGGTTGGGTCCACCACAACTATATGGTGGTTGAAGGCTACGGTTGGCTGCGCTTCGAGTACAACGAGTGTGGGCGGCCTCCACCCAGCTGCCGCCTCGAGTACACGTGTGAACGAGCCATGCTTGATTGTGAGTAGCTCGCACACATAGCCGGAGAAGCCTAGGGTTCTCGCCTCAGCGCCGTACACGCCTATCCCCTTCATGAATCTTTTGAGTAAACGCACATTAGCCCTGAGCTCGTCGTCTAGTTTGGAGTTCACGTATTCAAGGTGGAAGGGTGTCCTATCCACGGCTGTGGCCTTCGCGTCGGCCCTGTCGACTTTAAGCGCTGGGACTAGGTCCACTTTGACCCCGTCTACGTAGAACCTCAGGTAGGGGTGTTCGGCGTAGGCTCTGACACCTCTTCCCTCCGAGACTTCGTTGGCTATTCTGAGCCCTATATCCTCGAGGCTTCGCTTGTTGAAGTGCTTGGGGAAGAGCATAAACACGTCTAGGTCGCCTTCACCTCTAAGCCAAGTGCCCTTGGGGAGCGAGCCAACAAGCATCGGTTCAACGCTCACACCGTAGGCGGAGGACACCTCCAGTATCCTCTTTTTAAGCCTCTCAGCAAGGCTGAGAAGCCTGCCTTCCTCCTCAGCTGTGGGTGTAACCCTACGCCTAACTTCGTCGAGCACTTGGTTTAAACTCATCTCTACTTTCCCTTCGCAGGGTATTCTTGGATGGTTGTGTACACGGGGCCGCTTGGCTTTAGCTCACTCTTCTTGAGTCTGATCGAGCTCACGGGGGTCACGCCGAATTCGTCATCCATGTGAAGCATAAGTGTTCCCGCAAGCTTCCTGTCGGGTGATCGAAGCCTCGCCACGGTTAGGTGAGGCGTGAAGGGGGTTCTATCATACCATATAGAAGCACCCTCCAACGCCTCCCTCACACGCTTGGCGTTCTCGATGATCACCTCAGAACCCCGCCTAGCCTCCACGAAAACCACACGTGCATTACTAGTCGAAGGGAAACCCCCGACACCCCTCAACTCAACCTCCCCACCCACTGGCTCAACCTTGCTAAGGGTGTGAACAATCTTCTCAAGCTCCGCTTCACGCTGCTCACCCAAAAAGGCGAGTGTAAAGTGTAGGTTCTCCGCTTCAACAAGCTTCAAGCGGTCAAATCCCCCCAGCACACCTCTTTGGAAACCAACGATCTTCTCAATAACAGCTGGCTCCTCTATATCACAAGCTATAAAAAGTCTCAACACAATCAATGGAGAACCATTGGAATAACTTAAACCTCACACAATTTACGCACACGGTAAATGGATAAGACACAATAGCGTTAGTACACACTCCCATTCCTCCTTAAGGCGCAGTGCTAAACCCAACCGTTGTGTTAGTAAGAGCATTCCCTCCCAGTAACCGTGCACTATTCCTACACGTTTATTGGGAAGTATGTGTGGAAAACTATGACCCCCACCCAAGCTGCTTATAAGGCTTCCAAAACCCCGCCTTTTATGATAGATCAACATTCTAAGCTTCGATTTCGCTTCAAAAAAATAATGTACCCGGAAGTGTACACCCAAAATCGTGTTCAAGTCATAATCAACGCTTGAAGCCGATTTTTGATCCACGGTTTAGGGTGGAGTAACTCGTAAAGACGCTGTTGGTCGCTGATACCGTGTTCATTAGGGATTGGTGGGCGTAGCGGCCAAGTGCAGATTATTACCCGGGCACCCTCAGTCTAGGTTCCAGAGAGTTGAAGCCTTGTCCTAGACAGGCGGAGGGAATGGGTTAGCTTTTACCTCGAGCTATTCTGGGAGAGGGTGCTCTAGGACACCTCTTTTAAGAAGGGGGTCATAGATTGTGTACGTGTCTTCCTTCTTTTCGATGAACCCCATCTTTACGAGGTTGGAGAGAACCTGTGTGAACGCGGTATTCGTTATGGTGTGGCCCTCCCTTGCTTCAAGTATCCTTTTGATTTCATTCCAGTGTGCGTTTTCGACCTTTGCAAGATGGTTGAGTATGGTTGCGTAACGTTTTGAGCGGGCTGGTAGACTCGCTACCTCCTCTCTTGCGAGTTGGCCCCCCTCGTAGGCGACGTTATCCACGACACTCTTAGTGCATGATTTGAGCTCGCGGCACCTCGCCCCGAAGCGTGTAAGCCAGCCTATGACCCCATCCAGCTGCTCCACAGCGTACTCCAAAACATCTTCCTGAACCCTAAGCCCGAGCTGCTCAAAGCCTCTTCGCAGAAACTCTGTGGACTCCATTTTAGAAAACTTGTTGAGCGTGATGTCCGAGTAGTGCCTCCCGTAAAGCGGGGAGCTTGGGTTATCGAATTTAAGGAAGTCGAAGAGCACTCCGACCTCCGAACCCGAAACCACAAGCACAACGTTACGGTTTGTGTCAGCCACGTGTGCGAAGAGCCTGGGGAACTCTCTTTCTCCCCTGACTATCTGTAACTCATCGAAGGCCACAAAAAACTTTACGCCTGCTTTCAAAGCCCACTCGTCAACAGTGTCAAACAGCTCGGCGAGGTCAACTCTGTTTTTCCCCCAAGAAAAGCTGATGCTGGAACCCAAAACCGAAATCCCGTTTACCTTAGAAAGTGCATCGAGGAGTGATGAACGCCAGTTCTTGCTCGCCTTCTTGAACCCCGTCTCGAATCTGCGTAGAAGGTCGGCTCGCGAAGGGNTGTAGGGGAGACCACGCAAGTCGATGATTACATAGGGCTGGCGTGACTCTTTAAGGGCCACATTCATAAGTGATGTTTTACCCATTCTCCTCGCCCCTAAAATCAGGATGAGCGGTGAATACGCCAGCGCATCCGAAAACCTTTCAAGCTCCCTTTCACGGTCAAAAAGATCCTCCCTTTTCTCCTTTGGCCTAGGGTCAAAGAACAAGTATATCCCCCCCTACTTAGTAGGGGAGGGTATACTTATAAGGCTTCCAAAACCCCACCTTTGTATGTTAGGTCAAAATTCATCGTTAGCGGCGATTGCATCCCGATCACAAGTTTTTGTTCTGCTGGTTGGTGTTGGGTGACTCGTTGGTAACCAAACCTATGCGGATTGTGCGTTTCACGGTGGGACTCGGTATCCGTAGGGTGTAGCCGAGTAAATTGTCTTTATCTTTGAGGGGTGGTCTGACAAAGGGAGCATACGGCTTCTCCTCTAATCCCTAAGCAATTTAAAAAGGTTGTTAGGGGTTTGGGGGAAGCAGTAATTCTCAGTTGCTTTAGCGATGAGATACACGGACTTCCCCCAGCCAAAAAAGGGTTTATATAAGTACGAGTCTGGAAAACGCTTGGTAATGCGTCTAAGGGCATACCGCTCCAGAGCTTACTGCTCAAACACCACTGCGGGGGTGTTGGAAACCCAGCTCGAAGTAGCGTGCAAGCTTTACAACACGCTCCTACACGCGGAGCAAGAAGAGTACGAGGAGAACAAGCACACGATGAATAAAACCGAACTCAGGCAGCTCGCTTTAGACCTGAGAAAGAAAAACCCCGTGTTTCAAGTGCTATATTCCCAGGTTGCGTAGCAGGTTGCGGAGAGGTTCTACCAGGCACGGGAGAGGTTCCTCGACGGCCTCGCGAACAAACCAAAGAAAAAGAAGCCTCACAAGTTTCTTTCTTTGGTGTACCCTCAGAGTGGTTGGAGGCTTTCTGATGTCAGGGAAGTTGGTCTCGGCAAAAACAAAAAGAAGAGGAGGGCTCGGCTCTACCTGAGTAAAATCGGCTTCTTTACCCTAGTGGTGCACAGGGTGTTCCCAGAGAGCCAAGTGTCTCGGGTGTGCGTCAAACTCAACCCTTCAGGCAGAATCCACGTGATCTTCTTGGTGGGGGAGGCTGAGAGCCAAGAGGGGCATTCATCGGGGGAGGGGGAGCCCAAGAGAGCGGTGGGTGTTGACCTGGGGATAGTGAGGCTTGCCACACTCTCCTTTGGATGGGCGCTTCCTCGGGAACCCGAAACCGCTTGAGCGCTCCCTTGAAAGAATCAGGGTGCTACAGAGAACACTATCAAGGAAAAAGTTTCTTTCCAAAAACTGGTTTAAAACAAAGACGAAACTTGCGAAGGAACACGAGCACATTAAGGATTTTAGGCGTGACTTGTTCTTTAAACTCGGGGCGCTACTCGCACAGGAGTACGACCTCTTAGTGCTGGAGGATTTGGGTGTCCGAAATTTGGTTCA
>NEXG01000044.1 GCA_003019535.1 Candidatus Marsarchaeota G2 archaeon ECH_B_1
TTCNTAAAGAATGTAAAGACATCCGTGGTGGGATCCACGGGTAGTCACCAATTCCGAACCGTGGCGCCCACCACGTTTAAGCCTTATCCGGACACCATCAAACACTAAGCGAGAAGCATAAAAACCTTAATACAAGCAATTTACCTTATCAAGCGCATTATGGATACTGAGGCTGGCGTGTAATAACTGGCAACATAGCCTGTTAAATATCCATTGATTCCCTTCCTCCAGAATTGTTTGGGGAGTTTCACCACAACTATTCCCCAATTAATGATCCAGTGATGATTTGGAGACGCCAGCTTTTTACTCCCTTCAGAAAAAACCACATCGACATGGATTTGCAAATTATCGTATGTATTTATGAATAAACAACATGTACTCACATTAACCACCGTTTCGATTTTTCTATTCCCAGTAATTTAGTCAAGTATATTTGATAGTACTCCCAAGATACACGGCCAACAGGATTAGTTAAAAATTAGCTCCCAGAATTAGAGGTACCGCACTTCAAATTTGTGCAGGATCTCTATATTCTAATCCACGCTATGCCAAGTTCATTAGCTCGTGCGCCTTCGCTAGCACCTTCGACGCGTCCGCGTGGGCGTCGTGCACCCATTCTCCCCTCTCCTCGTCGAAGAGCTCGTAGGGCAACGTGAACATCGACCTGGAGTTGGGCAGTGAGACCAGCATCTTCATTCTCGCAGCAAGCGGGGCTAGCTTGGAGTTAACATAGCCCAAGAAGCCTTGGTACTCGCTAGAGGGAAGATAGTACTCAGAGAAGTGTTGGCCTGAAGGATCCAAAAGCTCTTTATTCAGGTAGGGTATTCTCCTCACCCAATCCAAGTATTCCTTGTAGGCGCCGGGTGCTGTTTGGGTCACTAGGTATACGCCGAGTTTCTCGGCCTGCGAGAAGAGTACACGGTACTTCGAGAACATCCTCCTTGGAACAAGGTGTTTCTCATAGTGGTACAGCAGGAGCCTGTCACTCACCTTCACACCATGCCTACTGTAGAGCTGGGCTGAGATCTCGGGGAAACTCTTCGCCGCATCGAACTCCAGCTCCTTGAGTAGAAGTAGGTCCAGCCTGTCCGCGAGGGGCTTATGGGATGGGTCGTACACCCCGGGCTCAGGGGGGCGGGGTGTGAGCGAGTCCCAGTCGAACACGTAGCCTCCGCCACCGCTCCAATTAACATACTCGGGTCTCAGGCTGTGGCGCACGATCTCGGGGAACCTCCTCACAGTGTAGGACTCCAAGAATCCCTCCTCCACCAGTTCATCGAATAATTCAAGGTACTCGTCACCCCGTGGACCCGTGGGCGCATAAATTATACCGAAGAGCTCGGCGGGTGACGTGGCGCTCCCAGCCAGATAGTTCAGGCTTGAGACACCTTTGAAGGCCCGTAGAGCTATACGCCTGTACTCCGAGCGCACGGTGGCCTCGAAGAACACGTGTGTGAGGCCGAGCAACTCGGTGTTGGGCGCCGCACTTATCAGCAGGCCGAATTTTCTGCGTAGCCTCTTATATGTGTTTATGGCTCTGCTATAGGGCACGTGGATAAGCGAGCTCAGCCGTCTGATGTCTCGTGGGCCGAGCTCAATCAGGCCCCGCACAACCGCGCTGTCCACTGTTTGGGTTAACTGTTCATAGCTCTTCGAAAGCAATGTAAATATTAAAACACGCACTGCTATATTACCATTTCGCTTTAACTACACCCAAGACATCAATACCTATCACCGTAACACTCCTCATACGATCCTCTTGGAGTTGTTCACTATATTACCCAGTACTTTGACGTGGCCGTCGCAGGTTAGAGTTCTTACGCCGAGAACTCTAACTTGGATAGTCGCCTACCTCGTCTCCGAGGCTTAATATTTTTGTATGCATGGTTCTGTATACGTGTGTTTTTGAATAAGTTTTTCGGTTTTTTGCGCTGCTTAGGCTAAAAGTATAGAATATCCGAAAAATTCTGATATCGTTTTTTGCATTAACATTTATATTGGAAAGGCTCCATGTGGGTGGGGATGCACTGGGGTTGGTCTTCATCACGTCGCCCACAACTATTCCACCCCCTCCCCCTCATCATCCCGCTGACCAGTCATCATCCACACCCCCGAGCGTTAAACCCAAGCAAAAGGACATCCCACATATCGCTTCTTCCGCAGCTCCCAGCTGCACCATAAACCGTCGCTTCCACAGCCAGCGTGAGGCCCTTGGGAAACAACCAGTTTTTGGTGTAAACCCAAACTTGAGGAGTGTAGCACAGGTGGGGTACGCTAATGGTACTAGGATCGATGACTGTATGAGTTCAAGCCATCTAAACGTGGAGCATTACGACCCTTTTTTCGACCGCTGGTAGAAGAGTGGTTTGAATGCTCAAAGAGGGGTGTACAGTTAACAAGAGTACTTGTGGGCGTAGCCACCCACCTCCATCTTGAGCACCTTAATTTTTCCCCTAACCACACGATGATTGCAGCCCATCTTATCACCCTAAGCGTAAACATGGTTTTACAACCATGATTCCCACGGCTACGCTTCCCCTACACCCTTCGCAGCCTTCTTCTCCCTTCCCGTTAAGGAGAGAACCACTCCGAGGGCTACACCTATAATCACCACTATGGATACCTTGAGTAGTGGCTGTTTCAAGGTGGCTACGGCCACGCTACCAAACGCGGTGACGGCGACGGGCACACCGCAGCACACTAAAAAGATGAGGAGGGACATTAACCCTTCGTGGCGTGAAATCGTCTCTTTCCTCATAGGTCACCCCCTCAAATTACTCCCCTTCCTCCTCTTCCTCCCCACAGCAGCAACACCCGCCGCCTACACGTGTGCTCTCCCGCTTGCCTTCCTTCTCCGCCTTCTCAAAAGGTTTACCCGCCAACTCTTTATCCGCCATATCCATCACAAACCATAATGTGCATAAACTATGAAAGTATTCCCCTTAAACCATTAAAGAAAACCAGAGCCTGGGTTTTCTAAATAAAACCAAAACCACAATAAGCCCGTCAGGCACCTACACAGCGAGCTGGAGCCAGAACTCCACCGCGCACACAATAGGCACGCCGACACACATCAGCCAAACCCACCTAAGTAAAAACTTATCACCATCTAACAGAGTCACGGCCAAACTCTAGGAACACAGGTCTAAGACTGATCCATCATGCGGATACTTGACCCTAACATCTTTGCGCAGGAAATTTAATTCAATGGCTACAAAACTCACAGTAAAATTCATCTTAGCCACAAGGCTGAATCATTATGGTGAACTATCACACCCTTACGGAGCGGACGGAAGGCTCTTCCGCCCCCCACAACCCCATCATGTTAAATCATCCGGGGGTTCCCTAAAGGTAGGAGCTTTCTTGCTCAGGCCTTTGTAAACAAACTCAAAAACCGCGGTTTGTCGCTCGGATTTCACAGCTCTACTTGAGGCAACCCTGATACCGCTGGGCGCCACACCCATACTACCTACGTGGCCTCGAATCAACAATGGAGTCGGTTTCGCAGTGGGAGGACGATAGCTCGTGTGGCACCCGACCCTTCAAGCGATGGATTTCTCCCCACGGGTAACTAATAGCCACACCGGTGACCTGCAGTTTATTTGGATTAGGGGTTATAGGACACTGAGGTTCTCGGATGCGCTAGGCGCGTCGTGGTTTGCTGGGAGCCACCAAGCACTGACTCTACTAGGATTGTAAGGCTGGGATTGGCGCTCAGCCTGTTGGGTTGGGGCTTGGATGGGTGCAGCAGCTCTCAGAGTCTTGGCCGAGTTTGGTTGTCCCCCGGCTAGTGGTGTATATATAGGTTGCAGTCATGAGGGCTAGGACCGCCATACTTACTGGGATGGTTAAGTTGTAGAGGGTGGAGTCGAGGAGGACGGCTGAGGAGGACGCGTATGCGAGTATGGATATAAGTAGGGGTAGACTGCAGCAGCCTCCGCTTATGAGCGCTGATAATAGGCTGGTTGCCCCCGTGAGCCTGAGGTTTGTGGATTTAAGGCTGCGTGTGGCGTTGATGTTTAGCCCCAATAGTAGGGCTATGGCTATCGAGGTTGCCGTGGGTCCTAGACCTAAGGCTAGCTCAATGTGGCCGTTCGGGAACCACACCACCCCGCTTGCAAAGTAGATGTTTGTTAGACTTGTGGGTAAAAGGAAGAAGTTGGGGTTGGGTATCCCCGCCAAGTATTTTTCGACGCTGTGCGGGTAGTAGCGCAGCATGCCTGTTGAGAAGGCGTAGGCCAGCCAGTATAGGGTTGCGGCGAAGGAGGCCGTGAGCCTCCGCCTGCGTGTGGGGCTCCAAGTGTTTTTTGGGTTGAGGCATGTGCGTGGGTCGCTTCCGCGGCTCATGTTTACTCCACGCAGCAGCTCATCCTGTCCACTGGCCTTATGAATGATTGTGCAGCTAGTTTGACGCCTTCGGCTAGTGTGGGGAAGACGTGTGTGGTGTTGATGAGGTCGCTGTATGTTAACCCATACTTTATTGCGAGCGCACCCTCAACTATGTATTCGGTGGCATTGGGTGTGAGCGCGTGCACCCCGATCACCTTGTAGGTATAGGGGTCGAGCACGAGCTTTATGAGGCCGCGCTCAGAGCCCATTATACCCGCCTTTGCCACCCTGTCCAGATCCACTATGCGGCAGGCGCACGCGTTCATCTTCGCCATCACCTCATCTTCTGTGTAGCCCACAGATGCGACCTGCGGGTTCGTGAAGACCGCCCAGGGGGTGGTGGAGTAGTCCACTTCCTCGGAGCCGCCGAGGATGTTGGTAGCAGCCACGACGCCCTCCCGTGCGGCGAGCGTCTCAAGCATTAGTCTCTTGGATAGGCAGTCCCCGGCTGAGTAGATGTTGGGGTTGGATGTGCGCATACCCTTGTCCACCACTATGAAGCCACGCTCATCGGTTCTGACGCCAGCCTTATCCAGGTCAAGCATGTCTGTGTTGGGCGCCCTACCCGTTGCCACGAGTATCTCATCCACTACGAGCTCCCTTTTACCTTGGGCTGTGACCACCTCCAACGCCTTCTTACCATCCTTCTTGTAGACGCGTGCGATGCGCACCTTGAGCTGGAACTTTACCCCTTCATCCTCAAGCACACCCTGCAGGGTCTCTGAGACCTCGGGTTCCGCTGGGGGTACTATTCTCGGCATGGCCTCAAGCACTGTGACCTCGGAGCCCAAGTGCCGGAAAGCCTGCCCAAGCTCGAGGCCGATTGCTCCCCCGCCGATGACGGCCAGAGTTTCGGGTTTGTATTCAAGGTTCCAAACACTGTCGCTAGTGATGTACCCCGTCTGCTCTAATCCCTCGATGGGTGGAGCGGTGGGTCTTGAACCTGTGGCCACAATGAAGTTTTTAGCGTAGATGGTCTTCTCATGAGCTGTGCCCACAACCTTTATCGCGGTGGGGGACTCGAACTTTGCTTTCCCATCCAGTACCTCCACGTTGGGATAGTATCGAAGAACCTTCTCATACTTCTCCCTCCTCATATTACCTACAAGGTTGTGCACACCCTCCATGAGCTTAGGGAAGTCAAGGGAGGGGTTCACGGCGCCCACACCGGGAAAAACCTCCCGTGCTGTGTAGTATAGTCTGTGAGAAGCCTCAAGCAGATACTTAGAGGGCACACAGCCAACGTTAACACACGTCCCACCAATAGGACCAGAACCCACCATAACTATACGCGCCTTCCCAGAGCTCTTCTCACTCGCCTTAATCGCAGCCGCGAAGGCCGCCGCACCCTTACCCAAAATGGCTATATCCCATGTATCCGGCATCATCCATCACACTCACATAACACTTAAAACAACATCAGCATTATCGTTAAACAACTAAGGTGAACAAGCCCAAATATTTATTTCTTTAAACAGAGATGTTTAAATATATGTGTGGAGGGTCGTAGCCAGCCTTCACGAGACTCCCAGCTCCAACCACACCCGCATCAAACACCTACACATCACGGGTAGAGGCCGTCACCCATATGGTGACAGAGGCGGGAGNACCATACGCAAAACACCAATATGTTAAGGCTAATCCGTAAACCATGGCGCTACCCAACCAGTTATCAAACAGCGTGCTACACGGAATGAGCATCTCACGTTTGAAACGGAATTACCCCGCGTAGCATGGGTTGTGGGTGGGGGTTGAACACCCATACACTCAGCTCACGCCACCTTTATTTATGTAACACTCACCCCTATCTACCTATTTTATTAAAGAGTAATTGAGAAATACTTAAACTAATTAATATCAAGATGGGCTACGTGGGTAGGGGGTGTTGGGATTGTCTATCAGGGTTGACGGTTTGGACGCTCAGATAGTAGAGCTACTACAGGAAGATGGGAGGATGCTCTATAAGGACATAGCTGACAAAGTGGGTGTGAGCCTGCCCACCGTGAAGGCGCGTATAAACAGGCTCATGTCTCTAGGGCTCATAAAAAAGTTCACGGTGGTGGTGGACTCGGACAAGATAGCGGGTAAGGTGAGGGGTGTTCTCTTCGCCAAAGTGAGCCCCACGGATACAGAGGCATTAACACGCACATTATCCAAGATTAGCGAGGTAAGGGCTGCACACTTTGTTGCGGGTGAAAAACAGCTTTTCTTAGAGGTTGAAGCGGATGACGTGGAAAGCTTCAACCGACTCATCCTTGAAAGGCTTCCAAGGGAGGCTGGATTGAGCGACATATCCGCTCACGTAATCACCCAGACCGTAAAAGAAGAGTACGGTGTCTCACTGAAGGCTAACTCGTTCCTCCAATACAAGTGTAACTTCTGCCACACCACCATCTACGGTAAACCCATAGTGAAGCATTACTACGGGGGCAAATACTACTTCTCAGGCGAAGAGTGCGCCGAAGCCTATAAAGGAATACTCGACCAAAAATACTCCGAAAGAAAGAAGACGAACACAGAAGGCTGACAGACCAGTACACTACACCCCCAGCACACACATCAACCCGTTTAAAGAGAAGAAAACCACCCGCACCCCAACACCTAGTGGCACACCGTAAGCCATACCCCAGAAGAAACCGTGCACACGTTGCTGAAGAACCAAATCCAAAGACCCCGGCTTCAGCCCTCTGCCACATCTGTCACACAACTAAATGGGCTTAGTGCATAGTGCGGGTCTGGGCTCAGGGACACCAAGCAAAGCTTCGCTCACACAAGCTTAGGGTGAAGATTAGGCTAAAGCGTATGAGACCAACCCTCTCAGTAACGTATCCACAGTCCTGGTTACCGTGTTCCCCCCGCGTTTGCGGAGACAAAAACCTGAGCGGCGTTCAACGCTTGCGAGCGCAACTTCTCCGAGCCCGCCTCCTCCAGCTCTCATGAAACATTTATTACAGCTTGATGAGTATTCTTTTGTATGAGGATGGCTGACATTTCAGATAAACCCGTTCTCAGAAGGGTGGCTGAAGCTTCCGGTAGGATAAGGCTGAGGAGGGAGACAGTTGAGCTCATTAGGCGTGGGGGGGTTGAGAAGGGTGACCCTCTTGGTGGGGCGCAGTTCGCTGGAGTCGAAGCCGCTAAGAAGACGTGGGAGCTGCTACCACTGTGTCACCAGATACCCCTCACCTCCGTTGATGTCTCATTTGAGTTGGGGGCGGACTTCGTCGAGGTAAGGACGCGGGTTGCGGCCGACTATAAGACGGGCGTTGAAATGGAGGCGTTAACTTCATGCGCTCTCGCTTTGCTCACAATTTGGGACATGGTTAAAAAGTACGAGAAAGATGAGAAGGGGCAGTATCCCTACACGCTGATAGAGGGTATAAGGGTCGTGTCTAAAGTTAAGGGGGAGCAGTAGTGGGTTTGCACACACACGAGAAGCATCGTAGAGCCGCGGAGCAGGAAGTCGGGGGGCTCAGGTTTGGGGTGATCACCGTGAGCTCCTCGCGTTATCGGGCTAAGATGGAGGGTGAGCAGTTCAGCGATCAGTCGGCGGAGAACGCAGTCCGCCTGATTGAGGCGGCTGGATTCAGCGTGGCTTCGACGAAGGTAGTCGACGATGACGTCCACATGATTCGGCTCAACGTGTTAAAACAGCTCTTCGAGGAGGGGTGCGACGTGTGTGTGACGCTGGGGGGCACGGGTGTCTCCCCCCGCGACTTCACAATTGAGGCGGTAAGGCCGCTTCTGGATAGGGAGCTCACGGGTTTCCAGCACCTCTTCTTCGAGAAGAGCCTTTCAGAGGTGGGCTCAGCCGCAATGATGACTCGCTCGACGGGTGGAATCATAGGGGGTAGACTCGTGTTCAGCCTCCCCGGGGCGCCGGAGGCGGCTACCACTGGGCTAAACATCATACTCTCAGAGGTCAAGCACCTCTATAGCATCGCGAACAAGCAGTAGTGGTTAGGTGGGCTTAAATCCAAGGCGCACAAACACTGGGTGTGGATTATTCGGAGTTGGTGTAGTTGCGTTATACTAGGCTTGGTAAGACAAATGAGCGTGTGCCGCTTATCGGGTTCGGTACTTGGAGGCTTGGGGGTGGGTGGTGGTCTGAGGATAGATCTCAGGATGAAAGGGCCATTGAGGCTATCGTGCTCGCTGTGAAGAAGGGGTGCTGGCTGATTGACACAGCTGAAGCCTACGGTGGGGGTCACACCGAGGAGCTCGTTGGTTCGGCGCTAAGAAGGCTGAGGTCTGAGGGGGACTATGAGGTGTTTGTTGCAACGAAGGTCGCCCCCGAACACCTCCACTACGACGATGTTATAAGGTCCTGTGAGGCAAGTCTGAAGAGGCTCGGTCTCAAGCAGGTTGACCTATACCAAGTCCACTGGCCTAACGAGCGTATAGATATAGCTGAAACCATGAGCGCGTTCGAAAGACTAATCGAGGAGGGTAAGACACGCTATATTGGGGTGAGCAACTTTTCTGCAAAACAAGTCGAGGAAGCGCAGAGCTCACTGCGGAAATACGAGCTCGTCTCGGACCAGGTGAGCTACAGCTTCTTCGACAGGAAACCAGAAGCCGAGCTTCTCCCCTACTGTAGGAAGAATAATTTGACGCTCATAGCATACAGCCCGCTTGGTAGGGGTGTCGTCAACTCTTCCTCCGATAAGAGGCTGACCAAAATCGACGAGTTAGCCGCTAAATATAATAAGACGAGGGCTCAGATACTGCTCAACTGGCTTGTGAGCAGGGGTGGTGTGGTAGCCATCCCCAAGGCCGCTGACCCAAAACACATTGAGGAAAACGCGGTGGCCGCTGACTTCGAGATGGCCGAGGAAGAGTACACTCTCATAAGCAGGCTCTAAAGGAGAGGTGACTCCAAGGCTTTCCAGAGTGTTCTCAGGGTTTAACCAAGAAGTGGGAGCCTGAAGCTCCAAGCGTAGAATATAGACACGGCGACTAGTATGGTCATCAGCTGGTGTAGCGGTATCACGGCTCCCGGCTTGGAGGCTGAGGCGTTAACGGATTCGTATGACAGGAAGCCCACCCCAACCTGGGCTAAGGCTGCGAAGAAGGCCGCCGTGTACTCTGAGGCGTAGAATCCCAATGTTACAATTAGGAGGAGGGCGGCGAGGCCGTGCACAACCCAGACCCACTGTGAGGATGTTCTGGGTACAACAAAGTGGCCTATGGGTTTCTGAAAACCCCTCTGCCCCGTTACCACTCCACCCATGAATATTGCAAGGAAGAATGAGTGGAGAGGTGTGCGTGTGAGCAGCAGGCCGAGTAGCCCCATGTGGGGGTCGCTGAAAACTAGGAGGTAGGTTAAAAGTGTGAGGTAGGCGAGCACGTCGTGGAGACCCTGAAAGATGGATGGAGCCTTACCCACCAACACATAGAGTGTAGCCATACCCAAAAGCGCAGTTATCACGATGAGTATGAACCCCGTGAGCTCGAGTATACCTGGGTGAACAACCAGTATGATGACTGAGTTTATCCCCAAGAGCGTCGCGAGTATCCTGTGCCACACTTCGGGGTCACCGCTCCTTGCGAGGCGTGGCATACTACGCGTATAGGGCCAATTCGTACCCAGCGACAACCCGTACCCATATCCCTCCACTATCCCACCTACAACTATTATCCCAGCGGCCATAACCGCCTGAATCAGACCCAATATCTCAAGTAGCACAGTTTCAAGACATAAAAAAGGAATTTAAGCTAAACGCGCAACGCGGTCGTTGGGGCGGCCCACACTCCCATGCAATATGTGTATGATAAATCGAGATACTACTCACCATAGGGGTCGGATGACTTAGAACAGCGATCACGGTCATGGGTCAAACTTCTTTTCACTCGTCACACACCACGGGTAATTGTGTACGCTGTGTGGACATACATTTACACCTTGGATCTTCGCTTCAAAAGAGCTGGGTTTTAGGAGCCATATACGAATGAAGGATCAATTCGGCTTGACAAAAGATGACAAACCTCGCCCCTTCCCGGTAGATCCAAAATAGCGCTTGACGCTGATTGTGTCCCGAACACGAATTTGGGTCTACCGTTTTAGGGCGGGGAGGAGGCCAGTGTCCATCTTCGGTTAAGTAACAAAGAGTGAGCTACCCCGCCTGAAGGCGGGAGCTTCCTGCCTCATCGCCCCGCCTTGCCTCCCCAACCCTAAGGAGGGTAGGGGAGGTATTGGGCGGAGCTCAACTGCAGGCGCAGCGGGTGGCACCCACCCTGCCCTCTTCAAAAGAACAAGGGAAGCGTTGAGGTCCCGGTCTAAGGTGAAACCGCAGTGGGCACAGTGGAACACTCGGTCTTCCAAAGTCAAGCTTTGGTTGATCCCACCACAACGGAAACACTCACGTGAAGTGTTGTACGAGGGGACAGGTAACACCAATTTCCCTCTTTTTCGAAACTGCCATTCAAGCACCGCTCTGAGTTCCGAGAAGGAGGAGTCGTAAAGCCGCATCCTCCTCCTCTTTTTGGTTTCGCTCTTCTGGATCAAGCCCTGGACGTTTAAATCCTCTAGCACCAGCACATCGTACTCCCCTGCAAGGAGAGCCCCAAGTTTAAAGAAAAGGTCACGCCTAAAATCCTTTAAGTGTTCGTGTTGCTTCGCGAGTCTTCTCTTCGCTTTGAACCAGTTTTTGGAAAGAAACTTCTTCCTTGATAGTGTCCTCTGCAGCACCCTGATTCTATCAAGCGAGCGCTCATGCGGTTTTGGGTTATCGAGAAAGCGCCCGTCTGAAAGTGTTGCAAGCCTTGCGATCCCCAGGTCGACACCCACAGCGTTCTTGGGCTCCTTCGAAGACAGCTCTTGGCTCTCTGACTCTTCTACCAAGAAGATTACGTGGATTCGACCAGAGGGGTTGAGTTTGACGCAAACTTGGGACACCTGGTTTTCTGGGAACTCCCTGTGGAGGATTAAAGTGAAGAAGCCGATTTTGCTCAAGTAAAGACGAGCTTTCCTCTTTTTGCTTTTGCCTTGTCCGACATCCCTCGTGTTAGAAAGCCTCCACCCCGATTGGGGGTACACCAAGGAGAGGTATCTGTGAGGCTTCTTATTCTTGGGCTTGTTCGCCAAACCTTCGAGGAACCTCTCCCTAGCTTGGTAGAACCTCTCCGCGACCTGCTGGGCAACCTGGGAGTGTAACACTTGAAACTCTTGGTTCTGTTTTCGTAGGTCTAAAGCTAGTTGTCGAAGCTCGGTTTTATTCATCGTGTGCTTGTTCTCCTCGTACTCCTCTTGTTCAGCGTGTAGGAGCGTGTTATACAGTTTGCACGCTGCTTCAAGCTGGGTCTTCAACACCCCCGCCGTCGTCTTTGATGAGTACGCTCTGAACCTGTACGCTCTTACACGCATTACCGAGTATTCTTCGCGTGTGTATTTATACTTTTGGAATCCCCGCCTTAAAAGGCGAGGTTTTGGAAACTTTATAATAGTGTCCTCATATCTACATGGTGTGGTTGGCATGGGCAGCATTGTTCTCTACCGTGAAAGGGATGGACGTGTTTACACGATTGATGAACCCTTGGATTCAAACCTTGATTTGAACACGGTACGCCTTGAGTTAGGGTTGCCTGAGTACGTTGACCTCAACCAGCGCACAGTTAGAAGGGCGGCTGCCACGATATGGTTTTCAATCAACTCCCCAAAGCTGTTGGCGGGCTCGAAGAATCAGCCGAAGGAGGCTTTATACCCCTTACTCATCGGTGGGGCAGCCATAAAGATGCTCTGCGAGTCGGCGAACCAAGAGGGCAACCCATTTAACAGGAGTATAGGTGACATTGACTTCGTTGTGAGCAAGAAGGATGGGAGCAAATTCATACAAGTCCTACTCAACATGTCGAGCGTAGCGGGGAGGGCGTACCACTACTTTGTGACTGAGGGAGACCGCATGTTCAACGCTCTTCGGGCGGGTACACGTTACCGTGTGCGGGCGGTTGAGGGGGTGGCTGATGGCGAAGCTGTTGTGAAGACCACGGATGTTTTCGTTGAGAAAATGGAGCTCAGACACACCGTGAAACTCGAAGACGAGGACTTCAGGCAGGCTAAACCCAACATATACACGGTTGGTGCGGAGAAGCTCCTACTCACGAAAGCCCAAGTTATAACGGAGCTCGACAAGAAGAGCCTGCCCGAGCTTGAAGCGGCGGGCCAAGCCTTCAGGATACTCAACTACCCCTACTACAAGGATAGTAAACTCGTGATAGGCATGGAGCAGAAGGATATGATGGATCTGTGCGCACTCATACACGACAGGGTTCTAGATGTGAAGTCGGGTCCACGCCTAGACCCCCAGAGGGTCTCAGAGCTATTGAAGAAGGATCAAAAATTCCTCCTCACCGTGCGACTCAACCTCCAGAACATACTTGACCGCTCAGACTGGCTCAGGTCAAAGGGGCTCAGCGAGCACCAGATCACGAAACTCACCGAGGCCACGAAGAGTATACTTAACGCGCTTCCAAACCCAGATAAGAAGTGGGATAAGCCTTGGTGGAACACCGATGTGGAAACCCCCGTCATAACCTGAACTAGCCAAACACACTTAGAGGGCGCTGTGAAAGCAAATTAGCCCTTGAAGTGGTTTTGTATCAAGACCCTCTGAGTTACTTTGGTTGCGGCTTGAGTGGGTTCCACATAGGCTTTAAATCCTTATGTGTGCTATGTTTTCGTATGGGTTTTAGCGGTGGTGGGCGCGGTGTTCGAGGTTGATGAGCGGGCTGTGAGCAGGGAGATGCTCAAGTCAGCGCTCAACTCTGTGGGTTACATAGCGGATGACGCGCTCATAACCACGCTCTACCTCAGTCTGAGGCTCGGCAAACCCCTGCTCCTTGAGGGTGAACCCGGCTGCGGTAAGACTGAGCTCGCCAAATCTCTGAGTCATGCCTTCAATAGGGAGTTGATCAGGCTTCAGTGCTACGAGGGGCTCGACTCGAGCTCAGCCATATATGAGTGGGACTACCTACGGCAACTCTTGAAGATAAGGATGCTTGAGGCGTCGGGCTCCATCCCCGACTCTGAGATATTCAGTGAGAGGTTCATCCTCAAAAGACCGCTGCTTAGAGCGGTCACACACGGCGACTCGAAGCCACCAGTGCTACTCATCGACGAGGTTGACAGGGCTGATGAAGAGTTTGAGGGATTCCTTCTAGAGTTCTTGGCGGAGTTCCAAGTAACCATACCCGAACTGGGCAGCTTCAAGGCTAAAAAGCCCCCGATAGTGGTGATCACATCCAATCAGACCCGGGAGCTTGGAGACGGCCTAAGGCGCCGCTGCCTATACTATTATGTGAGCTTCCCAACCCCGGAAAGGGAGCTTGAAATACTAAGCGTCAAAGTGAGGGGGCTCGATGAGGCGTTGGCCAGACAGATAGTTGGTTTTGTCAGGGTGCTAAGAGAGGAGTTCGACCTAGTAAAGAAGCCGGGTGTGGCTGAGACCATTGATTGGGCTAGGGCACTCCTAAGCCTTGACGCCAAGACGCTTGACCCTCAGCTAGTGAGGCAGACACTGAGCTGCCTCATCAAGGATTCGTCGGACACACTGAAAGTGGACGGTGACGCCCTGAAGAGGGCGGTTGAGAACGCAACGGCGAAGACTTCTTGATAGCCAGTATTATTAGGCGCAGAATAGCTGAGTTCTGCGCTCTGCTTCGGGCAAACGGCTTCAGCATTGGGATGTCTGAGGTCATAGACTGTGTGAGCGCATTAGAGTACATTGACGTACTCGACAGGGAAGAATTCAGGCAGACCTTGATGTGCACCCTTGCAAAGAAGGCCGAGCAGATCCCACTATTCCTCTACTTATTCGAAAGCTTTTTCTCTAACCCAAACAAAGAAAACCCCCAAATACCCTTATTAAATCAGGGCGCCGCTAGCGGTGGTGCTGGGTATACTCCCAGCACGCTCCTACAGCGCTCCCAGATCAGCGCTCAAAACTGGTTTAAGGCGTACAGCCCGAACCACTTGGAGTCTGAGAGGCGTATTACTCTGGAGGGGGTGAAGCATAGATATGTGTTGAGGAGGAATATTAGAACACTTGAGCGCGCTTATCCCAAGCTGGGTGGTAGGAGGAGAAGGTCTTCCGTAAAGGGTGAGGTAGACCTTAGATCCACTCTTAGGTCGAGCCTCAGGGGTTCAGGCGACCTGAGAAGTTTAAGGTGGTCGGAGAGAAAGCCGGCTAAGAATAGGCTGTTGGTGCTCGTGGATGTCAGCGGCTCCATGGATTCAGCAACCCAATCCCTCCTAGAACTCGTATACGTAGCCTCAAACGTCACCCACACTTCAAGCGTGTTCTGCTTCAGCACCACCATCAGGAGGGTGGACAATCTAATCAGGGGTAAAACCCCTCAGGAAGCAGCGCGTATAATCGGCTCACAGCTAAGCATTTGGGGAAGCGGCACAAGGATAGGCGACTCCCTGAGTAGCCTGCTCTCAGAGTTCAGCCACCTCCTAGACCCCAGCACGCTGGTTGTGATCATAAGCGACGGCTGGGACCTAGGCGACGTAGTGGGGCTACGCGAATCCATCTCCGAAATCCGGGCGAGGGTGGGTGGAATACTGTGGTTTAACCCTCTGGCAGACACCGAGGGATACCAGCCACTAACCGCGGGCATATCCACCGTTTTACCCTATCTAGACGCCTTAGCGGGGTTGAGCTGCCTCTTCGAGCCGCGTGGGGTGATGAGGCTTCTAGCAAAGATAAGAGCCTCGGGCGGGGTTTGAACCCGCGACCCCCTGCTTACGAGGCAGGTGCTCTACCGGGCTGAGCTACCGAGGCCCGCACACAGAGATGGATTTGGGGTGAAAAAAGCTTTTGTTCCGCCCTCTAAGTTAAACACTGAATCACATTGCTGGTGAAGTGTTTTGGATAGAGAGGCGGCAGGCATCACCCTGATAGCGCTCACACTCTGCACCGTCTCATGGTTCTTCGAAAGGTATGTGGCCGCAATATCCTTTATCGTGGCGCTAGCCGTGCTCTTCGGGTATAGGGGACTGCTCTTAAAGCCCAGGGACGCTAAACTCACAGTTGCACGCAAACTACCCCACGTGGGGGGTGGATTAATAGTCTCCGGCCTCCTACTCGCCGGCTGGAGGTGGCTAGCCATCGGTCTGACAAGCGCAGCAACCTTCGGCTACCTCTACCTTATCCTGAACCACAGCTCCAACCGAGGCTCCGGCGTCCTGTCCAACCTAGCACTCCAATTCGGGTTGATTATGGAGAACGGTGGGAAACCAGTCTACCTATCATCCACATTCTATGCCTTCTCAGCCTTAGCACTTCTCTTACTACTCTACTACCCCAAACCAGCTATTGGAGGGATACTCACACTCACGGTTAGCGACACAGTGGCGGCGGTAGTGGGGTTACACGGCAAAGTAAAGATACCACGACTCGGCAAAACCGTTGAGGGATCAGCGGCCATGTTTGTGTCCTCAGCACTAATTCTGATGGCCATAGGTGTACCATTCTACATAGCGGGAATCGTGGCGCTATGCGCCACAATCATTGAGATGCTACCCCTACCCGTGGATGATAACTTCCTTATACCACTCATCGTGGGCATACTACTCGAAGCCCTCATCATCTGAGTATAACTAGTTGACGAGTATTTCACTCAAACCCAAAAACCATTGATGCACGCTATGAGTCTATTGTGGTGTGCTGATTACAAATCTACACACTCGAATATCACCTTACTTGATGCTAACTAGGACACCAACACCCAAACCCTTTAATACATATCTCTAATTAGTGATGGAGGTTGACGGTAAAAGTAGGTGTTGGCTCATCTAACCCAGTGAAGCTTGAAGGGGTGAGGAGGGTTTTTGAGCATTTCTACGGGGACGTGGAGATAAGGAGCACACCCTATACGAATGCTCCACGCCAACCAGTGGGCGCCGAGCAGACAATCATGGGCGCATACCTGAGAGCCAAACACTCGCTGGAAGCCTTCCCTCAATCAGACTTCGGGGTGGGAGTGGAGGCTGGTATACTGAGCATACCCCGTGTGCCGGAGTCGTGGATATCCCATCTGAACACCCAGTTCGCGGTGGTGATAAGCAGGGATGGCCGTACGGGTGTGGGCTCAAGCTCGGGGTTCACGCTTCCCAAACCAGTATTGGATGACATATTGATGCTTGGAAAAGAACTCGACGAGTCATTCTCGGAGAAGTATGGGTACACAGATCTAGGAAGAACCGTGGGCGTAGTCCACACCCTCACGAAGGGATTCGTTGACAGATTCAAGCTCGTCGAGGAGTGTGTTAGCCTAGCGCTCATACCCTTCCTGAACCCTGACCTCTACCCCCAGTGAGCAGCTGGGGAAGTGGGGGAAGTGAGAAGGGTATAGTAGCCTCTACCAACGGCACACAAAAACCAGCGACCAATCGCTCATAGATTACACTGTGAGCACACGTCTCAGCGCTAGAATGTGTAGCACGAGTATTCCAAGCAGTGAGCCAACAACTGCAGCGGGAGTGAAGGCGGCTACGAAGAACAAGGTGTCATATGAAAACTTGGGTGCGAAAATTGGGGCGACCACTACACTACTAATCCACGCGCCCACAAGACCCGTCCCCACAACTTCAAGCAGCCCAACCCACTTACTCCTCCACACATACCTATAGAATACCCCGACCAGTAATGCTCCTGGCAGGCTCCCGGGTAGCGAGAATATTGTTCCCACCCCAAGACCCATCCGTATCAGGCTTATGAACAAGGCGACCACCACAGCGTAGGGTCCAAGTGTTACGCCGTTGTCAGCAGTTTCAATATAGATAGGTTTAAATGGATTTATGCTATATGGGGTTACAGGCGTGCTGAGAAGCTATTCGCTTGAATATGATTGTGGAG
>NEXG01000045.1 GCA_003019535.1 Candidatus Marsarchaeota G2 archaeon ECH_B_1
CTCCGCCCAATACCTCCCCTACCCTCCCTAGGGTTAAAAAAGAGGAGGCAAGGCGGGGCTTTGAAGCAGGAAGCTCCGCCCTTTAGGGCGGGGTAGCTCACCCATATCAGACCAATATCAGCATAAAGATAGTGTCCGGATTAGTGGATGGTGTGCGCGGCATCCAAGTGTTGAAAAGCGTTATTCGGACACCACCAGCATAAAAGAGAAACACTTTTTAGTAGGTAATGGGTTATCTTCAAACCATGGGTGTTGGTTTTCCCAGCGGTAAACTCTGAGGCCGTATTTGGGGGTGGCCATAGTGGGTGAAGGCCTTCCCAATAGGTAGCGTGGAACTTGCCTTTAAACGCAGCCGGATCAAAATGCCTTCATTGGGTGGGAGAAGCCTCTTTCTGGTGCAGTTAGTCAACAAAGTCGTAGGCTCATGCAGGGTTAATTTTGACGCTGAATACCCCTATGAGCGTTTAGGTCCAAGTGAACTCGATAAGCTATGCTCAATTGAAGCCGAGTTCTCAGAGACATATCAAACTGGTAGACCTCATGATAACACATACCTAGACCTTTTAGGAAATCATTTAGCCACTTCTCACCGGTTCGGTCTAAACTTAGTTCTCGGAAATCCGAAGTATGGATGTACCCCGAGGCTTGGAGCTTTAGAGAAAAAAGCAGCTCTCATTTGTATGAGGTACGGTTGCGGAGGCTCAAGACTTAAGCTTGGCGCCGAAGGTATAAGATACGGCGAAGAGATAATCAGAATATGTAGTAAGCTTAACGCTTCAGCCTATATTTTGTACACACCAAACATGTTCAAGCTACTTGAAGCCTCTAAAAAGCTGAGTGTAAACACAGCGGTTTACACACCGATAAGAATGGCTCAAAATGAAGCTAGGGCTCTTTCTGAAACAGTTGACCTAGGGGGTGACCATCTCATGCGTAGAGGCATAGGAAAAGAAAGCGCGGCGCTTAGGGCATCGGATTATATACTCTTCGGTTCACCCGGGGATGTGGTGGGGAAGATGCGAGAGTGGCTCATGCTTGGAGTAAACAAAATCGTACTGAGCCCACTCTTCTCTTCACACTCAGACCTTTGCCAACAGCTACACTACATAGCCAAGTGCATCTCAGATTAGCATGGGGTTCCGCTGCACTCAGAGCTTGAGCTCCACGTTCTGCTTTGGCTTTAGGCTCCTCCAATCCGCGCTCGAGGCGGGTTTACCCTTAATCCTCTGCACATAGTTATACGCTGATAAAGCGGCCGTACTGCCTTGCCCCGCGGAGATCACAGCCTGCTTGTAAGGAGTATCAGTCACGTCCCCCGCAGCAAATACGCCTTGCCTCGACGTCCTGCCTTCCTTGTCAACAACTATCTCCTTCTTCTCATTCAATTGAAGGAACCCTTTTAGGAAATCGGTTTTTGCTACGTATCCTATTTCAATAAATATCCCATCCGCCGGTATCTCTGTGCGCTCCTTTGTTTTAGTGTTTTCAACTACCACTCTCTCCAACTTCTTATTCCCGACTAGCTCTACGACTTTGCTATTGGGGACTGGCCTTATATTGGGGAGTCTGAGCACCTCTTCCACCAAATCTTGGCTGCCAATTGGCCTATCATGCCCGAATACATAGTAAATGGTGGAGCAAAGATTCGCGAGGTAGTTGACGGCGTCCAAGCCCTGATCACCCACCCCCACAACCACCACGTTCTTAGACTTGAATAGCGGCCCGTCGCAAACCGAGCAGTAGGACACCCCTCTACCCTTGAATTCCTGCTCGCCGGGAACCCCTAAATCCCTAGGGGTTTTACCGAAGGCGAGCACAACTGAGAGCGCATGGTACTCAGCATACGGGGTCTTGAGCTTAAAGCAGAGTCCCCCGCACTCACTGGACTCCTCAATACCCACCAACTCATCATACACGAACTCAACACCGTAGGCTTCAGCGTGTTCCTTAAGCTTATTAGCAAGATCGAAACCACTTATACTTGGAAAACCGGGGTAGTTCTGAATTTCATCTGTAAGGAGCATTTGTCCCCCAATATCTTTTGTGAGAACAAGCGTCTTAAGGCCCTGCCTAGCTGTATAGAGTGCCGCGCTGAGCCCTGCCGCCGCGCCCCCTACGACGATCACGTCATACACGTTTGATCCAACAGACCCATCGTCCATACCAAATAATTGAGATATTGTACGGATAAGGATTTCGGATAAGGGTTAAGGCGCCCATCGCCCTACACACTAGCCTTTACGCGGATAAACCCAGCTGGGAAAAATAGTAGTGGAAGCGATCCGCAACCATGGTGTATTCAAGCGCAATAAAATATCGAAGAGAAGATCGGGGGCCATCCTGCTCTACATGGCTGGTCTCTCATCATAGGTGGGAGATGGGGGGGAGCGGCGGATGGGTGCACTCCACTCATGTGTTTTCGGGTGGATGGATGAGGGCTTCGGCATCCACGAATGCAGAGCTCGCTCCCCCTGAGTGAGTGGGGGAGGAGGCTTGTCGCCCGCCGTCACCCATCCCACGATGCCAAACTCAAGGTGGACGCCTACCCAGTGTACATATTTATGTGTGGGCGGCTGGCTGTGGATGTGGGTGAACGGACACCGGGGAACTCCTAGCGACTAGGGCGAGTCAACCCGAACCGAAGAGGAGCCCTATTCGACGCCACACCTCCTCCTCAGCGATGCGGCTAGGAAGTGCACCCGACAAGCCCGTGTTCGGGGCTTATAGGGATCCCTGTATGAGGTGGGCGTTTGAAACCCTGGACCTAGACTGCTACCACGAAACCTTTAGTGAGTAGGAGGGGGGAGCTCAAGAGAACCCTGAAGAGGGTGGATAAGGGTGTCTGTGAGCGGGCAAAGTGAACGACAGAAGAGTACACATATGTGCACTCAAAGGAATTCCCCCAATATTCCAGCTCTACTATAATTGTTCGTGTACCACGGAGGTATACGTGTGCGGTGTGCCCGCCTCATTCGGGGGATGAACTTTATCTGCCCAATATCTCCCCACCCTAAAAGGGCGAGGTTTTGGAAACTTGATGAATCGTAGGTAAACCATCCACAGAATTGGTGAATTATCAGCCTTAAAAATAGTTGTGGACCATTAAGCCTACCATCAACCACACCTGTATACCCTTATATAACGGGTACAGGTTTATTTTGTGTACTAACTACCCTGGAAAGGGGTGTATTATACGTGTCGGAGAATCTTGATGACGAGATTGAAAAGCTCAAATTGAAGAAGATGCAGGAGCTTATGCGGCTTGCAGGTTCAAAGAAAAACGAGAAGGTTGAGCCTGCAAAGCCTAAAATGCTTGAGCTTTCAGATGCCAACTTTGAACAGACGGTAAGAGATAACAAACTAATGGTTGTTGATTTCTGGGCTCCTTGGTGTGGTCCGTGTAGAATTGTTTCACCCATCATTGAACAACTTGCAGAAGAGTATGCTGGAAAGCTTAGCTTCGGTAAGCTCAATGTGGATGATAATCCAATGACCGCTCAGGCGTACGGTATCCAAGGCATACCAACAATAATGTTCTTTAGATACGGTGAGCCTGTGGACATGATAGTGGGCGCCGCACCCAAAGCTTACATTTCATCCAAAATCAACCAGCTACTAGAGGCAGACGCGTAAAATATATAACCCATCTGAGGAGCCGACCTCAGAAAGCAAGCCGACCGCCTCACTCAGTCCCGGAGTAAAGCACCCTCCCCCACGGAAGTACAAGCAAGAAGATCCCTCCTAGGATAAGGAGACCACGCTGGCACCCAAAGAAGTTGATTCCACACTTGACACACAGAAGTAAGCCTAGCCCCTAACACAAACTATCCGACAACTAATTCCCACCCACACGTGCAAACTGAACGCAAAAAACAAAGATAAAAACGTGGTAAAGTTAAACATAGCTCACTTCTTCTGCTCCTGAGACTTTTCTTCCTTCTTCTCCTCTTTCTTCTTCTTAGCCACCCCGTTTCACCCCCAAAATAATAGTAATATAGCAGATAAATAAATACTTTCACCCACAGACCCAGAAACGCAAGCCTTCGAGCATCGCGTCAGAAAAGCTGTGCCTTCAAGTAAGCTAACTTATTCTAGGCAGATGCTTTACACTTTAACCACAGACCTCACCCCCCAATGATTACGAGGCCAACATCATTCAAAAATTCGGATTTCCCACCTCAAATTGATAGGTCAAAAATATGCGCCGAGCAGACAATCGACATTCAACATAAATTCTGAACGACAGCAAGCACGCAAGGTCTTGTTAACCTAATAACGTTTGAATCCCTTTCAAAATAAGGTGGATATCTAAACAATTAACAGACCCGAGGAGCCTGCATCAATAATGCGTACACCCGATCTATATCAGAATTATTGAATATCTATTATTGTTTTATAATGATTAAATAGAATCCAACAAGTGATAAAGATAAGAGATTTTCTAATATAGTCAGCTGTTCTCTGCCACTAGTAAACGCTGCCTCCCCAGCTTAAGCCTTAAAGTATAATTCGCCAAGTTCTCTAGCAACTGCCTGATGAATTTCTCAGCGTCTTTATCAGTGAGCCTGCCTCTGCTGTCGAACTTCTGCGGTGCGAAGGTAACGAATACTTCAGGTGTGTTAACGGGGTACATGTTCAGGAACACGCACATCTGTCTAAGGTGGTACTGAGCCCTGGCACCCCCAAGCATTCCTATTGAGGCACTCATTATTGCTACTGGTTTACCATCAAACGCGTTGTCACCGTATGGTCTTGAAGCCCAGTCGATGGCGTTCTTCAGCACTCCGGGGACAGAGTAGTTGTATTCCGGTGTAACTATTAGGAGGGCGTCTGACTGCCTTATTTTTGATTTGAACTCCTTTACTCTCTCAGGTGGATCCACCTCAAAATCCTGGTTGTAGAGTGGTATGCCTTCAAGGTCGAAGGTTTCAATGACTACGTTGGGAGGTGCTAGGCGAACCGCTTCGTTTAACAACATCTTATTATACGAAGCTTTGCGCAGACTCCCCGCGAAGCCGAGTACTCTAATTTTTTCATCCAAATCGTATCACCAGTAATATACATTGACCTAGTTAAAAAATATAAGCTTTACATTTATATGGTGGGTATATAAAACCCGTTTTTAACGTGGTGGTTTACCTTGGGTCTTTCTGGTCCTTAATTCTTCTAGCTTGGCCTTTAGCTCCACAGCCGATATTTTTCGTACTATTGGTGCAACATTCTTCGGCTCGATTGGTAGATCATCCTCTATTGAAACATCATCCCAGAGAGGTTTCCCACCACGCTTCCTAAAGAATCCAGCCTGAGCGATGATTTCATCTGCTAGTCTGGGTGTGATGGGCTCAAGCTCGACTGCGAGCGCCTTAAGGGCGTTTAGCGCCACATAGAGTACTTCGAGAGACCTGCGCCTATCGGTTCTCGCAAGCCTCCAAGGCTCCTCGACGCTTAGAAACCTGTTCGCCTCAGTTGCCTGCTCGAGGATAAGCCTGCATGAAGACCTAAACTCAGCCTTGGCGTAACACTCTCCTATATCCCTATGCCTCCTAAGGATTGCCTCCAAACTCTGAGCGTATTTAGGGGACAGCTCCGCTCTGCTCAACTCGAATCGACCCTCGGCGAACCTCTGAACGCCTATGAGTGTTCTGTTAGCGAAGTTGCCTATGGCGTCGTTGAGCTCCGCGTTAATCTTCTCCTCTAGGACTCCCCAACCAAAATCCACATCGCCAGTCTCGGGCCGCATGGAGATGAGCGCATACCTCCAATAATCCGCGGGTAGAAGCTCTAAGGCTTCATCTATCCATATACCTATGCGTCTACTCTTAGAGAACTTTTGACCCTCAAATGTCAAGAACTCGGTTGAACTTATCAGGTTTGGCTCATTATAGTTCTCACCAGATGCCTTAAGGAGTGCTGGGAATATTATCGAGTGGAAGGGTATGTTGTCTTTACCTATAAAGAAGGAGGTCTTGGCTTCGGGGTTCAACCAGTAATCCCTCCACTCCTGAGGTCTACCCTGCACGCGGAAGTATTCTATTATGGCTGAAACATATCCCAGAACCGCCTCCATCCATACATATATGGTTTTACCCTCAGCGCCTGGGAAGGGAGCCTTAATCCCCCACTCACTGTCACGTGTAAGAGACCTCGGTCTAAGCCCAGCCCTAACCCATGACCTTGAAAAGTTAACCACATTCTCACTGAGCTCAGCCCTCTCCAAATAATCCATAATGTAATCTGAGAGTTTGGGTAGGTCAAAGAACCACTGGGTTGTCTCTCTGAGCTCCGTTTTGCCACCGCATAGAACACAGTAGGGCTCTATGAGCTCGACTGAGTCTAGAGGCCTGCCACAGTTATCACACTGGTCGCCTCTAGCAGGTCTGAAGCCGCAGTGTGGACAAGTACCCTCAACAAATCTGTCGGGTAGGAACCGCTTGTCACGCGGGCAGTAGTGCACACGTTCAACCTGAGTGAACACGTAACCATTCCTATACACCTTCATATAGTGGTCCCTCACAAATTCTATGTGGGTGGGAGACTCTGTCTCAGTGTAGTTGTCAAACGAGATCCCCCACGCCTTAAATAGCTCCGATATGCGTTTGTGGTTAGCTGACGCGAAATCCTTGGGCGACACACCCCGTCTCACAGCCTCCACCTCTATGGGTGTACCGTGCTCGTCCGAACCAGAAACAAACACAACCTCATCACCCACAAGTCTATGGTAGCGTGCGAAGGCGTCGGCTGACAGAATAGAGCCGATAAGGTTGCCCAGATGTGGAACATCCGAGGCGTACGGCCAAGCAGAGGTCACAATCCACTTCATTTTAGCCTAAACATCTACTCGAGCCCACTAATTAAGCGTTAACCAAAACCCGACAAACATAACCCCAAACCATACTACCAATGTGTACCCGAACACAGATTACTCATGTGTTCCTCAAACAACCTAACAGATAACCCAACCTGGCTAATCAATCTATTAAGATATGGGCTTAGGTCGCAGAGTATAGTGTTTTTCAGTCGCGAGTCGGCCGTTATGTAGTTGGGTTTATATGGGTGATGAGGTATTAGTAAGTTGGTTTGGGCCTTGGTTATTGTTGACAGGTATAATCGTCCTCTTCTTGGTGCTCGTATTTCTCTAAACTATAGCCAGTTCTGTAACTTCGCATGTGTATTCTGTCATAAGGAGGGCAACTCACTCACGTATAACATTGACAGTGACATGGATATCCGTAACGCCCACGAGAAGAGTGGTGGCTCACAGGTGCTGATGAGTGCCGAGGAGATCACTAGGATTGCGAAGGTTTTGAGTGGTGTGGGTATCGTTAGATTTAAACTAACTGGTGGAGAACCCATGCTGAGGCCGGATATTCTAAAGATTGTTGAAGGTATAAGCTCACTGAAACCCTTAGACTTCGGGATGACCACAAACGCCACCAGGCTTAGGGTTATGGCGGGTAAACTCAGGGATGCGGGGCTTCAGCGAGTAAACATAAGCCTTCACAGCCTTGATAGGTGGAGGTTTAAGGAGATAACAGGTGTGGACAGGCTCGACGATGTGTTGGGCGCCGTTGAACAGTGTGTTGAGGTTGGGCTCACACCGGTTAAACTAAACTGTGTTCTATTGAGGGACTTCAACGTTGATGAATTAGACAACTTTATGGATTATGCGGCATCCTTCGATGGAAAGGTGGAGCTCCAACTCATAGAGCTGGTCAAGGAGGGCAGCGCCGCGGAGGAGGGCTTCTTCGAGAAGTACTACTATAGCCTCAGCGGAATCGAAAGGCAACTAGAGTCGTCGAGTGTGAAGAAGGTTATTAGGAGTCTACAGAACAGGCCTAGATACCTCACTAAGAGGGGGGTGTGGGTGGAGCTTGTGAGGCCCACCCATAACACCATGTTCTGCGCGAACAACGACCGCATAAGGGTTACACCAGACGGGAAGTTTAAGCCCTGCCTGATGAGGGATGATAACCTCGTCGACTTCCTCACACCCATGCGTAGTGGGTGCACGGATGAGGAGCTAAGAAGACTGCTGTTTGAGGCCAACATGAAAAGAGAACCATACTTTAAAACCTCAAAGTGCGCAGTGGTCCAGACAGGTGTTGAACGGTGATTCAGAAGCAAGCCTTCCGCCCAGGAGTGTACCATAAGGGGTCCGTTGAGCCATACCAGCTAATCGCCTCGGTGAGTGATGAGACGGGAGAGACGGGGGCAATACTCTCATTCATCGGGGTGGTTAAGTCACGCGGTGTAAATGGGAAGAAGGTGGCCAAGATAGTTATGGAAGCATACGATGACGTAGCCAACCAAGTTATAGCTAAAATATGCGATGAGTTGGTATCCAAATATGAACTCACGGGGGCTTACATATACCACTTTGTGGGCGAATTCCGAGTGGGTGAGCCACTCGTAGTCATAGTGGTCTGCTCTAAGACTAGGTGGAGAGCCTACGAGGCAATACAGGAGGCAGTGCAGAGATACAAGACGGAGCCACCCATCTGGAAAAAAGAAGTGTATGAGGATGGTACATCGGAGTGGCTGAGCGAGTAGACACGCCCTCATTAGACACGAATTAAACGACGCGCTATGCTTTTCTTTGAGTCTAGGATTCTTGGTGCATGGACCGTGAAAGGTTCGCCCAAGTAATTCAAATACTCGAGGCCAAGTATCCCAGGGAGCTTCCCTCACACATTCGTGAAGACCCTTACAGGACGCTCATCGGGTGCATTCTATCCGCGAGGACAAAGGATGAATTCACAGATAAAGCATACAACGCACTCTTCACAAAATACCCCAACCCCCAAGATATACTAGCAGCCTCGGAGGAGGAGATACGCCAACTAATCAAGCCAGTGAACTTCTATATCACCAAGGCTAGGAGGATAAAGCAGGCCACAGCCTACATAATGCAGCACTTCAACGGACGCATACCAGACGACCGTGCAAAGATACTCGAAGTCCCAGGAATAGGTGAGAAGTGCGCCGACATAGTGTTAAGCTACGCCTTCGGCCACAACACAGTGGCAGTGGACACACACGTGGACACTGTTGCCAAGAGGCTCGGCGTGTGCCCCGAGGACGCCGACTACGAAGAGGTCAAGAGGGCGCTCGAAACCCTAGCCCCCAAAGAGAAGATATGGAACCTAAACAACCTATTCGTAGAATTCGGCCAACAAATATGCACAAAGAACAACCCAAAATGCTACCTCTGCCCCATCTACGACCTCTGTGAGTGGAGTGGAAAACAGCTACGGGGAAAGCAACCAAAACAAAAACACAACACACACAGGGGAATTAAACGGCCCAGCTGACCCCCTCCTCATCCTAGAAAAACATTGAAAACACTTTAACAGAACCTAGTATACGAATACCAATTGAAAGGCTCTTATCCACACTAAGTGGACACCCTTGCCAGATTTACTTTGATACCCTCTGCTTGAAGATATTCCTTGCACCAGTGAAAATCAGTAGGCTCGCCGCAAAACTCGACATTAACCCGAATACACCCACAACACCAAACACTCCTGCCTGAATCATCCATCCAGAGTAGGCGCCGCCTGGGTAAGGGTAGGGGACTGGGAGCGGGGGGTAGGGTGGGAAGCCGGGTTGAGTAGACCCTAAGAGAGCGGACACACGCTCATCTAGGCCAACCGCAAAAGGGTTCTCAACAAGTAGGGCTGAGATGATCACGGTTATGCCCGTTACCCTGAGAAGCCACCCAGCGCTGTTTAGACTCCAGCTTCGACCATCCCTGAAGGCCGCCATGAGGAGTGAACCATTCTCATAGTATGCGACAGCGTAGAGCGCAGCGCAGAGATAACTCAAAATCACACTCAACCTTGTAAGCGTCTCTATCCTCAAAAGTGAGCCGGGATTGAATGGAGACAACCTAAGGAGGTAGCCATAGACCAACACCGTTGAGGCCAATAGTGCCCCTCCAGCTAATCCAAGCCAAGAGGACAATGATAGCTTCCTCTCCATGGACTTAACATTTATTTGGGATAGCAGGTTTGGATATGCGAATGATGGTAGTAGCAAGAAGATTGTGACCATCGCAGAACCAACCAAGTTCAAAACGGGGAAAAATAACAGTAGACCACCTACAGCTAACGATAAATATATATGACGACCAAGATTCACGTTTAATCAAACCTATATATTAAATAATGAGCGGTGGTTAATTAGCACTCGGTTTGACCGAACGTCTGGGCGTATAAGCTGGTGCCCTCTTGCACCATGCAGCCATAAATCATGTTAGAAGTCTCGGAAGTGAAAGTTTGGGAGATCGTATTCACGTAAAGCGCCACGTTACTATTATAGGCAAAAGCACCAGCACCAGCAGCGAAATTGGCGTACTCGCCACTAGTCCCCACAATTACTTGGTTAGACTTATACCAATAGTCGGAATCACTTGAAAGTAAATTAACCGTTAGCGTATTACTATACACCATTGTCCTACCAACAAAGTATTGCACCGTAAACTGAACGCTGGAGATAAATTGGTTTGAACCCACATTTTCCTGAATGTAAACGTGTACACCCGAACTTGCAGCGTTGAACGTTTCACAGTACCAACTTGAAGTATAGTTATAGAGAATAAATGGGCCATTAACCCCGTCAAAATAGGTCTGAACCACAAATGAGTAACACCCTTGACCATTAACTACATACCCAGCCTGAACATAATTACAATTGTTTAAACCAAACAGGCAGTGCTCGTAGAAATCGTACGCATCTGGGTTGTACTGAATAGACATAGCATGGTTATTGCTACTCCATACGAGCGTGCTCGTTACAGAGGTTTCAGCTACCACATAAGAGGGAGTGACACCGTTTATTCCAAAGTCCGCGTTACAGTCACCATAATAACTTCCCGACTGGCACTGTGAAGGTGGTTCGGAGGCTGAAACCAGAGCTGAAAACATAGAGAGCAAAACAACGCTAACGATTATGGCGAATCCAGCCAAACAGGCTCGCTGCTCTTTACGCCCCAATATTCACCCCATAACCAAACACATTGACCTCGAAATTCACTTGTTGAGCTACAGCCCCTGACAGCTGTAGCTCTAAGGGGATCCCCTGGACAGATGGTAATACATAAGAAAGTTCAGATGTGGGTTGCCAGCCACTAACGGTGTCTGTGGGATTAAGCATACCCAACTTCTGCATTAGGAGAGTCTGGTTGAAGCCGCCCGGATACCCCCACACGTATATTGGCTTAGTAGTGATGAGACCTACGTATAGGGTTGAACCCGGATTCAGCACACTTTTAAGATGTAGAACAACCTCTGTATAGTTGGGCTGCGCACCAATATAGCTCGAACCATTGGAGTACAGGAGAACCGGGGCTGGCTCTTCTCCGAATGTCTGGTTAACGCTTGCCACAAGTTGACCGTTAACATATGCGGCCAAAACCACGCTGCCAGTCTCATGCGGATACCAAGAGATAGCTACACCCACCTCGTAGACGCTGAGCGCACTAGCGGTCTTTATCCACGTAAAAATGAACTCGTCAGGGTTTAGTAAATAGCTTGTTTGGTTAGGAGTCGAGGGTGCACCGAAAGCCATCAGAGGATAACGTATGGGCACCACTCCCTTCGGTTGAGTATGATCCTGAAGAACAACGCTAAAACCAACAATAACGACTGAAGCTATTAGACACAACAGAAACAAAACCAAGGTTTTACCCATACGATTCACATAATATAATACTTAGGATATATATATTTCGATACATAATTTTATGATTTTAAGTCATAAGTTTGGAACAGAGATATTCTTAAGTGGTTTATTAGAAACTTGCACAGTGTTTAACGCAGCAAATACAGAGTATGTCTTTCTTTTGTCCACATAGGTGTGTAGCTTGGGCTGACACCCTCCGTGGGGTTCCTCTCTAGTTCTCATAAAGTTTCTAACGATTTTCCTCATTCAATTCCTATGCACTCGCCTTTAGGTAAGCCACAGCTCTAGTCAGATAAGTTTCTATGAATTAGTTAAATGCAAAAACAATTATGGTGAGGCCGACGTGGTGAGTATAGTCATTACCAGTCAAGGCTAACTTAGTGTCTTATAGAAAATGGGGTTTTAGAGAGTGACAATCCAGCCACAATTTAAATGGGCAATAAGCAAAGGCCCAGCAAAAATTAGAAGGACACTTTGAGCGATAGCTTAGATTACTAAAGACCACCGATTCCTAGATGCTAGAGAAGGGATTTGGTTCGAATATGGTTAAGTGAATCCTTCGATTTGGTGGAGGCTACTAAATTCTCGGTGTAAATTTGCTCCTATGCTAAATATCAAGTTACCTGTGGACTGGTAGATGTAAACCTTAGCTATACTGTTTCCCAAGACCCAAACGCTATCAGCGTGCCGTTAGGTAACTCCTAAGCATAGATACAGTAGGTTGTCGGGTTAACTGTTTCGCTTCCCCGCGGATGGTATCCGGATTAAGTGAGTGTGGTGACCAATCGTGGAAGACCGTTATCTGTACATCATCCCCAGCGAACAACAACCTTATCCCTCGGAGACCACGGAAGTCGATATATGTATTGTGTACGCTCAAACGTATGGATTAGGTGTCTTCGTGTTTAAGGTTACAGTATAAAAGTGGGTGAGTGCGATGGGGTGCGGATGCGGGAGTAATATAGATACGCTATTCTACCTTGTTAGCACGCAAACTTATGGTGAGTACTCCTTGGATTTCCCTGCGGGCTGTATCGTGGGTAATACTACACCCAAAAACACTGTTTACAGGGATGCTGAGCTACTTGAAGCCAACAATATACTTTATATGATGCCAGCGAAGCGGTTCCGGCTTATGTTAGTCAAGCGTAATTGATAAATAGCAATGAAGAGTATGAAGCTTACTGTGGCTTTTATCGCCTCTGCCTTGGTAGTCCTCGGCCTCACTATAATATTTATCGCATATTCCCCACATCTGCAACCAATCGGTGTTGAGCAGGTGGATTCGGCGCTTAGCGGGGTATGGCTTAGGGAGAACAATGAGTCGTTTAGGTTCTCTGTTCTAGCAAACAGCGCGGTTCAAATTATATATTTTAATGGGAGTGTTCAAACAATCCCTCCAAACTATAAAAACGAAATAGGAGGGCTGCAGGATTTTGGCCCGGGAATAATCGATAGAGGTGGTTTTATAGAGTCTTTTAAAGAAGCGAACAGCGTAGCCTCACTCACACTCGTTGTACTCAAAGTGAACAACACTGAAGCTAATCTATTTATTACTAGTCTAAATACCACTCCAACCACGATAAGACTACAAGACTACAAAGGTTACCTCTTCTCCATCGAGGGTAATAGCTTAACAGCAGTCTATAACCATAAGTATATTATATATATAATTTGGGTGGGAGTAAACACCACGCAACAACAATTAATGAAACTCCTAAGCTACTTAGCCAGTTAAGTATCAATATCACAAGTATGATGCATATATGTCAAACAAAGGGTCAGCCTTAGTGGCGCGTAGTAAAATAGGTTGCCAAACATTTAGAACACGGATTATTCCTCCCCACGAGGGGGATAATGGAGTCGGATTTTATCGCCTAAACTATTCTTGTCATCTTTATGCTTACTTTGATGAGGTAGTCTAGGTCTACATCCACCCCTATCCCGGGGCCCGTGTTGGGCTTGATTCTCCCATCTATCATTTTGAATGGGTTTTTGACTATGTCTTGCTCAAAGTATTTGTCGTTGGGTGAAGTGTCACCTGGGTAATCCACGAGGCTGTGGCTTGCGAGGGCGACGTTGAACGCTCTCCCTATACCGGTCTCAAGCATTCCCCCAACCCACACGTGTCCCCCCTGATCCCTCGCGATCCGAGCTATCTCAAGTGAATTTGTGAATCCACCGACGCGTCCAGGCTTAATGTTCACCACGTCTGCTGCACCTATCTCGAAAGCCTTCCGAGCCTTGTCGGGGGAAGTTATAGACTCGTCGAGGCAGATGGGGGTTGATATCTGCTTTCTGAGCTTGGCGTGGTCCACTAGGTCGTCGTGGTCCAATGGCTGCTCCAAGTACACCAAGTTATATCTGTCAAGCGATTTTAGAATCTCTATGTCCTTTATCCTATAGTCGCAGTTGGCGTCCGCGGTAAGGGGTATCTCTGGGTATACTTCACGGATTGCACCGAGTATTTCATGCTCCCTTCCACGCTCGATCTTCACTTTAACCCTACGGTAACCCCGCTGAATTGCCTCACCCACCCTAGCAACCACTTTCTCAACTTTATCCATCCCTATGGATATCCCAACATCCGCGTACCCCTTACTCCCACCCATGTATTCATGGATTGGTTTCCCAGAGAGCTTACTGTGGTAGTCCCATAAGAGCATCTCGAGAGCGGCTTTCGCCATATTGTGACCCTTAACCGCCTCCGAGCGCTCGAGGAAGACTTTGGGGACGGGTAAATCCTCAACGAACTTAGCTAGATACTCCCTTATAATATGCATGGCCGTATAATTATCCTCGTAACTATAATGCGGCCCAACATCTGTCACACATTCAGAGTAAGCTACAACCCCATCTGCCTCAAGCCTGAACAGGAGAGCGTGACGCTCACTCTGGGTACCAAAACTCGTTGTGAACGGAACCTTAAAAGGCAACACAACCTCAAAACAGCTCAGCCTCGGCTTCATAATCAGAGAATCCTAAACGATCTAAAAAAACTTACGGTGAACAAGCGATGACGCCAGGTTAGAGGCTGGTAACAGCGGTCTCCTATAGTGGAAAAACGCTATCCGCACACCCTTAAACAAAGAACTGAGGCTGATACCCGCATGGATGGCTCATGAATCCAGGAAGCCAGAACGCCACTTCCAACAGTGGCGGAAAGAATGGAGGGGGTGAGCCTACACTATTTACCCATCGGGAAAACCAGTGATAGAACCCTTGTGCACCTCATCAGTGGGTCAAACCACGTTCAACAAGCAGGACCAACTCAACCTCCAAGCTGGACACCACCTGCGGCTCACAGCCTCTAAGCCTTCTCACGGTTTGTTGTTTACTTGTTCGCCTAGTAACCTTTTAACGCTGGATAGAACCAAGCTAGCCCAGTTTAGGCTCGTTTCCGCGTCCATCTTTGAGTAGAGCTTATCCGGGGAGGCTCCGCTTTCCTCGTCCCCATATATTGCTAACTCACGCTCTTTTCTAAGGCTTCTTGAGATAGAGGCTAACTGGTCAATGACTTGCTCAAACCAGGCCGGGAACCTCTTCCTCTCATCTTTCAGGACTGGACCCACATCGTGCCATTTGGGGGGTTCAATGCCTACAAGTCTGAGTGCAGCCTTAAGGGATAACACAACGACCTCTTGGGACTGCCTCACCACGAATGCGTAGTTACCATTTAACAGGGCTTCACTAGCATGTGAAACCCTCTCCTCCGCCTGCCTTAGATATGATCGTGCCATGTCCACCCTATTCAATAACCACCACCTCACCCCACTTAAACTCCCTTTTGAGCCGCCAATACCACTTCTTACCCAACCGAACACGCTCCGCGCCTAGCTCGCTCAGCCTATGCCTAAGCCTCTCAAGCACACGGGTGAAAAACGCATCTTTATCGTACAGAATCACTGAATCATCCGCCATGTCCAAGTATAATGGGACTAAGGTTTCACTCTACGTAGGCGCACGTAGGTACGCATCAGCATACCTATCATACGCATAGTGGAGCTTGGGCTTCACGGCATCATATAGGGACCTCACGGGTTCACTGATCCCCTTCAGCTCCGCCCCCTCGTGTCAGGACGCACCCACCCACAAGGCTTGGAAGCACCACACGGTCCCACCAGGCCACGCGGGAAGCGCCCTCCATCCTCAGTTCAACACGCTTCCTCCCACCAACCCACTTCTCGGTGTACCCGAACCTCATCCTCATGTAGAGGTTTATGGCCGCGTTGAGCTGCCTGTCTATTCGGAGCCCGCACCCACCGCACACGAAGACATCTGCCCCATTCAGGTCTCTGTTCTCCCACCCACACTTGGAGCAGTAGGAGGATGAACCGTAGGGGTCGAGCTCCTTCACCCCGGCCTCACCCAGCCTCCCTTCGAGTATCCTCGCGATGCTGCGCCAGTCGCTTCTCGAGATCCTCCGGTTCCAGATACGCGAGCGTGTGTACATCCCCTGCTTTTTGAGCTCTTCGAGGCCCACCGGGCCGCACAGTGATTGAATGACACGCGCGATTTCGAGCTGGTGCTTCCCCGCACGGTTCCTCTCCCTGTTGGAGTACTTCGCGAGAACCCTCCCAGCCTTCTTGGATTTTGAAGCCTTCCTCTGCACACTCCGCCTCTTTTCGAAGGATGAGGTGTGAATAGATGCCAGCTTCTTGGTATCTATCCTTATCCACCCTGTTTCAGGTGAGTAGCCGTCTAGGGAGAGGAGGTTGAAGTCCCACGCGACCGATGGCTTCTCATTCTGAGCGTCATCCTCATAGTGCACTGGGAGGTGCACCTTTTCGGGTGTGATTATGGGTTCACCCAGACCCGCCGAGGACACCTCCCCAGGTAGAGGAAAGTACCTCTTTGAGAGGTCGAGGTACACATATTCACCCGGCTTAACGGTTAATCTCAGCTTTTCACCCTCAAGTTTCACGAGTGTCTGCTTCACTCTTGCGAACAGCCTTCTCGCAGTGGGCCTCCTCCGCACCCGGTCACCCTTCAAGTAGTTTTTCCTCCAGGAGTTGAGTATGGAGTAGGCGGTCTTTATCGCGGAGTCCACCCAGTGGGCGGCGAAAGGCCAACCTTGGAGGAGGCTGTCCCTGAGCCGCCTCTTGTAGTCCTTGCTGTGGATGTTCACTTTATACTTGGGTAGGAGCCTCCACTGCTTCTTACCCTTCACCTTTTTCTTATCCCACTCTATGTTGTCCCAGAGCTCTTCGAGCACGCGGTTGACCACGTCCCTGTACGCTAGAAGCAGTGGTTCGAGTTGTTCTCCACAATCATATTCAAGCGAATAGCTTCTCAGCACGCCTGTAACCCCATATAGCATAAATCCA
>NEXG01000046.1 GCA_003019535.1 Candidatus Marsarchaeota G2 archaeon ECH_B_1
TTCCTTAGCCGAGGTCTTGGGTCTTCGCTATCACCCTACTGCCCATGCACAACCGGATTGTTCAAATCCAGAAATCTATATAAACCTGTCTATTTTGAAACGCTGACCACGGCGTCCCAACACAGTGTTTGGTCTACCGTGAACGGGAGGTTTCGGAGCTTTGTAGAGATGGAACTGTGATCTGTGATGGTTTAATGCCTTGAAGTAAGAGCTCTATTCGTAAAACGGGCTGTCGAGCTCCCAGTTAGTGTTTGTAGGAGGTTTAGACAAGGTTAAGAACTAAGGGGACGGGCTTGGAGACTGAGCCAATCGGAGCAGGCCTACTGCTTGATTATCACCCATTCCCTCCCTCTTCTCTCATAGTAGGGCCTCATGTTGTAGTATACCTGTAGTACCTTCCCCCAGAACTCTCAGTCCTTTTCTATTACTCTTCCTTCTTCAATTAGTTGGAGGATGTAGGGGCTTCCCTCCATTAATTTTTTCATAAACACCGAGGTGTTCATGAACACCGGGTCCACTTCTTTTGGAAACATTTTCACGACATTCATGTAGAGCTCGCTCGGAATCCTCCTTGGATCCTTCGGTATTTCATCACCAACCACGAGCACATCATAGTCGCTCCCCTCAGTGAAGTCTCCCCTACTCGAGCCGAACAGGATCACGAGCCTCATCTTATCTCCCCTTTACCCAACCGAGTATTTTAGTCGCGCAGCCTATACACTCCTCGGCATCCTTTTCAGTATAATATTCAAAGGGGTCGCCCTCGTCGTACACATCTGGATACCTCGAGGAGCATATCGCCTGTCAAGATAGAGTGCACACTCAACTATTTCGTTTGGCGCTTCTTGGGGCAGGTGGGTGACCGAGTGCCCCCTCCCCTCGACACCACTGCTCTGAAGGAGAGCCTTAACCGCCTTCCCCGCACACTGTTGAAATAGGGAACAGCACAATTCATAGTACTTGCCCCTCCGAGCATACTCCGCCTTTTCCAAATCCTTCTCAGCCTGTTTCAACCAGTCATCGACTCTTTTCACACGTCGAATAACTCAGCGAATTCACGGTTGTGCAAAAAGCGAAGTTCTTGTTCTTTTCACACGTCGAATAACTATTGAGACTATAAATGTTTAGCTATTGAGGCTCTGCTGCGTATAGAAGCCAGTCGAATAGGGGAGCCTCCTTCACCCCGTCCCCCAGGTCTCTCCTCTCTCCTTCGAGCGTGATGATGTAAGCCTCTCTTATCCCAGTCTCTTGGGTTGCTCTTCTAAGCTTGTCCACGTGTTCTTGCTCCGTGTTCAAGCTGACCTCTATAAGCGCCTTTCTACCCCCCTTCCTAGCGACGAAGTCCACCTCTCTTCCATCCTTTAGAAGATAGTAGTCCACTTCCCATGACCGCCGGATCAGCTCTAGGAATACTAGGTTCTCTAACTTTCTCCCCAAGCTGCCTTGTGAGTCGGCTATTGTTTTGCCATCGTAAAGCGAGGCTATCCCCAAGTCCACGATGTAAACCTTCTTAGGAGACACGGCTCTCCTCCTCTCCGAGTAGTCAAACCTCTTCACGGTGAATATAAGGAACGCCCTCCTCATGTACTCAACATAGTTCATAATCGTCTTTACATCCACGTCGACTCCCACCGCCTTCACCAACTTCCTCATGGAATTCCAAGTCATCGGGTTAGAGTAGTTGGAGAGCAAAAAGTCAAACACAACCCTGAATTGCTCGACATCTCTCACCCTGTTTCTCTCCACGACGTCCCGGTAGAAAACCGTTTCAACCACATCCAACAACTTCTCTCTCGAGCGGTAGACCCAAGGCTCAGGGAACCCACCCCAAACCATGTATTCGTGGAGAGCCCTCATAAATTTACCCCTCCCCCTAAAATCACGCTCCAGTGGGGAAGCTAGTTCCCCGAGGCTGAAGGGGTAAACAATCTGTGTGAGCTCCCTACCCCTCAGCCTACTAGGTATCTCGGAAGAGAACAGGGTGGAGGAAGAGCCAGAAACCACAAGCTTGAAGTCTTTAACATCATGCAGCCACCGCAACTTGAAGTCCCAATCCCTCCAATCCTGAACCTCATCGAGAAAAAGATACACCCTCCCCTCAACATACTCAGACCTAACCATCTCGGCGAGCTTCCTAGCCTCCAAACCCCTGAACAAGGGGTCATCCAAAGACAAGTAGACCGCATTCTCTCCCGAGCTCAGAAGCGACATCACCTCTTTAAGCATGAGGAAAGTCTTCCCAACCCTCCTCGGTCCAACCACAACCGTTATATCCGGAGTGGACAGATTCAACCTGAACCCCCGAGGAACCTCCCTAACGAAACGTAGACCCCCCACATACTCCTCAGTGATCTCCCTTAACCCCACCATATCAGGAATACTAATCCAAAGATTAACTTAAAGGTTTGGAATGCCAAACCAAACAACCTAGGTATTAAAACAGCCTTACAGCCACCACCTATACACGCACATTTTACGGCAATTTTCATTTCTGACAATAGCGATACCCTTTGCATGTAGAATAATTTGTAATATTCTACCATCACCGAACTAAACCAAATCCGCAATAGAGTGCTGAGACACCACCCTCTCGTTACCCTCTTATCAACAAAGTCCACATAAGAAATACCTCTATCCTATTACCCTTCGAGCAGAATAACTTCTCCTTGATGAGGAACTGGTTGTAACACATTCGTCGGCTAAATTCTCTAATCATTAAGTATGAAAGGATATTCTCGGCTCTTCTCCCTGAGACCTGTTATTTTGCAGCCACGCACTTTGGGTCACAAAGCTTGAGGCACGTCGCTATTAGTGAAACACGCCTGCGTTGAGCGAATTATTCTATAGCGAGGAATACACAAGCTCTCATCTGGGACTGTATTTAGACAGGGCTTGGGCTACACAATTCGGGGATCTCGGTCTAAAAGACGCTTAGAGCCTGTTTAATTATGTATTTGGGAGCCTGCTTTGGTCGAGGATAATTCTTTCTAGGGTTTTCCTGATGCTGGTAAGCTGGTTTATACGTCTATCTAACATTTCGTTTATCTCCCCCAGCAACTTCAACCTGTTTTGTGGGTCTTTCTCCTTAAGGGCGTCTTGTATGAGGCTGATAAACCACCAAGACCCCATCATCCTCATACGCCCGCCACCCGACGGTATGAGGGGTTCGAATTCGATGTTCAGTTCGCGCACAATCTTCTCCAAGCTACGCCTTTTCCTGCTGATGAACTCCCATCTCAACTCGTCCAGGGTTTCGAGAAGCTTCTTGCCTCGCTGCGTGAGGGTGTACACCTTAACCTTTCTCCCCCCCTTCGTTGTCTTCCAGGTTCCCGTTATGTAGCCCTTCAGTTCGAATTCGCGGAGAATTGGGTAGACGCTTCCCGCTACGGGTGAGAGGAATCCCCCCGTTCTCGCCTGGAGCTCCCTTATCAGCTCGTAACCATGAGCATCCTTCTGGCTGAGATATCTTAACAGCCCAAGCTTTATATGCCCTATTCTTGTGGCCTTCCAGAGCTTGCGTGCTTCGTTCACAATCTCTTTGTCTTCGGACTGGGAGCACTTCGCTTGGTTATTCAGGTCTCTAGCCATAACATCATCACCAATTGCAAAGCTTTATATATCTGTCGATAACCGATATATCGGTGATCGATAATGAGTAAACTCGTTGCGTACGTGGGTTTAGCCACAGCCGTCGCTGGATTAATCATTCTTGTAACCTTCAACCCGATCATCAGAGCAGCCATCGTAGGCCGCAGTGCCCAGCCTACATTCCACTTCAACACCACCTTTACCGGGGGTTCCTCAGGCTCGTTCACAAGATTCCCTAGGCGAGCGGGTTTTCAAGCGTTTCGAACATCAATACTCTTCGAAGACTTGGGGCTCGCCTTGGGGATAGCGGGTATAATAATCAGTCTTGCGGGTCTAGTAACCATTAGACCGCCAGCACCCACCTCTGAAGGTAAAGTCTACTAGAATAGGTGACAACAAGTGGTACCTGACAAGGATGCGGTGGTGCTCGAGGGGGTAACACGCACATATCTCGCGGGGACGGAGGCAGAAGTGGTTGCCGTAAAGGATATTAACCTCAGAGTAGAGAGCGGTGACTATGTTGCCATAATGGGTCCCTCTGGTTCGGGTAAAAGCACGCTTCTGAACCTGATGGGCGCAATGGACAGACCCAGCCGAGGGCGAATAATCATTGACGGCACAGACATAACTCGGGCATCAAACACGCAACTGGCAAACATTAGGAACACGAAGATAGGTATGGTATTCCAGTCGTTCAACCTCATCAACCGCATGAGTGTCATAGAGAACATCGAACTGCCACTTGTTGTAAGAGGTGTACCCCCAAAGCAAAGGAGGATGCTGGCTGAAAGACTACTAGATGAGCTGGGTATAAAATCAAAGGCCAATCGTAAAGCCTTAGAACTCTCGGGAGGCCAACAGCAACGTGTCGCGATAGCACGAGCTCTGATAGGTGATCCACCCATAATCCTCGCAGATGAACCAACCGGTAACCTATCCACAAGCGATACAAACCAAGTATTAGAGATCTTGGACTCACTGAACAAGGAGATGGGTAAAACGCTCGTGGTCGTGACACACAACCCCGACGTAGCTAAGCATGCTGAGAGGATAGTCCATATGCGGGACGGCCAAATAGTCGAGGTCGAAGAGGCGTGACGGCGCACAAGGCAGCTCTAGCTCTCGCTTTGACCATAGCCCTACTTATCCTCCTAGCTGCTCAGGCGGCATCCACGAATGCCCAAGCCGCACAATACCAGAACGCGTTTCAGGTTGTGAACGCTGGCTGGGGGTCGCAGAGTTCACCCCAGTTCCCCACACCAGGCGAAAGCGACGTCCCCCTCACGATTGACCTACTGAGCTTAGTGGGTTACACGGCGCAGGACCTCGTGGTCACACTCAGCCTCCCCGCAGGATTCACCTCAACCCAGGGATCCCAAAGCGTATCTTCAACGCTGAGCCAAGTTGGAGGGTATCAGTCCGCTACGGTTACATTCTTCCTCGACCTCTCACCAACCCTTAAACCAGGCACATACTCCCTGCCCCTCACACTCACATGGCACACCAACACAAACAACACTTCGCAGAATTACTACGAGGACGCAGCCGCCACTGTCAGCATCCAAGGCAGCGTTCAACTGGTCTTCCACACCCTAACCCCCAGCCTAGCTGCGGGTAGGGAGAACCCGCTCAACATCTCAATATTAAACTATGGGAGCGGCTCAGCCTACGACTTACAGGTTCAAATCACAACACAGTCGCAGTATGCGAGCGTAGTCACCCAGCCCGCACCGATCAGCTACCTGGGGTCAAATCAATCCACGACGGTTGGAGCAATCGTGTATGTGTCCCCTTCCGCCCAAAATTTACCGCTAGCCATCGATGTTGAAGCAACTTACACAAACGCCTACGGGTATCAGGGCAGCGCTCAGGCTCTTCTGGGTGTGAGCGTACTACCACCAGAACCCCTCCCCTTTTACGTGTCCGTGGATGGCAGCATGATCCCACTCGGCGGGGTTTCCAACCTCAGCATAGTGCTAACCAACACGGGTAACCAGAGCGTGTATTCGCCAACGCTGAGTATTACTGCACCTCCAAGCCTGCTAGTGCTTTCGAATTCAACCTACTATGCCGATGGGTTAACGCTTCCCCCTAGTCAATCACTCACCTATAGGGTCAGCCTTGGCTCAGAGCCCAACGCCTACCAAGGAGCCTACCAAGTGGAGGTGGGGGTCTCGTATTATACACCAAGCGGCCTCCTTATAAGCGGCAACCTACCCGTAGCAGTCGAGGTGTACAGCCCCCTGAGCCCACTCGTAGTGCAAGAAGACAACGTGGATGTGTGGGTTGGCTCAGTCTCGAACATCACGTTTAGCGTTGTAAATATGGGTCAACAGCCTGTGTACAACGTTGAGTACACAATAAGCCTTCCCTCCAGTTCGGGGCTCGCCGCACTCACAACAACGGGCTCGGTGGCGGATGAGTTAGCACCCAATCAGAGCGCATCCTTAAACGTGGAAGTCGCAGCGGGGCCAAGTGTGGGGGAGGGAGCGTACACAGCTCAGCTCAGCTTAACCTACCAAGAAGAATCGGGCGAGACCGCCACCCAGCTCTTCGAGCCAGGTTTCATCGTGGTGGGCAGGGTGAACATGATTGTTCAGGGTCTCCAAGTGGCAACCACGCCTGGCTCGCTCACGGTTACTGGAACACTTATTAATGAAGGTAATGCAAACGCGAACTACCTCTACGTTTACGCCACACTCTACACCCAGCAAGGCGTCATGAGCAACACCTCCACGTATGTGGGCCAAGTGGCCCCCGACAGCCCAACACCCTTCAGCCTAACCCTGAACTACACTGGGCATCCAACTAAAGCCGTGTTGGGGGTAAGCCTAAGTTATATCAACGACTATGGCCAAGCGTTTATAGTAAGCCAGCCGAACACGAGTGTAGATCTACCACCCACATTCACGCCGCCCACAGTGGCGACCGAGAGCGGCTCGACACCTTCAGTAATTGGACCACTCCTCATCCTAGTTATCGTGGGCGTCGGGGTGGTTGTATTAGTGATCTACGTTCGAAGAGCTAGAACATCGGGGTAGGGTGACCCGGATGCGACTTCCAGACCTAGTAAGGTATGCCTTCCGCGCCCTCACCGATAGGAAACTGAGAGCCATCCTCACAATAATCGGAGTCGTGATCGGACCCGCTACAATAGTAGCCCTACTGGGTGCAACCCAAGGATTCAGTAGTTCGATTACCTCCGAACTCAACACGCTGGGCGCCACAACAATAGTGGTAACACCCGCCGGTAGGGGCGCCACAATCACCCAGCTAACCCTTCCACAAATAGAGCGGATCCCCAACGTGAGCGTGGTTGTACCATTCTACCTGCTCAGCGGAACCATCAAAGTGGCTGGTCAAACGCAGAGTGTGCAGATAGTGGCGCTCAACATCGCCGACCTACGCTACATCCTCCCTGGATTAACCCTCCAAACGGGGAGCACACCCACCGGGGACGAGCTGAACGCAGCGGATGTAGGCTACTATGTGGCCCACCCTAACATTCCGGGGGCACCCAATATAAGCGTCAACCAAGTCATTACTTTGAGTATTGCTTCTGGCGGAGGATTCGGAGGATTCGGAGGATTCGGAGAAAGCCCTTCCTCATCATCCACAAGGCAAGTGTCCTTCGTTGTCGCGGGGATCTATGCAGAATTTGGTCAGAGCTTCTTTATAGACCCAGACGAAGGGCTTGTTGTACCACTCCAAGAAGGCGAAGCGCTTACCCAATCAGGTGACTATTCGGGCGTGATGATTGTGGCAAAGAGTATTCAGGCGGTAGCCCAAGTGCAGAACGATGTTGAAAGCCTCCTAGGATCAAATTATCGCGTACTAACTGTAAGCTCAGTCGTGGACACAATAACATCAGTGATCGGAAGCTTCGGCTCCCTCCTTGCCTCCATCGGCGGAATCTCACTTATAGTTGCCTTTACAGGCATCATGACCACAATGTTCACTTCTGTAACAGAGCGCACAAAGGAGATTGGCATACTCAAGGCGCTCGGATACACGGGTAGAACCATAATGACCATGTTCCTATTTGAAGCCATCATGATAGGCCTGATTGGAGGAGTGGTGGGCGTGAGTGTGGGAAGTATCATCTCATATTTTCTCACTTCACTATTCGCGGTCAGAGGGTTCACCGCGGCGGGTGTCGGTCGGTTCACACGCGCGGGAGCGCCCGGCGGTATGGGGAGCGCAACGTTTGGTGGTGGTCCAACTACCTCCCTGCGGGTAACACCAGCCATAACACCACCCCTCATATTATTGGGCATCGGACTCGCAGTGGGGATATCCGCTCTAGCGGGAGTTATCCCAGCTTGGAGGGCCTCTAGACTCCAACCAGCAGAAGCCCTAAGGAGCCTCTAAAGCCCTCAAACACACGGGAAACACACCCAACCCATCCCCAATTTTACCAGTGGAGATTTAGTGAGCTACCACGCCCTCACGAAGCGGACGGGGCTTCCTGCCTCCCCACCGGGCTCGATCCCCTTCACGGGTCACGGTGGCCCCGCCACCTCCACACGCAGACGCGAATCCCCTGCTACGCGAAGCGCGGATACCCCTGATAATTACCCAGAGGTTCAACCTAAGGTTTCGAGTTACAGTGACCACCGCCTTAAAAGTTTTGAAACCATTAAAAGGCTTAAACACGACGAGACTACACGAGGCAGATTGCTGGAGATCCGTGCAACCCGCACATGGACACACTCGTCTTCTACAAGAATCCAAATTTGTAAGAAACAAGAAGAGGTTCTCACAAGCTTAAGATGACGGCTGTGCTCCCCAACGCCTTTAGTTTAAGTCTTAGAAAGGCCTCAAGCTTCTTTAGTCTACTCTCTGAACCCATCTCGAGTCGAGCATCGAAGAGTGGACGAGGAATGTTGAGACGAAACTAGCTTCCACCCTAGACCCCGCGAATACTCGGTTACCGCAGTGGATGAGTCAGTGGTGGAGTGTGGTGGCCAACCACTATACGTGCAGGTTGGTGTTGACGCGTATACTAGACAACCCGTTTGGTTTGATGTTTCACTCACGCTACAACGCAGACGCGTTCAGGTTCCTACGGAAGCTGAGAAAGAGGTGCCTCTGTGACCCTGTGATTACAATAGGCCGCGCACCATGGTAGCGGGAAGCGGTCGGAAGAGCCAGGTTCAAAAGCCACGCGTACAAAACCTTTGGGCTAAGAAACCCTGTAGAGTCTTTTGGTGTCTCAAAGACCGGACAACCCTCCTAACCGAGTAGCGGTACCAGGGTCCACGATCTGTGAGGATCACGGGGTTACTAACGGAGACACATTCTTCTCAGCCTCTGGGGAAACCTGGGGGGCTGCCCGTGGTCCTCGTCGGTGAGTGAAGCCTCGAACAACATTGGGTGTCTAGTTTCAGCGTCCACAGCAGCCACACAGACGTAGATGGGTCGACTCCTACCACCATACTTCACCACACTCTTGTCCACGGCTATGACGAAGTGCTCCCGCGCGTGGCTCACCCCAAACTCTAGCCTTGCTTCCGAAAACCTTCCTCGACATCCACTCCTTCTAACACACTCAGCTCAGAGACGGGCTCCCACCGACTGAGAGCAGCCTGAGAAACTTCAAGGTTCTTCTACACATGTGCGGGTGGGTGGCTTAAACCAAAAGCATAGAGAGGACAACCACCACAGCCTCGAGCCCCAAGATAGGACCTCTTCTTATCCCCCCGCAAAACACTTGAATCCCTAAAGGATGTGGGTACATCCCTTGGGTGGTGGGCGCCGTGCGAAGCACCGATTCGCCTTGTGGAACCCACCACAACGCTAAGCCTCACTCGCACACCATCATGCTCTAGTCAAAAATTTTTCTTTTAGATAGTTTAGCGAACTCCTAGCGAATTCGTCCTGAGTTTTCGCAAGTGGGCGAAAGCTGTGCATCATTTCGGAAAATCCTTCGAAGTAGGGCGTGAAGGACTCAAGCGATATCCACCCATCATAGTTCGTATGGGAAAGTGAAAGCGCTAGTTCATCCCAGTTGATGTGCCCGCTTCCGGGTGGACCACGATCGTTTTCGCACACCTGCAGGTGGAAAAGTAGGTCGCCCGCTCTTTTGACGGCGTCCCCCAGCGATTTCTCTTCGATATTCATGTGAAAGGTGTCTAGAAGCAGCCCAACGTTTTCATGTTCAATCTGTTGGATGAGCTCAACGCCTTGGTCAACCGTGTTGATGAGGTGTGTATCATACCTGCATAGCGGCTCGACCGCGATCCTCACACCCCCCCTACTCCCCGAGGGATCTGAGGCACGGCCGAAGCTTTTCCAAAAACGTGCCCATGCTAGTGCGCACACTCTCTTAGTCCAACTACCCCGCCCCAGAAGGTGGAACTCCACGGCACACCTAGCGGTAAGGGGGGCATCCACCCTGCCTTTTTAAGGGCACCAGTCAAGCGTTGAGATCCCCGTCCAAAGTGAAACCACAGTGGGGACAGCGGAAGACTCGTTCTTCAAGCATCAAATCCTTGTTGACCCCGCACACCAGAAACACTCGTGGGAGGCGTTATACGCTGGGACGGCGAGCACACCTTTCCCACTCTCCTCGAACCTCCACTACAACACCCCTCTCAGCTCGGAGGACGAGCAGTCGTAGAGCCTCAGCTCGCTCTTTGTCTCGCCATTTTGGATTTTATCCAAATCTTCCAAAAGCAAAAGGTCACATTCTTTTTTAACACTCAAGCTTAACGGACCGACTTAAAATGTTCGTGCAACGATGTCCAGATAAGCGTTCATACTTGCCACCCACATCGTACCGCGCCACAAAGAATAGGAGGAGTTCAAAGATTTTGTTGAATGTTATAGAAATCCCTTGTTTCACTTAGTAACCAAGAATCAAAAGGACTTCAAGTGTCTGATCAACATGGTTTTCAAAGCTCGAACCACGTTGTCAGATGTGATAGTCCTTCAAACTCTGTGTGAATCTAATAACACGGTATTAAGTTTTGTTCTGCCAACAACAACCGATTTGTTTGCTTTCCGATTACGGTTCTACTTATTTCCATAACTTATTGCCAACTCGATATTATCTGCTTTCCGATTGACCGAGCAACCACTTCCACAACGGCACAAAACGTATTTTGACATTGTTTTTAACTTCGTCCTCCAAGTCCCAAGTCACGATTGTGACTTTACCTGGCTTTAGCAGCAAACTCGCGTCTACAACGCTTTTGATTTCCCTTTTTTGTATGTCACTCATAGAGGAAGTATACGTCACCTGAAGCAACTCTTTCACTCGGGTTTTTTCAGAAACCACAAAATCCACCTCACCTTCCTCAGTGTTTAAATAGTGTATTTCAAGATTGTGTTCTCTTGCACACTTAAAGAGAGTTACCGCAACCAAAGCCTCCATCTTTTGACCGATCTCGTCTCGCACAAAATAGCCCACATCTATAGGGTAAACCTTGCTAGGTTGCTGTAACACTTCCCTTTTGTTGTAACCAAACCTCTTGACGCTAATCACATAGAAAGCGTCTTCGAGTGCCTTCAAATAGTTCGCGATGGTTTTCTTACTTTTCTTTAAACCCAAGCTTCCAAAGTAGTTCGTAATCTTCGTGATCGAAAATTGTTTTCCGAAATTCTCACCGAGTAGATCCATGAATAGTTCAAGAGACGCGGCATCCCTTATTTTGTGCCTTTCAATCACGTCGCGGTACACCACCGTCTGCCTGTAGGAGTCTATAAGCGCGCTCGCCCTTTCGGGGTTGAGCACCACTTCAGGAAATCCACCACTTTGCATATACTCCCGCAAGGCTGAAAGCACCTGCCCCCCCACTTCTGGCGCCTCATAGTACCGCGGATTTAAACCCTTAAACTTCAAAAACTCTTTAAACGAAAAAGGCAGCAAAAGTTTATCGAGATACCTACCTCTAAGCTCCGTGGGTATTTCTCGCACACCCACCTTTGAAGAAGAGCCTGACAACACAACATGATATTTTCTCCTGTCTAGCAGTGAGCGAACCCATTTCCCCCAACTCGGAATGTTTTGAACCTCATCTAAAAGCAAAACGATTTTTCCATCCCTTTCCCTCCCATACTCGTGTATCACTTTGAGAAACCCGCCGAAGTGCTCTGGTTTGAGCGCGCTAAACCTCACATCTTCAAAGTTTATGTAAAGAACGCTACGCCTATCCCAGCCAGCGTCCAGCAAGTCCGAAGCTATTTGAAACATAAAGAAGGTTTTACCAGCCCTGCGCGGTCCTATGACCGCATACGCGCTTTCACCCAAATAGTAGCGCTCATCTCTTCGCACCAATCTAGGAGGATTAGAGACAAGCCACTCAGACACAACCTGTCTAAAAAGGTTCTCCATAACACAAAGGAAACACATGGAACCATAAAAGTGTTTCCTAAAAGAAACAGGTATCAAATACCAAAAAAGCAATACACGCTTTGAATGTTCACACCAAGAGCTTTCGCGAGATGCAGAAATGTTGCGGTGCTAAGTCCTTGACTGTTAATTACATTTTTCAGCAATAAACCGCTTGAACTAATTCCTCGACTTGAAAAGCTCTTCGCCCACCCCAGCTATCAGCTAAAGCTCAAAACTCATAAAAACGGAATCCAAGCGTGGAACCTATACCGTTGAACGATTTCTGGACCTCAAAACTAACGGTGCGCTCACTGTGTATGCGTCACCTGACCCGGGTGTAACGCTTCAAGCTTTAAGGTCTTACGAATTAAACTTGATTTGCTAAGTATCTCCTTATCCCCCGTCACGAATCCGCTCACACCGTACCCAGCCCTCGCAAGCGAGGCATAGGCGAGGTGAATTAAGTCGAGCGCTCTCAGCTGAAGTTGTTGGGCGAGCCTCATCGAAAGGAAGTATTCTGGTGATACCCTAAGCCTTATGCCCCAAGCGCCTTTACCCCCGGATTGGTCCCGGTGATCACACGCAGTTTACATTCTTGTATGATTAAAGCTACAAGAGTGTTCATTGAAGGGAAAGGCGAGACGGGTGTGTGAATCTGGTCTCGGACCCTAGAGAGAACAGCGTACAGCTCTACCAACGTGAGCGGCGAAACAAAAAAGTGGATTCCATCCTGGTTGAAGAGGCTCTCTGCGGAGTTGTACAGTCCGTCACGCGGCTTATATCTTGCAACAATCACACTCGTATCCACATAAAGCCTCCGCGTCACCGTGTTGGACACACCCTAGCTTCCCACCACCACTCAGTGACCACTACTCCCCTCTCCCCTCCCTTACTAATTCCACGGCGCTCTTCTCGGAAAGGATCATGAAGGGTGGCTCCCCCCTCTTCCTTCTCTCTAACAACTCCTTCAACTCCTTCTCAGAGACATGTAACTCATCTCCATCAGACAAGTCCGATTCGACCTCCGCCATAAGCAGGGATTCAATCATAGCCTTCAAGGTGACCCCCCTACGCACCGCAAGAAGCTTCGCCGCCCTCCAAAGCTCCGAGTCAACCTTTATCGACGTAACCTTCTCAGGCATAATAAAACTTTAAACCAAGTAGTATTTAAACCAATCCAAAAACACTGCTGTGTTGAATAATTCTTTTTTATCTTAACCAATAGGCTTTAATTGATCATGCCATTAGCATTGCGTTCTTAGCATAGCTGACCATTACATCATATGCCCAAACTTTCTGCATAGCTTCCGCTAGCAAACCAATTACACTTCTCGCCCTAAGGTCTTCTCCAAACTTCCTCTTTATAGATGAGAATATCCCTTCGATAGCCCACCTAAGACCATACTTAACCCTCTTTGCCCATTTTTTATAACCTAGCTTCATGTACTCCCTAACTTACTTCCTGTCTTCTCCTCATGCTACCCCTACAACGATAAGTTGTAGCGTTCTTCCTTATCTTTATAGCTGACTCTGCATCGCCAATTACATTGAATATTTCGTTTGTATCGTATGCACCATCACCGTAGAACTTCTTCAGCTTTATCCCCTTCTCTTTTAACAGCTCTATGTGCTTTGCAGCAACCTTTGGCTCGGATACTTCGCCGATCTTTACATCAACCGCCAGCAGCTTCTTAGTCCTCACATCCTCAGTTATTATTACCTTAACGTACTTTCTTCTTAAATTTCCATAAACATAAGTCCTGTACTCCCCAGCGTTGCCAGTCTTGAATCCAGTTCCGTCTGAGCCCGCTTCAACTTCGTAGGTTAGTAGCTTTATTTCAGGCCTCATGCCGTGTACTCTGTGCCATATTGTTGTGTAATCATCATGGTAGGGTATCAAGCACAACCTTTCCAGCGAGCTTGCTATACCCTCAAGTCCCCTATAATCAACCCACTGCTGGTGCCATACAGCCTGGATTTTAATGAAAGATTCAGGAAATTCATAAGGCCTACCTTTCTTGCCCTCATTCATCTTATCCAATTCTTCATACCAGTTGTCAAACATATCTATCGGCAGCAAAAACTCACCCCTAACTACAAGCTCTTCATTGTAAATTTTCCAGTTCCTTTTGTCGATAAACCTATTACCCCATCTTTTGCCATTATTATTGCGGCTGTCTTTTCCTTTTGGGTTCATAAGCAAGGAATTGACAGCCGCGCTATAAATAATTATTCAACACAGCACAAAAACACACAAACAAATCCACCCACACGGATTCAGACATGTGGGCACATCACTAGTAGCTTAGGGCATAAGGCTAGATACAAGCACAGGCTACGCCGTTGTCAGCAGTTTCAGATTATAAGGGTTTATATCGGTTTATGAAATATATCTGTGTGTGAGCGGGTGTGCGCTCATAAAGGATCACAGGGTGTTCAGTGTGCTGAGAAGCTATTCGCTAGAGCATGAGCTCGGAGAGGAGCTCTTACCACTGCTTCTAGCGCACAGGGACGTGGTCAACCAAA
>NEXG01000047.1 GCA_003019535.1 Candidatus Marsarchaeota G2 archaeon ECH_B_1
TAGGCCTCGTGAGGAGGGCTGACGTGGAGGTGGTGCGCAGATTCACACCCCCGAAGCTCAAGGGCGCGGTGGCCGTGCTCGAGATACTCTGCAACGAGTAGATGAGCTGTGGTGTGCAACTGGTTGCTGGCTTCCTGCACACATGTTTTGGGTTCCACTATGTATTTTCTCTTCATCTCGTTAGATGTAGAATCTGAACTGTGTTTTTGGGTTGGCTGTTTTGGGGTTGTCAACGAGTATTTCCCCGACATCCTCTGAGAACTCTATGGTGACTGGTTGGGTGTTGGCGAGCTTGGCGTTGTTGTAGTTGAGTTTGGTGAGTCCTAGGATGTCTTTGGCCACCTGTACGATGTCTGCTTGGCCGTACGATATGTCTATTCGTAGTGGTTTAGGTGTCTCTGCTCCATCGTATGTTTTGAGTTTGGGTTTGTAGCCATTTGTCCAGAGGTAGGCTGTTTCGTTGTTGAGTTTTAGGAGTGTTCCGCGTGGGATGGGGTATCTGCCTTCTCGGAAGAGTTTGAAGTCGCCGTCCACTCGTATTTGTATTGCTACGAGTTTGACGCCCTGTGGGACAGCGGATGCGAATCCCCGGTATTCCTCATCGTTTATGCGTGACCTATAATGGAGGAAGACCTCGCTGAGGGTCTGCCCGTGTAGTTCCCGGTATGTTTCGAGCACCCTGGTGAGTAGGTCTTTAGCCTCCTCCTGGTTGAGGTGTAGCTGTTTGCTTTGGGGTGAGTACCATGGGCCGAAGTTTCCTCTTATGACTACGCCGTCACCCGTGTCGAGGAACATCTGCGCCGCGCAGCAGGCAGTACTCGACTCCGTAGTGTAGTCCTTCCGATGGTATACTAACCCCACGTAGCAGACGCCGGGCCTCGCGGTGGCTAGGCGCCACGGTTTACCCTGAGCCTTATAGTAGACTGCTGTGGCTATGTTCCACACCCTGTCTGATAGGGTGTTAGCCCTCTTCGGCGTTGTATCCAAGCACAGGAAGTGGTTATTCAGACACTATCTTTGATTTTGCTCATAGCTTTTCGAGGTGGGATATTGTGGTTAAGTGATGGTTGTTTGATTGTAGAGTCTTAGGGTGTGGTTGTTTTCTTTTGTTTAGATCGTTCTCTTCGTGGGTTGAGGAAGCTTCTTGTCGCCGCAAGGAGTGTTAGTGTAGTGGCTTCGGTGGCGATGGTTGCCGTCAGCTTTACTGGGTCTGAGGTGGTGGCTGCATAGAGTGTGTATGCGCCAAGCATTAAGCAGCCTATTGTGGACAGGGTTGTTTTGCGGTGTTTTGCGAAGAAGTTAAATGAGGTGCTAAAGGAGAAGGGGTCGTACTCCTCGGTTAGACGCACGTGCTTGTCGTATAATCCCTCTTGTTTTAAAGTGTGGTTGATTAGGTAGTATGCCCCCAGTATCCTTACAACACAGTAGTAGCTTGCCGTAATGAAGGCACCAGCCAGGATGCCCGACATAATTGGGTAGTATAGGTGCAGTGTGTAGGGGGGTGGGCACTTAGTGTTGTTAGTTGGTGGGGGGAAGTTAAGGTGAACAACGCCACGGTTGATGCGAGGAGGATCGAGGAGAACATGACGAAATTACTCATATGGTAATCGAAGAGTGTGCGTACACCGTTACCCATAACTCATAGTTTTCTGGCTGGTATTTCTACTTTTAGCTTTGACGCGCAATCTGTGTTGGGGTTACCCCTCTAGGCGTATGAGGATCGTACTGAACAGCGCTCCATGTGAATACTGTGCTTTTGTTGGTTTTGGGCTGATTCACCTCTGTACTAGTGTTGAGCTTTCGGATTACGTGGGCTTGTCGATTATTTTGTGAGTGGTTTGGATGGCTCTGAGTGCACGTGTGTATTGGTCTAGGTCCCCATAGCCGCGTATGAGTGACTTGCGGTGTGATGGGTGTGCCACTCTGTTCCTGAATTTTTTCAGTGTGTATAAGTCTTTTAGTGGTAGCCTCATCTTCTTTATCTGATCAATGCTTCTAAGTATCTTTATTTTCTGCCCTAAAGATGTATAGTGTATTAGTTCTAGTTCATATCCCTCGTTTTGACTCTGTGATCGCTTTATCGCGTGGCGCTCCTTGTCTTCGAGGTGGTACTCGACTACGCTTATTTACGGAAGAGGAGTGTGGGTTCCTTTAGCATCCACAATATTATGTTTTCCATACAATTTAGAGGTGATTGGGCAGGATATTGAGCTACTCCTTCCCGAATCGTTCATAGAGCGTCTCAGAAGGGCGGACTGAGGGGCTTTATCTGTAGTCGAAAAGCTATAGAGTTTCTGAATCACTTAAATTGCGAGTTTCTTTCGTTCGAGTCTGATGGGAGCATTCGGGAGTTTTATGGCATGATTGGTTTTAGCCCACCAATTGTAGCTGAAATCTTGGACATCACACCAGGAGGCCGTTCCAACAAGGGATTCTAATTATCCATTGGTTCTCCCCGGGTCTTTGCAGGTGCGGATAAGGACAAAGATGCCTGAGAATGAGGCTAAACAGGTGGGCTCAGTCGAAATGGACCTTGGCCGCTTTAGGTTGTTTGTTGAACGCGTCATTAGGTGAGTTGAGCAAATAACTAGTAAGCTTGTTTTTTGATTTGCTGGACGTTTTACTCGAATTTATATTTGATAGAGGGTTTGCTTATTCGCCGTTGCTTTTTGTTTCACTGCTTCGCATGTTTTAATGCGTGTACCCTAGCATTTCCTTAATAAATTTGTTTGCTTCGGGGCGTTTTTCTATTTCGGCTTGGAGTGTTGATGGGTTCCGTTGCAGTTGTAGTGTGGTGTTCCGTAGGAATTCGGATTGCTTTTGATAATTGTTGGCTCTTATCTTTTCATAAGTGTTCTGATCGGTTTTTTGTTCTATTATGTGGTAGCAGAAATCGTCGATGCTGAATTCCACGGGTTTCCTCGTATACCCGTATCTTTTAGATTGGGGGATACTTGTGTGAGAGCTACCCACCACATCGAAACCGATTAGTGTGGTTAAAAAATCGAGTGCTAAAGCGGATTTCTTCTTTTCGCTCAGTCGTGGTCTACCCACATTCATGGCGTAGTAAAAGAGGTAGAATCCTTCGTTTAGATATCTGTTTTTTAGCCTGAGGAGCATTGCGAGTTGTCTTTTTAACGCGTCTGGGTTTCTTCTCTTAAAATCGACCATAAGTAAAACAACATTGTAGCTTTCTCCTTTTTCTCGTATTGTTGGGCCGTTTTGATAGATTTGAATGAACTTTTCAAGTTCCCTGTGGTAAACATACGCTGGCACATAACCCAGAAGGTTCTTTGCTGTGTAGGTTGTCGATACCGTCTCATAGACGCGTTTAGCTTGCTCTAGGATGGTTTCAGGGTTTGCAACCATTTCTTGTGAATAATACTTTAGTGAAAAAGGCATTCCTATCAAGTGGTCGTTAAACACAGTTTCGTAGTCTGTGATTAGCCCTAAATCTTCGAATTTTGCGAGTTGTAGAGGTTCGACGCCTGCGTCACCATAAAATGTGATATTGTTTACATCGTTTTTTCCGACCCTTGAATTCACCTTTTGTTCGATCCTTAGATTGAATTTCTGATATCCCGCTTCACCTTCAAACTCATCCCTTTTTATCGGTAGTAGAGCTTCCGTTATATATGCCCCATAACCTCCAACCTTTTTATGGGCTCGTATTGGTGTTAGTTTTTGTACGCCTATATGGTTTTTTAGATAAATACCAGTGTACCCATAATCCTCAACGGTTGCGATTATCTGATAATCCAAAGCAAGAATTTTTATTATCGCAAACGAATATAAAATCGACTGCGCGATGAGAACTTTGGACATTTTTTCGTTGGGAGACATTGTTGAGGCCGCTGTGCACGAGCTTTTGGAAAGCGGGATAAGCGATAAGCTTCAGGTGCAGAAAGCGGTCTTTCTGTTTCTCTGGCTTTATGCAGAGAAAAAGGGTTTTGATTTCCAGCAAATCATATCGATGATGGGTTACGAACCATACAAGATGGGGCCTTTCAGCGAGCAAGTGGATGAAATATACGAACAAGTTTCTGCAGCTGTTAAGTATGGAAAATTTAATTTTGATATTCAAAGGAAAGACAAGCAAATATTAGACGAAGTTAAAGAGGTTGTAGCGAAACTATCTCCCACAGAACTTGCGTTCTACATTTACTTTAATCCGTATATTCCAAAAAATATAAGAAAGTATTTTGTGTCCAAGTCGATATTACTTGAAAGCTTTCTTAAGTCTGCTGAAAGATATGTTCAGGCAATTGAAAAGAAAGGGTTGATAGACAGCTCTCAAAAGGAGGTTATTTTAAACGAGGTCAAGGAAGCGAGGAAGACTGGTTGATTCGGATGTGTTTTCAAATTTGATTAAAATATGGACCACAAGCGGTATTACTATTGAAGAGAGTGGTTTTTCTAAGGTGTTTTGTGATCTTATAACCACAAACGTCGTTATAAAAGAGGTGAGTGTTTGGGTAAACAAGAACGCAATGGACGTACATTATTCTCGCACGCTAAGAAATAGATTTGATTTCCTAAGGAGTAAAATGAGAGTTATTGATGTACCTGTGGTAAATCTTAGCAATGCAGGTGAAAGGTCGCTTTGTAATGCGTATTTAGAGCTGGTGAAAAAGTATAATGATCTAAAAATCGTTAGCGGAAACGGTGATGACGTTAGAAGGTTTATTAGACAGCTGTTACCCTCTGTGGGAATTTCGAACTGCCTAATCACCCCTTTCGAATTTTATGAAAGAGACTTGAATATCTTTTCGAGTACAAAAGACCTCTATCTTTTTCTTGTTGTTGCAAACGCTGACTTTAGAGTGACTAATGTAACGAAGTTGGGAAATATATTTAGCGGTTTAACTTGAAATCCAAGTTCAATGACCGTGCATTCTTATCCTCTTTTAGGTCACCCTTGCGGGCACTATAAATTTTGTCGTAGGTATGGCAAAAAGGACAATAAGCTACAAGGCACAGGTGAAGATTTATGGGGTTCCCAAGGCTTCTAGGAGGTTTCAAAAGAATGCTCGTACGGCTGAGACTGGAGGTTAAGAGGTTAACGCTGGCGAGCGTACGCATCGGTCACAGTTGCATAAAGACTTGGAATAGCGTGCAGGCTTTAAGGTACACGCCAAAAAGGGGAGTATGGAATGAGGAAGCACACCTTGAGCCAAAACGGGCCAAGCTCGCCTTGGGTCTCGGAAAGAAAAACCAAGAGTTAGAAGCACTAATCCATCACGCAAGAGTGACTGGGTTTACCAAAGATGGTGTGTAATCTGACTCATCCAATATCGATTTTGCTCACCGCCTTTTAAGTGGACATATTATGGTTGAGTGGTGGCTGTGTAGCTGTGTTGTCTTAGGGTGGTGTTGTTTTCTCCTTTTTTGTTGGTTTGTTCTCTGTGGGGTTTAGGAAGCTTCGTGTCGAGTATTTTTATGGTGGGTGGTTATGGCTTGCTCGCGCTGGGTTCTTAAACCGCTCACACGGGTATCCAAAGACCATCCTTTCCCGTCTGCCTTATGTTAGAAGGCCCTCAACCGCTCTGTGGGTAAACCTTGGTAGGGTATTTGTGCGGCACTTTTTTGGAACTCGTGTAACCTTTGAGTTGGTAAACTCTGCGGCTCGTTGCTCGACTTGGAGTATGTAGAGCTTGTAATTCAAGCTTGTTTCTTCTTAGGTCTAAAGCTTGTCTGGCTTCGTTTTTACTCGCTATCCGCTTGTCTTCTTGTGTTCCTCTTTTTCAGCGTGTGCGGTAGAGCTCGCACACTGTTTGGAGCTGGGTTTTCAAAGCCTTTGCAGTGGTTTTGGATGAGTATGCTCTGAGCCTGTAAGTGCTCACACGCACCCCTGTCCTTTCTCTAGTTATATTTACACCTTTGAGGTCTGCGCTCTACAACTGTGTGGTTTTGAAAACCTTATAAAGGAAAATGGAAATTATATTTGTGCCTATCGATTATAAAAGGGTTAGGATAAAAAACTTTAAAAGCTTAGAGAATGTGGAGATAGGCCTTGAAAAGCTCAACGTGATTGTTGGCCCAAATGGCTCGGGGAAGACAAACCTTTTTGAGGCTTTTCTTTTTGCGAAGTCAACTGTCAGGCCGTCGATCTATCCCCCATACCCTTTTTCATACTGGTGGGGTTACAAGAACATGGTTTATATGCACGATATAAGTAGGAACGTTGAGTTCGGTGTCAGCGGAGAAGTTAAAACCCGGGAGGGGGTTCTCCAGTCTTTTTCTTATAGCTTAGCGGTTAATGGTGCAGGAGAAAAGCTTAGAATCATTGAGGAAAGGCTGGATGGGGGATCTTTTCGTATTACGAGGATGGGAAGCGAGCTTAAGGTCTACCTACATAAAAGAGAGGTTTCCAGCTACGAAATACTAGACCTGAGATATTCGGTGTTCAACTTGTTTGCCTATCCGGCGAAGGTTTTTGACGAGGAGAGAGGAAAATGGAGGCTGGTGCTTCAGGCCAACGTGGGTTTATTAAATGGGCCTCCGCAGGTTCTGGTTGAGCTTGATGAACAGTCGATAGACGCTTTAGTCGAGCTTTACGGGAGGCTTTTCAGCGACGTTTACCTTCTGAAATTCAGCTCAGACCGGGCAAGGACTCCCTCGGTTCCTGGCTCCATTATTGGAATAGATGGTTATGGGCTTTTTTCGGTGCTTCAGGAAATGTATTCTGGTGTTGGCCCGGAGAAGAAGCCTGAGGGTTTTCTTGATTATTTCTTGGACAGGTTCAATATTAGGCTTCGGTTTCAGAACACCGAGTTCCAAACGGTTCTCATGAAGTTGGTTGAAGACGGGCTTGAAGTTGAGCCGCAGGGGATCCCTGACGGATACCTGAAGGCCATGGCCGTGCTGTATTTGCTAGACCTGAAGCCCTCACTCCTTCTCGTGGACGAGCTCGAGAATCACATGCACCTCAAGCTCATAGAGCACGTGATCAGCGCTTTCAGGGCTTCCGAGACGAAGGTGCTTGCGACCACTCACTCTCCCCTAGTTATAGACCTAGCCAAGCCGGAAGAGCTAATACTGCTTTACAAAAGGGGGCGTTCAACCGAGGCCAGAAGAACAGAGAACCCAGAAGCGTTGAAGGCTGAGCTTGCTGAAAGGGGGATAACGCTCTCTGAGTCGTGGCTTTACGGTTCTCTGAGCGACGAGATATGAAATCAATCCAAATAATTTCAGAAGATATTTACGGGTGCGACTTCTTTAAAGAAGTTGCCCACAGGATTAACAGGGAAGTAAGGGTTTTTTGCAACTCTGCTCAAGCGTGGAGCCCAAAAAGGGGGAGGATTTTTGCGGCTTCAAACGCCGATCTCGTGATTGTTTGTATAGACGCTGATGCTAGGGACCCTGAAGAAGTGGAAAGAGAACAGCTAAAAATAATAAAGAGAAGCGCTCGATCTGAACAGGATGTTGAAAAGAGGTTGAAAATTGTAGTTTTTAGCTATGAGGCTGAAGAATGGATAATCGCTAGCATGAAACTAAAAATCTCAGGAGATAAGCCATCTGAAGTTTTAAGGGGTAAAATGGGATACGAGAAAAAAGACCTTCCAAAATATGCTCCACATCTTGATTTTAACGTTCTGAGGGAAATGAGTGTTAGAAGCTTTATCGAATTTGAAAAAGCAGTTAAAGACCCATGAGCTTTGCTTAATAAAGCAAAAGGCGACGGTGTCCGTAGGGGATGATGAGCGTGGCATCCAAGCGCGGGAAACGGTTATCCGGATACCATCGGTTTCACAGAGTGTTCTCAAACTTTTTTACTTTTCCTTGTGGTTCACAGCGGTTAAAGTAGTGATAGAAGAATTCAAGGTCGTTCTTTCCTTCTACTAGTGCGACTGGCTTCAACCTATATCCCGCGGAGGTCTAAAAGCAACCCGTTGAGTGCACTCTGAGCCTCTTCGTCATTGTTGGTATCGCTCAGGGTCTGAGTGTTGACGCTTGTTAGGCGGGTCAGGTTGAATTCCTTTTCTAGGAACCCCGTGTTTTTTCCGAGAGTGTTTGGTCGTCGAGCAGGCATCCCACGACGTCGCGTGAGTGGGTGACTATAAAGAACTGTGTGTGGGTGTCCATGGAGTAAGGATACCAAATACTCAAGCAACTCACGTATGTATCCGGGGTGCATGTGGAGTTCGGGTTCCTCTAATAGGACAATGTCTCCCGGATTCAGCGTCGCAACCAGTGCGACAAGAGCTTTAAAGCCGTCGCCCATGTGTTCTAACGGAACCGTGTAGAGACCCTCTTCGCCTCTAAAGACTAGACCATCGAAGTCAAACCTCTCAAGCCCCCTTATAACCCTGTGTCCCAGAAGCCATTCCTGCACGATGTGTGCCTTGATGCTTTTCTCCTCAGACTGCGTGATTTCACCCAGCACTTCAAGGAGGTCTCGAATATACTTGACACGTGGAGCTTCAATCGACTCTGGGAACCCCTTCCTTAATCTGAACAGTCTAAAGTAGTGATGGGTTGGAAGCCTGCGTTCGACTATTTTAGAGATTAACTCGAGACAGAGGAGGTCTCTTAGCCTTCTATACTCTGGTGATGGGATAAACTTGGTTGTGTCCTTTGTTTCTAGTATTACGCTGTGGCCATTTGTAACTTCTGATGGTTTCTTCGCTTCAAACTCCTCGAGTAGATTATCTATGAGCCTATCAAGGGTGCTGCGGTCTAGGTTTGAGACTTTCCGTGTCTCATCTTGGGTGACCTCAAACCTCCTCTGTGAATACGAGAATTCAACCTCTCTTTTAAAGCAGTGAAGATTGCTGCCAAGTCTTGTTTGAGTTGAGCCAGATAATCGCTCCTAGTGGCTATTGATAGTTCGATGATCCTTTCATCTTCCACACTATTTTGCTTGGTGACGGTGCACCTTATTCGCGCCTTCTTGGTAGCCGAACGCCTATTGATCAGAGCCGAAGGATCCTTTAAAAAGATGTAGGGTTCAATTGAAGGTGTAAGCGGTATGTGGCCAGTCACGCCGAGATATATAGCGTCGAGTAGGGAGGTTTTACCCACGTTTTTACGACCCACAATCAGGGTAAATAGTTTAAAATCGAGGCTAACATGGGTTAACGCTTTAAAGTGATCGACCTCTAGGTGTCTTACCACCGCGCCTACTTTGGCTACGCGTACCTCCTTTCTATCGTTTAACAACTCAGATGAATCTAAGCCTAGAGTTAGTTTGGATATAACCTTCGGAACAGTTCAATAGAGTTTGCAGTAATAAGACGAGGAATGAATCAGTGCGCTTCCTAGTAGTATGGGCTGCTGTGGACGCCTATACTCGACAACCAATCTGGTTCGGTATCGCACAAACCGGAACCGTAGGTAATGCTCTCAGATTCCTACGCACACTGAGAAGAAGATGTCTACGTGGGTGACCCCGTGATCCTCACGGATGGATGGGGACCCGTGGTAGCGTGACTCCGTTGTCCGGGCGGGCTTCCACAACCGCGTTCACCAGACCTTCGGGTTGCGTAGCTCCATTGAGCGATTCGGGGCTACCTCAAAGATAGGACGAGAGTGTTCTACAATAACATCGACCTCAAGGGGACACTCTTTGCGCCGTTGTCAGCAGTTTCGGTGTGTGGAGGTTTATATAGGTTTACGAAATGTACCTGTGGGTGTGTGAGCGGGTGTACGCCCTCAAGAGGCCGCGAACACAGGGAGGCTGTTCGAGGTGCTAAGGAGCTATTCGCTCCAACACGAGTGTGGAGAGGAGCTCGAACCACTGCTACGAGCATACAGAGACGCTGTAAACCAAATACTTGAAGAGCTTTGGGACAACATAGAGTGGGAAAAGAGGAAGGTTAATGGAAAGAAGCAGTGGAGGCTCCTACCCAAGTATAAGGTTGACATCCACAGCGGGAAGTACAAGAAGAAGCTCAGGGACAGCCTACTCCAAGAGTGGCCCTACGCGGCCCATTGGGTGGACTCAGCCATAAAAACAGCCTACTCAATACTCAAGTCTTGGAGGAAAAACTATGTTAAAGGAGACAGGAGACGGAGAAGGCCCACCGCCAAAAGACTCTTCGCCAGAGCCAAGCAGACACTCATAAAGCTTGAAGGTGAAAAACTCAGGCTCACAGTTAAACCGGGTGAATATGTGTACCTCGACCTCTCGAAGAGGTACTTTCCTCTACCTGGGGAGGTCTCCTCGGCTGGGCTGGGTGAACCCGTAATCACGCTTGAAAAGGTGCACCTACCCGTGCACTACGAAGACACTCAGAATGAGAAGCCATCGGTCGCGTGGGACTTCAATTTGCTTTCCCTCGATGGCTACTCACCAGAAACAGGGTGGGTGAGGATAGACACTAAGAAGTTGGCATCGGTGCACATCTCATCATTTGAAAAAAGAAGAAGTGTGCAGAGGAAGGCTTCAAAGTCAAAGAAGGCTAGGAAGGTTCTTTCAAAGTACTCGAAAAGGGAGAGGAACTGCGCGAGAAAGCACCAGCTCGAAATCGCGCGTGTCATTCAATCACTGTGCGGCCCGGTGGGCCTCGAAGAGCTCAAAAAGCAGGGGATGTTCACACACTCGCGTATCTGGAACCGCAGGATTTCGAGGAGTGATTGGCGCTCAATCGCAAGGATACTCGTAGAGAAGATGGGTGAAGCCAGAGTAAAGGAGCTAGACCCTTATGGTTCCTCCTCCTACTGCTCTAGGTGTGGGTGGGAGAACAAAGACCTGAATGGAGCGGTTTTCGTGTGCGGTGGGTGCCCGCTCCGTATTAATAGGCAACTCAACGCCGCAATAAACCTGTACATGAGGATGAGCTTCGGATACATTGTAAAGTGGGTTGGTGGAAGGAAGAGCATCCAACTGAGGATGGAGGGCGCTTCCCAAAGGGAGTGGTGGGACACGGTGGTTCTACCTTCTCTCTTGGGTGGGTGCGTGCTGACAGGGGGAAAGCGGAGTGACCCCAATGAACTCGTGAGGGGTCTGCATGATGCTGTGAAGCCCAAGCTCTACGCGTACGACAGATACAATGATACGTACCTACGTATACCTACGTAGAGTGAAACCCTCTACTTCAAAGCTTTATGGTAAAAAACGCCATAAAGAGTTATGAACTTAGCGCAGAGCAAAACCGCTATTTGCAAACCCTTTTCTTATTGCGTGTAACAGTTCCACGCTCACTGAGTAGCACAGCTCACGAAAAAGGCTTGACTCTAGAAACCGCAACTCTAATCTTATAATAATCCGCATTTTCTACGCTTTATGGCTTCAGGAGCTGGTTACGGCTCAGACTTGGAGATTGCGTTGAGATATTCCGTTCCTGGAACTCTTTTCTCTCTTTCTTTGGCTTACTTAGTGTTTGTTATTAGACCACAATTCTTTCCTTACATCACAATCGGTTTGGCACTTGTGGTAGTTCCTCTAGGTTACATAGTGTACCAGTTTTGGCTGTTTTTCTTTACTCTTACTGGTTACAACGAAAATGGTTACTGCAGAGAAAGTCGCTATAATTTGGTTTTAATCAGAGATAGACTCAAACAACTTCTAGAAAAAGGAAATAGTGAAATTTCGATAGAATCAAGATATTTTCTCACACGCCCAGCAGGGCTTGAAATAAGGAGCGATGAAATCTCTGTAATAAAAAAAGACTTACTAAAATATCAAAAAGCCGACAAACTAAAAAAGTTGCTTTTGCTTTTGGCTTACTACGCATGGGAGGCGTGGGTTTACGAAAACTCACCAAAGGACCATTTAGCAAGGTCTAGAAGGCTCTGGCTGTTTTATCACTCTAACGCTTCAAGCGCTTTGGCATGTGTGATTGGTGTTATTACAGCGCTTTCCACTTGGTTTTTTGGTCACCATATTTTGATTTTGAGTTTGATCTCGGGTTACACTTTGATTGGAGTTTTTATGGCTTACAGGGCGCGCGAGCTTTATTCCGAAGTGAACGCTTGGGAAACAATGATGCTTGTATCAGACGCAAGGAACTTGGATAAGTTGATTTCACGCGTTATTGCGTTTTACCACACCGAGCTTGTGGCTTTCATCAAAAACAGGTTGTAGTTTTTTAATTTGTAGTCATCGTTTAAACGGTTTTGTAAATTTCACAATTAATAAACCTCCGACGATATTTTCGACAATTGTCACAAGCGTTTCTATTATACCAAAAACGGAAGCCACAAAAAGCGTGTACAACGAGTAAACCGCAACAAAACAAATTTGAATTTCTTTGTCTTTAAAATAAGCGTAATGCTTGCTAAGTAAACTACCCCGCCCTCACGGACGGGGCTTTGGGGTTTCCAGCGGGCTTCACGACGCACCTTCATCTCCCCTTCAGGGTGTTTACTTACCCCCGACCCGTGTCTCTCGTTAAGGCACGGGCTATGTTCACTGATTCAAGTCACGGTTGTACTTGAGGCCGCACTTAGGACACCTCAGCTCCCTTCCTTCAACGTGGGTAACATACCCACACCTGTGGCATGTTTTTGATGTATCCTTAGGATTAATATATCTGACCTTAATACCCTCCAACTTAGCCTTGTACTCCACCATCTTCTGTAGCTTCCTGAAGGGTAAGGAGTGGAACCTCCTGTTAAGTTTCTTACCCTTCTCGAAGTTTTCTCTAATACCTGTGAGCTTCTCCATCACTATCACTGGTGCAGGGAACTGTTTAGCGTACTCCACAATCTTCTTGGAGATAATGTGAAGCTCGTGGTTTACGATCCTCCTCTCTTTGTCGCTCAGCCTCCTAACCACGTCCAACCTTTTCTTCTCCTGTAGTTTCTTCCTGATGTTGAAGTACTTATGTCTAACTTCCTTAATTTTCGACCCTTTGAAGAAGGTACCCTTTGTCGGTTTACCGTTAACCAGTGCTACTACTGTGGCTAGGTTCCTTTCACCCAAATCTATTCCTATGGGTGTTTGTGGTTCATAATCCCTGAAGGGTTTTTCAAGAGTGAAGTAGGAGTATCACTCTCCGTCTCTCCTTACGAGTTCAACTTGTTGTAAAGACCATTCACTATTCTCGGATAGGGCATCGTTTATCATCTGTCTTTGTGTTTCTCCGAACTGTACTGGGTACCACGCACCATCACCGTCTAACTGGAGGTACAACCAATAAGGTGTTAGCTTAGTGTCCCTCTTCACGAGCTTGAAAGCACGGTAGTTCACCCGTATTGATGCTTGGCGTACGTGGAATTCTCTTCCCTCGTTTGCCTTAACCAGTTCTACAGCCTTATCCCTAGCAGTCTGCGTGAGAGTGGAAGACAGACCGAACCTTCTTCTCGCCTCTTTATATGCTTTCTGTTGGAGAAGGGTTTTATCCTTGATCCCGAAGGAAGCGAAGAATTTCACAGCTTTTAGATACTTCTCTAAAACGACGTTTAGTTTGTGTCTCTTCTCTTTGTTAGGGTGGAGAATCTTCCCCTGTACTGCTACTTTAACTTCTGCTTTCAGGGAACATCCCAAATCTTTTTAATCTTAAATTCGTATTTATAGTTAACTCCCCCCCTTACGGACGGGGTCTCTAGTGGTGAAAGATGAACCCGCTCACTGGTTCAGCAAAGTTCTTGTTCACAACGCTTCTGAACGCTATCCTCGCACTCTTCTTCTTTCCCTTTGCGGCGCACTTTGCGTCTCCAGTTTTCGTGGGTAGGGTTGCTCTCCTTCAGCTTTTGGAATTGGGTTCTAGCGTCGCGCTCACACTTATCCCTGGACAGGTTGTGAACCGTGAGCTTGGCTACTCGCTTGGTAGCGGAAACTCTCAGACTCAAAAACTTTCAGGTTCACTTCTTGTTTCGGGTTTGCTCGCATCACCCTTCACCTTATTCATCCTCCTCTTTCCACGCTACCTGTGGCTGAGCATTCCCTACTACATCCTCTACATCTACTTCAACTACCAATCTTCAATTCTTTCGGGTTTAGGCCGATTTACCGAAGTGAACTCCATGTACGCCGTCTTTTCTGTGACGCGCTGGGGTCTTTCCACGCTCGGCGTGTTTTACGGCTTGCGCTACCTTA
>NEXG01000048.1 GCA_003019535.1 Candidatus Marsarchaeota G2 archaeon ECH_B_1
AAGAAAACACCCTTCACACCACTCGTAGACTTCCTAGAACTATTCGTGCACTGGTACATTGAGTGGAGGTGACACGGATGAAGTCTTATCCGGACACCATCTCTATTATTGAGGACAAAGCTTTTTTAGCTCCTAGTGTGAGCGTTGCCAACGATTTATATCCAAGCCTTGAAGAGTCGAAGCAGAAGATGCGGGGACCAATCATCAGGAGAGGTGCTCAGATAGGCGTGAACAGCACTCTCTTGCCTTATGTTGAAATAGGAGAATCCTCTATTGTAGGCTCTGGCTCCGTCGTTACTCGCGATGTGCCCCCAAGAAGTATTGTTGCGGGCAACCCTGCCAGAGTAATTGAATCGGATTACTCAACTCAGAGGTTATTAGAACGACTGAAAGCAAGGTTCTCACGGTACGGTGAAAAACTTAATTAAACTGGTTAACCTTCAAGGAAAATTCGCCGAAGTTAAAGCCGAGGTTTTAGGAGCCATAGAATCGGTTTGCGAACAGGGCTCGTTTATACTTGGAGAAAACGTTGAGCGATTTGAATCCGAGTTCGCAGCTTTGTGGGCTTCAAAAAATGACAAACGTGCCCAGCGCGTAAAAACGATTCTTTATGTGGGTAGACTGGACGAAAAGCAGAAAGCCGTTTCAAACCTGATAAAATCGTTTAAAAACGTAGTCGAACAGGCTCCACAAGTTGAACTCAGAATAGTCGGCGAAGGATTCGACCGACCCTTGCTGGAGAACCTTGTCGAAAAGCCGGGTCTCACAGGCAAAGTTCACTTTGTAGGCTGGAAGAGCGGAAAAGAACTCGCGGAGTGCTATCTCTCAGCCTACCTATTCTGTCTGCCATCCAGACGTGAAAGCTACTCCTTGGTGGTAACTGAGGCGATGACGGCGGGGCTGCCGGTTGTGTGCTCCGACCTGCCAGCTCTAAGAGACAGAGTTGTCAACGGGGTAACGGGCCTAACGGTTAACGTGGACAATATAGAAGAGCTTTCCAAAAAACTTCTCCTCGTCATTAACAACGAGGAATATGCCAGTCAGTTGGGTGCAAACGCAAAGAAAAAAATCGATGAAACACTGGTTTACTCACACAAACAATTTGTCCAAGTTTTGAAGCGAGTTGCCGAACAGAGGTGATTTACCAGATTATACCCCTGTTACGTAAAAGAATGGTAAACTCTTGGCGTAGTGGAAGCGAACAGAAGAAACTTATACTAGGGTAAAGCTGGCATATGCCTCAAATCCCCCACGTTGACAAGCGTAAGACAAACAACTTGTCGCGTTGTGTTTAAGATGTTCTGAGGACTACTTGCTAACGGTGCAAGACACCGTTTATGCTCAAGATTGTGTTTGTGTCCTTCTACAACCTGAATAGCGGCGGTGGCATCAACGAGTGGTTGGTCGAGGTTGGAAACAGGCTTTCAAAAAGAAATGACATTGATATACTCACTAGCACTCGGGGACCAGAAATGCTTGAAGCTCGTTCAAGGCTGAACGGACCAAACCTTGTTGAAGCCCCCCTTCTCAGGGATCCTAGGGGTTCGGGCTTTGTGGGAGCCTCCGTCAAACTGTTTTCGGAGGCCGACGTGACGTACGGGTTTGTGCAGGACCCCAGTGTTTGGCTTTATGAAGCCACGCTTGCCAGCTTCTGTAGAACTCGATTTGTGGCTGGGTGGCACAATCATCTTGGTACACAAACGTTTTATCAGAAGTATCCAATATATAATGGTGTTTGGCGACAATCATCTCAGCGGAACTCTCTTTTCTTGAAAAAGCAGTTCTCACGGCAATCTTCGGAACTGGTAAAACAGTTTAGGCACATAGTGGCATCCGCGGCGCAGCGACTCACTTATGGGAACCACGCCTTGAACTCTGGGTCACTTGAAGCACTGAGGGCGCAGGAAACGAAAAGAGTGGTCAAGGTACCCTACGGTATAGATTCACAAGCATATCGTGTTTCTGATAAGCAGGAGAGATTCACTGCCACCTTCCTCGGACGTCTAACCTACCAGAAGGGTATAGATCTTTTACCTCGACTTGTTTCCAAATTAGCGGGTAAAGCCCCAGACATCCGCCTCCAGATAGCAGGATACGGGGAGCTTTCGGGCCTCGTTTCAAACTTGGCCAACGCCAATCCAGAGTTAGAATACGTTGGCCCAGTATCGGGTCAGAAGAAGAGGAGGTTTCTAAGCGGAAGCCATGTATACTTTTCTCTCTCAAGAGGAGAAGCGTTTATGCTTACGGGTCTTGAAGCCATGGCTTCGGGGACGCCCGTAATAACCTTCGACATCGACGGCCCACGAGAATATGTTAAAGACGGGTACAACGGCTACTTATGCGGCAGCCTAGACGATTTGCCCAAAGGATATTGTCTGTTTGGAAAATGTGGAAGCATGGTGATGAGACCTACTGGCAAATCTGCAAAGACGCAAGACCGACCGCGGAAGCTTTCGACTGGTCCAGCGTCGTACCTCAGCCTGAAAGAATGCTTCACTATTTCGCTGACACCAACCCCCCAGACCACGAGCACAGGTGTGCCGAGCCCTCAGAGACGCTTTTTAGAGCGCAAAGTCATAGTTGGGCAAGGTTATAATAATACACAGTAATTCGGAGTCTACGCACTAGCAGGAAAACTACTACCGATTTGATTACTGGACAAACCAAAATTGTAAACGTGGTTATTTCTAATGAACACCTACCAAACCCTTGGCCAATTATAGATAGGGTTAAACTCAACCGGTTACCCTCGTTACGCTACGCTTTCCCACGACCAAGATATTTGGGTTTGTTAACTAATGCATTTTTTGAAAACGATGTAGAGTACTTGGTTTATTGGGGGTTGGTCTAAAAGCGATGGCACCATTTTTGCAAAGGCTTAGTAAAACACCCGTTATAACTGGTCATCGTAACGGTTTTTCAAGTGAGAGCCGCGAACTTCCTTTTTTGGTCCAGAAATGATACGTCTAGGTAAAATTTTAAGTGCTCATCACGTGCTAAACGCTTGTGATTGTAGCCAACTTGTAAGTTTCCGCTTCAATATATGAAAGCATATTGTTTTCTCAGTGCACTTCTTTTCGCGCTTCATCAAGAAAAACAAAGTCTAGAGACGACCTAAGGACGGTTTATTAAGAGAAACTGACAGTACAATAAAAGAAACTAATGGTTCAATAAAAGATGCCGTATCTTTTCCCGAATAAAGAGCGATATCATTCAGACGCAGTATCTTTTTCGCCCAGAGAAAACCCGGAGAAGACCCAGGCAGACAGAAAAAAATAATCTTTAAGGCAGAAGACCCCGGTTAAGCAGTATGCGTAGAGGAAAAGAGAAAGAAGTAGAAAAACTTTTTGGGGGGATACCCATAATACTAGTTAAGCAGTATGCGTAGAGGAAAAGAGAAAGAAGAGGAGCTGAGGGAGAAGGTCGAAGAGCTACTACGGGAAGGGAAGACCTACAAGCAGATCCGGAGGGAACTCAGGGTGTCCCCGAACACGATAGCGAAGGTCAAACAAGGACTACTGGCAAGCAAAACACGGAAGACCTACACAGCCCAACGCCCTCCTCAACAGCAAAGTGTTAAACCCCGCTTCAACCCACCACCCACAAGGCATGAGACAACGAAGCTGGGGCTAAGACCACACGGGTCGAAAGCGGAAGACGCCGTCAGGAGAATAGCCAACCATTACTACGGCTACGGCTACAACCACAACAGCTACCCCAAGACGACGCACCCAACCACGAAGAAGAAGGAGCAATCCCCACCGCAACAACAATCACAGCCACGGACCAGCGAACCCCAACCCACAAAGGAGGAGTGGGAAGACATACTACGGGACCGGCTACGACGCCAACAACAAACAAAGCAACCGCCACCACAGAGGAGAGCGAGGAGCGCATGGATCCACACCCCAGAAGAAGTGATGGCCCAAGCATTCGACATGCTCGACGATGGATACGACCCCGACGAAGTGAGGAGGGAGCTATGCATTCACCACCGCGACTGGCTGAAGGCCCTCGACGAATACAGGCGATACGAGAAGGAAGTGAAGGAGGCAATGACCGGCAAACCCGAAAAACACAAAAAAGAACAGGAAGAAATAGACCTAGTAGACGAATACAACAAAGCATTCATGAAAGCAGCAAAACTTAAAATGCAACTACTAGTCATGAAGCAAACAGGCCTACTCACAGACTAGGGATCAGAGACAAACCACTATGAGGTCAGAGGATGAAAACCGCCTGGACCGGACCCGCTGACTGATCCTGGTCTGAGCCCGGTGATCCCCCGTGTCCACCTTGTCCCAGTGATACCAGAGGGACCCCGGTCTGACGACCCGGTAGTCAGGGTAGTCAGGGTTTCCCCTATTAACAGTTGCGCAAGTATGAATCACAACCACGCCCAAAACAAACAGGATAAACCTCACAGTTCGACATACGACTCGCTGTAGCTGCTTCCCAGCGCAGCCTTACCCAGCGGTTCTCGAATCACCGTGTTTCCCCAAACAATAATAGGGGAACACCTGTGTTAAATGGGTCAATATGATTGCCACGGTCTGCCCTGATAGAACGTAGCGAATCGATACCAGGACGATCTAATCTTCTTGTGTCAGTTACATGACTGTTCCAGTAGACTAAAAGTTATTAGCTGCATCCGGTTAAGACATCTGTGCCCACGGTTAGTGTTGCAATACTTACCTACAACAGAACTAAGGAGCTTAGAGATTGTTTATATTCGCTTTTGTGGCAGTCGGTAAAGCCGTTCGAAATAATTGTCGTGGATAACGGATCCTACGAAGAAACCGAAAAGTTTCTCAGAAGTATTTCGGAAGAGTTCGTTAAGGCAGGGGTAGCAGTCCGCCACGTCCCCGGAAGACACCCTAGGCTCATCACTGCGGCAAGAAACGTAGGATTAGAGCTAGCTAATTCGGAGTATGTTCTTGTGTGCGATGACGATGTTGAGTTTCAGACCGACTATGTTGAACGCATGCTTGAAAAGTTCGAAAAATACCCGCATTATACTGGTTTACAGGGTTCCACGCTTCCACATGCGCCGAGAAAACCGGAGGTATTTAGGAAGAGAGTAATGAACGCCATCCAGCGTTGCTTTTTCCTTTCAAGGAGCGACGGTCACTTCCAGAAAGTGCTGCCCTCGGGTTTCGTTACCATGGGGGCACCACGTCCAACACCTGAGCCCACAGATGCGCAGTGGTTAATTTCGAACAACATGATGCTGAAAAAGCTGAAGACCAGTGCACGCTTTGATGAGGCAATTGTGGGCCTTGGTTTGGATGATGTACAATTCGGCTACAAGCTTTATCTGAGCGGGACTGCCAAATTAGGTATCGTAGGTGACGCAAAAATCAAGGATAAACACGGTTCAACCAGGAGTTCTGATCATTCTAGATGGGCTGGCTTGCTCCTGTATAACACATATTTCTTTTTCAGATATGTCTACACGGGCAAAGCGTTTCAAATTTATGCGTTTGTGATGAGCAGATTGGGCCTGATTCTCGTAAATGGAATCGTTCCTCTCTTTTCTGACTCCGATCCTAAGCCCCTACTTGGCACCCTCAAGGGTCTTATCTATTCTTGGACCAAGTTGAAGATATATGTTCAGGGAACCGCCGAGGAAGTTCGGACTACAACAATGCGCTTACTGGGCTACGACAGGCTACAACCGAAGAAACCTGAAACGCCTAAGGCGCAGGTCAAGTAATCTCGACTAACTAATTCTTCTTCGGAGTCCAAGTTTCCTTTGACATACCCTCGAGCGCTGATGCAACATACGCTTGCTCGTCATTTGTCAAGAACGGATCTATGTGAATCGACAGAATCCGCTCGACAATCCGCTGTGCAACGGATAGGCGTGTGTTGACAAACTCGGAGTAGCTCTTCCGTCAGCGCACTGGCACCCGATAGTACACACCTGTGTCGACACCGGCCTTCGGTAGCTTCTGCCTTAACCGGTCCCGGTTCTCAAGCTCAACCGCGTAGAGATAGTACACGTGATACGCGGAAGACCCATCGTAAGGTGTGCCCACAACCTTCGAACCTCTGAAGGCTAATCGTAAACTTCTGCCCCCCTCTTTCAATCCGAGTCCATTTTCTTTAGCTTGGCACGCAACACCACCGCCTGAATCTCGTCAAGCCTCGAGTTGTAACCGACAGGTCGTGGTGGTACTTTTTGACCTGCCCGCAGTTTCACATATGCTTACGGCGCTCGATTACCTGTTGATTGCTAGAAGCGATATGACCACCATACCGTACGCCCCAAGTCCTTAGAGGGATAATAACTCTCGCACAAAATGTCGCCGTACTCGCCCAGTTTTCGGCTCTTGTAACACGCTCCGTGTGCCTATCACGCATCCTTTATTAGCGCAAGCGAATGAGTGCCGCACTCCTCCTCTGTTTCATCCATTTTCAGCCTGCCTCATTTAAACTGTTGAAGGCGGCGTCTACTAATAAACCCCCACGGCGTCAAACCCGCCCATTTTCCGATCTTGTGAGCAGAGCTTGATGCGGAGACGGTTTATTGCTATTAGTTGAACCGTGCACTAGCGAATCGCCACCGCCACGCCCATACTTTGTCTTTCCGGGCTTCAGTCTTGGCACAGTTCCTCAAGGACAAGATAGGTACTTTTGTATTCGAGCACTTTCTCCGGGTTATCCCCGTCAGTTCCCTTGAACACCTCATTACTAACTGTCATAAAACACAGTTCTGGTTTTGATGAGCTCCTCCTACGGCTGACGATTGTAAAACGTAGCCATATTGTATCGCGCGGATAAACCGGAGAAAGAAATTTGACTGAGCCTAGTCCCACAAGGGCAAGAATGCTACTCCTTAACTCGGTTGGGGTGATTAGACCCTGACTGAGCGAGATTGTCAGCATCCCGTGCGCCATTCTTCTTCCGAACTTAGTGCTCTTCGCGTAGATCTCGTCCGTATGCGCAGGATGATAATCCCCGGTTAGTCCAGCGAAGAGGGTTATCTCCGCTTCCCCGATGGTTCTTCTTTCAGTTACGTAACTTTTTCCCACCCCAGGTGTCACAGAGATCATCACAGGGATTTCGCATCTCGGCTTAAAAATTAGCTCTAACATGTGCACGCTGCGCTTCTTCCTAGGCCATGATTGTGGGGGGATATAGATAAGAGAAAAAAGTGTCCCTTTTTTGTGGAAATGCTATTAAAATAATAATGATTAAAAAATAAATTTTGTTAAAATTAAACTCATTAAATATAATAAACAATTTAAAAGTTTAAATTAACTGCTAAAATAAAATTTCAATTTTCATGCAATACAACCTCTTTATACATATTTATTAGTAGTTTTACAGTCTTTGTTTTAGGATTGAGTGGTTTTTTCAGCTTTATCTTAACCTGAGTTCTCTCTAAACCCTTTTTAGATATTCCCTTATCCTTCACATCCTTAGGTTTCAATGATAAAATCCATTCAGTAAATTCATTACTTTTAACAATTTCATGATCCTTTATATACTCTAAATAATCAGGGTCTTCAAGACCAGTGAGGTTATCTTCAAGATTATTAGATTCTTTACCAATATATCTTATCTTGTTAACATTGATATGTTTCCTGTGTGCAATCCCTTCATTATCATAATCGAATTTGTTATCGTTATGCCTCACATACGATGTCAGGACATCCTGTAAGGTATGCCAGTATTCATATGAGGGTAAAGGTAAATTAGAAGACGGTGTATCTGTTTTGTAATCAATGAATGGCTTATATTGAATTCCTCTTAAATCTTTATCATAAGGCAAACATGGAATGACACGATTTTTCTCTGAACCTATCAGCATGAAATTGAAAGGCTTGATCTGTTTCTCATATGGCTTGTTAGAATTCATTCTCCTGAATCTTTGAAGTATTGAAGGTTTAGATGTTGTGATTTGAGATATTGCTATTTGTTCTTTAAACTTACTGAAGCCATTTGTCAAGATTGCTTTCCATACATCTTCACCATTAATGTCTTTAAGATTACCGAAGCCATGAGTTGAGTATTTCCTTATTGTTATATTTCCTCCATTGATATCATATAAACAGTATCTCTTCGCAGATATACCATAAAACAGCACGTTATCCAATTGTTTATGGTTGTCAGCTTCTTCAATCTTGAACACCTCTACTGGTGAGGAATATTTTCTTTCATCCATTTCCAAGGCATGGAGTCAATCTGTATCTTAATTGTTTTTGCATTTTGTCTCAAAGTGCTGTAAACATTTCAGATGTATGTCTCCTGGTTCAAGAGATTTACTTCTCTTGTTCTAGGATTCTCTTATACATAATTTGTGACACTATGCTTGTAAAAAGAATTAGTGAATTTTTATAAAGACCGCTGCAATCTCTGTCAAAGGCAACTTAGGGATAAACTCAGTAAAGAATGACAGCATGTTAAGGAGGGGGCTGAGAATTAAATTTAAGATTTTTAGATTATATTTGTAATATACTGAAAAAAGTTTTGACGTATAAAAATAAGTATATGGTTTTATCATTTCAGTTCTCAATCCTCTTGTTTCAAATAGAGATTTTAGTTGTTCTAAAGTAAAGTGCCTCAGGTGACCAATATTTTTATCAAATGCCTCTCCAAAAAATTTTGGGTAATCATAAGTCGGAACGGAGACGACGAGTCTCCCGCCTATTTTAAGCTTTCTTATAACTTGCTCGACGGCATTGTTTAGATTAATCACATGTTCGAAAACATCAATGACCATTATTTGCTCAAAAGATTCATCCTCAAATGAATTGAGGGATTCAGCGTCATCCTTAATTATTTTAATATTTTGAAATCAATAATCGCTTTCCTTATATATGCATGGCTTCGTTGAATTCAATTTCTGTATATGGTGATAATGTGATGTCTTGGATACCATTTATAGCTAGTGAAAAACTAATGTAACCAGGCCCCCCCCCCCTACATCGAGTGTCTTCAAGTTTTTGATTTGAGACTTTACACACCTATATCTGATATGAGAATGTAGATCCGGAATTCCAAATAATATAAAATATAACGACCTTAGAGTTAATTTTAATAGGTTTACGGTGCCATGATTTTCTAGATTTCTAACTTTATACATATAATACCCAAAAGGAAGAAGTTTCATAACTGCATCTCCTTAACGTAACTATTTTGATATCGATTTAGTGCTTGTTTAAATTGCTCTATAAGGATCTTTGTTTGTTCAGGATAATTAAATTTAGAAGCTGTTTTAAATCCATTCTCAATTAACTTTTGCCTTAATTCCTCATCTTCTATTAATAGCCTTATTTTATCAGCCAACATCTCTACGTTGTTGGGCTCCACAATCAAGGCGTTGAGGCCATCAATAACGTAGTCCTCTGTCCCATATGGTGTTGTAATAACTGCGGAACCACAAGCCATTGCTTCCAATGGCGGGAGCGGGAAACTTTCAGCAGTTGAAAATGTAACCTGAATGTCAGAATTTGAGTACAGTTCAGCAAGCTGATCATCGCTTAAATTTTTGTGAAAAATCGTTTCCCTATTATCAAATTTTATACCATTTATGGGCCTTTGGCCAAAAAAGTGAAGAATAATTTTTTTATTAGGCAACTTTGACCTGACCAAATTTACCGCATTATATATTCCTATCGTATTTTTCCAGCCACCTTTACCTAACGCTATTATGTTAATATTTCTGCTATCTTGTTTATACACGTTTCTCCGATAGAAAATATCATGCTCTATCGCCGGATTTAAAATGGGAAATTCTGTTCCTACAATTAAACGTAATTTTTGCTGAAGCCATTTTGAATTTGCCACTTTATAAATGGGAAGGAAGTAGGTGTCTAATATAAATTTTTTCATAAGAGGATTAGAGAACATTATAGTCTCTAAGTGCTGCATATGGTAGAAAGGAGTTGATCCATCTATACTTTTCCAGCTTGCCACATATGCTGTTGGAGAAAAAGTTGCAACATTAATGTCGACCTTCGGGATCATATCATGTAGTTTTTTCATATAGTCTAAATGATATAGCAATTGGTTACTTTCTAATATTCTAGATTTTGCATAAAGCAAGTATTGATTAAAGCGGGTCCTTTTAGATATTATTTTGATATCCTTTGTAAGGGGAAACCAGTCATCATAATATATTGTGGTTAATCAAACTTCGTGCCCCTGTTTTACTAGTTCGTTCATAAAGTTAAGTAATACTCTCTTACCTCCAGTCCGCCCTGTTCCGTACATTACATAATTAATTTTTAAAGATTCCATCAATTACCTACCTCCTCTTTACTAATGTCTGAGACTGCTTTGTAAACCATGTCAGTGTTCCAGTAATGCCATGAGCCCCATCTTCCGACTGATACAATGTTATTTTCTTTTAATATACGCATTGCTTCGTTTCTTATGTCATTATGATCTAATGTATATATAGGATATCCATATTCATTCACCCATGTTTTACTGAAAATTATATCATCCTCATCAGCTATAACTCCTATATCAGCTAGATTTTTTAGGGTATCAGATTCTATTCTTCTAAGATCAATTTTTTCCCCTTTTGGGATTGTAATTTCCGCTATAAGGTTGCTTTTACTGTTATCCGACGGAGGTATTAGTGAGCTCATCCATGTATATCTATGAAATATAATATTTGAATTAGGTACATACACTGACGTATGTTCTGGGGTCTTTGAATTAAGTGCTACTCCAACGATTACAACCTTATTATAATCAAATTTACTTGCTAAATTAACATTATTGTCGTGTTCATCCAGCGATAACAGAACTTCTGGAAGTGGTATTGTACTTACAAGTTTTCTTGTCTCAAATTTTCCATTTATAGAAAAATTACCATTCGATAATATATCAATGTTTGTTACTCTTTCATCATCGAAAATTTCTATATTATCATTTATTATCTTATCAAATAGCGAATTGTACAAAGACTGAATGCCACCACTTTTAGGGTAATAAAAATGTGCCTGTTCTCCGTATCCAATATTTGGAATTCCAGCAGCAGATTTTATCATTGCTTCAAGATCCGGAAATGGCAGTCTACCCGGTGTAAAAACCCAATCGGCTGCCATTTTCTCTAATGGCCTTTTCCAGATTTTCTTGTTATATGGTATTAGATACTCATCCGCCATATAATCTCCAAAAAAGCCTGTAATCCAATCAAGGAATGTTTCAGGTTTCCATTCCTTGTTTTTTGCCATATATATCATACGTTCTATGATCCCATATACAAATTTAACACGCTTAACCGGAGATAATTTATAAATCCCATTTTCAAAAGGATATGGTATAAATTGGTCATCATAATAAACAAAATTGTTTCTTTCTCTAAGTGAACAATTATCACCAAGTAATTTTATAATTTCTGACAAAATGGTTTTATCTTTACTAAATAGTAAATGAGGTCCCCCAATATCAAAAGTAAATCCATCGATAACTTGACTTTTCAATAAACCTCCAAAATTTCCTTTTTTATCTGCTTCTATTAATGATAAATTTCTTACCCCTTTTTTTAGCTCCTGCTTTGCATAAAGTAGACCAGCCCAGCCTGCACCTAATATGATTTCATCAGAGAAATTCATTCAATTCTCTCCCTTGTTTTATTATAAATCTTAATTGTTTTTCCCTCTTTAATCTTTTTCTGTTGATACCACAACGTTGACTTGTTTATCTCCAACTCTTTCCTTTTTTCGGGATCGATTGACATGATCTTATCTCTGACCTGAGAGTTATCATTCCTTTTGATTGCTATGTCCGGTATCGAGAATTCAAGATGTTTGCTATTTCCAGAAATGTATTTGCTCAATTCCCTTATGTTCTCAAACATGATATTTTCCAAAGTGTGCTGTTTGTTTTTGAATTCATAACGTTGATTGAAATTGTTTTTGATTTTCTCAATCAATAGTTTTGCTGTGTCAGGTTTCAACCTTACGTGATAATTCTCAGTTGTTATGAAATCTGATTTATTTAATTTGGTTTCCAGTAATTCGATTACTGAATAATCCACAACACATCTGAATAGTTCCTGTAAATCATATACCAAAGGATGTTTTGAGTGGTCTATTTCATGAAGATAGCCGATTGAAACATCTAAACCTATGGTATTGATATCTTTCCTTACCATTGATTCAAGTATCGCATATCCGTAATTCAGCAATGCATTGATTGGATCGGATGCGTTCATATTCCATGAATACGATAGGTTTTTCCTTCCTTCAAAGTGGAAATCTTTAGCTAAGGAATTGAATATCTTGATAACTCAGACCAGTAAGCCGATGCTATTCTACCTTCGTACATCATTAAGCTGTTAATATTATCGTAATTCACTCTTTCAATTTCCTTGTCGATTGTGGATAGATCAACATCATAGAAGTTTGAGAATGCTTTCAAGAGGCCTAAAGATGACTTTACCTTTTGCCTAACGATCTGACCTGCAATGTATAACCTTGATTCTGTGTTCAAGTGTTTTTCATATTGATTTATTTTCAATTGTGCATTAAGTGTTTCTTGACTCAATGTTGTGGATAACAAATTGCCGTTCCAGTTAAGTAAAGCTATGTTTATATCATGTTTTGATAACCAACGCATGGCCTCAAATGATATCGATCCATAATGACCGTCAATTATGATTGAATCATATGGCATCCTGTGAGGTTCAAATTCCATTACATTATCATTCTGCTTAATGGTGAGATGTGTTTTGTTCACGTCGATACTTATCCCAAAACCTGATAAGAGCAAGGGATTCATTTAGGATCATCCTCTTTATCACTCTTTTGGCCAAGGATAGGCTTTCTTTCCTTTTTTAGTAGAATACGTCTGTATTGGTTTCTGTTATACTCTCTCACTACTCTTATAAATCCGTTTTCAATAGACTCCATTAAAGCATCAAATTCTGCATCTGATTTTAAGGCATCCTCAAGGTTCTTGCGAATTGAATCAAAGTCAACCTCAAAGGCAATTATATGTTTGCCTTTCAATTCCTCTGCAAGGGCAAGAGAACAAGTTTTGTCTTCATTTTCTTTAATGTATTTATCTTTGATGCTCTTAAGAATTAATTCCCTGTATTCGGATGGTGTCCGGATAAGACTTCATCCGTGTCACCTCCACTCAATGTACCAGTGCACGAATAGTTCTAGGAAGTCTACGAGTGGTGTGAAGGGTGTTTTCTT
>NEXG01000049.1 GCA_003019535.1 Candidatus Marsarchaeota G2 archaeon ECH_B_1
CTCCACAATCATATTCAAGCGAATAGCTTCTCAGCACGCCTGTAACCCCATATAGCATAAATCCATTTAAACCTATCTATATTGAAACTGCTGACAACGGCTCAAACTAAAAACGCTACTAATAGGAGCGGTGACTTAGGGTTTGCACAAGCCGCTTACCACGTGGATTGATATGGTTAAAACATGAGTTATTCTCATAAAGCCGTATCGTTTACGGGCGATTTAGACGTTTGCTATTTGCTGATTAAAACACTAGTTATATTGGGTCAGTCATAGGACCTCTATTTTTGGTGATGTGTTTAAACATTTTTCGACTGTGAACCTTAAATTTGAATTGTGTTTTGACGAAAGGTATTTAGGTGGCACTATCTCACTCTATACTATGTTTAAATTGCCCCAATCTGAATATGAGGGAAGGATAGGTCGTCTTCGGGGACTTATGTCCAGTAAGGGTCTTGACGCGGTGTATATGAGTGGGCCTACTAATTTAAAGTATTTCTTAGGGTTTAATTATCTGCCAACTGAGAGGGCTGCAGCGATTATAGTGCCTAGGGAAGGTGAGATAACCTTTTTTGGGCCTATTATAGAAAAGGATCACCTGCCCTATCAGACCAAGCTTATAACAAGGGTGTTCACCTACATGGATTATCCGGGTGAAGTACACCCCATGAAGCTGTTCGCTGGTTGGCTGGAGCAGATCGGGTTGACGGGTAAAAAGATCGGTGTGGACAACCCCGCTTTCTACAGTAGCCCTTACGGCTACAAGGGTCCACTCCTCTCTGAGCTCGTGCCCAACACGTCGTTTATCCCTGTGGGGGACGACCTCTACGAGATGCGCATCATCAAGTCTGAGAATGAGTTGTCGCTGATTAGGGAGAGTGTCAGGTGGGGGCATGTGGCCCATGAGTTACTACAGAAATATGTTGCGCCTGGTGTGTACGACTTTGAGGTGGCTGCGAGAGCATCCCTGGAAGCGTCGGTGAAAATGAAGCGTGAGCTTGGCCCAGAGTTTAAGGCGACCACCGCGAGCCCCCTAATAGCCCACGCTGGGATAAGGGGCCAAGTGGGCGAAGCGTCAGCCTTCCCCCACGCCTTAAGCATAGAGCGCCCAATAAGGAAGGGGGATATAATAGGGACGGGTGCGAGCGCGGATGTGGGGGGATACCACAGTGAGTTGGAACGCAACCTATTCATGGGGGAGCCAAGCGAGAAGGTGCGTAAATATCATGAGATAGCGCTCAAAATGCAGGAGGCGGCCTTCCAAGCTTTGAAGCCGGGTGCGAAGTGCTCTGACGCTGATAAGGCTTCCTATAGGGTTGCTAAGGAGTATGGTGTGACAGATTTCCTCCGCCACCACTCCGGTCACGGGATGGGTCTTGAGGGCCATGAGCCACCCTTCCTAGATGTGGGTGAGCAAACGGTGCTAAAGCCGGGGATGGTGTTCAGCTGTGAGCCAGGCATATACATCCCGGGGCTGGGTGGGTTTAGACATTCGGACACCATAATAATAACCGAGGACTCAGCGGAATGGGTTAATAAGTATCCACGGGACACCGACTCACTGGTCGTTAAGTGCTGAAGTGGGTGGTGTGGATGGGGCTGGCCACCTACGCCGCTAGGAGGGCGGTAACCAGCGTGATACTCTTCTTCGTATCGGTGAGTATAGCTTTTTTTATATTCCGCCTACTGGGCAACCCGGTGGCAATCATGGTTGGCCCCGGCCTCCCACCTGGGGCGGCTCAGGTGTTAACAGCTGAGTTCGGGTTGAATAAACCCCTCTGGCTCCAATTCGTACTCTTCTGGAGGAACTTTTTCCATGGGAACTTGGGTGATTCGTTCGTCTATACTGGTACACCCGTGCTCCAAGTTATATTCCCAACCAGGTTTATTAACACGGTTGTGTTGATGGGTAGCGGTATGCTCCTCTCCTACTTGGTGAGCATACCGCTTGGTTTGCTGGCTGGTAGAAGGTACGGCTCTATGCTTGACAGGGGTTTCAGCGGGTTGAGCGTGGTTTTGATCTCTCTCCCAGCCTTCTGGCTCGCGCTGATAATCCTCCTCGTGTTGGGCTTCTACTTGGGGTGGATACCTCTGGGGGGCACGGTGACGCTGAATAGGACCTTCAGCTCTTGGTGGTCTTATGCTGCTAACTATATGCATCACCTGATTGGGCCTATGATTTCCATAGCTGTCTTCTTCTTTGGTTCTAACTTCCTTATAACCCGTGCCTCTTCGGCCAATGTTTTAAGGGAGAACTTCATTAGGACGTTTGAGGCTGCGGGTGTGGGTGAAGGAACAATCGTTTTCAGGCACGGCCTCAGGAACGCTATTTTACCGGAGCTATCGTTCATGGCGGTGCAGATGTCCTTTCTAGTCGCTGGAGCCATATTCACGGAATCCGTTTTTTCATGGGATGGTATGGGCTCCCTTATATATCTCGCGGTTCAAAACTCCGACTATCCAGTGCTTCAGGCAACGTTTATCTTTATAGCGATAGTTGTCATCGCCTCGAACTATATAGCGGATATACTTTATGGGCTAATCGACCCGCGGGTGAGATACGATTAAAGCCTTCATGAGGCGTATGCTTCGAAGCCCCCCAGCGGTGGCTGGCTTCATCGGAACCCTATCCTTCACTGTACTCGCGATCTTCGGCCCGCTAATCGTGGGTCAACAGCAAATCCTCAACACGTACACCCCGTTTTCACCACCAAGCTTAGCTCACCCCTTCGGCACAGACTATGCTGGCCACGACATACTAAGCCTTTTAATCTATGGGACTCAGAGGTCGGTGTTGATAGGCTTCTTGGCGGGACTTTTCACGATGGTTATCGGCATCCTAGTGGGCTTGGTCGCGGGCTATCTTGGAGGGGTGTTGGAGGAGTTTCTGATGCGTGTCACCGACTTGTTCATAATTATGCCCAGCATAGTGCTCGCCATAATCTTGGTTTCTCTACTTGGGCCCTCGGATTATAACATCATCCTCGCGATAAGCCTGACGAGCTGGATGAGTGTTGCGAGGATAATCCGCTCGGACACCCTGACGCTCAAATCGAGGACGTTTGTTGAGGCGGCTAAGATTTCCGGTGCGAGGACGTTCTACGTATTGAGAAGACATATTCTACCAAATGAGGTGCATATGATTACGTCGAACACCCTGCTTGCGGTGGCTGGGGCGGTTGTGATTGAGGCGGGCTTGAATTTTCTTGGGATAGGTAACGTGAGTCAGGTGAGCTGGGGAATCGTCCTCTACCAGGCCGAGCTCAATGGAGCCGTTGTTACCGGGGCCTGGTGGGACATCGTGTTCCCAGGGCTATTTATAACACTGTTCGTACTCTCCGTGTCCCTTTTGGGAAGAGGGCTTGAGAGACTGCTCGACCCACGTGGAGGGGTTGGGGGTGTTAGGGCGAGATGAGTGAGGGCGATGTGCTCCTAGAGGTGCGGGACCTGTGCGTGGTATATGAGTCACTGGATGCTAGGATTAGAGCGGTTGACCACGTTGACCTAACGCTTAGAAGGGGTGAAACCCTGGCGCTCGTGGGTGAGTCTGGATGCGGTAAATCCACCCTTGGGAACGCGATCATCGGCATCCTACCAGCCAATGCTGAGGTTAGCGGGGAAATCTTGTTCGAGGGAGTCAATATTGTCTCCCTACCGAGAAAGCGGATGAGGAGGATTCGGTGGGAGAAGATTGCCATGGTCTTCCAGAACGCCCAGAACTCGCTCGACCCAACACTGAGGGTGGGCGACCAACTCGTCGAGGTGATTCTTGCGCACAGAAGTATTCCGCGCGTAGAAGCGCAGAGGAGGGTTAAGGAGCTATTCAGCCTGGTGGGTTTACCACCGGATTACTATAGGAGCTACCCCCATGAGTTAAGCGGGGGCAGCCGGCAGAGGGTTATAATCGCGATGGCGTTATTACTCAACCCACAGTTACTCATAGCCGACGAGCCCACAACTGGTCTCGATGTCTCGGTGCAGCTACAGATACTCAACCTACTCAAAGATATAAAGCAGAGATTCCAGATGTCGATGATATTTATAACCCATGATATAGCGGTGGCCAATTACGTGTCTGATAGGATGGCTGTAATGTACGCTGGGCAAATAGTTGAGGCGGCACCCTCTCAGGCGTTGCTAGCAAAACCACTTCACCCATACACCATAGCCCTAACCGAAAGTCTACTCACCCTGGATAGGAGGGTTAAAAAGCAGCCCATAGCTGGCTTCCCACCCGACCTATCGAAGACTATAACTGGGTGTAGGTTTGCTGAGAGATGCAGGTTTGCGGTTGACGAGTGCAGGAGGGAGGAGCCACCCATGGTGGATGTTGATGGTAGGGTATCAAAGTGTTTCTTCGCGGAGCAGATAAGTAATAAGGTGGTTGGATATGATTATCGCGGAGACTAGGGATGTCACGAAGAGGTTCACCCTGAGGACGGGTCTACGCGACTGGATAATGAGGCGTAGGATCATCCTCACCGCGCTGAGGAGTGTCTCCGTAACCATACCTGACAAGAAAATCATTGGCTTGGTGGGTGAAAGCGGCAGCGGTAAAACAACCCTTGGGAGAATACTCGGCGGCCTTGAGCCCCCAAGCGAGGGCACAGTTGAATTCATGGGTAGCGCTTTATACGGGGACCACTCGTCTCCCACAGGCAAAATTCAATTCGTGTTCCAGGACCCTTGGGCTGCTGTGAACCCTCGATTCACGCTTTCACAAATAGTCGAGGAGCCCCTGCTCCTACTCGGCTACAAACCCTCCGAGAGGGTCAGCCTAGCTAGGGAGGCGTTGAGCAGTGTGGGTCTACCGCAGGATGAGCAATTCTTGGGGAGGCATCCCTGGGAGCTGAGCGGGGGGCAGCTGCAGAGGGTGATCATTGCGAGGGCTGTGGTGAGTAGACCCGCACTTATAATCGCAGATGAACCCGCATCCATGCTGGACGTATCACTCAGGATAGGCGTTCTAAACCTGATTATGAGCCTAAGGGATAGCTATGGCACGAGCTTTTTCTTTATAACCCACGACCTAGCTCAGGCCATGTATGTTGCCGACTACCTGTACGTGCTCTACTTGGGTGAGATCATGGAGGAGGGACCCACCGAGTCTGTTCTGCGACAACCCCTGAACCCATATACGCTTTCCCTCGTGAAGTCGATACCCACGATTGGCTCTAAGAAGCTTGAGGCCATCAGGGGGGAGGTGCCCTCACCAATCAAGCTGCCAAGCGGGTGTGGGTTCAGTACTCGTTGCCCAATCGCCTCAACTGTGTGCAGAACGAGTCATCCGGAGCTAACAAAAAGAGGGGAGGATAGGAAGTCTAGGTGCCTTCTACAGTGAGCTAACGCCTGCGTAGAAGGGTTGCCGCGGCTGCACCGATTATTATCACCACTACGGCTATACCCACGTATAGGTAGGTGGAGTTGTTGTTAGTGGTGGGGGCACTTATGAATCCGTATTTTACGAGGAGCTGGTGTGCGAGGGTGGGGTTGTATGAATAGTTGGGTAGGTTGGGGTTGACTAATCCAGGATTCCACTGCTGGGTGACGAACACGTTCGGCATGGGGTAACCTCCTCCATATGCGTCTATAACAGCTGTCTTATTTATGGCGTAGGCGGTGGCCTGTCTAAAGTGGAGGTTGTTAGTGGGATACTCACGCAGGTTAAAGTATAGGTACATCATCCAGAGGTCGGGTGACTTGAGCACTTCAACACTGTTCGGATAGGAGTTCAGGGCGGCTGCGGCTAGGTTTGGAGGTGTGGCGTAGAGTTCAGCGTCGGCAACACCCTTCTCAATATCAAGCACCCTGACTGACTCCTGGTTAACCACCTCGATATCGAACCCTGAAAGCTTGGGTACACCCTTAAGCCAGTAGTGTGGGTTGGCCACGAGCTGTATGCTTTCACCCGGAACACGGGACTGGAACATGAATGGCCCACTACCGATTGGGTCGGGGTTGGGCCAACTCAGATTCTTATTGTACCATATGCTTTCGGGGACTATTGGGATGGTTGTCATGGCGCTGAGCAGCCCAGCGTATGGCTCGCTTAGGTGGAAAACCACAGTGTAGTTGCTAGGCGTGGTTATGTTATTAATCATATCCACAAAATCGTAGAATAGTGGTGCCTTATACTTGAGTATGAACTCATATGTGAACGCCACGTCCTGCGCGGTGAGTGGTTCACCGTTCTGGAAGGTGACGTTGTCCCTTAGATTTAGCGTGTAGGTTTTACCCCCGTTGGTGATAGAGTAGTTGGTCACAAGCCATGGGATTATTGAAAGGTTGGGTGCATATCTGAAGAGTGGGTCGTATATGAGTAAGGTGACGAATTCTCCCCTCACACTTGTCTGGGCAAATGGGTTAAGGTGCTCTAAATCCGCCGGGTAGGCTAGGGTGAACACGCCCCCAGATTGATTGTTGGCTGGGTGTAGATACATGGCGGACCAGGGGTTGAGCTGGGTGAATTCGCCCCCAGGCATCACGACGTATCCCTCGAAGGCCTTGCTCACGAGCTGGGTGTTTATATCGTTGTACAACCCGATCATGGGGAGTTGCTGGGCCACGATGTCCTCCATCTTATAGAGACCCTGAACGAACTGTGTATGGTTCGCGGCTTCAAGGGTCTGATTTGTGAGCTGGTCGAGTGTGGAGTTCTGGAAACCCGTGATGTCGTAGCCGTTTGGGTAATTGTTCCAGCTCTGGAACGCCTCAAACATAAGGCTGGGGAACGGGGCCGCGGAGTAGGCGTTGAGGTAGATGGTGAAGTTATGGTTCGTCTGAACCTCTGGGTATAGTTCAGCGGGTCCTTCCTCCAATAGCTGGACATTTAAACCCACAGCCTTAAGCTCATTGTACACCACCTGAGCAGCCTCATAGTCAGGTGGGAAGAAGTTGAGAGTCTTGATGGTGATCACAGGCGCACTAGTCTGGGCGTTTAGAGAGCCTATTAATCCTAGGGGTAAGAGTGCGGCAAAACCTAAAAGAACCGAGGCTAGCACTGCCAAAATATGTCTGCGTTTCATGGTTGAGATATATGTAAAATAATCCACCTTAAATACTTTTCGAAACTATCCCGGGATTATCCGATAAGAGATACACAATCAATCCTCTTCCTACATAATAATCCCAATTATTTGCTCTAATCAAAAAAATGTTTACTATCATAAACCACTGTGTGAGATACACGCCTTAGGCAGGTCTGCCATGAATATCTCAATTCGATTATCGCAGACTAACTGGTATCAAATATATGGGTTGACAGCCCTGTAAGCTACCCTGTCTCAGAGGGTTATGCTCCCTGCGTTAACACGAACCATCCCCTCCCAATCCGAAAACAAGGGAGTAGTGGTATAATGAGAAGCACCCTAGTGGTGATGCGGGGAGGAGGTGTTACAACCACGCCGCTATCACTACTAGTTAGTGAGGAAGAACACACGTGTTTATCCTGGTCATTGGAAGTGGGTAGCGACTCACTATATTTTGTGTTGATTGAAAACTTTCGAGCCTATTTTTATCTCCGTAGACCCCTAGTGGGTGGCACTCTGTTGAGGTGTTCGAGTTGGTCTGGAATCCCGTTGGACCCGGCTATCTCTTTGTAAACAAAGGCGGAGGGGTTCCAGAACAGACTCTTGTTTGTGTAGTCCACCCTTAATAATCCGAAGCGTGGGGTGAACCCCGATGCCCATTCGTAGTTGTCGGCTAATGACCAGTGCAGGTAGCCTTTCACGTCGGCTCCCCGTCTTAACGCCTGATAGACTTGGTAGATGTGGCTCACCAAGTAGTAGGGCCTCTGATAATCTGCTTCATCCGCTATCCCGTTCTCGGTCACGTAGAGAGGGAGCCCATATTTCTCCCGGTATTTCACGAGCACGTTCCCTAACCCCTCTGGGTAGAACTCCCATCCAAAATCGCTTGTAGGCCTCCCATCCGCGCTTAGCGAGTTCCTCTCACACGCATGACCGTAACCGCGCACCACCACGTATCCCTCCCCCGCCTTTCTCACGACAGACCTAGTATAGTAGTTGACCCCTATCCACTCCAGCCTACCCTTGAGGTCATCCCTGTAACCCCCCAGATCCCCGTTAACTATGGCTTCAAAGAACCTCCACCTATTGTCGAACTCAGCTTTTGACGCCACATCCGCGTCACCTGCGGTTAACCCCTGAAAGTCGGAGTTTGCGTATATGATGCCCACAGGCTTCTTATGAGTCTTTAACACATCGAAGGCCCTCGCATGTGCTTGAACCATATTATACATAGCCCTGCTCGAGTGTGCGAAGCTTAGATAGCCCGGTGGGAAACCGCTCTTGACACTAGTGTATCCGGCTCCCCACACAACGTTTGGCTCATTCATAGTTGAGTAGGCGTCAACGAGGTCGTCCAGCTTCCAGCTTATATATGCAGCGAACTTCGCGAACTCCACCACTGTTCTGGTTGATAGCCACCCAGTTCTCTCCGTTTTCTCACCCCTCCTAACCGCCACTGGGTCGTGGATCCAGAGTGGCAGAGGCCAGTGGTAGAGGTTCAAGACGAACTCTATCCCACGCCTCTTCAGGTCGGAGAAAATGGTTCTGTAGTGTTCGACCGCATCCTTGCTTGCGATGGCATCCATCTTCTCAAGCTGCGATTGGCTAACATCCACGTGGGTCACCATGTCCCCCCTCTGCTCGATGTCCACTTGCACATCAAGGGTGGGCTTAGGGAATACCCTGCTCCACTCCACCCCTATCCTAGCGATCTTTAGCTCCATCCTCTCCGCTGCATCATGGAACTCCCTGAACCTGTGCCAGTAGGCTGGACCATACTCTGGGAGGTCGCCGCTCACCACGCCAGCAGCTATATTCTCCTTGTCGTGAACCCATGCGAACCAGTCACTATTAGGGTCCTCACTACCCGGCAGACCCATCTCCGATTGGAAACCAGCCTGCGACCATCCAAATCTAATCCCCGGTAGGGAAATCATCAACTTGGATATTTATAACCCTTTTTAAATCTACCTGCCAACTTGAGGAGGGTGATGAGTGGTAGCCAACCGTGTTTGCCACCAGATGTGAAGGTGGTGGGGCCTCACCCAAGCTACGAGCACTTCTCCTCCATTATCATATAACCCTCGTGATCTCTTTTGGGGTTATGATGTGACCGTTTTCGCTGTTTCTCTCTAGGAACTCTATGTAGCTTTGGTCTATTGTTAGGAATTTAAGGTTGTTCGCTTGAGCGGTGCTGTAGAGTAGATTATCGATGTAGTCGCTGTGTCCTTTCTTGTAGAGTTCTACGGCTCGGATGAATGCGTCTGAAGGTATGGGTAGGTGTTTATAGCTAGCGTGGACTGATTCTATCCCCATCATCACTTTGCTGAGGTTCTCTGGTCTAGTTACCTTTAGTATTTTCCACATCGCCTCAAGTATACTGAGCTCGGAGTAGTACACCTCAAAACGCCTGAAATGAGGTATTGTATCCATTACCTCTTTCTCAACCTCGACGCCGAGCGCGGGTAGGATAAAACTTGTGTCAATGAGCACCTTCAATGCGCTTTTTCTGCTCAGCAACACTCCCCTCCTCCAACTCCTTGAGCGTGATCCTACAGAACTTTTCACCGTGAATCGAAAGCCATACGGCATCCATGAGGGGTGTCATGATTATCTTGTCGCCCTCTACATCAAGTTTCATTAGCGTGTTTTCACTTATCCCAAGCTCCTTAGCTATCTTCTTCGGAATAACAAGCGTTCTCTTCTTACCAATCCTAACCAGCAAATCAGAAACCACCAGATAAGTTAATTATTTCAGAATAATAAATCTATCCGAAAAATAATGACAATCGACGAAAACTAGTAATAATCCACTGCTGGGGCCCTCAACATGCCCAGTTTTTTGTCCCATCGGGGGATTCACGTTCCGATAAAACCTGCGAAAGGTGGTGGTTGGCTTTAGTGTTAGCTTTGGATTAGTGCTCAATCCTCATATCTTATTTGTGTTGAGTTATGCACTAATAGCTACCCTGCGTGTTGTGGTCTTAGGATATAGTTTTACTCGCCGTCAAGGGTATCAGCATACGTGTTTATAAGGTTTCCAAAACCTCACCCCTCACACGGTGGATCAAAATTTGTGTTTGACGCTGATTGCGCCCCACGTACGAATTTTGGGTCTACCGTTCAGGGCGGGGCAACATACTCCATCCGGGTGTTTAACTCTGCGGGGTTGAGGAGTTGGAAGTCCCCTTCCGCTCGGTGAGGGAGAAATAGCCCCCCTCCTCATAAAAGGTTTTTGTAGTTAATTATAAATAAGGTAAGGATGATGCGGCTTCGAGGTAGCAGCAAACAGTGGATGACCCAGGTAAACCTGGCGAGGACACGGAGTTCTACTACGCCAGTTGGTGCACGAAGCACAAGGATTGGGCTGGCTTCGCACTAAACTTCTTCGAATATTGCTGGCAAAAAGCAGACGACGATCTCGACGCGATGGCTACAACAATACATGAGCTCACCCACTTGGATAATGAGTTAACCTACTAGCCCCAATGAGTAGATTAAACGGTAATGAGGTGGAAGCATCGATAGTTCACCATTGAGCAAATCCCTAAGTAAGTGCAGGATCAACAGATAGTGTCCGGATAACGCTTATAGGGCGTGGGCACACAAATGTGGTGACTGTTGTCTGGGAGTTAGTGATAAAGAGAGGTATACCTTTTTAATACCAAATGGTTTAAATTCTGGTTTACGCATGCTTAAGTATGGGGAAGAAGAGTGATGTTGTGAGCGTCAAGGTCCCACGAGAAATAAAGAAGGAGATGGAGAAGCTTTCTGGGAAGATAAATTGGGCAGAGGAAATAAGGGGTTTTATTACGAATAGGATTCGACTTGTGCAGGCTGAGGAGAATGTGAAGAGACTCGAGGAGAGCATTTCAAAGCTACCAGAATTGCCCGAGGGAACGGTTTCAGGTTTGGTGAGAGAAGATCGTGACAGTCATTGATGCGAGCGCGCTTGCAGCGTTCTGTCTTCGTGAAAAGGGGTATGATAGGGTGCTTAGGGAGCTGAGAGTGCTCCCCACGACCGTGGAGCTTTGCGTGAAGGAGGCTTGTAACGCAATAGTGGTGGCCGCGCGCAGAGGCCTTATCGATAAGACTCAAGCAGCACTCTCATTCAAAGCACTAAAAGAAGCATCGCTCTATAATCTGAATTTTTACCCAGAGCTCGGCCTACTGGATAGCGCTTTTAATATAGCTATAACAAGCGGTGTGACGATATACGACGCGGTCTATATCGCTCTTGCACAGCAGACAGGTGACAAACTTCTTACACGTGACAGAAAACAAAAGGAAGCCGCTGACAGGCTTAAGATAAAAGCCGAGTTATTCTAGTCTCAGACGTACTAATGGACCTAGAATCATATCTCCAAATACCTTGATGGATTCACACCCCATTGGTATCGTTCTGACGCATATGGATACAGTGAGCTACCTCGCCTTCGCGGACGGGGTTTCCTTCTGCCCCTTAACCCCCGTTAAGATAAATTAAGCTCCAGCCTCGATGTCTATTTACCAAGTTCCTTGTTTTTCCTCTTCCCAGCCTAAAAGTTCGCCGTAGTCAGCGGTTTCAATATAGATAGGTTTATATAGATTTTCGGGCCTAAACATTAGGTTGTGCATGGGCAGTAGGGTGGTAGCATAGACCCAAGACCTTCATTGGTTGAGGAGTACATGCACACATAGCGGGGAGGAGGGGGAGACTGAGGATGGTCGGCGTTTCCCACGAGGCCTTTCCCGACGACGTGGAAGGCGTATGAGTGAGTGGGTGGGTACGTCGAGACAGGGGCGGAGCGGAGTGGGACCAGTGAACCCGTGAGGTCCCTATATGATGCGCTGAAGCCCAAGCTCCGCTACGCGTACGATAGATATGCTGATGCGTACCTACGTGCGCCTACGTAGAGCAAAACCCTGTGAGTTCCCCTCCCATTCAACGTGAAGACACCTCACACCACGTTAACATCCGCGAATTTCTTTCCGCAGAGAAGTAGGGCTGTCAGACCGGTTCTAACAGCCTCCTTACCCTCCCCCCTTATAATCGTCGAGTGACCCACTTCGACGCCTGGAACGTCTGTTATAGAGTTCTTTTCACCGCTCTCACCGTCAAATTTGATACCCAAGTCACGAGCTCTTAGGTGAGACACCATCAAAGTCCTCCTCGAGACTAGTCACCAAAGTTGTTAATAACGTTACCTCGTTATGAGATGAATCCGATATTCATCCTGTTTATAATGAGGAGTTTAATCAGATGGATAAACACATATCACCAAAGATGTGCTGGATTTTTGGGTGTGTTTGGCTCACTGATACCCGCGTTTGTGGTTTTGGATGATTTTTTCGATTGATGCTGTGGTTTCTAAAGCAAGCGTCAGGGCTCTCTGAGCTTCGTTTTGGGTTATCCCGCTCCGGTCATAGTCGGCCTTCTTCCTTAGAATATAGAGTTCCTCAAGCGCTTCTGCTTCCGTCGTGTGTCCTAGGTTGAGTAGTATGTGGACGAGCTTGTCATCCCGACGTGGTATAGGTGTGTTGAGTCCAGATAACATGTCTTCCACCGCCATCCTCGCGGCGAAGTAGGCGGCTGATGCGGCCTTGTTTAGACACCCGTACCGGAGGTCTTCCTCCGCCTCTTTAAGTAGCACGTGCACTTTTTGTGATAAAGGTTTTGTGGGCAATGGAGTTCTTCTCGAGTATCATTGGGCTTAGTGATGCCCAGGGGTATTTTGTTTTGAGGTGTGTGATTGTTTGAGCGAGTTTTTGTCTTAGTTGGTCTTTGT
>NEXG01000050.1 GCA_003019535.1 Candidatus Marsarchaeota G2 archaeon ECH_B_1
GACCTGTTCTTCAAGATTGGGGTTCTCCTCGCGTTGGAGTACGACGTGTTGGTGCTGGAGGATTTAAACGTCCAAGGCTTGATTCAGAGGGGCGTAACCAAAAAGAGGAGGAGGCTTCGACTCCACGACTCCTCGTTCTCAGAGCTGAGGGGGTGCTGGAGTGGGAGTTTTTAAAGCGTGGGAAAACTGTGCTCGCACTCCCAGCATACAACAGCTCGCGCGAGTGTTTTCTGTGTGGAGGAATCAACCAGAATTTAACTTTGGAAGACCGAGTCTTCCACTGCCCCCACTGCGGTTTCACCTTAGACCGCGACTTGAACGCTTCTCTTGTTCTCCTAAAAAGGGCAGGGTGGGCGCCACCCGGTGTGCCTGCGGTTGAGCTCCGCCCAATACCTCCCCTACCATCACTAGGGTTAGTGGGGAGGGGTAGGCATGGTGGGGTGATGAGGCAGGAGGCTCCCGCCTTCAGGCGGGGGTAGCTCACTTGCAAGGTGTTTACACTTACAGGTTGGAAAAGACTATGGAGAGATTGTTGGTTCTTAGCAGTTTCTACTATGTAAAGAAAAATTTATTAGGATACATGATAATGATTCGCTGTGTATGTTCAGCAGTTAAATCCTGCTGGTAATGTGGCTTTGACTATAGTTCTCTCACTTGTGCCGTTAATAGTGTTGTTTCTGTTGCTTATTGTGTTAAGATTGACAGCGTGGCTTGCTTCACTGATTGGAGCTATAGTGGCCATTTTGGTAGCGGCTGGAGTATGGAGGACTCCTATAGTCTATGCCTCCGAGTCCTTCCTAATAGGCGCGCTCATTGGTACATGGGCTATATCTTGGATTGTGTTCTGGGGCCTTACTTTCTATAATACCCTTGTTTTGACGGGTAAGTACAACGCCTTTAAAGAGTGGGTTGTTAGGAATGCAACTGAAGACACAAGGATTCAAGCAATACTTTTGGCTTGGTCTTTCGGCGCCCTGTTCGAGGGCCTGGTAGGCTTCGGGTATCCTTGGGCGCTGGTTTCCCCCGTACTCATCGCCATAGGCTTTGAAGAGTTGACCGCCTTAAAAGTGACCGCGATCGCCAATAATGCTCCAGTATCATATGGCGCGCTTGGCACACCTATAATAATTCTCTCAGCTGTAACTGGCCTTCCCCTTCTATTTGTTTCTTCTTCTGTGGCAAAAGTGGTGGCTATTCTAGCACTCCTACCGCCATGGGTGCTCGCTTACCTAGTAGATAAGTGGAGAGGAGTGAGAGATGTGTGGCCCTTCGCAATATTGGCATCCCTCTCATATATAGCAGGCCAATACCCTATGGCCTCATTCATCGGTCCCTACTTGGCTGACATCAGTGGATCACTCATTTCTTTCGCTGTGCTTCTCGGTTTTCTAAGGGTGTGGAGACCTAAGAGGATAACCAGCCTAGCTAAGAGTACGGCTCCCAGTGACCCCGGCTATATACAGAACCGTTCAGATGTGTTGAAGTTCTGGCTATCCATTATCGCAGTGATAATAGTGGTAACACTTTGGACGGGTCCGTGGTCCCCGCTCACCAGAACCACGATAGCTACACTATCACTCAAGGCTTATTCAGACCTCTTTCATAAGGTTGTAGCGGTCTCATTCGCATTTAATCCAGCTGTGGCCGGCACCTCGATACTTGTTTCATGGCTGGTCACGTTACCAATACTTGGAGCTAAACCGTCGACCATAAGGCAGGCGATTGCGAGGCCGTTTAAACAGTATTGGGGTGGAATATTGACAGGGGTATTCGTGGTTGGTCTCGCGCTCGTATTTAATTACAGTGGGATGGCGTACTCCCTTGCGTGGAAGGCCGCCAACCTCTCAACCCTGTTTATAGTCGTCTCACCCATATTCGGGTGGATTGGCTGTGCGCTCTCTGGAAGTAACACCTCAACAAACGCCCCCTTCGGCGCCTTCCAAACGGCTGTGGCGAGGGTAACGGGACTACCTATAGGGCTCACACCTTCCCTCAATTCAGTGGGAGCAGAAGTAGCTAAACCAGTGGCCCCACAGACTCTGAGTGCAGGGGTATCAACTACCAGCTATGTTAGAAAAGAAGGTATTGTGGCTAGAAACAACTTACCGTGGACAATACTCATACTCGTCTACCTCATAATTATAGGTGTGGTCTACTACTTGATCGCACCCAGCATCTTTACCCCGTGAGCCTCCCATTGAAGACCCCCTTAGGTATAAACTTTGAAAGGCGAATCGCTACTACTCATCAATATAGATAACACATAATATGCGCTTTAATATAAAAATTTGGGAGTTAGGCTTTAGGTCTAACCCACAATCTGGGTTATTTTTTTGGCTAGGTCGTTCTCCACGTGTACGGTCCAGAGCATCTCGGGTACATCCACCGCGAGGAAGAGTGTTGAAAGTAGGAGTGCCTCAGCGGCGGTTACAGCGATGTTCTGGATCCATTTACCGATGCCTATATGTATTGTGAAGTCGTTGGGTTGGCCAGCGATAACGATGGTGAACGCTCTGTCCGCTGCCACGATGTCACGCAGGATGCCAGCTTTCTGTGCCTGTATAATTATTCCTAGTGGAGCGTTTTTGGTTTGGGTCTTATATCCATCAGCCTGAAGCTGGGCCAGTATTTGCTGTGCGAGCTGGTTTAGGTCCTTGTTTTTACCCTGAAACCTCATAACTTTTTCCGCAACCATACTTAAAACCGAGAATAAGAGTGTATGCGTATAAATAAACCTTGAGGCTTACTTCTTAGCATTATAGCTGTGGCACTACTGGCTTGCCCTAAAACACTTTGGATCAATTTTTGTTAATCTCCGTGCGGTTCCATTTAGTGTGCTGGGATATTGATTATGTAGCCGAGTCCTAGGCTCAGAAGTGGGGTGATGATCCAACCCGCCACTATTATTATGAATGGTTTGATGTCAAGGTATTTGAATCGGTAGCCGAGCGCTGCCCCGAACACTCCTGATGAAAGGGCTTGGGTGTTAGAGAGGGGCGCTCCGAGTAGAGTGGCAGCCTCAACTAGTAGTGTTGTACTGAGTAGCGTCACGAGTGCTGGTGTGTACCTCAAAGAGTAGAGCTCTGCGCCTACCCTTCTTATCTCCCCCCTGCTTAGCGCTATTGCTCCCAAAAATGCTGAGACTACTCCTATTATTAGGCTGGTTGAGGTATACCCTGAGAGGGCCACTAGGAATCCCAAGGTGTTTGTGCCAAGTGTGTAGGCGGAGGTAAAGGATAAAATCACTAGTATAAGCCTTATCACAACGAGTCTTCTCCAGGGGTTCCTTGCTGCATTGATAGCGTTAGCTTTAACCGCTATGTATGCTGTGAGGGCTGCGGCTATTGGTGTGATGAACCACATGGCCACAGTTTCAATCACGATTCTCCTATCTATGGCCACCCCACTCGATAGTGAGGCTCCTATGAGCACCCCTACTAGCGACATTGTGAGTGAGATTGATGCCCGTGTGAGTTTGCCTAATATGAATATTATCACGGTGACTGCGAACACTTCGAGTATGAGTGCTTCGCTTGCTACTGGTAGCAGTAGGTGCACGGCTCTAGTCATACTTCTTCCTTGAAGTGTGATGCCTAGGGAGTAACCCACCCCACCTAGGAGTTGCGCTCTCCTCATGGTTATAGCACGGGCTCCCACCGCTGTAGATACACACGCAGAAAGATTGTTACCGGACACTAGCATTACAGCTAGGGCTAGAGCCGTGTAGACTGCGGGTTGCAACAGGTTTATCACTAGGATGACACCGAAGACGTGATCTGCACGATTAGGTCGGAGATATCCTCGCATGCATCAAGTATATCGTCGAATTTGTGTAATAGCTCCGTGTAGTGTAGGAACTGCGTATAATGGAGACTGGATGAGAGAGCGTAGAGCCTGTCGAATCCAGCATCCTTTACGTTATCCGCCTCCTCCTCAAGCTTCTGGATCCCGCGGCGGAAATCCCCCTCCCCCACCGAGTCCTCCACTTCCAGCATACTGCTAACCATATCAAGCGCTCTATCAGCGAGCTCAAGCATATCAAGGAGAGTCTCATCCAGTTCTCTAACCCGTGCACCACCTGGTAAACCTAGGCTGGCCGCCCTGTTGACCTCCCTCGCAGCGTAGTGGTAGGCGTCCACGATATCATCGGCGAGCTCAATGCATGCTAGCAGATTATCCTGTATGCTTGGGCTGATTGCACCATTTATGACATTAGATTTTATATCGAAACACAATTCGTCCGATTTCTGCTCTAAGAGTCTGATCCTCTCCTGCCCCGCTTTAAGGTCTCCTGAATCACCACTCAGCATACTCTTCATTACAGTGTTAGATTCCTTAGCGATCCTGAGTATTTCGCCTATCCCCTGAAAGGCCTTCCTCTCCCCCACAACCAGTAGTCTTCTTAGACGGTCTAGAACCATTGTGTTCGCCGAATAGGAAAATATTACGTTGGAAGAAATATATAAATGAAACTGACATCTGACACTACACGTAATTTACATATGATTTGTAGCGCCTCCATAAATTCGAAATTAGGAATGACGAGTTCACTTAAAGATTAACCGTAGTGCTCTGGTGACGCTGTGTCGAGAGTTTAGCTTAATTTAGTGGGTTGTGTTTCTTTCAGTTGTATGGTTAGCCCCCTTGTTCTCGTTGTTGTTGCTGGGATAATGGTGGGGATAATCGTAGTGCTTATCAGGGGTTACATGGGTGTTCAGAACCTGTTGCAGGCAAGACTCATCCTGTTCGGTGTGGCAATGATGGTCGCCATGTTTGTGGGGGCGGGCGTCTATGTGGCGTATCCAAGCGGTCTCTCGCTTGCATACGTGGTGGGGGCGAACATGCTTGTAATGGTCGTGGGTTTAGTGTTCATATTGAGTGGGCTTGACGCGCTCGAGGGTAAAAAGATGAATCGGAGGGTCTACAACCAATACTTCACTGCCTTAGTGCTTTTGAATGAGGCGTCTATGGGCTTCGTGTTCGTTGAAGCCCAAAGCGGTACACACTGGCTCTACACTTCCCCCACCAAAATATTACCAGCAAGCATAGTTTCTTCTTCTGTCAACACTTACTGGTTCTTTCTCCCCATGTTCTTTGAAATGGCCTCAGCAATATACTTTTCTAGGGTAACCACAAAAGACGTATACTATGGTTTGCTGGGCGCCGCGCTTTTTTCGCCGTCCTCATTCAGCAACCACTACTGGAGTCTAGGGAGCCTACTCGTGCTTATAGGGCTAACAGCATATTTCACTAACAGATGTCTTAGAAGTAGGGGTTGTAGTGAAGGTATATACTATCTCTTAGCTTTGACAGCCACTGCAGGCATATCCTTCGTTGTAGGTTACTGGCTACTATACGCTATCATGAGCCTTCTAGCAATAAACTGGTTCTTTACAAATGTGTTGTCAAAAAACGTGTCGAAAACAGGTTGAGAGCAGCTCAACCCTCATCGGAGGCGTTAAGAAGCTGGTAAACCTTGTTGTACGGCGTTCTTTCAAGTATCTTCCTTCCGTTGGATGTTACATCTCTAAAAGGCCTACTACGTGTGAACTCTTTAAAATCCTCAAGAGACTCCCACTCTGAGTAGATAAGGTAAGAGTTCGGTTTATCAACCCGCCTATATAGAATTGCTGAGACAAAACCCTTCGAGCCTTCTAATGAGCTCCTAACCGCGTTAAACACTTCTTCAAACTCCTTCTCCTTACCCGGTATAACATCATAGTACAGACCTATGCTAATCATCACAGAATAATTGTTTTAAAAACTAAAAAGGTTTCCATACGCCTAACTGGAATATATGTGTACGTATGGAATATTGAGCAGGGTAGTACTAGCTACGTTGTGTACGGTGTAAACGGATATTCATCTAACGCTTTAAGTTATAGTAGTAATGCTCATACGTATTTGTATTACCCTGTTCTCGGCTGGATAGAACAGGGAACAATCTCCTGCACCATAACATTTATAGTTGGGAGCAACCCAACTGGTAACTGTAGTTATATGAGTACTGGGGTGTGGTGGGTATGGTTTGGGTGAATCTTACTGACTGGGCAATTTTGGTGTTCTCGACGACTCTCACGGTTCTATTCATCTTGGCGGCGGCTGAGCTGAGTTTCAGATTTGTTTCCCGTTTGTTTTCCCGTCAGAAGAGTAGGGATCGAGCGACTTAGAGGTTGGGTTCATTTTTGAGCGTGGGTTTACCCAAAAGTTTTTATTATCGTAGTTAGAATTATGGTTATGCGTAGTGGGATTTTTGTGTTGGGTCTCATTGTGATGTTCGCTGGTATACTTGCTATAACACCCACTTTTAGAACGATTCCAATCATTATAGCCATAATAGGGGTTGTTATCGCCGCGGTGGGCGCGGTGCTGCCGAAGAGGGTGAGTATTACTCAAACAGTAAACCAGTGAATTCCCTGTATTAAGCTTTGCAAGTTGTGTGTTCTATGGTAAAAGTGGATTTGCGGGATCCTAAAATTATTGGTTTACTTTCGAAGCCCCTTTTACTCAGGCTTGCAACAGTCTCGGGGGATTGCATTCCTCATGTTTCCTCTGTCTGGTTTCTCTTTGATGGTGGATTTTTCTGGGTATCTACATCCGTTGATAGATTAAAGGTGAAGAATATTATGAAGAATCCGCGTGTTGCCTTGATCGTGGACACGGATACTCAACCCTACGAGGGGGTGATAGTGGAGGGTTTGGCTGAACTTGTACACGAAGGNGTTAGGGATGTGACCCGTAGGATCGTGGAAAAATATGTACCAAAGAATCAGTGGTCCCACACGTTCGATGAACTTATGAGGTATCCACGTGTGCTCATAAGAATAAGACCCTCCAAAGTCCTTGATATCATGTCTTACAGGAGATTATAATAGCCGTGATTTAGATAACTCTAACTATAATTAGAATTTAACAATATCCTAGTTGTTTGCTGAACTGAAAATCCAGAGCTGCAAATTTTTCAGTCTGCTGTCTTCGACGTAAGAAATATATTTGAATCGTATGACTAGTTGTTATGCTTGGTTACGAGGAGCTTTTCGATTATTTTAAGCGTGAGAGGGATAAGATTGTTTTGGCGCTTGAGAAGATGCCGCAGGATGAGTTTACTAAGAATAGGGAGTTGAGTTTCTATAGTATAAAGGATGTGTTGGTTCACACCGTTCTCGTGGAGGATAACTGGCTGCATTACCGGGCGGCGGGTAGGGGTGAGGCGCAAGTTAAATTTGATGATTTCAAAAGCTTGGATGATGTAAGGAGGTATATGCGCGAGGTGGACCAGAAAACGCAGGAGCTTTTCAAAAGACTCAAGCCTGAGGATTTAAGGAAAGAGGTTAGGCGCGTGTACCCAGAGGGCAGAGTGTCAGTGTACACACTGGAGGAGGTGCTCTACCACGTGCCCATCGAGGTTATCCACCATTATGGAGAAATATTCGCAGAGTTCTGGAGAATGAATGTTGACGCCCCATACTACTCATACCTCAATTACTCGAAAGATAAGGAGAAATAGCTAAATCTAGTGCTTAGGCTCCAGGTTCTCTGAATAACTCGAATGAAGCTTGTATTAGTTTGCCATTTGGTTGTACCCTTTATCTCCAATTATCTCCACAAGATAATGTAGACAAGTATGGAAGCGGGGTTCGACCTGTTTTGGAGTACAAATACATGGTCCTAGTTAACACTACTCTCGCATCGTTTATGTCCTTTTTGGACTCCAACATCGTGGTTCTAGCACTACCCACAATCGTGCGGGAGCTCCCTGGCACATCCGCCTTTGATGGTGTTTGGATAATACTTGGATACTCGATTGTGGCCGCGGTGATGCTGTTGACGCTGGGACGCTTCGGCGATATTTTTGGCAGGGTGAAAATGTATAACTTGGGTTTCGCGGTGTTCACAGTTGGTTCCGCGCTTTGCAGTGTCTCACCTAACGGCGCCACACTTGTGGGTTTCCGGATAGTTCAGGGTCTCGGTAGCGCGCTGATATTCGCAAACAACAACGCCATACTCACGGATGCGTTCCCGTCCAATGAGCGTGGTAGGGCTATCGGTATAAACCAAGTGGTTGGGATAATGGGCTCTGTTGTTGGCTTAACAATTGGGGGCGTACTAACCCAGACGCTGGGTTGGCGCTCTATCTTCTGGATAAATATACCTGTGGGTGGCTTCTCAACTGTTTGGGCATACTTCCGTCTCAGGGAGCTCAGTGTTCAGGCTCACATAAGGGAGGGGGTCGACGTGCTGGGGAATCTCCTCTTCGCTCCCGGTGTGGGTTTCATCCTCTACGGCTTGACTTTTGGCGCCTTCTCTGGGTGGGGTGTGTATGATGCTGTGATTACGGGTATAGGGTTAATCCTGACCGTGTTGTTTGTCTACGCCCAGAAAAGGATGGTTTACCCCATGATGGACCTTAGACTATTCAGGAACAGAGTCTTCTCCTCTGGGATAATCGCTAATCTCTTCTCATCAATTGCAAGGGGTGGGGTAACCCTCAACCTCAGCATATTCTTCCAGGGCGTCCTGTTATATGACGCATATAGGGCTGGGATACTCATGCTACCATACTCACTGGCATTTGTGGCCGCCGGCCCTCTAAGCGGATACCTATCGGATAGATATGGTCCAACACGTTTCGTTACGGCGGGTCTGATAGTGGGCTCGGTGGGCTTAGCCCTGCTAGCGGTCTTCTCATCTACGCCCTCACCCGCCTACCCCCATTTAGTGGTGGGCATGATACTCTCTGGTGCTGGTAACGGCATGTTTGTGGCCCCAAACATTGCATCTATTATGAACTCTGTTTCACCCACGCGTCGAGGTGTCGCCTCAGGTATGGCAACACTCATCTACAACGTGGGCTCCCTATTCAGTATAAGCCTCATATTCGTTGTCTTAGCAACAGTGGCTCCAAGAAGCGAACTTCAGGACCTATTCGCCGGGCTCCCAGTTCAGGGTGACCTGAACTCCGTGGTCTTCGGAAGGGGTGTAAGTATGGTTTACGCCCTGATGGGTGCATTCAACTTATTAGCGCTGGCACCACTAATCCTGAGACTCAAAAGATGAGCCACCCCGCCCCAAGGGAGGAGGTTTTGGAAAGGTTATTAAAGGTAGCAAGAGTTTTGATCCTTCTAGGATAGTTAATTGGTATACCATACTCTTTCTCCTACTCTGATTTACACCCGGCTTATATCGGGGGTAGTTGTGGGGGGCTGAGTCACTAGGTTGCTCACACGAGTATCCGGAGATAAATCTTACGGATGGTGTCCGGATAACGCTTTTCCACGTTTGGGGGAAACGCACACCACCCACTAATCCGGACACCACCCATTACGGAAGTAAGATTTATTTTTATCGAGGCTAATATAATTTTCATGCGTAAGCTGGGTGTTCTCGGCCTACTTCTTTTTGGGGGGGGTCATAATCCTTTCGAGCACAGCGCAAGCTTCATCCCCAAACTATATTCAATGTAGCGGTCAGCTAACTTATAGCGGTGTGGTGTATAACGAAGAGGGTCAGGGATTGGGTGGTGTATGGGTTCACTTAGTAGCCATATACCCCTACACAGGTTCGGGTGGATACGCTGAAACCGACTCAACGGGTCACTGGTCTCTCACAACAACCGCATGCCCCTACAATGCATACTACTATTGGCAGTCCTACACAAATGGGCCAGAAATAGCGGTTGTAAATGATGTTGGTCAAACTTCAACTGTTACGGTGCCCGTCTGGGAGCAACCCGAAAACATATACTTACTCTACGAGTTTCCTGATTCAACAAACGTTACCGTTTCGGTTGACTTAACCGCTAACTTAGAAGTTAGCGTTAACGCCCAAATATCAGGTAGTATAAGTGACGGTTTCCTTGGGACTGCGGCCGACGGCAGTGTGGGGACAACGGAGGTATTAGAAGCGGGCTTTCAAGAATATGGTAGCACTCCGTATGCAACCTACATACAGAACGGAAACTCGTTTAAAGTGGAAGATGTAAACGGGAACACTATAATCTATGTCCAAGGTTACACAATCTCCCAGCCCTCAAGTGAGAACGTTAAGGACTATTTGTCTATGGCGCAGGGTATTAGTGAGGCTCAAGCGAAAGGTCAAAACCCGTATATTACAATAGCTGGCGATCATACTCAAACCTATCAAGTAACTCTAAGCAATACCGTAGTGATGGACTCCCAGGTAAGCGTGAGCGCTTTCGGAGTCACTCTCACCACCGAAATGGGTGTCCAAAGTGGAACAACATTAACCGTTAGTTTCACCATTCAGAATAATAGCCCGTATGACCAATGCTATGTTGTTTATTACGAAGGGTTAGAAGTACATGTGTGGTATTATGGTCAGGGAGTTTGCCCGTAGGTTGACTAGGGGGGTTGTGATTTTTGAATAGATCCTTTGTGGTGGCCTTTGTTGTGACCGCCCTAATAGTGGGTCTTATTTCGGGATATGAGCTTGGCTCAAGCTTCACGGCGCACCGTCTACCGAGTACCCAGCCTCCTACTGGGTCGTTAAGCACGTCAACATCAACTTCGCCGTCGACGACCACGTCGACCACTTCAACCTCCACGCGGGTTGTTGGAGCCACTTGTGGAGCGGGGCTCCACGTGGGCCAAGCGTTCTACTCACCCGAGCAGATTCACTTCTTAAAGAATGCGCTGGATAGGAATGAGAGTGCGCCGATTGAGGAGTTATACCAAGAGTATAATTCACTGTTTTCACCTCCACCAAACTTTAACACCTCCGTGGAAATCCTATTCAATTTCAGGTTTCCCAAGAACCAGTATATGAACCCCGAGATGTATGGTGGAGACTATTATTCAAACAATAGCTACCTGAATTATCCTACGCTAGTGGAGATGGGCGTGGAGGATGGATTACTCCTAATCTATATACAGGTAATGAACCTGTACGGTAGCCCTTACGGCAACATAACCTCGAGAGGAACAAACCTGCTGGCCGTGTTCATGAGGGTTGGAAACGAGCTATACGCTTTTGGGGAAGATAGCAACATGCTACCGAATGGTCCTCTAAACCACACCTGGGCGGTGAACCCCCTCAACTTCTCCCAACCTGTTGTCACTAGGGAAGGATACGTGGTTGACGCTTTCCAGACGTTCATACCCCCCAATCTGACTTATTATGCTGGCGCACCCAACTCGGTGTACACCAGTGGAACAGGCCTCTATAGCTCAGACCAAACCTTTAATGAAACTGGCTTCTTCTATCCAGCCTCAGTGATATTAGGTACATATACTCATCCCCTCATGACGAGATACCTATATGTGATCAACATGTCTAAGCTACCCTTCAACAATCAGTCGTGTAAAACCGCCAAAATAATGTTCACATTATCCGTACTTGCTCCATTGTACATCCCCAACTTCACACAGTATAACCTCATCGATAACTATCCCGGGCACAACATTGAAGGCCCACTCAACAATTCAGACTACATTAATATCACTTTTTAGGGACCAAAACCCCCATTTTTTGGGTAACGCCAACTTTCCGAGGGCGTTTCTCTCTCCACCTACATCTTCGTCTCAAGTATCACTCATCTGGCGTAATCACACTACCACAGTCTAAAACGCGTTGAAGGTTAACCCCAACCTAGACGTCGTGACAGTGTCCGGATTAGAGTATGGTGTTCGCGGCACCCAGGCTTGGAAAAGTGTTATCAGGATACCGTCCGAGAATCGGACCTGTCCGGATAAGCCCAATTCTTGTCACCCCCACTCGGTGTACCACGCAGCGAATAGCTCCAAGAAGTCCACGAGCGGCATAAACAGCGTTTTCCTCGGGTTGATGTTGTTGTA
>NEXG01000051.1 GCA_003019535.1 Candidatus Marsarchaeota G2 archaeon ECH_B_1
AGGGCTACTAATCTAGATCTGCCCAAGAGGGAAGTGTTGGATTTGTACAATAAGGTGAGGGGTCCCATAGAGACCTCTTATAGGAACATTAAGGCTTTTCTCCCCTTCACCAGTTCTACTAAGTTTGTTTTCCGCACCTTGATCTTCGTGCTGGCCCTTGTACTATACTCCTTATATACCATATTCAAGGGGGCGTTCAGTAATAAATATTTCGGTTGAACTTCAAGCATAATGTCAACTAAGATTGCCACGTGTACCTTTCAATCCACGTGGCGATTTGGGGAGGATCACTTAGGCTCATAAGGCTTATTATTATACCAAACACTCCAAATTATTCTAGCCAATTTCCTGGCTAAAGCAGTGTACAACTTCTTTCCCTTCAACTTTTCCTTATGGTTCTCGTAAAATTCTAGTAATGTAGGATTACGAGAGTAATTCATCTCAGCGAGGAAGTAGAGCAAGCTGCGCAAGTACTTATTACCCTTCTTCGATATTCCCTTACTTACAGTAGCTTTACCGCTCCTCTCAACTATTGGGTCTAAACCGCAGTAGGCTACGAAGGACTCAGGGTTAGGAAAGCGTTTAATGTCTCCAACAATGCCTATTATTATTCCCGAAGAAAGTTTTCCTATTCCCGGTATAGTTAATAGAACGTGATTTTCAGACTGTAATTGTATCATTTTCTCTACTTCTTTTATCTTCTCGCTTGTTTCCAGTAGTGCTTTAGATAATACTTCGATTTCTTCAAGTACGATCTTTTTTCCAAGTTGTATAATTGTATTTTGAAGTTTCCTTTAGAGAATTCTTCAAGCATTTCCTTGCTTATTTTTTCCTCGTCACTGACTAGGAATAGTGCTCTTTTTATCCTGTTCTTGTACTTTACTTTCAACTTTTAGGAAGACGTATAGTGTTACTAGTTCTTTCAATGGGTTGTAGTTGTACTCCTTTGCCTTGTTTGCCATGTTTATTAGTTTTTGTGCGTCGTAAAAATCTGTTTTCTTTCCTCTTAAGTCCTTCTCCTTCCATAGTATATTTGGGCTTACTTGTAGTATCTTGATCCCTTTTTCCTTGAAGTATTGACATGGTTTTATTGAGTATGCTCCTGTGGGTTCGACCACTATTGTGTTTAGTTTCACTTTTAGTATTTCTTCATAACCCTTCTTGTTGTGTAGACCCTACCCTCACTCGTCACATGATCTTTTGATATGTCTATTCCTAGGATCCCTACCTCTTTATCACACCTATATCCGTGCATATTATCACAATGTTCAGTCCGATGGTAGGGGTTTGTCACGCCCCCCGATCGAAGACTTTGCTTCAGTCAAGGGGTCGACCATGTTTCCCAGTTGGAGAGTATTACTCTCCCCAACTAATTAATCTATATAGGAGGTGGGGAGAGAGGAATTTAGATTATTATTAATTCTTTTATTTCCTGATTTATTCAATCTAGAGAATTTTACATTTAATGTAATTGAAACACTTATTCACACTATAGATTTATTTTTAAGGAGGTGATTTTGGGTCTACCGAGAAGGGGCGAGGTTTTGGAAACTGTATAATTATCGGTCATAGTGAATGACTGTGGTATATTTGAATCCACTTTTGAACCACTTGGTAGCAATGTGTATGTCTGCATATAATTCGTGTGTGCCTTCAGCTCGGCGGTGTAACTTGCCGCGCATGGGTTGTTGTTACCAATGCCGATTTCTGTAACAGTCTGAAGCTTATAAATTGTCCAGTTGTCAAGTTCAAAGAGACCGATCACTTCACCATTGCTCGCGCTTATCTGATCTGTAAGCTCATGTTGGGTTGTGTAGGTGTAACTCGTGTATTCTGCGAACGCAAAAGTGAATGACCCCCAAGAATAAGCACTGTTTGAACCGGTTGCGTAGCCACCATAAGGGGAGGCGACTATTATTATTGGGGTCCATAGTAACTGGGATGAGACGGGTGTGGCTTGGCAGGTTAAATAGAAGCGGTCAAAGTTACCTCCTGCACTCACCGTGTTGACATACAGGCTCAACAATAGGAGTAGCAGGAACACTATCATCACAAACATGAATATATTGTTTATCATAATAACCTATAATATATTTTACTACTTATTTTTGGTAGAAGATTTTGAAAAGTTTGAATAACTGTGTAAAACTATATTTTTATGTTAATGGCTTTGTACGTGAACCTCGATGCGTCGTTAAAGTAAGAATTGAGTTTGGGTTTAGGGCTACATCTAGTATCCTTTCTGAGCTATATGTTGGGAACATTTTGAGAGAGATTTTTTCAGGGCACGGTGTGTGCGGGTTTCAATGTTCACAGCTAGTGCATCTAATTTTTCAGTAAATAGTTTTGATACTCTAATAACTCAAAATGTTTTCGTTGTACGATTTATGCGTATTTTATTTGAGATTTGGAACATCTGGTGGGTAGTATTTCTTAACACCCCGCTAGAGGTGTTCACGCATCCTATCATGATGTTTCGCAGAATAGTTATTTATGTATGGGGGATAATATTTATTCTCCGTAGCTTTTCCCTTTTACATAGATATATTAGTGTATTACGATCTGGGGCTTATTAGGTGAATTTGATTTTGATCTTGGTGGCTGTGATAGGGACTTGAGTTTTTTGCTCTTGTCGTTATACGTCTTGTTATATTTAGGTCTTAGTGGTTCATCCTTGTGGGAACACTTCGTCGTAAAACTGGGGTTCGAGCCTGCCTGCATTTACCAGTAGGCGTAACAACTTCTTCCATCGGGGTTCCTTTGCGCACACCTCCCTGAGCTCGTGGATAGCCTCCGCTCTGCGGCCGGACCTGTAGAGTCCCAGCGCCCACCAGTATCTTAGCTCTACGAGTTCGGGGGCTAACTCGAATGCTCGTTTAAACGCTTCGGAAGACTCTTGGTGGCGTCCAGCAGCCATATATTCGTCGCCTCTGTCAGCCCAGTCGTACGCCCTCCTTAGCCGTAGAAGTCTTTTTAGCTCTACAAGTGGTTCGGTGTGGTCTTCTACGCGTAGCTCGATGAGTCTACCCGACCAAGCATTGGCCGTTAGCTTGGAGTCGACCACTAGTAGCGCCGCTGACTGCTTCCCACGGATGTCTCCCCCAGCCGCCTCAGCCGCTTCGAGTGCAGCCAGAATCCTCTCGGGTAACTCCAGGTTTTCATTGTCCACATATGCGTCCCGCATCGCACCCCAGATGGTATCATTATCCATAAGGTTGGCTTGAACACTGAAACCGTCCCCGAGTATGTGCCCAGCGTACGGTGTACATTCAGCGCCGGTGTGGACAGCCGCAACCCCATGTGAGTCCACCATGGCCACTTGGCGCACCTCTGGCCTCACATCAGCTTTAACCAGGGCCTCTAGAGCCTGCTTAGCGCTTCTACCCGCAGCCATGAGCTCCAAGCCGAGGGGCCCATAGCTTGGGTCCGCGAAAGACTGTGTGGCCACTACACCAACACCCGCACGTCCCCACGTCACCACGCTACCAACACTGAAATAGTGGCTCTGGACACCCACACCCATAATACCCGTACGCTTATCGCGTGCAACAATCGAGTAAGTCAACCAAGACCCCAACAATCTCACCTCTGACCCAATATATCCTTTATTATTAGACCATGGGACAGGGTAGCCTCAACATGTGGAGGAGTTGGGGGGCCAATGCTCTACCAGCGCAACGAGTACCAATCTTAGCGGGGGATGTATTGCACGGTATCCCACCGCAGTAGGGGTTATGTATGCGGGGATGCGTCAACGCCAAATACTCATCAGACATCCACCAGGGGGCTGCCCATATATTTTAATTCTTTAACCCTAGCGACTCACGCGGAAACGCTATGTCCTTGATTGCACGGTAGATAAAAAATTCTCATATTTATCTTAACGCTCAGATTTCTTTCTATTGTTTATGGTGGTGATAGGCGTGATTACTGTACAAAAGAGCCAGAGCTAACGGCTACGAAAACCTCCTAAGCCTGCCTAACTAGATAAGCTTCGTGATTATCACTGTTATTATTGTGGCGAGTATTCCACCCATGAAGCCGAAGAAGTAAGTCCTCATATCCGCCCTCACATCATCTATACGCCTATTCAACTCAGCACTCACATCATCTATACGCCTATTCAACTCAGCACTCACATCATCTATACGCCTATTCAACTCAGCACTCACATCATCCATCTTCTTATTCAGGTCGGCTTTGAGCAACTCAAGGTCACGCTTAGTGGTCACCTCTGTTATAAGCGAATTAAGCAACAGAACTCTCATATTGGGGTCGTCCGCAAGCCTAGCGGCTACCTCCCCGACAAACTCCCTCCTCAGCGCCTCGTCGCTCCGAAGCTCCTCCAACAACTGCCTCGCAACAGACACGATATCCATGCTTGCGCAAAGTTATAAACGCTTTGCGCCTATAGACAGGTGGTGTCTAGGTTACAGGTTTCCGAGCTTAGATAACACCATCACCCCACACTAGCTTAGACAGCATTCAACTATAGTAGAGAAGGTTACTGTCATCTTATCTAATCAAAAACTAGTGATGCTCCAGTAAGTGTTTTATAGCACACCGTGAGATTTAATACATGATTCACGGGGAACTTCTCGCCAAAAGGATTCTTTCAGCGAGTGTTAGCTGGCAGTGGTACAATCAGGCTAGCGGCGTTGTCAAGTGGGTTTTTACCAATAAGGGTAGCATGACTGGGTCATGGGTTCTCATACGAGCCGCCAAACAGGACGGCAAGATACTCGAGAACTACGTGTTCGGCTCAGCCTACTTCCCCATCTACTCGTATAACGCCTCCCAGTTCGGCACACACTTCCTAACATCCACTCCAACACCCCTCATAGATAGCAGCGTTGAGAACAATTCTCCCCCGCTCGCCGTGATTCACACACCCCACGGCTACGCTGTGGCGTTCGTGTTCACCCTGTCGCCCAAGCAGACGTGGTCTATGCTTGAGGGGGGATTTGGAGGCGGGGTGGAACCAGCCAACCCAGTACTTGTAGATGTAATATACACTGGGCTGGGCACCCAAACCTGGTGTGTGACCTACGACCCACAGCAGTGTAACGACTATAACACCCAGAGTGGCACAAACCTACCCTGCCCACCCAACCCCTACAGATTCACTTCAATACTACTCCAGTGCAAGCAAGACCTTCCACAGGTGTTCCAAGACAAATTCGACCCAGAGTGCGTTTCGACGCAGTAATACATCACCCCAAACCCCTATGTTTATCTCAACCGTCAAATACTCTTCAAGGGCTGGGCCATGGATTTTTGTCTTTACTCTAAAGTCCCATTCCTCTCCAAGCGTTGAAAAACAATCTCACACTACGCTGCAAAGATACGACCTACGACTCATTGAATGTCTCCTAAAGATTTTCATGCTAAACCCTTATGACGCAGTACTGCGTAGCCTATCCAGCTATGGGTTCCCATATCTGAACTCCCCTTCCATATTGTAAAGTGTCATTCACAGCTGTATATACATTAGTGGGTTTATTTCTGAGGAGGAAAGATGACTAAAACCTAACGCCCATTTCTACAGTCCTAGAATGTCAAACGACGGTTCATGGTTTCAAGTCCACACAAAGACAGTCTCCCGATGGTATAAGTCACGTATTTTGACAATTTCAAGGGCTGTGGGTGGCGTTTGAGAGCCATCACGATGTGGGGACACATAGCTTAATAGATTCCTTGCTTGTGTTCTGTGCGATATCTTTTTTAATTGATACGCGTTAGTGTGTTAATGGCCACTAAAGGGTATGCGGATAAAGAGTTTGGCGCTTTCCTAGACCCAGACGAGTTGCCTCGGCGCTGGTACAACATTGTCCCCGACCTACCTGAGAAGCTTGCACCCATGCTTGACCCCCACACACTTGAGCCAATACCTCAGGAGAGCCTTGAGAGGCTTTTCCCGAAAGAGCTTGTAAGGCAGCAGTTCTCGGAGGAGAGGNGGTTTGATATACCCGAGCCCGTGTGGGATGCGTATAGGAGGCTTCCACGCCCCACTCCCCTAATACGCGCCAAGAGGCTTGAAAACTATCTTAGGACGCCAGCCATGATATTCTATAAGGCGGAGCAGTTCACGCCAGTCGGTAGCATGAAGCCCAACACGGCTATCCCACAGGCGTACTACGCGAAGCAGCAGGGTGTCGAGTTGGCTGTGTCTGAGACAGGTGCGGGTCAGTGGGGCTCCGCGTTAGCAATGTCATGCTCACTCTTCGGCTTAAAGAGCAGGATATACATGGTTAGGGTGAGCGCCCAGCAGAAGCCTTATAGAAAGATACTTATGCAGACCTACGGGACAGAGGTTTTGGAGTCGCCGAGCTCGAACACCGAGGTGGGTAGGAAGCTACTTAAGGAGAACCCCAATCACCCAGGCTCACTCGGGATAGCCATCAGTGAGGCGGTGGAGGACACACTCTCAAATGAGGGCGCAAGGTATCTGCTCGCATCCGCTTTCAACTATGCTCTTGCGCACCAAACAATAATCGGGCTAGAGGTGCAAAAGCAACTGGAGCTACTAGACATGGAGCCAGACTTAATGTGTGGGTGTATTGGTGGAGGCTCTAACTTCTCAGGGTTCATTTACCCCTTCGTAGGCGAGAAATTGAAGGGTAAGAACGATATACGGTTCGTTGCGTGCGAGCCCGCGGCTGTGCCTTCAACAACCAAGGGCAAGTTCACCTATGACTACGCTGACACCGCTGAACACACGCCTTTAGTTAGGATGTACACAGTGGGACACAAATTCGCAAATCCACCAATCCACGCTGGGGGTTTAAGATACCACGGCAAGGCTCCAAGCCTCTCACTCCTAATACATAGGGGAGTGGTCGAATCCACCGCGTTCCACCAAACAAAGGTGTTCGAGGCCGCCAAGATCTTCGCTCAAACAGAGGGTGTAATAACTGCCCCCGAGTCAGCGCACGGCCTAAGATACGCTATCGATGAGGCGCTAAGATGTAAGCAGACGGGTGAACGCAAAGTAATAATCTTCAACAACTGCGGCCACGGGCTGCTTGACCTGTCAGCCTACGATGAATATAACAGGGGTGCACTCCAAGACTGGGAGCCAACAGAGTTACCCATACCCGAATACGTCAAATAGAGTCAAGAGCAGCCTGCCTACCCAACTTAACCCCAACCTTCCTCTCTTTTTGATCAGATAGTGGTGAGAGAGTAACCCTGAAAACCCATTTAAACTTGTGCATAATACAATGGCTGGATTACTTGAGCAAGCCGAACTCTTTCTCCTTCTCCTGTTTCTCCTTGTTGAGTGTGGCCACATCCACAAGCGACCTGCTGACCACGTAGTCCTTTTGCACGAGCCAAGCCACGAACACTGCGAGGTAGATTACAGCCACCACTAGCCATGGGTAGGTTGGCCCAAGCACGGGTAGGAGGGAGCCGAGTAGTAGGGGTAGCAGGAATGCTCCACCGCCTGTGCCGAATCCTTCGAAGTGTGCCGCGGCGGCACCCACCATCTGCACACCGTACTTATCCGCGAGTAGGGAGAATATTGGCCCGGCTATTAGGAATGGCCAGCCAGTGGCTATGGTTATAAGGTAGACCAGGCTTAGGGGCATATGGGTGTATACTGTCGCCGCGACCACACCAACCATTGAGAGGAACGCGCCGCCCATACCTATCTTAACGAACACAACCCTCCGCCTCGTCGAATCACTCAGAGGCCCAAATATGAGGATGAGGATGCCTTGGGCTATGCCCCAAACCGTAGCGATCGTTATGATCTGTGGAAGGGTGAGGTGCTGTATCCCCCCAAGCACGTCTGAGAAGTAGAAGCCAGAAACAATGTTGGCTCCCCCGATAACGACGAACCCCGCGAGTATGGATAGCACCATCCACCTATACCTATAGAGCGTCTTTGTAACAGATGTGAACGTCATGTCGCGGGAGGGGGGAACATCGCCCCAGTCGAGGTGTGGGAGACCCACCATTGGCCCAAACGGCTTGGCTACAATATAGGTGATCACACCAGCAACCAACCCTAGGGCGCCAACAATGATGCTCCACTCCTGCCATCCCCCGTGCCCAACTGCGAAGGTGGGTCCAAGCAACTCATCCGCTGAGATCGCCCAACTGTACACAGCTATCATCACGCCGAGATACCTCGAACGCTTCTCAATGGGGAACCATAGCTGCACTGTTTTGATGAGCCCAGACCAGGCGGCACCGTTGAACACGCCCTCTAATACCCTGAGTAGCAGCATTTCACCCAAGTTGTGTGCGAGGGGGAACACCACAGTTGATAGTCCAGCCACGATGAAGCCCACAGTCATAACTCTGTACGGCCAGTAGACATCGTTGAGGTGACCCCACAAGAAGTTGGTGACTATGAAGGCGCCGCCAAATGAGGAGATGAGCAAGCCTATATCGAACGCACCGAAGCCAAACTGACTCCCAATGAAGCTGTCAACCGAGGGCAGCCAGTACCATATGAGAGCATATGTGAACGAGCCAAGAATACTCCAAGCAAGAATCATCATCTGCCGTCTCCGCAGAACAGCCTTCTCCCTATCGGACAACTCAACATACGCCTTCACGGGAACCTCCGGCCAAGCCTTTAAAGGGTCCCCCTTTCTCAAAGCGAGTCCCCTATAACCCTATGAAAAAGTATTTAAAGATTATCCCGCGCTAAACCGCCACCCACAAGCAGCTTCACCTAGTAATAAACAAATAGCGAAAGACCAATTACATCAACTACTAATAAGCTGCCTACTAAAATACATTTTTTGTTTGGTGGGTAAGGAAAAACTTAGGGATTGGCCGACACGCGCTCTATATATGGCTACTACAAGTATTGGGTGAGGGCTAAGAGCTCCACGCGCACCACTCCGCCTCAAATATTCCTGTTTACCACGGTAACGCTAACAGGTCATAACGCTATATAGAGTAGTTAGGGCTCACATTATTCTTTAAATTCTCTAGTCATATCTTAAGAGTATGGGTTATGATTCTCTAAGGGTCGGAGATTTCATTGTGTTTGTATGCTGTGCACTCATAATACTATTTGTAACATTCCATAGAGGGGTGTTCCTACTCGCCCCACCGTACGATGTAACCGCCTATCTTGTTGTGTTTGAGAGACAATCCAAGTTTTCAAAACCAACTTCAGCCGTATTTTCATATATAATAGTAATAGTAACTTCCGTTACTCTACACCTCCTGCTTGGAGATGGTATAATATCGCTAACACTAAATGTCTTAATGGTTGCGGCTTTCATTTCATTTACACGATTCAGTCATCCACCCGCACTGGCACTCACGATATTCTCATATTTAACAAACGACACACTGGGATTCAGCCTAACCTCCCTATTGGTACTAGCAATCATTTTCGCGTTCGCAAAACTCTCTGACACCATGTTAAAACGTATGCATGCTTCGACCCCAAGTGATAAACTGGAGAATAAGTCAAGCTAAATAGCATTTCAGATTGACGGGTTTTATCTATCGCAACGAGTGTTCTTCCTAAATTATGGAGTTTCTAAGACTTCGCCCTTTATGGTAGAACAAAAATATTTTTTGAGACAAGGGTTCAGGATGGGTTTTAATTTACCATATCAGAGTGGAAATCATAATCGAGAGGTTTAGCCGAAGCATTTGTGCCTGCGCCATGAATACTCGTGGTGTGTGTAGTGAGAGTCAATGCGTGTTTGCTTCCGCAGAAGGAGCCACCACCCTCTCAATGAGATGAGGTCGAGCCCGATTTGCGAAAAAGCGGCAAGCTGCACCATCCACGGCTGGATGGCCCACCTTGCCAAACATAACACTCTAAGCCGACTACAACTAGGATAAGGTATTCTGGGTAGCTTGCCCACATGTAAACCCAATAATAAGTGGGAGGGCTGTGTCCGCCATGAGTACTCTAAGACTATGGGAGGCTTTCTAATCCATATTTAGGGTGGAACAATACTGCGGGGGTTTGAAACCTTGTTCCCTAAGGTGTTCGTAAAGGGGTTCTCATACAAGGGTGTATTTTTCTTGAATGCCTACTTGTGATCGTGTAAAATTAATCTGGAGGGGTGTGCTCTTGTTTTGTGGTTTCGGTTTGAGTTATGTGAAAGACGCGTTGGCGTTGTTGCAGTCTCGGTATAATGAGAGGTTTGAATTTGTTAAGGGTGTTAGAAGCACTCAGATTCATCTATTCCTAGTTAAGGGAGGCTTGTGGTCTCTCGCTTGGACCTTTATACCTAAACATTTCGAGGAAGCTGGGCTAAGCATTAGTGTTGACGGCGCTGCGAGGCTTGTGTTGATTTGGCTTGGTGGTGACAACCCTGATGCTTGGCGTCGACTGGATACCTCTATACGTTCAGCCATTAAAAGAGTAGAAGAAAAGCTTGGAGGCCATATATAGCTGGGGCTTTTGTCGTTATAAAGACTTTAGATGAATCAAGTTAGTTAGGTTACTGTACATATTAGTAGTTTTGGACAATGTAAATCTGCGCGTCCTATTTCTTTTTATATTTTCGTTTTATCAGAGGTATTGTTGTGGACGGTCTATAATTTTGTTTTCTGATTAGGTTGTTTATTATGACTAAGTTTATATACTTCGGAGTGTATAATATGGGGTGCTGGGTTGTGATGAACAGTCCCGGTGTGCTCACACCACGCTGCGCCCCCTTGGGTGTTGGCGTGAGTGGAGCTAGGGCTGCCCGTGCCACCCCGCATGAAGAGTAGGTGAATAGATATGTCTGGTCAGATGGGTGAAGTGGGGTATAAGAGAGAAGAAGAGGGATTAAAGTGTCCTGTATGCGGTTCAATCCACCTTGTGGTTAACCCAAGTGGTGAGCTTGTGTGTGATGATTGTGGCACAGTTGTGAGTGAGGGTGCCCCTGATTTGGGTAGGGAGTGGAGGGCGTATTCCTCGGAGGAGTGGGAGAGGCGCTCGCGGACGGGTGAACCGGTCAAGATTGGGGCAACCACAGGCTCACTCGCAACTGTTATCGATAGGCGTGATATAAGCAGGCTTAAGATAAGCTCTGAGGGTAAGAAGCAGATGTATGGGCTTAACCTTCTCCAGACGAGGAACAGGCTTTCCACATCCCATGAGAGGAGTATAGCGCGCGCGGAGGTCCTACTCGAAAGGATAGCGTCAGCACTGAAGCTTCCCGAGAATGTGAAGGAGGAAGCCTACTCCATCTATAGGAGGGCTGGTGAGCTCGGCGTTGTGAGGGGTAGGACGATTGAGTCCATGGTTGCGGCGGCGATATACGCCGCTGCGCGTAGCGCTGGGCTGCCACTCGAACTCAAAAGCCTATCCCAGTACACTGGGAGACAGAATAGGCGTACACTCGCCAAGGACTACCGCCTCCTCGTGGAGAAACTGGGACTCAGAATGGGCGCACCCGACCCAGCTGCACACGTACCCAAGATAACCTCAAGGCTAGGATTGGGTAAAGATGTGCAGGATTTGGCGATAAGCCTGATAAACGAGGCCAAGAAACTCGGGCTGACAGCGGGTAAGGACCCCTCAGGACTCGCCGCAGCAGCGGTCTACCTAGCAACCCTGAAGGGTAAAGAGAAGAGGACTCAACGCCAAGTGGCTCAAGCCGCCGAGGTGACCGAGGTAACCGTGCGCACCAGGTACAGAGAGCTAGCAGAGGCGCTAAGCAGTAAGAAGCCAAATGTAAGCCAAACCACCTGAACAACTACACTAAGCCGAATAATCTCTTGTATTATAGCGAACGTTTCCCTATAGTTTTTTTTTT
>NEXG01000052.1 GCA_003019535.1 Candidatus Marsarchaeota G2 archaeon ECH_B_1
CTGGGAAGCGCCCTCCATCTTCAGTTTGATGTATTTCCTCCCACCAACCCACTTTACGGTGCACCCGAACCTGAGGCGCATGTAGAGGTTGATGGCGGCGTTGAGCTGCCTATTAATACGGAGCCCGCACCCCAGGCACTCGAAGGTGTCCGCCCCATTCAGGTCTTGATTGTGCCACCCACACCTGGAGCAGAGCGACGAGCTACCATAGGGGTCGAGCTCCTTCACCTTGACCTCACCCATCCTTTCTCCGAGTATCCTCGCGATTGAGCGCCAGTCGCTTCTCGAGATTCTGCGGTTCCACACGCGTGAGCGTGTGTAGTCCGCTTGGAGCCTGAGTTTGGCGTAGCACACCTCGCAGGTGGTCCATGTGGGGGGTGCCCTCGCCCCGCAGAGTGCGCATCGGGCGGAGTGCCTCCGCGAGGTGTGGGTGGAGCTCTTCGAGTTCGTCCTCCGTTGTCACCCACGCCTCGGTGTTGCTGTTCTGGTCTCCTTCGACCACGGCCACCTCGCCCTCTGCGAGTGGTATGAGGAGGTACCAGTGGTCGCCGTCCCCCTCCACCACCCTATACGCCTCCACACACTCCTTCTTCATCTTTCACCACTAGAGACCCCGTCCGTGAGGGCGGGGTAGCTCACCCAGAAAGCATTGTAACAACCCTGAGTTATAAAGCACATGAAGCGTGCCGAGATTCTAGCGTTTGCGTGTGCGCTCTAGTATGTGCTTCGGCTCAACCCTCGGAATATCTAGCCCATCAAAGTGTTTATCAAAACTCACGATACACTCAGCGCCGAGCTTCTTTGCCACGTAATACTGTAGTGAGTCGTCAAAGTCCCTGCCTATCTTCTGGGACACTATGGCTATAGCTTCCTCTTCCGTTAAATCAGTGCTGTAAACGTAAAGTCCACTTGAATACTGAATGTTTCTAAGTAAGAGTATCAGTGCCTCGCTATCCTTTAAAATTGCTTCTAGTGCGTGCACACTAAAGTGTGTCACAACCGCTTCGATTTCGCCCTTTGACACAATGAACGACAAGCCTCGCCCCTTCTAGGGGCGGGGTAAAAGTTTTAAGCTTAAACAGCTATCTGCCTTTGAGATGCTCTCCTCTGGTCAATTCTTAGGGCATGAGGAGCGGGAGCCGATTTCTCCCGCAATACCAGAGGAGGGTATCCACGAAGTTGAATTCAAGAACAAGAGGACAAACGTTGTCAGACTCCTACCGAACGGCTTCCAGGAGAGGAAGCTGAGGAGGCTGGCGGATACCTCGGCCAAGCTCTTCAACGGGTTGAACTATGAGAGGAGGCAGCAGTTCTTTCAGGAAAAAGGAGTGGACTTCAGGGACACACGAAACAAGTACTATGAGAAGTACAAGAGGACACTTAAAGTCAACGCGGATCAAGTAATAAACAAGAACAACGAGGAGTGGTCATCATTCTTCTCCCTCCTTAAACTAAAGAAAAAAGGAGGGCTGCCACCACACACGAAGCGTGTGGGGGTACCGGGTTGCTGGAAGGACGAAGCGGGGAAGAGGAAACCGCTACTCATCATAAGGCAGGACAGGTACGAGGTTGATGAACAGAACCACAGGCTCACACTCAAGGACTTCAACATGGAGCTTGAGTTCGCTGGTAAACCGGGGTGGGGCGGAAACAAGGCAGGATGGAAATTCACTACGACGAAACGAGGAACGCCTGGTACGCTTCGATCCCAGTAGAGGTGGGTATTAAGACTACAAAGAAGGGTAACAAGGCTAAATACATCGTCCAAGGTGAAAGAAAAACGATACAGGTTAAAACACCTAAGAGTAACAGAGTCGCCTCAATAGATTTGGGAATCAATGTTTTGGCAAGCGTAGTAGTTAATGACGGTACGTGGTTGCTCTACAAGGGTGTTAGAACCAAGGAGGACTACTTCTACTTTGAAAAGAAGATTTCCGAAGTACAGTCTTTGGCTGACAAAAACATCGGGGAACACGACGCGTATTTAGAGCTATTGAGGGAAATAAGAAGGCTTTTCAGTAAACTTCAAAGAAGACTTCTACACCTCTACCCCAACTTTGCTTTCCATCTATTAGAGACCCTGCACGAACTCGGTGTCTCAACAATCTACTTAGGCTACCCATTTAGTATTGCTCAGCACAAGGGTAACAAGTTCACGGTAAACATGTGGTCTTACCGAAAGTTGATGGATGCCATCGAGTTGAAAGCTCAGGAATACGGAATAAAGGTGTTTGAGGTTGTTGAATACAACACGTCTAAGTACTGTGCTTATCACGGCTTTGAAGTTAATAGGAATCCAAGAGGAGTAGTCAGTTGTCTTAAGGGACATAAACTGCACAGCGACTTAAACGGTGCATTGAACATCCTGAAGAAAGCAGTAAACGTAATGGTTTCAACGGTAAAGAGACCACTCTCTTTCATCGTCGACCACAACAGAGTAGCACCCGTAATGGGGTGTAACCCTTGAGACCTCAGGGAACCCTCGCCCTTTAGGGCGGGGAGGAGGTCAGACCAAGTCGAGAAGCCGTTCACACTCCTCAGCTCTTTTTCTACCTAAAAGAAGCTCTAAGAACACATTAGTGTCTATGAGAATCAAGCTCATCCGACCAAGCTGTGTGTTGTACTGCTACCGAGTCTTTTTCACTAAGCTGCTTGAGCACACCCATGAGCGGCTTCCAGTCCACCCTAACAGGTTCGACGAACTTGCTCATCGACACCTCAAACGCCTTTTTTAATGAACCCTTCCTGTAACCATAAAGCTCCATCGCCTTTCTTCTGAACCTCCTAGCCAAAGCCTCGTCAACTTCGACCCTAAAGCTTTCCACCATAATACCATATACGAAAAAGTATAATAAAAACATTTTCTAATAAGTACAAAAGTGTACAACTTTTGGCGCATGCTCCCAACTCAAAATCCCAAAGTTTTTGTCTATTAGCGCTAAATCGGTGTACACACATAGCTGTGTTTTGAAACTATTGGGGTGAACACCGGTGCAATTCTGAGTTGTACCACTTAGCGAAAGTGGTAACGGTCAACCATAATATGGCCGTGAGTGTTATGGGTGTCACTGAAAGACGCTTTAAAGGTTAAGAGGTGTCTCGGTGAACCTCGTGATTCTAACCATCATGGAACTACCGCAAGTGAAAAGGGTCTAAAAGCCACGCGCATCCTTGGCAAGCTCTGTCGAGTTTTTGAGTAAGATGTTTTACAACATGAGAAAACACTCACACCGCGGAGCGCGGGCACGCGTGTGGAAACCAGAATCAGCGTAACCCTGTAATGGAGATCTTGGTGGAAGAAGCAGGAAGCTCCCTCTTTTAAGAGTGGGTAGCTCACCAACTGTTATGTACATGTAGATCAGGGTTTACTGGCTTTGGGAAGTCCAATCTCAGGACTGCTCTAGCTGTTCAATCGCCTCTGTGAAGCCTAAAAAACATCTTTTGAGTTGCTCCTTCGTAGCCTGCTTAATCAAATCCTCTATTCTAAGAACTTTTTCTTTAAGAAAACGTCTGATTTCCGCTTTCGATGGATCCAACTTCTCATAGTATTTGTAAGCGGTCGAACAGATCGCGCATTTCATGCGTTCTAACTATTCAACCATCGGTAAAGCAAAGTTGCTTAATCGCTTCTAAGGTTAAAGCAAAGCTAAGCGTAGATGTAATGAAGTCTTTAGCGATTGGTAAAAGTCGCAATACGAAGAACTCTAGTAGTTAGGGTGCTCTTACCCTACGATATAGTGGACACGAAAATTACGCACAAACGCTTAATTCTTTGTCAAATTTACTTTAAGAAGGTATGTAAGGCACACTCGTTACTCTATCATCCGTCGATGCCTACAGCAAAGATAAAAAAGTAGTAAGCTAAAATGCAAAAGTTGATTGAGTGCGGAAGGTGTGAAAGAAGGTTCGAAGAGTCCGTCAATTTACCACGAGAATATGAAGATTCACCGCTACCTTACATTCCTTCGGACACTCTTTCCTCCGACGAGCCACTTGATGAAGCTATCAGCCGCGTGACCAAAAAAGTAAAAGAAAGAGAAGAAAGAGTCAAACCAGTTTTAACAGAGGTGCTTGCGATTTACTGCGCGCAGGACGACACGATTTACTACAACGTAGACAGAATACACGCTTGGATGGACTCCCTCACAAAAAGGGTGGTCAACGCGATCCTTTATTGGTTTGGCGAGTGCGGTGGTCGTCGCTATTTCCTTGCCTTTAAAACTGTGGGTAAAACTGTGGGCGAGCTTGAAAGGGTAGTTGAAAAGTGCGTTACGCGCGTCGCTCTGAACTACCTCGTTGCGCGCGAAAGGCACCACTGGGCGTCGAAGAGTAGTGATGAGGAGAAGGCGACAGCAAACGGCTTTTATGATGCGCTAAAAATCAGGATGTTGAAACGTATTCTGGAATAGTGTACGTTCATTATCACGATGATGGGGAATTTCCGTTTATGGCGACTGTGACAAAGGAGCTTACGCTACAATTCATAGCGCTTATCTTTTAAAAGGTACGCAGGGTTTACCCATTATATCAAAAACTTGAATTTAAAACCGCTCGACTTTAAGTGCTTCGATTTCGAACTACCAATTGTGGGTTGCCGTGTTAGTTATAACATTTCCTTGAGATTTTTATGGAACATAAAGACAACACGCAGCTTGCTTTTCCAAAGACCAATAAGAAGATATGCGCTCAAAGAAGTATGGGTACCATGCGACGAAAAGGCGTATCGTGGAACTCTGCCTAGGCTAAGAGAATGACAAGCGATTTTGGCTTGGGTAGTCTCACCTAAATGCCAAACGAGCGAGCAAACCTTGTTTAAATATCCAGACACGGATAAGGAGCACTTAGCACGGCATGTATACCGTCTATATCTTATTAGTAAAGCTACAATAAGCAGAGAATTCTGTTGAAACGAACGTTTGTGGAGCTTTTTCGTGCTTACGTTGACGGAAGACATCTTTTTAATCTTCTAGGGAACCTCTCTATCTCGAAACATGGCATTAATCTGATAAACACTTAAACCAAGGTCCTCATGCAACATAATGTTGGCTTGTGTAACTCTCAGATATCAAGCGTTTCACTGAAAGGGTTCTTAGTTAGCTATCTCATTAAGCTCTGTTGCGTCTGCATCCACAATGTACGTGCATACGCGCTAACCTTTTGCTTTATCAATAGCGACCAGTCCGCTTCGTAAGAAGCTTTGCACGGAAACGACGCTGCTACCTGTCCAATCAAGCAAGCGTAAGCGAGATGCCGTGTCTGCTAGAATTTCCCAAGACCGTGTGAAGCAAGGTTGCGGTTGCTTTTATTCTGAAGACACGATAGTCGCTGATTCCACTATTTCAATGGGCACCACTATTGTAATTCTAGTAGGACGATCCGTACCCTAACCCTTTTATTTTTATTAACTCGAAATTTCTAAAACCAAAAGACTTTGCAAGCACAAACAGTACGTGGGAACGCGCGTGACACTTTGTCCTCCGTAACATTTGTGGTAAGGGAATTGAGCTTGTTGATTGGGGTAAAAACTAAATCAGGTATCTCGTTAGAAAGAGAGCTTGTATTCATAAAAGCTGGAAGTCTTTTAAGCGGATGACTCATCGTTTCGAAGAGATTATCAGGAAATCACGTGTTGAGTCCAATTAGCGGCTTCTTAAATATTCATGGATTTTCGAATATATATATTGGCCCGAGTTGGTATCGATATGGTGTTTGGAGGCTGTAGCGTTTTAAACTGCGCAAGTTGTGTAGGGTTTAAATTTTGGTGCGCATCATACTTGAGTTCTGCGTTGATTCTTTGAGAACGCGTTCTTGACGACTGGGTCTACTATGGCGTATTTCCCCCTGTCTATTCGCGAGATGTACCCTCTTTTTTCGAGGGATGCTAGATGCCTTCTGAGCTCGGCGTCATACACTGGTCTCCTACTTTTTCTCTCTAAGTACTCCTTGATCTCGCTCCACCTTTCGTAGCCGTTTGAGATCGCCTCGATCACCGCTAGGTTTAGCTTTGAGAAACGGCTTAGCTCTCTCTGAACTGTTCTTATGGCGAGCTCCAATACTTCGTCCACAACCTCCTTTCTAACCTCGCCGATTCTGACGCACCTGTGCCCGAACTCTGTTAGCCAGCCTACTATGCCGTCTAGTTTGTCGACGGCGTATTCAAGCGTGTCTCTTGGAGCTCTCATGTTGTACTGTTGGAAACCTCTTTCTAGGAAGTCGAGCGACCTATCCGCGTTAAACCTACCCACCCTGACCTCCTCAATATGTCTTCCGTAGAGGGGCGAAGATGGGTCATCTAATCTGAGGAAGTCGTAAAGTAATCCAAGCTCCGACCCCGTCAGGATAAAGCTGATGTTTTTACAATAATCATAGGAGTGGGCTAATAGTGCGAGCACTTCGTAGCCAAGCTTACCCCTCATATTCTGTGCTTCGTCGAAGGCTATTATCGCTCTCCCAACCCCGCACACCCTATCCATTAATTGAATCAGTGAAGTCCTACTATCACGGTCCCATGATAGTGATACGCTCAACCCGAAAACCGAGACGCCCTTAATGCCTTGCAAGACGTGTTTCACTCTCTCCTTTCTGTTGAGCTGCGTCAATATTTCAGAGAATGTGGAGTAAAGAGACCTGTACGATGCGAGTGGGAGCCTGACATCCATCAACGCATATGGGATGTCCACTTCGTTTAGTAGCACCTTTAATATCGACGTCTTGCCGATTCTTCTGATACCTGTAAGTAGAACTATCGGTTCTGAGAGCGATGAGCGTAGCGTTTGGAGTTCCTCTTCTCTGTCATACAGGTCCTCTCTGGTTTCTTTCGGTCTACCATCAAAGTACACTACTAACACCCTGTTAGTTAACTAACACCCTGTTATGTTTAAGCTTTAATCACAGTAGTAATCGCCTTCTTCTTACGTGAGCTACCTCGCCCTATACGATAGACCAAAATTCGCGCTCAGCGGATGCCCCGAACAAGAATTTTTGGTCCACAGTAAGACTCCGCTTTTACCCTTTCCCTCTATACACCAAGCCCCTCCCATGAAAAGTCACGTCTCCATGAACAACACCCTTTGATAGGGGATGCCGGATTAGAGAGTGTGCGTTGTTTTTGAACATGTAGGGTGGCTGGTCTTGTGTTGGCGGGAATAGGTGTGTTGGGTGGTGGGTGACTGTTGGTGGGTTTTGGGTCGCGGTATCCCTATGGATCGGAAGATGAGTGCCTGAGAGTTGAATGCGCCTAACTCACTGGCGCGCTGCCCCGGGAGGGGTCTGACGGTACGGTTTTGGTTTCTCCTTCCAGGATGGCTGATTGGTATGGTTCACTTTCTTCCTCTGTTTGTGTCCATCCAGCCTCATGTTTTCCCCTTCTCCTTTGGGGGGTTATTGTGGCTGAGTGGGTGGCTTCAAACCTTTTATAACGCACACCGCCGCCCTCCCTTTCTTCCCCACGTCGCTGACGGCAGAGAGGTGTGAGGACACGTCTGAGTATTGGTTTTGGGATGTGAGAACCTTGTTGAGGAGGGTGTGAAACTCGTTTTGTTGCGCTATTCTCTCTGAAATATAAGGTTCTCGTTGGAGTTAAGATCCTTATCCGGACAGGAACACGTATCGACGACTTTATAAGCGTGGGTAAAACCATGATTTATGGGTAAATGTTTATGAGTGTGGTAAAAGTTGACAATCGTGGAAGGCTGACGCTTTCACGCGAGTTGAAGGGTGCGGACAAAGCGGTTGTGATCAATGCAGGAACGTTCATAGTGGTGATACCCCTCCCCAAGCACCCTGAAATCCACGCCTTAGGCTGGCTTGCTTCGAAAACTTCAAGTCTTAAGAAAATCGCTGAAGAAAAGGCAAGAGAGGACGCTGTATCAAGGGGTTTCACTCTACGTAGGCGTACATAGGTACATATCGTTGTACCTATCATATGCGTAGAGCTTGGGCTTCAGCGCATCATATAGGGACCTCACGGGTTCATTGACCCCATTCAGCTCCGCCCCTGTCTCGACGTACCCACCCACCATGCAGTGGGGAACGCCGACCATCTTCAGTCCCTCCCGCTTCCTGTGTGTGCACGTACCCCTCCCTCAGCCAGCGGAGGTCTTGGGTCTACGCTACCACCCTACTGCCCATGCACACAAAAGCTCAAATCCAGAAATCCATATAAACCTATCTATTTTGAAACTGCTGACTACGGCGGAAAAGTGCTGACCTCCTCCCCGCCCACCCCTGCAAGGGGCGAAGCCTCTGACCTCCTCCCCGCCCCTGGGGAAGGGTGAGGCTTGCGTTCTTATTGTCATTCACTTTGCCAGCGAATCCTTGGACCTGGATTCCGGCCACGGGGAACCCCACCACGCGACCCTGTTTTAAGGCGTGCATCAAAGTATCCGTGATAAAACATGGGGCGCATTAATCGTCGCCACAGCGGTCGCCACAGCCACGGCGGCGGTGGCCGTCGTTGCCGTGGTGGGTATGAGCCTGCGGGTGGATGGGCGTGGTGGGGGAGGAAGAAGGGGGTGCCTACTTGAAGTTCAGGGTTAAGCGGTGGTGTGGTGGGAGGATGCGGGACACCGTGGAGGTGGCCGCAGCCCTCGTGGAGGCGTGCATGAAGGGTGAGGCCGCGCATAGCACGCTGAGGAGGAGGGTCGGCCTCAACCATGAGAGCTTTGCGGTGTATGTGGAGGCTTGCACGGCCGCCGGGCTCATAGCCCGCACCCCCAACGGCAGGTACAGCGCAACCCAGCGCGGCGCACGCTTCCTGGAACTCCAACGCCTACGCGAACACCACATCAGGGAGGCGGAGACCCTCACAGAAGCACTACTACACACACTCACGGGAAGCGGAGCCGGGCAACCCGGAGGGCACTGGTGGGGACACGCCGACCCCGAATGGAGATAGGGAGGGTAGAGGGGAAGGGGAAAACAGGTGTTATATGGTTTAAACTGGGGAGCCGAACCCCGCGCGAACAGGGAAGATAGGAAGAAGGGTGAGTGATGGGGGATGGTCAAACTCAGGGAGCCGCTCATAGTTGACAGCGTGAGCCCCCTCGACGAGAAAATAAATGTGGGCGCATTCACACTCACATTCAGGGGGCTGCTATACCTCCTCGGCACACTCATACTCGCATACACGTTCTACGCGAAGCACACGCCGGCGGGGTACGTCGCGGCGCTCGCCACATTCACCGTGGGCCTCACACTCGTATTCTACCCCCCGAAAAGCCAGAGCATCGAGACCATAATCATACTCGCCGCCGCATACCTAGCCGGCACGGTCAAAGCAGGGGGAAACAAGCAGCCCGCCCCCCGTGGAGGCGGGCGCACACAGCCCCAGCGGCCGCAGAAGCAGAAGGCACCCAGCCGCCCACCTCAACCCCAACCTCGGATTCAGATTCAGACCCAGACCAGCATCCAGACCCCCTCCGCGGCGCCCAGCTCCACTGAGCCCGCGGATAAGGAGGAAGCCCTGACACCCCCCGCCGGCGCCGTGGTGGGGGCTGGCTCGGAAAAGATGAAGGCCGGGTTGGGGGAGCCGCCCGCTGACCCAGCCTACGCTAAGAGGGTTGAGGGCTATGTGTACACCGAGATGTCCACCTACACCGCCTCCATACTGCGCCGCCTCGCCTCCCAGCTCTTCCGCACACAGAGGTACAGGGAGTACACCGGCCACCAACCACTCCTCGAAGCGCTCCAAATCTACATCACACCCCTCGCGGGTCTCCCCCTCGCGGAGAGAGCGCCCAGCAGTGGAGGAAGAGGGGAAGAGGGGAGCCAGCGGTGAGCGGCGGGGGAGGTCGTGGCGCACGACCACCCGGTGTTTAAGAGCCAAGGTGAATGAATATGGTTGGCGTGGAAAGAAACGAAGGGGAAGGAGTTGAGGAGGGGGAGGCGACCGTGAGCGGTGAGAGTGAGAACGAGAATGGAGGCGGGGCCGGGGGGCTCGCCTTCCTCGGCGAGCTGCGCTCAGCCTACAGAAGCGGGTACACCTACGACCCTGCCCGTGCGGCGATAGTACCACTCCTACCAGACATGCGTGAAGACGAGCTATTCAGAGCCCTACCCGGCCTCTGGGCGGCCACACTCCTCACCAGCCCAATATACCTCAACGCAAGGACGTGGAGGGTCAAGCGGAGATTCGTGTGGCGCAGAATAGATGAGCGGGAAGCAGTCGTGGAGCGGCTCCCAGACCACCAGGTGTTCCGCGTCAAGGAGCCCGCGGCCACCATGATCCTCATACTCGCCACAAAATACGAGGAGCGCACAGTCAAGGAGATCGTGGCCGACCGCCTCCTACCCCTAATACGCAGAATCAACAACCAGAGAAACAGGAGCGCAGACATGGGTGTCGGCGCTGGCGCCGGTGGGGGGTACCCCCCACTCCCACGGGAGGCGTTCGACGACCCCGAGAAGGCGGGCGCCATCCTCCAAACACTCTACTGGCTCACAGCATACCTAGCCGAAAAACAGCTAATCCGATTCAAATTCAAATGAAAGCAGCATCTAGGTTCCTTGTGAGCTACCCCGCCATAAATGGCGGAGCTTCCTGCTTCATAGCCCCACCTTGCCTCCTCTTTAACCCTAAGGAGGGTAGAGGAGGTATTGGGCGAAGCTCCACAGGCTACCACGGGTGGCACCCACCCTGCGTGCTTCAAGAGCACCAAAGAAGCGTTAAGGTCACGGTCAAGAGTGAAACCACAGTGGGGGCAGTGGAACACCCTGTCCTCCAAACCCAAGTTTTGGTTGATTCTTCCGCAGAGAAAACACTCACGTGAAGTGTTGTAGGCGGATACAGCGAGCACGGTTTTCCCCTGCTTTTGGAACACCCACTCCAGGCACCTTCTCAACTCTGAGAAAGAGGAGTCGTAGAGCCTCATCCTTCTTGTTCTGGTTTCGCCTTTCTGGATCAAACCCTCGGTGTCTAAGTCCTCCAGGACTAGGAGGTCATAATCCTGTGCGAGCAAACACCCGAGCTTGAAGAACAGGTCACGTCTGAAATCCTTGACATGCTCGTACTCCCTCGCTAATCTTTTCTTGGTCTTCAACCAGTTAGCTGAAAGAAACCTCTTTCTCGAAAGCTTTTTCTGTATTATTCTAATCTTTTCAAGAGAGCGCTCAAGCGGCCTCGGGTTCTCCAAGAAGCGCCCGTCGGAGAGAGTGGCAAGCCTCGTGATCCCCAGGTCAACGCCCACAGCCTTCCCGGGCTCCTTAGAAGACTGCTCTTGGCTCTCAGGCTCCTCCACTAGGAATATCACGTGGATTCTGCCTGAAGGGTTGAGTTTGACGCAAACCTGGCACACTTGGCTCTCTGGGAACACCCTGTGTACTATCAAGGTGAAGAAGCCGATTTTACTAAGGTAGAGCCGAGCCTTCCTCTTTTTGTTTTTACCGAGACCAACTTCCCTCGTGTTAGAAAGCTTCCAGCCACTCTGAGGGTACACCAAAGAAAGAAACTTGTACGGCTTCTTTTTCTTTGGCTGTTTGCGAGGCTGTCGAGGAACCTCTGACGCGCCTCGTAAAACCTATCAGCAACCTGTTGGGTAACCTGAGAGTGTAGCGCCTGAAACTCAGGGTTCCGCTTCCTCAAATCCAAAGCGAGTTGTCTCAGTTCGGTTTTATT
>NEXG01000053.1 GCA_003019535.1 Candidatus Marsarchaeota G2 archaeon ECH_B_1
GATACATTAAATGAAGGCATAACGCCGTTTGGTGGCATGTTTAAAACAGCAGCCCACTGAACTGATATAGGAGAATATACACCATCAAAGCCCACATGTGCTGGGTACTGCGGATAATCAGTTTNTATAGCTCCACTAAATTTTCCATTTAAGAACTGAATAGAAGAAGTTTTATTCAGTATTTCGACTAAATATGTTCCTGGAACGCCCTCCTTATTTATAAAATAACCGTATGGGGAGNCGCAACCGTTGGCCTCTCCCGACGCGTTCCACTGATCTGGATATGTATTTCCGCAGGCTAACCTTATGAATGCGCCGGCCCATCCTCCGCCGTTGTTCACGGGCTCGGCTATGTTGAAGTATCCAACATCATCCACGTCNCCTATGGAATTTATCCCGGCCATAAATGCTGTACCGGGACCGTATGTAGAGTCAGTTACTACATATCCCGGCCCATTAAAGCCAACGCTGAGCCCATCATCCACAGAATAGCTGCCCTTTGGCACGTTAACGACCCACCCGTTTAAACTGGTGAAGTTTGTGTAGTACAAAAACACGTTTTTGCCATTATCATATTCTCCATATTTGCTGCTCAGTTGCGGCGCTTCCCCCACTGTAACTCCGTTGAACAGGTTCGTTTTATTTGACGCGAAGCCCATGTATATTGTTATTTTTGAATTAGCGCTTATCTTCGAGAGCTTAAGCCAATAGCTGGTTAGAATTGAAAAATTAGTGTAGTTCTCATTAGGGTCTCCGTAACTAATCGAATTTATTTGTAAACCGCTTGCAGCTGATGTAACTGTTATTTGGGCATTGGCTTGAACTGGGTTGTTTAGAGGCGAATAAGAGGTCATAGACATCATCGTCGTGGATGCTGCCTGGGCGTTTGTTGAATGCGTTTCCAGTAAGTGCCCAGTATAGTCATCAGATGCAATGCGGCCTGAGTTTATAGAACCGTAAGCCATAACTGTAAATCCAGAGNNCAANAACAATAGGACAACTGAAACGGCAAATGCACGTATTACNATATTNGGTTTAGACATTATTTTTCAGTAATTAATTTTTAATTCATCTATTTATACTTTTGGGGCTGTCAATACCCCCGTAATAATGCTTCACCCTTCTGAGGTTTTATCGGCTGTGGGACAGAATTCCTACGTGGCTACCTGTTAAGGTTAAACAAATTATGCCACAGGCCTGCGCAGAACAGAGCGCTATCAATCCTATCTTCACTCCTCTGCGCTATTCCCCAACCAAACAGCTTCTTGTCCGCAAAGCCGGCTTCTGAATTGCTCCTCTGATGGTACTGCTCGAGATATTCCATTATATTCTGGACAAACTCCTTCATTGTGTCCTTCCACTTCCATGACCCATTTAGCGTTGCATCTTTCTTTGGTATTATAGACATAAGTTTGCATGACTTATATCATAGATGAGTTCATAAAATATACATAATATCATGAATTAAATGCTAACCTATGATAATGCAGACTGTTAATATAAATTCTTAAATAACAATTTTGTCCCACAGCCATATTGAGCAAAAATTTATAAATTAGAAAAAGAAAAAATATAATGAAAATTTTTGGTGAAATATAATGAAAATTTTTGGTGTTTTATATCAACTGAAGGAAAGCAGCTCTAAAATTTCCGACGTTAAAAAATTTCGCGCGCTTTCCATTCTTTTCTTAATTTTGATTTTTGCTTTTGCCCAGCCGCTTGTTGTGCTTGTCCTGCCAGCGCATGCCACCAGTTCGGCGTCAAGCGCCGGAAACCAGAACTATCCTCGATTTGTTCTGACATTTACGGAAAGTGGCCTNCCTAACGCCACGGTATGGTATGTCACTTTAAACGGCACCATAACAAACCTTTTGAACAGCACCCTGGGGAGCAGCACAATAGGAAATTCCAACTTCACAAATATAACCCCTCCTGCCATAAATCAAACGTTGCCAAATTTGTCATCATATTTCTCCAAATTGAGCAGCACATCAGGCTCCATTTCGTTTACGATTCCAGAGGGAACATACAACTACACCATTGGCAGCGTGCCCGGCTACTCAGTTAACCCATCGAGCGGTTCCATTACACTTGACAGAAATGTGACCGTTAATGTGAAGTTCACCAACCTTAACATGAGCAATTTGGACAAGTTCAATGTAACGTTTATTGAATCGGGTCTGCCCATAGGATTGTCACAAATTTCACCTAAAATAACATGGAGCGTTTCCCTGAACAACATAACGCTTACGACTAACGGTTCGACTCTTACCTTTTTAAATGTGAAAGCCGGCAACTACAGCTGGGTTGCTCATATAGTAAACGTCACGGGTGCATATTACACTCCTCATCCATTGTCAGGCAAAATTTTTGTGCCAATTCAATCTCATGTAATAATCAATTACACTGGATATGCTGAGGTAAATATAGAGCCAGATAACAGCCTGTTCGGTAACGTTAAACCTTCAGGTACGCACTGGTACAGGATAGGATCTACTGTAAACCTAACCGCTGTGCCCAGTTATGAATGCACGTTCTTTGACTGGGCAGGTACGATGGAGGATTTCGGTAATATTAGTTCACCAAACACGACTATGATTGTGGAAGGGCCAAGCAACGTTACGGCAGAATTTGCAACGGCAGTCATCATCAGGGAAACGGGAATCCCCCAAGTAGCGCACGCCTCATATTTTTGGGGAATTAAGGTTACTCCCCTATCACCGCTTGCCCAAGCAGCTTATTATGGTAGCGAGTGGTTTTTTGGATTAAACGAGAGTGGCATGTTCATGTGGGGGACTTCCAGTTCCCCAAGTTCCACGCCCATCTGGGCTACAAACAGCTCGGACATAATACTGTATCTAACCAACGGCACCTATAAAATTACGGCAATACCGGGATACATTCCGACGGGGCCCTCGACGATTATCTACAGCCCAACTGTTATCAACAGAACCATAACCGTTAACGCGCAGATGCTGACATTTGACATTGGTTATGTTGAGGGGGTACCAGTCAATTTCACGGAAACAGGTCTGCCAAAGGGCACACCCTGGGCAGTTGAAATAAACGGCACATATTATAGTTTTATTGCCGGCTACAGCAGTCCTCCCGTATACCTGCCACGTTATATTTCAATGACTTTCAGCGTTCAACCGATAACAGGCTACAGCATAAGCCCAGAAGCAGGGGTCATGTCATTCAACGGGCCATCTAATTTTACTGTCAGTTTTTCGCCGGTCAAGCCTACGGGCATGATTTATTCTCAGTATTCCGGTTACTTTTACTCGGGGCTTCAGGTTTTAAATGTTTTTGGGTTTAACGGTAGCTGGGGTTCAGCGGTTCCTGTTTCTGTCAGTTCAAACATTGGTCCTTTCAACCCGCCCAATGGACTCGTAAGGTACTGGACATCGCCGCAGGTTGACATGGGGAATTTCAACTCTGACCTCCTTGTTGTGAGTGCAACGTACCCCAACGGAGAGACTATTAACTACACATATCATATTAGTGTGATACATTCACCTTCATGGCTAATCGCGTTTGCTAACTCGCCCTATGTTTCCATGTCCGTTTCCCCGCCAGAACGGGAGTGGGGAAACAATTATACACTGACCTTTAACACCGGTCTTTCCACAGGCACTCTGTTGGCTGTTAACGCGAACCTGAACATAATCAGCGGCGATTATGCTTTCCTGCCTTCAGTACCGCTCACACTCACGCTTACGTCATCTGGGAATATGTCGCTTTCAACTTCAATAAACCCCAATTCAGTTAACATTAAACTTGATTCAGTNACGCTGACAGTNGGTGGCTCCGTATCCCTTTCAGGCAGTTTCGAGTTTTCCCAGAACACAATTGTCTGGAAGAGCGCAAGCGTTGACCTGGCATTTAATACGCAGGCGTCAACTAACGTGCTAATCACCGGCATCGAAGTTCCAGGCACAGATTATACGATTGGAATATGGCTCAAAATAGCTGCTGGACCAGATTTCTCGATTCTAGTGCATCTGCAACCCACAACAAACGGTAATTACGAAATAACAAACGGCCTGCCATTAATGGTGAGCGGCGTAACCGGCGGTGTGGGAGTAACGATAACGCTTTCGGTCAACGGCGGTCTCTCAAACATAGTCAGCGCAGGCGGTGGAGGCGGACTAAAATTTATGCAGTATATAGGCGTCCCTCCGGAGCCCTTGGACATGGGCGGTAACATAACTGGAACGGTTTTTATAAGTGCAACCGCCTTTGGGATATCCTGGACAATATGGCAGGACTCAGGCCTTCTTTACAGCTGGGGAGCAAGCAGTGATCCGGCGGTAAACCAGGTGGGCAATGTTACATATGTAAAAGCATACTTTAACCTTACAGGGTACAATTCTCTTGTCTGGGAGAGCGGCGAGTGGAACGGAACACTGTTGCACGATGTGTATCCGTATACCACATTCTCCACAGCACCGGGAATTGGAGGCGATTACCTCTTCTATACTTACTATAACACTTCAAACCCCGTGCATCCTCTCACGGTAAAGGGGATTTTCATGTCATACGGAAGGAACTCAACCCCCGTGGTAATGCCAAATTTTGGAAACTTTGAAACTACTGGCCCTGAGGCATTTGTCCTGCCCAACGGCTCGGTTGAGCTGCTCTATGCGGCTCTGCCGGAATCCCAGATAAAAAACAGCTCATCGCTCTTTTCGGTCAACACAGTACTGCTCCAGGCATCGCTGTTCAACGGCAGATCCTGGAGCGCGCCGGTAAACATAACTTCCAGCGATGTGGCCAATTCATACACATACAGGGATGGTTACGCACTTGTGATTGAAACACCATCCATGTTTTCACCACTGTCTTCAGTGCAGGAATACAGCGTGCCTACGGGCAGGCTCATTTCAAGTATTCCACTTGCAAACGCATCGTACTTTGAATACTTTAATCCGGAGCTCTCCACCGCAGTTGTCAGGTTTAGCAACATGAGCTATGCGATTCTTAACCTGAATAGAGGGACAGTTAAGAGAATATTGACACCCATTAACGCCACCCTTCTGCAGGTGGGTTCTGCAACAAATTCATCTGACATGATCTACTATTTGCTGTCTGCAAATGGAAGGGACGNGTTTGAGCTCTATAACGTAACTTCTTCGAAAANAATCTACACACAGAACGTGTCCGAGAATGCCTACCCCTCATACTTTGTGTACNGTTCCCCGTATTCAGCCCTCATTACGGGGCAGGAGCCAGCAGGAATCAGCATATATGCTGTGAACTTGAGCTCTAACGCAAGCAAGCTTTACAGAACCTTATATGCTCCAAACATGACATTTTACGGAGTCTCAGAAGGCAGTGGAAATCTTTACATTTACTTCATGAACTCGTACGGACAGGCATACCAGCCACTTTATAACCTCAGCGCTGCAGTAATACCTTTCAATGCTCCCCCTGCGCCTCTGCTGTCACTGCAATACAACGGTTCCGGGATCATTGCATCCTGGTCAGCTCCCTATGCCCAGCAGTACAATCTGAACAGCGTTTACCTTACAGTCAACGGTTCAATGATTTCATCAGGCGCAGCTTCCGGAAAAGTTTTCTATCCCGTAAAGTCACCGGGCAATTANATATTTACAGCATATTCGGGAAACGCCATTGGCAATTCATCGACAAGCAGGCTAATGGGCATTTACCCCGTTACATTTAAGGAAAGTGGGTTGCAGGCGAATTCATCTTGGTCGATTTCAGTCCAGGGAATTTCAGAGCTGGGGCAGAAGCTGCAATTTAACGCGCAGACATCTTCAAGCTACATTTTAACGCTAATTCCCGACGGCAAATACACGTACAGCATAACTGTCCCGTCTGGCTATACGGTTTCGCAGGTAAACGGAAGTTTTCAGGTTAACAGATCGGCTTTAACTATTACAAATTCATTCAGCAAGTCATCAGCTTCATATACGGCCAGCAATTCATCGATCAGCAAGTCATCAGCTTCATATACGGCTAGCAATTCATCGAGCTACTGGGAAATAGCAGCGGTGATTGCATTTGCTGTTATCGTAGCCATATTCCTTACGAGGAAAAAGTTCAGCAAATAACTAAATGTGTTAAGGTAATTTGCCTGAATCAGATTCAATTCATGAATTTTTTCCTTAAATTATTAACGCCATGTTTCATGTTTATATCCGNCATCATTAACCACCAAGATATGATGCTTTTGATATGAGCTTTCTTCTCTTGTCCCACTTCCTGTAAAATGCCTGTTCTGGTGTTTCAAGACTGTTCCAGTCAAGCGACATATGAGACCTCTTTGTGTTGTACCATTCTATGCATTTATAGATTCAAACATGAGAAGCTTAGCCTGCATAGATCCGAGTCTCTCTACTTTGCCGTTAGTTTGTGGATGCTGAATTCTGCCCAGTATGTGCCTTATCTTACGCTTTCTGACCTCCTTCCCGCCCCTGAAGGGCGAGGTTTGCCGTTAGTTTTATCATTAAGGCATCAAGCATCTTTCCAGCGACCTCGCCATCCCTCAATCCCGTAATCAACCCGCTGATGCCATAATGGATTTTAATGGACGATCCAGGGAATCCATATGGCCTGCCTTTCTTGCCCTCATTCATCCAATCCATCCCAGTTGCCAAACATAATTGGCAGCAAAAGCTCACCCCTCACTACAAGCCCTTCATTGAAACTCTTCCAGTTCCTTTTGTCGATAAACTCATCACCCCATCTTTTGCCATTATTGCTGTGGCTGCCTTTTGTGGACATACTTAAGGAATTGATAGCCGCGCTATAAACAATTATTCAACACAGCGTTGAAATTCATTTTTCGGAATATTTAATAAGGTGGCTGATAAATAAATTATGGTAAGTTACTTTGAGCTGCCAACCATATGTATTATATTACGGGAGTAACTTCTTCAACAGGTTGAGGAAGGTATATGGGATAGGGATGCTTGACAGGCCACTTCCAAAGATATTTAAGAGGTACGGAGAACAAGCAAACTTTCTGAACAGGGATCAGGCCGCAGACCTGTTAGGCTCTGTAAAGGGACAGGGCTCTGTCACTGTAACCAACGCCCAGATCATGAAGAACCTTTTTGAAGCACTTTTCCTCCCAACGGCCTTGATATACTCTTACTTCAAAAAGCTTTCTTTTTCAGAAGCCGCTGAGACAGGCGACTTCTTTGTCATGGAGTTCATGGGATCACAGTCAAGACCCATGAAGTTCACGCCTCTTATAGTGTATATGTGGTTTATAATTCCAAAAACAGAGGAAGGGTGCAAGAGCTCACAGGATCTTATGAAGAGGATCAGGCAGGATACAGGAACTGTTCCGATAAGCCAGGATGAATGGGAAGAGCTAAAGCCCTTGATCGACAAGTTTTCAAGGGCGCTGCCAGTTTACGGATCTGGGGAAAACCTCTGGGAAAAGATATAGTGAACTACCCCGCCCTAATGGGGCTTCCCGCTTCCTCGCCCAGCCTGCATCGTTGCGGGTAGTGGGCGGATCACGGGCACCACGGGCGGCTCCCACCCTGCTCTCTGTGCTTTTAACGCCCTCACCTTCACGGAAACGCCACCATTTAAACGCCTCTAGGGGGCCATCCCCTTCCGCGAGGGAGGGGTCTTCCGCCCTCCCTTAACCCGTTAAGATAAAAACCCCTATCCTGGAATTATCTACACAAGAACCCATATGTAAAGCAAGGGGTAAACTTTCTAGTCCTATCTGTTGGCCTAGTGCTTTTAAAACTGCCTTTAATTCCTCGCCTACCTCAAACTCCTTTATTTCTTTGGATTTATGAATCCAGCTTGTGCAGTTATATGTGCAATACAAACTGTAACCACAACATAATATTATGTTTACTGACCTCCTCCCCGCCCTAAAGGGCGAGGGCTCCCCGAGGTCTAGGGGGTTACGCCCCTTTCACGGGCGCTACTCGATTATGATCCACGATAAAGGAGAGAGGCCTCCTAATCGTTGAGATCGTTATACCGGTGGCCTTCTTCAGTATGTTCAATGCGCCGTTTAGATCCGAATGAAGCCTATGCCCTTTAGGACAGTTGATGACTCCCCTCGGCCCCCTCTTGACTTGAACGTCATGATAAGCACAGTACTTGGACGTATTATACTCAATGACCTCAAACACACGAATGCCATACTCCTGGGCCTTCAACTCAACGATATTCATCAACTCTCGATAAGACCACAAATTCACAGTGAATTTATTACCCTTTTGTTGAGCGATGTTGAAGGGGTACCCCAAGTAAATCGTTGAGACTCCTCGTTCGTGAAGCGTCTTGAGCAAGTGAGAAGCGAAGTTCCTATACAAGTGAAGTAGTCTTCTGGTTAGTTTCTTGAAAAGCCTCCTCCTCTCCCTTGACAACTCCCCATACGCCTCATATTCTTCAATGTTCTTCGCCTTGTCTGACAAGGACTGCGCCTCGGATATCCTCTTCCCGAAGTAGAAGTAATCCTCCTTAGTCCTAACCCCCTTGTATAATAACCACGTACCATCATCGATCACCACGCTAGCCAAGACGTTGATGCCTAGATCTATGGATGCGGCCTTACTACCCTTCGGTGATTTAACTTGAATGGCTTTCCTCTCCCCCCTCACGATGTGCTTGCTCCTCCTTCCCGTTTTGGTTTTTTCAACACCAACCTCCACTGGAATGGAGGCATACCAAGCATTCCTAGCCTCATCATAATAGATCTCCAGCCTACCTTGTTTCCCATGCCACCTCAACCTACCCGCAAAATCGATTTCTAGGCCGAAGTCCTTTAGGACTAGTTTCTGTTCATCCACTACATACCTATCTTGTCTCACGACTAGGAGGAGCTTCCTCCTTCCGGTCTCCCCATCCTTCCAGTAACGCGGTGGACTCACATATTCCATATGGGGCGGTAGTTTGTTTTCCTTCCTCAACTTCAATAGGGAGAAGAATGAGTTCCACGCCTCATTATTCTTCTGCATGACTGCTTGGGCATTAACCCCTAGTTCTTCCTTATACTTCTCATAGCATTTGCCCCAAGTCCCCTCGAAGTCCACTCTCCCCCCATGGAAGAATTGCTGCCTCCTCTCGTAGTTAATCTCATTAAAGAGTTTGGCTGAGGCGTTGGCTAGTCTTCTGAGTTTTCTTTCTTGAAACCCATTTGGTAGGAGGCGAACCACGTTGGTCCTCTTGTTAGTGTGCTTAACTTCTTTGATGCCCTCTCCCGGTATTGCGGGGTCGGCCCCCGCTCCTCATTCCCAAGAAATTGACCGGAAGAGGACATCCTAAAAAGGAATAGTAAGAAGTTTTTAAGCTTTACCCCGCCCTTAAGGGCGAGGTTTGCCGTTAGTTTAATCAATTCCTTAGCCATTCTTTCAGTAAAAAGTATTTTCCTAGTTTTAGGATTGGGACATCCAACTATGGCCGCAATTCCGTATATGTTTCCATTAACAATATTATCAATTAAAGGTTTTAATGGATCCTCCGGGCTTACCTTTTTTAACACATCTAAAATTGNTTTCATCGAAAAACCAGCATAAANTTCTTCTGGATGATCAGGTATGAAAATGCGTGTTGGTTTTCTATTTTGATAAAACGAACGGCAAACCTCACCCCTTCCAGGGGCGGTGTAAAGCTTAAAACCAAGACTACCAGGGGTATTCAGTAGCCTGCGTTAAAGGCGGGTAACCTCCAAGACTCCGAGGAACCCTCGCCCTCAAGGATGGGGAGGAGGTCAGATATGGAATAGTTGTAATTAATTTTGTATGATAACAAGATGCAACTTGACCCAAAATTGATCAAATACGCTTAGAATCAACTACCATTGCATCAACTTTTCAAGCGTAGCGAGAGAATTGAGCATAGTTTCGACCTTTTTTTATCATATATGTCGTCCTTCACGTTATGATAATTGGAAACCCCTTTAAAAGCCGAGGAATGCGTAAACCTCAGACATAGGAGCCCCGGCCGGGATTTGAACCCGGGACCTCCTCATTTCTTGGAAAAAGGCCCCTTACCAGTGAGGCGCTCTGACCAGGCTGAGCTACCGGGGCCTTAAACCACGTGGATAACTGCTGCTTTTAAGGATTGCGAGAACTTGATGAGAGGCGAGCGCCCAGCGCGTTTCGGGCTTTGGGGAACGATAATTAGAATCGATGAACTACCCCGCCCTGGCGGACGAGGCCTCCGGTGGGAAAAGATGAAAAATAATCCATTAAGGCGAGGGGGAGGACGCTGAGAATAAGGATTATGAGGGAGGAGCCGTGCCCTGACCTCCTCCCCGCCATTTG
>NEXG01000054.1 GCA_003019535.1 Candidatus Marsarchaeota G2 archaeon ECH_B_1
TCGAGGATCTACGTCTCAGGGATTTCGGTTTAAAGGTGTACACTAAGGACCCCGGCGTGTTTGTACCGTTTGGAAACGGTAAACAACTGCGGGTGAGGGTGTCAGGGGGGCTTGGGGTGTGGCTGTGAGTATGAGCACGCAGGGTTCGCTTACCCAGGCGCCGGGTTCACGCGGCGCCTCAGCCACGGTGCCGTCCGCCCCCACGGTCACCGCTGGGCGCAGCCTGTCTGGGTTAACACCCTCAGGGACCTGGTGCCTGATGTGTGGGTCACTCGCGACGCGGAGGAGTATCTCCTCCTCGGGTTGGGAGCGCCTGGGCTTCAGCGCCAGGGTGGGGAGCCTGGGGCACCTGGCGTCGTAGAGCTCGGCAACCTCCCGCCCCCCAACCTCCATCCCTAACTCAGGAGGCGGGCGGCTGCCTCCACGCCCCGCTGGAGAGACGGGCTCCAGCGTGCGAACACCCCCCACCCCTTACCCCCCGCCGTCCGCTCCTCCCTTATGAAGCCCGGGAAACGCGACCTCCTAACCCTCGCTATGTCCTCTAACCCCATCGTGTAGTACACTATCCCGGCCACCCCGAAACCCGTCAGGGCGCGCCTCCCAAACGCGTCCGCAGCGTAGGAGGCAGCAAGCATGGTGCTCTTAAAGTAGAGTGATTGGGGGGGGGTGCAGGGCACGCCGAGGGCGGCGAGCTCGCAAAGAGCATGAGGTTCTGGGCCGTCAGGAGCATTTCAGCATTCTCAACAGATTACATACAGCTTTTTGGCACTGGCATCTCGGAGATAAAGATCAGCGAGGGCGAATCAAAGGTAGGCATAGAGTGTTACATGAGCTCAGGTTTTCAGGACATCAATACGATGAGCGGAGGTGAAAAGGTCGCCATAGCTGTTGCCATAAGGTTTGCCATAGCAAAGCTCCTGAGCACCGGCAGCATAGACTTCATAATCATAGATGAACCGACTAACTACCTTGATGAAGAAAGGAAGAAGGCCTTTGTTGACCTGGTCAGGAACATGGGACAGGCGGTGAGGCAGCTTGTCATAATAACCCACGACAGGGAGATATTTGAGAACGAAAGCGTGAACGCAGTTTTCCCTTTCGAAAAGATTAACGGGGAATCGCACGTTACAAAATCATGAGAAGTTTTTAACTGGTAAGGGTTAAGGGGCGAAAGTCCCATTGCACGACAGTAGATCAAAACTTTTGTTGATTTTTATGATGCTTTTGCTATTATACCAGATTTTAAACGTGATCTTTGTCCAAAAACTTTAGGCAAGGCTAAGCAAGCCATCAAATTGCGCTGATTAACCTAAATTATCCTTATTATGCTATAAAAATAGCGCTTTGAGCCAAAAATAAAGCATGGTTTAAGCTGGTAAAGTTAGTTATCTCATTATGTTTAAAATAAAAGCTATCTGAAGATTGTAACGTATATGTTAGAGATTAACGCTTCAATCATTAATAAAAACTTCACATACTGAACTGTTACCTTTTCCCTTTTGTAGTTCATAAAAACCCAGATGTTGTATAAAAGCACTGCAAGGTAGAAGTAAAGCTTCCTTAAGCTGTAAAGCTTTGANGTTGTCTTTGGCAAAAACTGGTTTATCATCCTGTAAGAAGTCTCTATGGCCCACCTCTTTCTGAATATCCTTCTTATAGCTTTAGGCTTAAGGTGGGTGTTTGTTGCGAAAACTAACAGCTCGTTTCTGTCTTTAACAGCTACAATCCTAACGGTTGCCTGTTCCTCTGGCCTTTTCCTCTCGCTGCTTGTTGTGTAAGTCAACCCCCTCTTTGAACTTCCCCTTTGCCCTCATTATGAAATTTATTCCGTTAAGGTAATTTATTATATCAACGGTGTAGTATCCTGCATCTAAAAGCAAAATTTTCACCTTTATACCAAGCTCAAATACTTTGGATAAAAGCCTCTTCACGTGTTCAACCTTACTTTCGTTATTTACAGGCGTAACCGCAACGGTTAACTTTTCATCTCCCATAACAACAGCTGCCGTTGCGAACTGATAAGCCCAGTTAGTGCCGTTTTTATGCTTAGTCCCTTTTACGCCTTCAGCGTTAACATCACCGTAGAACATTATNTCGTGCCAGTCCATGGCGACGATGACAGGTTTTTTTAACGCCCCCATTTCCCTCATCTTCTTTAATATTTCTTCATTGTACTTTAGAACGCGCTCTGGGCCCTGCTCTTTTATGTTGTTCCTTACAGTTTGTCCGCATACGTCAATGGATAAAGCAGTCCCCTCAACATAAGAGTTCATTATTGAGGAAAGAACTATTACTTTCTTTATCGATTCGCTATCTCGAGCCTTTATATTCATAGCCTTGTCGATCGACTCATAAACATATAATAAGTAGTTGTTACCAATGTTAGATCGCAGGATGCTGTTTATGGTATCCATAACGTTAAACAGCCATTCTGCAATAGAAATTTTTGATCTACTGGTAAGGACGGGGTAGTTTACTACAGACAAAGATGTATTTTGGATGTGGTGGGATACCGTATCGCACTTCCTCATTGAGAAGCCAGCCTTTCAAAAATCGTAATTTTGGAAAGTATGAAAAATGAAAAATAACATTTTTATAAGAGTGTGTAAATATGGATATAGGTACATAGAGCGCGAGGGTGTGGGATATTATATGATAAGTATTAAAATGGTGAGAAATTAAATGAGCGTTATTCTATTACCAAAAATTAATAAAAATAAAACAAAAAAGTTAGATGAAACTATAGCAAAAAGTTTTAGCGAAATAAGAGAAATTTATAACGTTGAACCCTCTAAAATAGAAGAATATATTGAACATAACTTCGAAAAGTTGTTTTTTGCACTTACTAATTTCTCCCAATCGATAAATGCTTCCAAAATAATTGAAAAGATTGAAAAGACCGATTTGGAAGATTTTATTTCAGATATAGAAAGTGGCCAAATAGGCTCTTCTTACGATAAAGAAATTTTAAACAAAATTGTGGACGCTTACTCTCTTGAAGTTTTTAACGAAACACCTTTCTTTGAAGTCATAAAGAGCGGAGCCGACCTTAATTCTAAACTTGAAACCTTTTATTCAAAGCTAAAGGCGGCTGGTTTTGATGCGAATGAGTTTATTAAATTGTCAGCTCGCATTGTCATTACCTTTTATGCCTTGCTTTACGGTCTTTTAAAAAACGATAAAAAACTTGAGCCTGCTTTGAAAGTATTGGCTGAAATGTTCAAAAACGATGCCGAAGAAAAAGACGATATATTGACATTTCTGGAAATATATTCTGATGAAGAAAAAAGAAAAGAGTTTGAAGAATCCTACAATGAAGCACTTGAAATGATGGGTAAAAGTGCTTGAAATACAAAATACAAAAAACAAAAGGATATTATAAAAGTTTAAAGAAGATTGATCCAGCGTTTCAAAAACAAATTGAAGCAGCAATTGAGGAAAATCTATCTGATCCTTACTTATGCTCTAAGTGTCGAAAACTAAAACTCTCAAAGCGTGGTGCAAGATATAGGTTCAGGTTAGGAGATTATCGTGTTTTATATGATATTGACGAAAATAATAAAGCTGTAATAATATATTGGGTCGGAAAAAGAGCTAACGTGTATCTTGACTAATATCTAAGACCGTTGGTCTGGAAGGAGGTTATATAAATGTGTTAGGGGTTTGGGGGAAGCAGTAAAACTCCTGTGAAGGTGCAGTTGCGTATGCGTCAAGCATATAATCGTTGAACTGTGGAAGGGCAACGATCGTGTTATAAAGGTCTATGAGTGCTATTCCCTGCTGTCCGTTTAGGCCAGTGAGAACTGGACCGATAGGTGTGCCGTTGAGGCTTTCAGGAACAACTGAATATGAGTAGTATAGCAGGTTTGCTCTGACATCGCCTGTTGTGAAGTTTGCAAGCTCTCCGACGTAATACTCGCTCTTTGTGAATTCCATGGGCACCGTTTTGTTCGACCCACCCAAATAGAAGAACGTTACAGAGCCGACAAGTTTCAAAGGAGCATTAATTTCGGAAGAAGTAGTAGCAGTGACCGTCGTGGAAGAAGAAGATGCAGATGCAGAAGCAGAAGCAGAAGCGCTCGTGTTCGTTGCAGAAACACCTCCTCCCGTCGTAGAAGAATTCGAAGTAGTCGTTTTAGAAACCACCGCTGAATTGTTCACGTAATACCACGAGCCTCCTATCGAAACAGCACCGTAAGCGTAAGAGTAGGGGACTCTCGGATTTACATTACGGGTGTTTATCTGATACATTGAAAGCTGAACCTCTCCAAAAGGACCCGAAAGAGAAGCGTGGGAGGGCAAAGGCGCAATAAGACCGAAGAGCGCGAGAGACAAGATTGCTAAGTAAGAAAACTTCAATAACCCACCTTTGGCAGAATTAAAGCTTCTCATTAAACTTAAATGCGACGCTTCCTTTAAAACCCAAAACAGATAGACGCTTTTAAAAAGCAATGTCGCATATAAATTTGAAATGCCTGATAACAAACGCAAAAAATTAGAAGCTACCGCGATAATCATTGCGGAGAACCTTGCCTACGGCCCTAAGATGAAGTTATCCAAAAGGTGAAGGAAAAGAAGCCAGAACTCACGGATTCTGAAATTTTAAAAGGAATTAACTACAAAAAACTGCTTTTCAAAGAAGAATACCTTACGAACGACATAAAGAAGGAACTTGAGATGTAGGATAATGTAGACTAATTTGAAAATTCATGAGCAAGAAAGCTCAGACCTTTACAGTACCCATGCGAGCAGCTTATTAATTTGTCAGTAATGCGTTTCTGTCTATTTTCTTGAATTTATTGACGCTTAACAATACTGGTATTGAAAGATTACAAGCGGATAACTTAAGAGAACGGTGGGGTAGACCCAGCACAAACGCAATGTATATCATACCAAAGTAAGGATATAACTCTAAATGGATCTTAGAAGTATAACGAACGATGAGGGAGTTTGTCACAGACACATTTTAATACATTAAAGAATATTAGAAAATAAAAAATTCTGAAGTTGAGTTCTCTGCAGACAAGAAGCTGTTTGGTTGTAAAATAGCACAGAGGAGAGAAGACAGGATACACTGCGCAAAGTTTAGCATAGGGTTGTGGCACAACTTTCTATACCTAGACGCATAAAGCGATCCTGTCCCGCAGCCAGTGCAATAGATATATTTATTTTTAATAACGTGATTTTGAGTCTGCTACGATAATGGCGGGGNTTGCTCGTTACTTACCATATCTTCACAAAATAATGGAAACCTCGCCCCATATCAGCGAACCCGAAATCTACGCTCGGAGTAAAAGCTTGAGTCGAGTTTTGAGTCTACAGTTCTAGGGGCAGGGGCTTATCATACGTTAAATGCATGGGCGTCCCAACAGTTATGGTATGACGCGTTAAACGTGTTAAGACGATCCCTCATTTCATGCCTGCGAATTCTAATTATTTGTATCAGTCGCTTTGAGGTAGGCATTGATTGGTGCGCTGGGTCGACGTGTGGGCTCAGGTCGAGCTGTGGCCGCCTAGACTGGTTGGATCATCTGCTTCCTGCTCAGGTATGAGAGGATAAGGTAGCCCATGTGGATTGACATCCATGCCTGCTCTTCTGTGCATACATACCCTTCGGGTGTATAATGGTGTCCCTTTGACGACCAATCCCAGAGTACGTCGAGAAAATTTACCAAATTCTCTCTTTCCGAGTCTGAAAGATCAAAGCTTTTGAGCCTACTGTACCTGTCCTCTTGATTTTTATTTTTGTGACCAAACCAATCACATATCTCACGCACCTTGGCTAAGGGCTCCTTTATTTGTCCTTTAAGTAGGAGCTCTTCAGCCTTCTTTATGATCTCAAGAAGCTCCTTAATAGGTTCTTTATCCGTGTTCAGTATGAGTAGGCTGTGTGTGACGTACTGCGCAGCTTTTGTATTCTCAACCGCCCTCGCCCACTCCTCCGCGTCCACCTTGAACATACTTACGTTTGGAAGACCATCAACCTTACCCCCTACAACTCCATGATACAAGGAAAAGAGCCCGCCAAGTTCGTTTTTGATTAGGGGCTCATTTACCAGGCGGATATACATGAGGTAGCGCCTGTAAAAGACCTGTATCTGAAATCTTCTGCTGTTACTTGCTATTTCGAGAAGTCTCTGGAATGACTCAGGTGAAAACTGGGCGCGCAGTTCAATAGGAAACTTTCCCCCTGGAGATACGCGGGAGAATCCAGCCTCAGGCGTTAAATCCCCAACTTCTATGAAGCCCTGCTCCCCATACACAAGCAGTCTGCCGCCCACGATGTCTATATATAAGGTAGGGGCGTCGACCTGTAAAGTGTACTCAGCTCTTACCTTGAACTTGAACATGGGTCCCTTAATTGTGTAAGCACCCGTTATGGATTCGTACTCAAAGGTTAATTCGTTCGCTACAATCATGGTAAATATTTAAAATCACCTCATTAATAAATATTTTACCGCACTAATTAGCGGTCCTTCTAGTTCAACCATATAATTTTCAAGTGCATCATATAAGAATACAAGTGCTAGCAAGAGCCTTAATTCCTCTCTCTTCGCTTTTTCCTTAAACATAATGAACATAGAATAGATCGCCATTGCCAACAAGAATATCACCACGCGGAGGGCGAACTTTGTAAGGCTTGTGAACAGAAGAAAGGGCTTGATGCCACTATTTGCACTTTCAACCTAAGTACCATTACTTCTGCAAGATAATGCTTCACTATTCTGAGGAGACTTATTAGGGGCCTCATCGGTTTTAAAGTCTTAGGGAATGAACAAATGAGGCCCAACAGGAAATTGGTAAGGAAATTATATAAACTCTGCTCTAAAGCCTTACATGATAAACTCGGGATAAACTTTGCAAAAAATTCAAAGCACAAGGATATGATAAAGCCTTTGATTTATATCTCAATAAATAATGCATCTGCGGAATCTTTGAAATACACTAAGGGATTCCCTTCACCAGATACACTGCTACGAAGACTTGAAAGCTTGAATTTAAGCCATGTAGTTGATGCCTTAAATTCAGCTAACAGGGTCATATTAACTGGTCATGCCAAAGATGGGATGAAGATGGCAATTGACTTTATTGAAGAGCCATATTATGGAAAGTTAGACATGTACGTGACGAGGAGCAAATATAAGAGCGGGACGGATAGATCTCATACTTTTGCTACTATAAGCGTTGTTGGAAAAGATGAGAAGGAAAGGCTGACTTTGTACTCCTTGCCTGTTACGATGCTTGATACTAAAGAAGATATAGTAAAGAAATTGCTAGAAAACTCACCAAGGCCATCAGTCTTGATGATGGACAGGGGTTTTTTCAAAACAGAAATAATAATAAAATTGCTTGAAAGCATGGGAATAAGCTTTATAATGCCAGCAGTTAGGAACGAAAGGATAAAGAGGATTCTGAATGAATTCGCAAAAGGTAACATTCCATCTGTCATAGAATATGAAATGGGATCAAAGGTTTATTTGATAATAGCAAGAAAGAAGGGATCAAGGGAAGAAGATAAGCCCGTTGATAAGTTCATAGCTTTTGTAACAAACATAAAGTTTGATGATCCTCGAAGGATTGTCGATATAATATCCGAAGAGTACAGGTACAGGTGGGGAATTGAAACGTCTTACAGGGTTGAAGATGGATTTGAGGCTAAGACGACAAGCAGGAACTTTACGCTAAGGGTAATATACTTCATGCTATCCATAATTCTCTACAACTTATGGATACTAACTAGGGTCGAAGTTCAAGGAACAGCCCTAACAGTGTTCTTTTTCAAGCATATTGTTAAAATGTAAATAATAATAGTAAGCGGACTGGACTCCCTGAATAAGAAATTAAATAAGCTAATAGGAGATCCTAGTTTGAACTATAAACTAATGGCCAAATTTTGACCTAAAACACAACTGTATAGTGTTAAACCAAAAGTTAATTAAAACCAAAAACATCAATTATGTCTCTAATTGTTATGAAATACCATTACATGCGGGAGTACTGGTGTCCGGATAAGGTTTATGTTAGACGTCGCCCTGCCTCAAGGGAGGGGGGAGACGGGGCGAAAGAGCGTTATCGCAACCTCGCAATCTTTTACGTTGCTACCTATTCGGCCTTCTACCTTTTTGATTACATTGAGAATGCTCTCTCGCTTAGTTTTGGGTTGAAAATAGCCAGTGGTTTTGCCCTAGACGCGATTCTCTTCTTGCTCGTCTATGCCTTGAGCGAATCCGGGGGATACTGGAGCCCGTGTTTGGTAGGGTTCAGGCGAACGGGCACCCTGAGCGCCTTCGTTTGGGCGAACGCGTTCTTGCTGCCAGACACGCTCACGCTTCTCTTCAGATTGTATGCTTATGGTCAAGCATCGATTCTCGCGCTATTCTATTTCCCGACTCCCAGCTCGCCGCCACTTTGGTATCCTCTTTACGCTGTCAGCTTCTGGATTGCGGGGGGGATCGCCGTGTTTCCGCTGCTTGAGGCTTTCCCCTATGAGAGCCTGAAAGATGTCCGCAAGAGATACGCGATTCCCCTAGTCGTGGTGCTGTGGGCGGGCATATACAACGCGCCCCTAGTGGTTGGAGTAATCAACCTCAGACCTGACGACATCTTCTTCTTCGATTTTCTCTTTCTCGTCGCCTACGTTAAATCGAGAAATTCAATCGGCTTGGTCCTAGCTTACGTTCTAGCCGAGTCTCCTGTCTGGTACATCATAGCAGTGTCCTGGGGGGTGAGAATCTTATCGATAGGCATCGTGGTTCGCGCTCTCTTGAGTGTCGCCTGCGTTGGAATCCTGGTCTTCCAGTATTGGAGGTCCCATGGGAATGATCAGAAATCCCGCGCAACTCACACATAGACAAGGCGTTTTCAAGATTGTCGCCCATAGGGCTACTGCAATCAAGCTCCCAGACGGTACCAAATGCAGCAACGTTTTCGGTGCGATTCCCGTCGGTTCCCCTCGCATTATATATCTCAGACAGAATCTTGCAGATTAAGAATCGTAATCCTTCTTGGTCTCTATCATCTTAAGCGCCGCCGCGGCAGCTTCGCCGTGGCATGGTTCCTCGCCGAGGTGGACATGTTCACGGGTATGGATGAGTGGAGCCGGAGGTGCCTGGCCTCCGATATAGCTGGGAGGTGGGGGAGGGTAGCCGCCGCACCGCTCCCAGGGTGGACGCACTGCCTTTTTTCCGGCGGCCGGACGGCTCACCGCCTTTTTAAATCTTTTTGGTGGGGTAGGATGGTGTCCGGATAAGGCTTAAACGTGGTGGGCGCCACGGTTCGGAATTGGTGACTACCCGTGGATCCCACCACGGATGTCTTTACATTCTTTAGGAATT
>NEXG01000055.1 GCA_003019535.1 Candidatus Marsarchaeota G2 archaeon ECH_B_1
GTGAGATGAATCGTAGGTTTGAGGAGGTTGATAAGCGGTTTGAGGCTTTGATTAGTGAGATGAATCGTAGGTTTGAGGAGGTTGATAAGCGCTTCGAGGAGATGGATAAGCGGTTTGAGGCCATCCTCGAGCAGATAAGGGAGATACGCGTCGAGCTCGCGGGGCTGGGCGGCAGGCTGGGTAGAGGCTTCGAGGATCTCGTAAGGCAGACGCTTAAAGCCGTCGTGGGAGCCGAGGTAAAGGAGGTCAAGAGGCTCATCATGTGGGATGAGAAGGGTGAGGTGTACGGTCNCCCCGAGAACGTGGAGTTCGACGCCTACGCTTCAAACAATGAAAAATTCCTCATAGAGGTAAAGAGTAGTGCAAACAAGGGCGACGTACTCATCTTCAACAAGAAGGCTGAGTGGGCCGAGAAAACCCTTGGGAAAACTAGGAAAATACTCATAGCCGCATACGTGGAAGACGCCGCCTACAGGGAGTGCATACAGCTTGGTATAACCGTCATCTCGAGGAACATCGTGCCACAGGAAAAAGAGGAGGACACACTAAGACTCTAAACCAGCGAAACCCGTAGCGAAGCAGAATAGGAATAACCACGACGATGGTACCCAGGTAATAATTTTCCACGCTTGGCGACCACGCCCATCCCAAACTGATGGGACACCATCGGTGAATCAAGCCTATGGGTGGGGGAGGATGCTTCGCCATTCACGGTAAATAAAAATCTGCGCTTGGTGTGCAGCTGAGGGTAAGAGTGATTCTTGACCCACTGTTCAGGGCGTGCAGCCCACAAATATGGGTTGGAGCAAACCGCGAAAGGGGACCCACCTTCTCACTCAACTATACCCCCCATAGATAACTTTGAAGCCAAGCTCCCCCGCTCTCTCAAGTCCTTATCAACGTTCACCGCCACAAAGTAGAATTTACTCACCCTTTTCTGAAGTATCCTTTCAACGTATCCCATCACATCCTTCAAATGATCCATGTCTTGCCTCCCCGGAAAAGACTTCACCTCAATCACTGTTACCTCACCACTCCCCACCATGATCAACCTCAACCAGCCTACCCCTCAACCTTGTTACACTACCATCCCTGTCAAGGTAGGAAAACCTCTCCACCCCACCCTGCTCGATACCCTCCCTCACGAGTACCTCCCTAAACATCTCCAGCAGCGTCCGCTCAAGGTCGACTCCCCACCTCCGCCCCATCCTACCCAGGATCACCCCAAACCTATCATTCAACCTCCTACTATCTTCCCAGAGCAGCGAGACCTCAGTGTTGAAGTCTTAGTTTTGTTTGTTCTTCTGATAGTCTGTTGAAGTCCTCGTGAAGCAGCCTTATCTCCCTATTGAAATCCTCACGCAGACGGGCTATCTCCGCCAACATGGCATCCATTCTCCTCTCCTCTCATCGAGCCGCTTTATGATCTCGGTGCAGCCGAGGAGGCCGGCGGCCGCGAGTCTGAACACTTCATCCTCCTTGAGGAGCCTCAGGAATTCTTCCTAAACACTCATACCAACACACCTCCCACTAAACCTAATAACTTAAAGCTTTCCAAAACCCACCCAACCACCCAAACAACAAAACACCCCCGAATAACCCGAAAACCCAAACCAGTGACACCACAAGTCAAACCCTAATCATAGAACCCAAGGAACCCCAACCAATCCCCAAGCGGACAACCCTATCCCCACCCCTCAAACAGACGACGCAGCGCTCCCCCGATTAAGTAAGCCGAGTGGCAACCCCGGGAAAACCAAACACCCAAAAGAGCCGTGAGCGTTGACGCCTGAATCGCAAGGCTTACCACACCCTCCTCCAGACCACCCCTTCCCCATGAATCAAAGATACTCGAACACAAACCAGAAAATATCCGCAGGCTTTAGATTACCCACCCCCCACTAAATGATTTCCTCTAGCTAATCAATTTAAGAAAAAGTGGGCTAACAGGGAAGCGCAGGCCCACCAAGGATTCTAGGCATAACCACTCCTCAAACCCCATTCTCCACCCACGCATAAATACGATTTTCAAGGCAAGTCTAAACCACCCTACCTTTATCGCACTCTCCGGATGGCGCGCCAAACCCTTTCAAGAAGGTAGACGTGCTCAACCACTAGACCCCACCCCTGCCACACACTCACCGTGTGAGTTGGTATACCACACACAAATTCCCTAAGATACACCCCCCGGATACCTTTAATCCCCTAGGCAGGGCTCCACCCAGGTTTCTCAGCACCCCATCCACCCTATAAGGCATTGTGTCCTCTGACAACCACGAACCCGGAGAAACACTGTATGCACCCAAACAGTCAGCGCACCCAGCGCAGCCCAATAACCCGTCAAAAAGAAACCCCGCTACCGTGGCCCCACACCCGCAAGAAAGACCAGCGAAACAATAACTGTTCTGAAGTGATTGCGGGCTTGAGTCAACATGCGTATCCCCACAGTTACTCGTAGCATCTATCTTCCACATCTTTAGTACCCTTAGCGATTCAACCCTCTAATTGGGCTCGACACATGAAGCCAACCCAAACCTAACAGTGCCCCCAACACCCAACAGCACAACAATATATACGTGGAAGCCAGCACAACACTCAACATACCGCTGCCCGTTAGAGAAATGCTCATAGTGAGCACACCCCAATTACTCCGAACCCAACAGCGATATACCCATACAACCACATGGACTGGCATCCAACTACTGTACAACTATTATACTAACACCCAGCAACCCCAAACCATCACACCCGACACCCCAGAAACCCTAACAGCGAACCAACCACCAAACACGAGGCTATCCCTACAAGGCTGAAGTGTCGACGGCCAAGCCCACCCTAAGGGGGGACGATCAGCGTCCAGCAACCACTGACCATCCAGGCGAACCACGCAGAATAGTTCTATGTGAATATCACGGATAACTAGGTTGCATCCGAGCAGGGTGGTTTGACAGCGGCTAGTCTCAAGCGAAACCGAGTTGAACACAATATGCTTGTACACCTGGCGATCCAAGAAAAGAATGTAGAAAACACTCTGAGCCTATATATCACCGTTTGGGCTCCGTAAATACAAACACCAATCATTAAGCTCTTTATCATTTTATACTTAAGTTTTAGTACATGCTGTTCTTTGCTTAAAAACATGAAGAGAACACTTGTATAAACCGGGGTTTAGCTAAGCCAATCCACCCTCTTATATACCACTCACAAATATTGTATCCAACCCTGAAAAAGGGTGAAAAATAAATGGATAACAAAAACAAAACCATAAGGTACACAATATACGCCCTAATGGCAATACTAGTGGCAACAATGGCTCTACCACTCACAGTAACACCAGCAAACGCAGCAACAACAATAACAGTAACGGTCAACCCAACCAACTTCTCACCAGGAACAACTGTACTGGTAACCACAAGTGGATTCACAAGCGGCACGGCTGCGAACATATACCTCAGCTCCAACGGCTACGCAACGATTAGCTCAACAGACATACTGCTAGCATCCAATGTGCCTCTCGTAAACGGTGCTTTCAGTAATGTGAATGTGACTGTGCCATCAAGCGTCATGCCAGGAACATATTACGTCAAGGTGTACAACGGCCAGCAGGTGGGTGTCAGCTCACCTCTCAGCTTATTGGCCCCACCAGCCCCAACAATAACGCTGAACACAACATCGGCGATTCCAGGAACAACTGTAACCGTTACTGGCTCCAACTTCCCAGCGGGCGCCACTGGGATAACAATATACTTCATAGGCTCAAGCGGACCAATAACTTCGACACCGGTTACCGGTACTGTGTCGTCCACCGGAACCTTCTCTGGTTCCTTCGTTGTGCCCAGTGTTAACTCTGGGGACTACACGGTGCTCGCCGTAGCCACTTCTAATGGTGCTACTTACGGTGCTTCGGCACCCTTCCAGGTAATCTACCAGCTAGCGCCAGAGCTCACACAGTGGGACAGTAAGTTCATGCCATCTGGTAAACCGCTGTACAGTGTGCTCGCCGGTCAGGCAGGCCTCAACCTCACCTTCTTCGGAGAAGGCCTACCCTATGGTACAGTGCAGAGCGTTGTGTTCTATAATTCGGCTGGTCAGCAGGTGACCTACGGTATACTTCCACCCACAAGTGTTGGGAGCAACGGGGAATTCGTGTCTACTCATCTTGCAGCCAACGGTCTTCCTAAGGTTAATGTGACTTTGGCGGGTGCGCTTATGCCCGGTCTGGGCTACTACGCGGTGTTCACCATCGGGGGAATCCAAGTTAAGAGTGAGCCCTTCATAGCCAGCGTGCCAACCAACGGCCTCTTCAACGCATGCATGAGTTCCGTAAGCAACCCCTACACGTGCACGAGCTCCGCGAGTAGCTCGGGCTCAATCAACACACTAGTCCAGGGATACGGCTTCGGTGCGGGTGACACCGTGACTATTAGCATCTTCAACGGCGGAGTAACCCTCACATCTGCAACCACTACGGCTGATGCCAACGGTGCAATATATGTACCCGTCAGCAGTGGTACGACAACGTTCCCGGAGCAGACAGCCAACGCAATATATGTACCCGTCAGCAGTGGTACGACAACGTTCCCGGAGCAGACAGCCAACGTTGTGGTTATCGACCACCTCGCTAGCGGGCAGGTTCAGAAAACGGTGGGCACCTATAGCCTGGTACCACAGTTCACAGTAACAGATACAACCACTGGTGCAGCCTATGGAGCTGTGGGTGACACCCTAACACTCACGGGTCTGAGCTTCCCAGCGCCATTCGAGGCCTCGAGTATCACATTCACATCCATGTCCAACGGGTACAGCGTCACCTATACCAAAGATTCGAGTGGAAACTACCTCACCATTTACTATAGTGCTGCGGACGGAAACTTCCCAGCCACGTCAAGTGGCACGTCAACCACGCTTAACGTGCTTCTACCCGAGCTTCCAGGTGGGAACACCACGGTCACACTCACGGGTGCAACCACAGCTGGAGCCTCTGTGAGCTTCACAGCCTACTTCTGGGTGAACACCAAGCTGAGCGCAGCCTACTACGTCAACATACCCGCCAACTCTTGGGAGAGCTTCTCAACACCCCAGAACCTGTTCTCGGGTGACATAATAGACATTCAGGCAACGGGTTACCCAGTGAGCGCCCAGGCGAGTGTGAACTTCACAGCTAAGACGCTCACCGCTGCGGGAATGAACATCATGGGCTCCACAGCGCTTAGCAACGGCTTCCTAGAGTTGGTGCTCTACGTACCAAGCCTCCCAGCCTCAACTCAATCAGGCTTCGGCCCATACACCATAGTACTCAACGGTGCAAGTAGCAACGGCATGCTCGGACAACAGCTTCCAACACCATTCCAAGTCAACGTGATCCTACCAGGGCAATACTCATCATTTCCAGCACACGTCTACGTGAACCCATCTATGATAACGCCCGAATCAGACTTAGGAGGACCTGGTGTACCAGGTGTGTTCCCGACCACCTACACTGTGGGCAGCCCGCTCAACATTGTGGGTGTGGGATTCACGGGCTCAGCCAAAGAGTACGTGTACATCTCAGCCACAGTATCCGGGTCGACCACATATCACTTGATTAACACTGTGAACACATCGATCTACGGCACATTCGACTTCACAGTGAACCTACCAAACGAGTCAAGCTACATCCAGCCCTCGCCAACATCCAAGTATACGCAGGTCATATACTCGGTGGCTGTGTACCAGTATAATCCGTCGGCTATAATACAGTCGCCGAGCACTTCGACCAACACTATGTCGCAGGCTGTACCATTCAGCGTTATGCCATCCATAATGCTCTCACCTGACAGTGGTACGCCCAATACCACGGTCACCGTGGTTGGTACGGGTTGGGCTAGCGGTGAGAGTGTTGCGATATACATGCAGACCTACACAATCGTTGCGCCTGGAGCGGCTTTAGTTAACTCCAACGGGTTCTTCACAACCACCTTCAGTGTCCCAGCCTTCTCTCCAGGACCAGTAACCGTGGTCGCCAAAGGCTCAAGCGGTGTGACCAACGCCACAGCACCATTCTTCGTTAAGAGCACAACGCCTCCGGCACATCCACAGCTAGCACTCAGCGCGCCCTCCCCAGCCACGGTGAACACGACCGAAGAGATAACTCTAACTGTGACGCTGAACGGGCAGCCTCTAAGTGTACC
>NEXG01000056.1 GCA_003019535.1 Candidatus Marsarchaeota G2 archaeon ECH_B_1
AAGGATGAGATGTGCACCGATGCCAGCTTCTTGGTGTCTATCCGAATCCACCCTGTTTCAGGCGAGTAGCCATCAAAGGAGAGGAGGTTGAAGTCCCACGCAACGGCGGGTTTTCCGCCTTGGTTCCCATCCCCGTAGTGCACTGGGAGGTGCACCTTTTCAAGCGTGATTACGGGTTCACCCAGCCCAGCCGAGGAGACCTCCCCAGGTAGAGGAAAGTACCTCTTCGAGAGGTCGAGGTACACGTGCTCGCCCGGCTTAACTGTCACCCGGAGCTTTTCCCCTTCAAGCCTGATGAGTGTCTGCTTCGCTCTAGCGAAGAGTCTTTTGGCGGTGGGCCTTCTCCGCCTCCTGTCTCCTTTAACATAGTTTTTCCTCCAAGACTTGAGTATTGAGTAGGCTGTCTTTATGACTGAGTCAACCCAGTGCGCCGCGTAGGGCCACTCTTGGAGTAGGCTGTCCCTGAGCTCCTTCTTATACTCCCCGCTGTGGATGTCAACCTTATACTTGGGTAGGAGCCTCCACTGCCTCTTACCCCCCTTCACCTTCCTCTTCTCCCACTCTATGTTATTCCAAAGCTCTTCAAGCACGCGGTTAACAGCGTCCCTGTAAGCTTTGAGGAGCGGTAAGAGCTCATCCCCGCGCTCATGCCTGAGTGAATAGCTCTTTAGCACGCTTCACGACCTCCTTTTGCTTATGGCTTCTCATCCCGTACAGTTTACCAGAAAAGCGGGATATTATCGTGACTAGGTCTTCGACGAGTTCTTGTTGTGGCGGTTTTACATCTGTCTGGTTTAGCACTTCGATCGTTGTTCCATGTGCTTCAAACACTTTTTTCAATGTGTCAAAACCAAACCTTGTGAGCCTGTCTTCATACAATACAACTACTTTATCAACCTCGTTGTGCACCACCCGGTCGAGAAGCCTCAGGAAGCCCCTCCTCTTCTCATCCAAGCCTGAGCCTACATCGGTAATAACTTCTTGTACACCGCTCTGCCTCAAATATTCAACCTGCCTCTCCAAGTCATCCTTCTGCGTATTAGAAGAAACCCTTGCATATCCAATAACGCTCCGTATACCTTTCTCTCCCTGCAACCTCCTGATTTCTGACTCAGGTATCCTCCTCCTTCCGCCCAAAGTCCTCACAACCCTGATTTTGCCTTGCTTATCCCACTTCTGAATAGTCCTTGGGTGAAGGCCAAGAAGCAAACACGCCTCTTTCAAGGTATATAATCTTTCAGGCACAGAATATTATATGACGAACACCTATAAAAAGTTATTTATTTTTAAACTGTTTGCGAAGGCGTTTCAAGAGCAGGGGGAAAACCATGTTAGCTATGTCGGCGAACGACACCTCCCGTGAGTGTTTTCTCTGCGGAAGAATCAACCAAGGCTTAACACTGAAGGATAGGGTTTTCCACTGTCCCCCCGTGGTTTCACTCTGGATTGGAACCTTAACGCTTCTTTAGTGCTTTTAAAAAGGGCAGGGTGGGTGCCGCCATTCTGGTGTGCTTGTTGAGCTTCGCCCAATACCTCCCCCACTATCCCTCGGGTTGGTGAGGGGTAGGCAAGGCGGAGCATTGAAGCAGGAAGCTCCAGCCTTCAGGCGGGGGTAGCTCACCCAACGGAACTAGCGCGCTTTGATCTCGCGTGGACCAGAAAAAGCTTTACCTTTGCCTAAGGGGTGAGGCTTACCGCTCCTCTATCAGGCTCTTGTATCGGCTTTTTGCTCTGCTCTTTCAACTATAAGTGTCAGGCCGTCTCTTGCCTTCACCGTAACCTTTTCGCCCGACCCAATCTTCTCCGAGGCTGACCTAGCCCTCCAGACAATCCCTTCAACCCTGACTTCACCTTCCGGGTTGAGCTCTGTTAGTGCTACACCCATCTTGCCTATCATAGACTCAGGGCCTGTGAGCTTCTTCTTCGTGCGGATGGGCCTTATTATAGTTCTGATATACACCCCGCCTATGACGCCAGCGCCTACAAGGGCTAAGAGCTCAGCTTCGGTTGTGGTGTTTAGGAGGGAGGGTGACGATGGGACGCCTAACGTTAGGAAGAGTATTCCGAGTGCCCCCGTGGCCACACCCCCCATGGCTGCGAAGCCGTGTCCAAGCTTGAGCTCAAGCACGATGAGTCCTCCCCCAACTATAAGGAGGATTATCCCAAGCGTCGACCCCGCCGCCGTGGGTGCTATCACACCCAGACCTACGAGGCCGAAAAGTATGGCGATGACTCCTATAACAGTGAGCAGTATTGTTGGATGGTAGAGGTCGAGTACAACCGCTAGCTCGCCTAGCAGTATGAGTATTCCATCCACAACCGAGTTACTCAGGGTGCTTATGAGTTGCTCATACACGTTCTCATTCACATACACAATGGGTTTTCCACTCAGACCAAGCTCATCCAATGCTTGGGTCATGTTCTCTGCGAAGCCGTTGGAGATGCCCACATCGTAGGCCTGCTGCGCGCTGTATGCCTGGTCTGCATACACCATAAGGTAGGCGGCTGTAGTGTTCCTATGCCACTTCTGGGCGAGCGAAACCATCAGGCTTATCATGGCGTCCTCTGTGTGATTCTGCTCCAAAGGCGTTCCACCTTCAACTATTGGTGTAGAGGGCCCTATCTCGGAGCCGTGACCCATGAGTATCTTGTTGGAGGCCATAGCAATATAGCTGCCAGCCGAAGCAGCCAAATCGTTCGGAGGCACATACGTGTACGTGGGAATACCAGATTGGTTAGCGCTGCCTATACTATCCACAATTGAAAGCATACTCTCCAATAGACCGCCAGGAGTATTCATAACTATTAGTATAGCCGAGGCGTCCAGCGATTCGGCGGTGGACACCGCCCTACTCATCATCGCAGCCGAGCCAGGATCCACTCCCACATCAAAATTCACTACGACGACAGCGCCACCCTGACTGGCGCCGACGCTCGAACTTAAGCCCAATAACAACGAGAGGGAGAGCACCACGGCAAGAAACGAGAAAGCCATTAGGCGTGGTCTCACGTTGCTCTTCAGGCGTGAACTATGATTCGAGTGCAGCATACTCATGATATATTAGGCCACGGCAATTATAAAGCCTTATACGGTTTACTTCAAATACCCAGAAAGGGTTGCTAAAAATCGGGGGTTGATCTGTGGTAAGTTGTTTTGAACCGTAGAACACCAATTGCTTCGCTACTGTTGGGGTTGTTGCTGTTTTGGCTGGGCCTGCTGTGCTTGGGGTGCAGAGGAAGGAATGAGCTGCGTTTGGGGGAGCATCTGGGCTAAGCCGCCTCCACCCATAATTATGTTCATCGGGTAGTAGGGTACACCTAGAAGCATGTTGGTGGCGGCTGGGTCGCTTCTCAAAGCCATGAGCTCGGAAAGCCGAGCCCTCACCGCTGTGTTTATGTCGAGGCCCAGACCGTTCAGTTGGATAACCCTGCGCAGGGTTTCATCCTCGGGTTCTATCCTTATCACCCTACTCATAAGCAGGTTCACACCTATTTCCCCCAAGTTAAGCTTGAGTGCGGCTGTAACAGCCTCGCTTATCTTATGAAGGCTCGCGTAAACCTCCTTGATTGACACGTTGTTCAATACCTGCGACACCGCTTGATCTATTATGGGTGAAATGTAGAGTGAGAGCTCATTCACGGTGTAGAAGACACCGTTGAACTGCACGGACTGAATGAGCTTCACTGGGTCCTGAACCTGGAAGTAGTATGCTACTTGGTACTGCAGTGGTATGAGCTCCGAGGACTGGGATACACCTACACTTCTCGCCTCAAACCTAGCCAAGCTCGCAAATATCACTTCAGCAAGCCAGGGCACGTTACCCCCATAACCCAGCCGGGAGAAGAAGTTGGACACAGGGTTATTCGGCGTGTTCAGATCATAGGCCCCAGCATCATAAGCCGCTGTCACCTGACCTTGTATACGCACAACAGCCTTCTGATTCGACTCTACAATCAGCCTCGAACGATTCCTTATGTCGACATTGTGATCACGCCAAAGAATCACACCCGGCGCCATCGCATCCTGACCGTTCTCTTGCAGTGTACGCACAACCGTTCTGAAAACAGACATTGCTACTCAAGGCCCTAACACGCAGACATTTAAAACCCTTTTGATGAATATACAGAGTTCCTATTCTGCATACGCACACTCTAAACCACTAAATATAGCCCAACTCAAAGCATCAAATAGCGCTGGAAATCCGATACGTCATCTGTGTTAGTGAGCTACACCACCATTCCTTACGGACGTGGTCTCTGGTGGGGCGAATGAGTGACCCATAAGCTTGGCGGCCAAGCACGAGTTTTGGATGACCAAGAACCATTCTTGGATCAGATGGTGTCCGTATTAGGGGTTGGCGGGCGTCGTGGCAGCCAAGTGTGGGAAACGCTTATCCAGACACTACCCTTGAATCACACAATAAGGATATAAGCACCAGCCCCCAAGTACATTTGGAGCAACGTGTGTGCAGGAGATGTGAGAGTCCTGATCGTTGCAGGTGTTTCTGCGTATGGTTCTACACCGAGGAGCAGGGGCCACCACACTGTCCATACTGTAAGCACAAGAGGTTAAAAAGGCAGTGAGCGGCCAATGTTCCACAGTCCTAACCACTTGTAGAAGTATATCCTTGACCACGCATCCAAAGAGGTGGTTTAGCGCGACCCTCGCTCATCGGGTGGGGTGATCACTCTGGCTAGCCTTGAGGCTGGTTTTCCATTGAAAGCGAATCCACGCGGGGATTCCTGTCCGACAGCCTCTTCCTCCTTAGGTCGCGGTAACCCTCTGGTTCGAGCTCGAACACGCCCACCCCTTCAGCTTCACCCATCGCCCACACACGGGGAAACGCGAATGGGCTGGCCTCTGGGCCGGTGACCTCCAAGTCAACAACAGCGCTCCCACCTCTAAAGTAGGGCGGCTGGCACACGTTGGCGAATGCGATGGGCAGCCTGTTCTCAAGCACCCTAGCCTTAACATAAACCATCCAGGCCTCTGCTGCTTGGTGAACGATTTTCGCGGGGACGAGTAGAAGGTCGCAGCCCCGCAGCGCGAATAAGCGCACTGTTTCGGGGAAGTCCAAGTCGTAGCACACGGCCACGCCGAGCCTGAGGCCTCTATGATCCACCATAAAGGGTTCTTCACCGCGCTCGAACCCCTTCTTCTCAGACTGGAACAAATGCATCTTCCTAGCCTTGCCCAGTATATTCCCATTACTGCAAAGGTACGCAGTTATATACCTGCCTTCCCGCGACCGCTCATATAGTGCGCCACTCACTATGAGTGAATCGTAGGATGAGCTTAGCTCGCACAGCGCCCTAAGGTAGGGGTGGGAGGCATCTGTGACCGTGTTCTCTTCGGATTCCGCAGCCCACTTCTCCGGTAATAAGACTATACGTGAACCTCTTCTCAGCGCCTCCTCGACAAGGAGTACACCCTCAGCCAATCTGTGTTTGAACAACTGCACCAGACCCAATCTCATCCAAATCACTACACCTAGATGGAGGGAGAATTAGAGCTTTCCCCTTATCCTCTTAAGGGTTTCACTCTACGTAGGCGCACGTAGGTACGCATCAGCATACCTATCATACGCGTAGTGGAGCTTGGGCTTCACAGCATCATATAGGGACCTCACGGGTTCATTGGCCCCATTCAGCTCCGCCCCTGTCTCGACGTACCCACCCACCATGCGATGCAGTGGGGAACGCCGACCATCTTCAGTCCCCTTCCTCCTCCCCCCTATGTGTGCATGTACCCCTCAGCCAGCGGAGGTCTTGGGTCTCTATCTGCTACCACTCACCCTACTGCCCATGCACAACCGGATCATTCAAATCCAGAAATCTATATAAACCTATCTATT
>NEXG01000057.1 GCA_003019535.1 Candidatus Marsarchaeota G2 archaeon ECH_B_1
CCAGAGCTGAAAGCCGAGTGTGAAAAGAGGCTAAACCCTCCTCGTATAGCCGAGCCGAGTAGGCGTCGTCCCTTTGATGCCAAAACACGTAAGCAAACACAGAACAATGACGAATAAGCGAAAATAACGCTTTCTATGATTAACATGGATGGTGAGGTGGTGAGGCTTCTTATTCCGAGGTTTACCGATTCTTTGTGGGTATTATTGATGGCTTGGCTAACAGCGCTGACCACAGGGTTGACCCCTTCGAAATGTTGAGCGTCCTACTCGAGCACCCCCCATATTATGGACAACTCAGACACCGCTAGGTGGTGGGTCTCCAAGGCATACATATCGCTAAAACTAAGTTACTAGCCAAGCAAACACCCTTACGTTTTCCGGTAGAGTAGACTATGATAAGTCAAACACTTACTGGGTCTGGAAAATAGAATTTCACTATAAATTATAAGAATCTTCTGTATTATTATTAGTTGTGATAGGGAATGCCACTGACTGATTTGGCGGCTTTCCTCACCTGTTGTAGTGACTGCGACTGCTGTGGGACGGCTACAGGCGCAGCAATATGCGGCACCTTTGCCGCAGGTGTAAGCGCAGCGACAGGCGACCCTATAATCATAGGAACAAATAACAGGTGAGAAAAATTACGGAGAAAACACCTTTCCTCAATTTTTTACCCCAACAAATCAAGAACTATAAAACTATTCCGTTAACAAACGGGATAGAAACATCCTTTGAAATATCGTTGAACGGTAGAGAGTATTTGGGTAGAGAGGTTTCTACGATATGTATGATTTAAACATAGACTTTGGATGGATACTACCAATTCACGCTTTAGATGACACCTCGAAGATTTTTCTACATACTTACAAGACACTAACAATAAATAGCGACGGCTCGCTTGGGAAGGATGTAACAGCAGTGTTAATGTACAAAAAACAGGGATTAGTTATTAGCAGAGGCAACGTGTTGGTTAGGACAAAAAGGGTTGATTCACTCGATGATGCATTCAACCTCATAAGCGATGTTAAAGCCGGTAAGAAGGATTTCGTTATTCATAACAACCTCATGCCAGTTTTTGTAATAGAGGATTAAGATTTGAGTAGCCAGTTCACTATGCCTTTATTGTACGCATTCATTAAGCGTCGATTCAGAGTTGTATTAACACAGAAATCTTTCTTCATATTCCAGTTAGCCCAGCCCTTAATCTGGTTGCTAACATACGGTCTCTCAATCAATAACGCTCTGAGCAAAGCATTTGAAGAGATATTGGGTACAAACTTCTTGGCGTTCGAAGCACTAGGTCTTCCCATGCTCTTTAGCATATCGTTTCCACTAGCTAACTCCCTTAATATGTCTTTAGAGTTTAGTTTAGGGTCCCCACGAATCATTCGTCTGCTTAGTTCACACGACTGGAGAGCCTCTTTCATATTAGCGGACGTAGCCGTATATGCTATCCTCTCCTTACTGGCTCTATTCGAACTGTTAGTGATTTCGTTTCCTTTCGGTTTTCCCTATAGTTTTTCACTTATCGGCTTTCTAAGCGTTGTACTCGTTATCTTTTTATCAGTTTTATTCACTTACAGCCTCGCTATAGTGCTTTCTAAGGTTTTACTTAGTGTATCCTCATACGTTTCGTTGTTGTTGCTACCATTCTTTCTTTTCTCTGGGATATACTATCCCGTAATGTATCTCCCTAGACTTGAGCTCTTAATAAGTGCCGTAATACCCTATTCTCACGCAATAGCGATTATAAGATATTTTTTATTGGGATATAAGGCCTCTCAGCTGGGAGCGATATGGTCTGGCTTGTTTAACCCCATAACCCAGATAGCACTCTCCTTAACGTATCTAATACTCTTCTCCTTCATTCTGTTAGTTCTCGCATCGCGGCTCTTGGATAAATTGGGCACGCGGGAGGTGCTATTTTAAATGGCGATAGAAGCACGGGAATTATCGAAGTCTTTCAGAATAAACAGTAAGCTACCTATACCAATGAGCCCTTCTTCCAAAAAAGCTGGTCAAGAGGGTGTGTCTATAGAACGGAAAGTCTTCGATCGAATATCCTTTACCCTTGATAATGGGATATCATGCGTCGTGGGTCCAAACGGGTCGGGGAAGACAACACTCATAAGAGTGTTGTCCACCGATATTCCACCAGATAGCGGATCATGCACTGTGATGAGTTATGATTTGGTGAAAGAGAAGAACCATGTCAGGAGCATAATATCAACTATGTTTCAGGGAGGCTCATACTTTTTCGATAACCAACTTACGGTTGGCGAAAACATAGCTTTCTTAAGCGAGGTGTTAGAACTCGATAAGGAAAAAATAAGAGAGCTTATGGAAGTGATGGGGGTGAATGATTATATTGGCTTTAAATTCGGTTTTCTAAGCCATGGGAACAAAAAGAAGATGGCTTTAATTAGAGCTATTGCGCTAGATAGACCCGTTCTACTTCTCGATGAGCCAACCTCAGATTTAGACTTTGCCGCCCGTATGGCCGTTAGGAAAATATTGCAGGATATTGGTGAAAAGAAAACAGTTCTCATAACAACCCACGAAATAGAAGACATTGAACTCTGTAAGAAACTACTAATATTATATGATGCCGCACTGAAAGAATATGATAGAAATAGCATTCTTAAACTTGCAAACAGCTTTAAAGTTATAAGTATTGAGAAACCAAACGACAATTTAGGTTTAGAAGGGTACGTGTTGTTGAGTAAAAGTAGGGAACAAATAAGAATCTTAGTTAGTAATCAAGAGGTTGAAGAACTGATCCGAAAGCTACAAGGGTATACACAGGTTGTTGTTGGCAAACCAAATATTTCAGAGATAGTAATATATATAAGCAGACTAAACAATCGTTCAAATTGGTGACGCGGTGACTGAGAAGTACGATGAATTCCTTGACTACCTTGAAAAGCGGTTAACCACCCGCTTATTCATAATAATAGCTGTCTTCGCAGTAATAATTGCAGCTTCAAGCTTTATCATAGTTTATAGAATCCAAAGCCCAGAGATTCTAGACGTAATACCAGTTTTAGTTTTCGGTTATTTGATAAATAGGTATAACATTAGGCTCGCACGGTTGGTACGGCTAAGGAGAAATTGGGTTGATGCCCGCTCATACTATAAGAGGACTTTTTTGTCCATTATTATTGGCGTGGACACAGGTGTAGCCCTCTACCTCTACTTTCACGGTTTAAACCTAGCCAAGCTTTTGCTAGCCGTCTCCCTAACTTTTGTGGGGTTCTTAGCTATTCAAACACCGCTTTACCTCAAGTTTAGGAAGCGAAAGATCATTATGTCGGCTATTCTGGCCATAGTAGTCCTCCTTTTGGTTGTTTTAGGTAGCTTATCATGAGTGAAAGGGTAAGAATTAGATTATACATTTTGTTGACACTCTATGTCTATAAAGAACTAAGTTTTATGGGGATCTATAAAATTCTAAGTGGTAGGTTTAAGATTACCAAAGGACGTATTGATTATCATTTAAAACAGCTTTGCCAAGAAGGTTTGCTCACTTATCGTAAAAGCTTCCCCTTTTTGGACGGTAGCAGAGTGAAGTACAGAATATCCCAAAAAGGGATTGATGAAATCATGGAAATCCGTAATATGATTGAGGCCCACATCAACGATTCCGATAGTGAACCTTAGAAGTCAACTTGGTAATCAAGGCGCCAGACCGTTACATATCTTTATGAGATGAGTAGCTAGTTAATGAATTAGGAGCTTAGGAATTGAGTTTGAAAATTGGACTTTAAATTTGGCTTAAAGGTCACAAAGTGTTTCCTAATCAAGATCCTCAATGAAAGACGAAATCTATAAAGATGTATCTATCAATTTTATCAGGCGAAGCTCACCTTTACCTTTACACATATATGAGCTCATGCACGACTACCACAATTAGCTTGTTGGCGGAGTTCTTTATGGTGGGCTACAGGTCGTTAGGTGACGCAGTACTAACCATTGCAATAGTGATAGCGGTTATCGGAATCGTTTGGGTGAAATCCTCTGACATAAAGATACTAAGTGTGCTTATGTTCGCTTTGGGCATTGTTCTTCGTGTTAAAGGCCGACGATAGATGCCTGAGATAGTTCTTGACGGTGTGTACACTGGGTATGGGAAAGTTGAAGTGCTGAGCGACCTAAACCTCAAAGTGTACAACCCAGGTGCCTACGTAGTTCTCGGCAAGAATGGCGCTGGTAAGACAACTCTTCTTAGAACACTTTCAGGTGTTTTGAGACCGATTAGAGGCTTCGTTAAGATCAACGGTAAACTCTCCTTTGCTTCCCACACACACGCATTGCCGCAAGACCTCAGAGTATTAGAAGCCCTAGAATTCTTCAAAGACCTGATTGGGGGGAACGTCGAGGACGTAGTTCGGATTTTTGGGCTTAACGACTTGCTTCAAAAGAAGATTTCCACACTCTCTATGGGTCAAAAGAGAAGGGTTTCTTTGGCTAAAAGCTTTCTTATAAAAGCTGATGTCTATCTTCTGGACGAACCCACTGATAATCTGGATCCAATTTGGGCGTCAAATGTAAGGAAAGTCGTATTTAATCTTTCAAAGGAGAAAATCATACTCTATACTACGCATAATCTCTATGAAGCGAAGGATTTGGCTACACATGTGATTCTGTTGGATAAGGGAAGAATTAAGCTTTCAACACCAATAGACAAGTTGAATACTGGGAGGTATGATATTGGCATCAAAGCTTCTGGAGACCTTTCAAAAATTCTCGTAGGAGAATATAGGGGAGAATACTTTGTATTAAGCGTCTCAGACCCCTCTGGAGTAAACAGAATTATTCAGCATGTTACTTCCCAAGGAATTCAGATATACGAAGTAAGGGAGATGGGTAACCCATTAGAGGATTTGCTAAAATGAGCAAAACACTCTTAATGTTTAAAACCTTTAATAAAAGGATAATTAGAAGGAATAGTGGATACCTTGCATTCCTTATCGCACTAATAGTTTTACTAACAATATATGATATTCATAACCTCCACATCGTGAAAACACTACCCCATATTCTCGGCATCTATATCGCTACACCTATGATTTTTGGAGTGCTATATTCTTCAATGGTCGCTTCAGTATTCATAGAAGATAAATCCTCCGGGCTACTCGAATTCCTTATGGCGTCGGGCATCGACTCCAAGTGGTTAATAGACATGTACATAATTTCTTATTTGATCCTAGCTATTCCGATACTAACAGTGATATCCACACTCTTCTCAGTGTCGATGGGAAATCCACGCTTCCTCATTGAATTAGAGTCTAATGCACTAGGCACCTCGCTACTAATAATTTCGCCCACACTCTATGTTTCATCACTACAGAAAAACGCGGGAAGATACCCTGTTAGCGTATATATAGGTGTAGCAATAATGTTCATCTACCTCTCACTATCAAACTATAAATTTATGAATACGGCTCCACTATACGTGGGTATCCTATTAGTAATACTTTCACTAGCTTTAACTTTATCATTACGAAAAAGACAAAGACCCGAACATCTGCTACCATAGACTTGCAAAGACCCATCCCACATAGATAGCTTTACGAATATGAGTGGTTAAACAATATAGAAGCCTAATCTAAGAAAGTTGCGGGCACTCTATTTTTGGTTAAAGCTCAATTTCGTGTTCTGCGTCGGTTAGGTGTGTATGATGCGATAGTTGTGGGTGGGGGTCATAATGGGCTTGTGGCGGCGTGTTATCTAGCGAAGGCTGGGCTCAAGGTGTGCGTGCTCGAGAGG
>NEXG01000058.1 GCA_003019535.1 Candidatus Marsarchaeota G2 archaeon ECH_B_1
CGCCACGGTTCGGAATTGGTGACTACCCGTGGATCCCACCACGGATGTCTTTACATTCTTTAGGAATTTAAATGTTTTCGTGAGGAACAAGAAGAGGTTCTTCTGAACTCAAGGTGATGGCTGTGCTCCTAAACGCCTTTGGGTTAAGCCTCAACGAGGAAAAACATCTAGCTTCTTATGTAGATGAAGTAGATCACTCTAATTTATGCACTATATCCTTAACTTATGATTAATATACCTACTGGCTTTCGAATATTATACGTACAAACTCGTTTAATGCGCTTCTATATTTTTCATAAATTTTAGGAGATATCATATACTTAAAATTTTCATTATAAGTAATTTTATTCTCTCTAATCAATTTATCTATTTCATTTTTATTTAATATGTAATATTCTGGTGTCTCACAATTAGTAATTCGCAAAATTATAAAGTAATCAAAACCATCTAGTTCACGTAAGATTGCAACTAGATTATCTGGTACCATTCCTTGAACAATTACTTTTACCTCATTACTAGCCTTTATAATAGCATGTGCATTGCCTCTGGTTTTATCCTCATTCAAATTAACATTCAAACCGTAAGAAGATAAGTCGCAAATTAATTTATATAATGCCATTTTATGAATATTGATTTTCTGCTTTTTCAACTCTCTCCTTTTCTTAGATTCTTGAATAGTTTTGCATAATTCCTCAAACTTCTCACAGTAATAATTCTTATTTATCTTAGGAAGAATATCCATATCCAACACACACGGCACATAACGCTGAACTATCTTATTTATCTTAGGAAGAATATCCCAAGCAGTGTTATTATAACTTTCACGCTTAATGTTGTTATATCCTCCGCTTTCAAGGATTGATAATATATTATCATCAACCAGTATTGACTCACTTATTAAATTATTAATGAATGATTCCACATAATCTACCAAATTCTTTTCGCTTATCATGAGGTTAAATTCAACGTTCTTCCCTGATAAGGCTCCATCGCTTAGGTTTGAGGAACCTATTATTGTAAACTTCTGCGATTTTGATTCAAATAAGTAAACTTTAGGATGAAATTACCTCTTATTATTGTAGATGTATACAGAACATCCTACTTCCTTTAACTTCTTGATCCCTTCTAATTCAGTAATCCCGAAATCTAATGAGGTAACAATAGTACATTCGCTAGCGTTTTTTAATAAACTACTGAGCTTTTCTACACCGGAAAGTTTAACGTAAGCTACTGCAATCTTTATCCTATCTACTTTTTTCTTTAATCCCTTATCAATACACTCTAAAAGGTTAACGCAGGGTTCCATACTCGTACCGTCCTTTTTTACATTTTCTTAACAGCGGTTATTAAATTTTGTCTCAACCTTGAGAAAATACCTAGCTAAGAACCTTATAATTGCCATATACTTAAATAACACGAATCTTTAAATTAATTCTTTTGGATTTTTCATAGTAAATGGGGGTAAACAGAAAAGTACTGCAGAAGGAGAAGTAATTATAAAACCTACTGACGACGGAAAGGACTACCAAATAGTCTTCAACTGTGATATATATAGAATAGGTGAGTTTTTCACGTCTGGGAATAATAAACCGTATGCCGAAAGAATAAAGTGTTGATAGAAATTTCTTATTTTTAGTGTTATTGTAGCCAAAGAGGATGAGAAAAATTAGTAGATAAGAAGGTTTTAGTAATTGCTGAGATAGAATAAACTCCCCAGTTTACTGAGAAAAAGTTTGTTTATTTGCGTGCATTCTAACAAGTATTGCAGTACCTTGGAGTTTACTTCTCTCAATGAAAGCATTAACTACTTTCTCTTCTTCATCATTTCTTGTAACTATAACAAAACTTAGTACACTCCAATCGATATTTAAGTATTGTATAACTTACCGTTTAACACAAGTACTTTCATTAAGTTTTTGTCTCATTATTTCCTATTTATACTGTCAAAATGAATAAGAACTTTATGAGACTATTAATATACACTATTTCTAAAAGCTACTAAGCCATAACTCATTTTAGTTTATGCGTCTCATGATGGCTTTTCTTTTTCTTAAATAATTTTAGTTGGCAAATATAAGTAGACACTCTTAGTTTCTATTAGATTTACTATCCATTTTAGGTTTACAGGGTAAAATTTTTTTCTTTGACTTTAGAGTAAGTTTGAGACACATTGAAGGGATGTGATGAAATAATAAATAGACTAAATCAGATAGCAGGTCATTGGTATCTGTCTTCAAGGGAAGGTCCCACAGGAATTGGAAAGACTTTGGAGGATTTGTTAGGTATATGTGAAAATAATATCCCTGGACCCAATGGAGAGATGCTAGAACTTAAGGCAATCAGGGATGATGCTAAAAATATGATAACGCTCTTTACCAAAAGTCCTGAACCGAGGAATGCCATAAGGACATTACTGAACAAATTTGGATACAAAGATAAAAGAAGGGGAACTAATAGATTAACTCTCCATGAAACGCTTAGTGGAAAAGATTACACTTTAGTAAGTAATAAATACAAATTAAAGGTAGATTACAGAACTGACAATTTTAGTAATGCGAATAAGACAGTCATAGTTGATAATAATAACACTGTATACGCTTACTGGATGAGAGAAACATTGAGAAAGAGTTTTGAGAACAAGATGCGTAGAGTATTATTAGTTAAGGCAAAATCACGTCGGCTAGGAAATAGAGAGTGCTTATGTTATCACGAGGGGTTAGTTATGAAGGATTTCTCATTTGAGAAATTCCTTAAGTTAATAATGGATGGAACAGTAAAAATAGATTTAAGAATGGGCGTAAGCTAACGTTTAAATGCCCCCTGTGTTAGCTTACATTCATGGGGAAGAGGAAAGCTAACGTTTTGGGTCTCCCACCAGCCAACCTACCATTCGAACACGAATCGAAGTGGCTCGACGGCCTCTTCGACTCCTTTCTTCAAGAAAAGATCAGCCTGGACGACCTGAAGAAAGGGGTAGCACTCGTCTTCCACTCCTACGCAAAAAAAGTGAGGAGGGAAATCAGAAATCGGGTAAGAGCGGAGTTGAGGACGGAGCAGCTGAGGGCGGAGGCACGCTCCGCTGGCGGCTGGACGACGGCGCACGTGGAGGATAGAAGCCTGAGGGGTCATGGACCCGTGACCCCAGCGTTAGTGGAGGACATACTCGTGCTGAAGACCACGTGCCCCAGCTGTGGTGGGGACACCCTCAGGGTTAGCGCGCCATATGAGGTGTGGGTGCACTGCGCCAAGTGTGGTTACACGGATTCCTATAACCCTGGGTCGGAGGAGTGGGGGAAATACGTTGACATGATGCAGAGACGCCAGCTCACACTCTCAGGTGGCGGCTGTTGAGCGGTGGGTCCTGGGACAGGGGCCTCGACTACGAGGGGACGAAGAGGCTCCTCCTTGAGAGGGTAAGGGGGCTTCGGGGTGTGAGGGGTGTCAGGGCGAGGCGGGCGCTCGCCTATACCTGCGTCCTCCTCTTCCAGCTCAGAAACGGCTCGCGTGTATCGGAGGCGGTGGATGCTCTCAAGGCTTGGGTTTCGACGAGGAAGAGGGAGGTGGAGGTCCCCGTGCGCAAACACCGCTCGTTCGAGGTGAGGAAGATGGTGGTGCCCGAGGAGCTGAAAGAGGAAGATAGGTTGGACTGCGCCTCCGTGCTTGAATGTGTGAAGCCGGCGAATGTAGAGGTCTATGCGGGTCGCGCCTTCGGCTGGAACACTCATTCTTTAAGGTATGCGAGGATAACCCACCTCGCCAAGCAGGGTGTTTCACCTTCCCTTATAGCGAAGATCACGCACCACAAAAGGCTTGACCACGTCCTCAGATACACAGAGCAGAAAGCGGCGGATGAGATAAACAGGGAGATAGGCTGACTTCCTCCCCACCTCAAAGAGGCTTTCAATCTTTCATAGATCACACATGAGGCGGTAAACCACAAACCCATGACCCATCCTGAGGGAACCCTTGAGGAGCGGGGAGGAAGCAGACCCGTGGAGACTGCTACTTCCGGCCCGCACAGAACCCATACAAATCAGTCGTCGAACCAGGAAGCTCCAAGGCTTCAGCAAAGTGTTTCCCGAAGAAACCCTAAATTGGAGAAGGCTAAGAGCAAAGAGGAAGCTAGAATTATACTGGAAACCAACCCACTTCTTAAGGGTTCCCTGAGTTAAGAGTCGGCTTTCCAGGCTCCGCTTAACCTCGTTTATAAAAATGTTGGGAGTTTGAGGGAAGCAGTAAAACCCCGACCTTTAGGAAGGAGATACACGGACTTCCCTCAATGGAAAAATTTATGAATATTCCAAAACCCCGCCTTTGAAGAGCGGGGATCCCAAAAGAATAAATATGAGCCGAGGAAATGTTTGACAATGCGTGTGAGGGCGTACAGGTTCAGAGCGTACACATCGAAGACCACGGCGAGGGTGTTGAAAACCCAGCTCGAGGTTGCATGTAAACTCTACAACGCGCTCCTACACGCAGAGCAGGAAGAGTATGAGAAGAACAAGCGCACGATGAGTATGAATGAGTTGAGACAGCTCGCCTTGGACCTGAGAAAACAGAACCCTGAGTTCCAAGTGTTACACTCCCAGGTTGCCCAGCAGGTTGCTGATAGGTTCTACCACGCGCGTCAGAGGTTTTTTGAGGGGCTTGCGAACAAGCCGAAGAAAAAGAAGCCGCACCAATACCTTTCCCTGGTGTACCCTCAGAGTGGCTGGAAGCTTTCAAATACAAGGGAAGTTGGACAAGGCAAAAACAAAAAGAGAAAGGCTAGACTTCGCCTTAGTAAAATCGGCTTCTTCACCCTAGTGATGCACAGGGAGCTCCCTTTGGAGCAAGTGTCCCAGGTGTGTGTTAAACTCAACCCCTCAGGTCGAATCCACGTGATATTCTTGGTGGAGGAACCCGAAGCAGAAGAGGAGCAGCAATCATCGAAGGAGCCCAAGAACGCTGTGGGTGTGGACCTGGGGATCACAAGGCTTGCAACACTCTCCGATGGGCGCTTTCTCGAGAACCCGAAACCGCTTGAGCGCTCCCTTGAAAGAATCAGGACGATACAGAGGATGCTTTCGAGGAAAAAGTTTCTCTCGAAGAACTGGCTTAAAACAAAGAGGAGACTTGCAAAGCGACACGAGCACGTTAAGGATTTCAGGCGTGACCTGTTCTTTAAACTCGGGGCGCTACTCGCACAGGAGTACGACCTCTTGGTGCTGGAGGACTTAGACACCGAGGGTTTGATCCAGAAAGGCGAAACCAGAACAAGAAGGATGAGGCTCTACGACTCATCGTTTTCAGAGTTAAGAAGGTGCCTGGAGTGGGTGTTTCAAAAGCAAGGGAAAACAGTGCTCGCTGTTTCAGCCTACAACTCTTCACGCGAGTGTTTTCTCTGCGGAAGAATCAACCAAAACTTGAGTTTGGAAGACCGAGTGTTCCACTGTCCATATTGCGGTTTCACCTTGGATCGAGATCTTAACGCTTCTCTTGTTCTCTTAAAAAGAGCAGGGTGGGTGCCACCCGGTGTGCCTGCGGAACTCCGCCCACTACCTCCCCTACCCTCCCTTGGGTTGGGGAGGCATGGTGTGGCTATGAAGCAGGAAGCCCCGTCCGTAAGGGCGGGGTAGTTCACATGAGCCAGTATTGTGCCTTTACCGTTAACCGACATTCGAGCCACATTGTCGTGGACCCCTCTCATGATGGGGTCACCGATGAGTGAGTTTATCTCCTCTAAGACGCCCAGACCAGCCACTAGATACCAGTCCTCATAG
>NEXG01000059.1 GCA_003019535.1 Candidatus Marsarchaeota G2 archaeon ECH_B_1
GCTTGAAAGAATCAGGATGCTTCGGAGAGCACTGTCGAGGAGAAGGTTTCTCTCGAAGAACTGGCTTAAAGCGAAGCGGAGGCCCGCTAAACAGCACGAGCACGTCAGGGATTTCAGACGCAACCTCTTCTTCAAACTCGGTTTTCTACTCGCAGGGGAGTACGACCTCTTAGTGTTATAGAGGATTTAAACGTTCAGGATTTGATCCAGAAAGGCGGGACAGGGAAGAGGAGGATGCGGCTGTACGACTCCTCTTTCTCAGAGCTTAGGAGAATCTTAGGGTGAGAGTTTGTGAAAAGAGGGAAACAGGTTTTACCTGTCCCAGCGTACAACTCTTCACGCGAGTGTTTCAAGTGCGGAGGAATCAACCAGAATTTGAGCTTGGAAGACCGGGTGTTCCACTGTCCATATTGCAGTTTTACCTTGGATCGGGATCTTAACGCTTCTTTGGTGCTCTTGAAGCGTGCAGGGTGGGTGCCACCCCTCTCTCTGGTGTGCCTGCGGTTGAGCTTCGCCCACTACCTCCTCTACCCTCCCTAGGGTGAATAGCGGTGGGAGAGAAGCCTCAAAGCTGAGTTTTCCCTCAACCTTATTCACCCGATCCTGAACACTCGACTTCGAGACACGCAGAGCACCCAAAAGAAGCCAGAGGTCTTCCTGAGGCTTAATCCGAAGGCGTAGAGCAGCACGGCGACCACCTTGAGCTCGAACCTCTTCTTGTCCCTCTTAAAAACGTTTAAATGCATAAAGTTTATAATTGTCTTTCATCTTAAACAATGGTGGTCAGCTTAAAAACGTTTAAGCTCCTAAAGAATTCGGATACGTGGTGGGTTCCACGCTTGGTAACCAATTCAGTTCCGTGGTACCCACCGCTTAGGGCTTATCCGGACAGGGTCTCAAAATCACCAAAATTTGTATTTAAATCATCTTTAGTTGTGCTCATTATGCTTGTGTCAGCCTTAAGCGGTTACGCTCACCTGAATGTGCACACGGTTAACGCGCAAGCTGCAACGGGGTCACCGCAATATGTCTACTATAACAACAGCGACACTAAGCTCGATGGGTTGTATCGAGCGCAGTCCGTGATGCTCAGCAACCCCGAGATAAACGCGTGGCTCACCCACAATCACATCAACAAGTCTTTGCTTCTCCCATATGTAACCATGATTCCCGTCGGGGGAAATCCCTATGACTACTCCCAGGGTAGCGTGACGATAAACTCAACGACCTACGCCATTTATTCATATGAGCTTCCAAACGGTACAGTAATATCTTTTTGGGTACTGGGAAATAATATTTTAAAAGTTTATACTTATCAATCGACACCAAACGTGGTATTTAGCACTGGTGAAAACGCGTATGTTGAAAACGCCGCAGGCCATCAAGTCGAGGGTTCAACTTCGCCTTATTCAAACCAAATCCTTAACGGGGCCACCTACGAATCGGTGGTTTTCGGCGACCTCAGTTCTCCTCCGGGTTGCTCCACCAATGTTTGCTGGGAGTACGGCAACTGGTTGGGAGTCTCAAATTATGATTGGACGGGTCAGTTACCCTCAAACCCGTATTTTCTACAAGGCATCATAGCCTATTGGGGTGGACACGCCACGGCACCGAATTACTGTAATGGTTTCCAACATAACTGTTTGGTCTTTATGTTCGCCGATGATTCCCCGTCTCTAGAGCCTTACGCTACGGGAATCGGCGACTTAGCAAGTGGGTCTCAGCTTAACTTTTATTGGCTTACACCGGGAGCTAACTGTATGCCGCCAACTAATGGTGTTGAAGACTGGGTTGTCGTGCTTCAAATTTCAGATAGCTCGGCGGGNGTGTCTACTGAATATAGAATGTGCTTCCCTGTCAGTAATTATGTACAATTTTTAGAAGAAAGACCATTAATAACAACGTCTAGTGGCAACATAATTTTTGAAAACCCACAGTTTGGTAAACATTCTTTTACTGCTTGGGCCTACGACGCTAGCGGTACACAAAGACCTCTCAACTATTTCTTGGTTACTTGGAGAATTGATATGATAAATTGTTACGGTAACTACTTGGTAACCTCCACCGATTTGAGTAATTATGCAAGCTATTCTACTTGGAGTAACTCATGGGTGGCGTCTTCCACTTGCTAATAATTAGATTTGTATTGGATTTATAGTGGGTGATGTATAATGCGTAGAAAACTATTAACTCGAAGTAATTTGCTATTGCTTTCGCTCTCTCTTGCTCTAATCATAGCAGGTGCTTCGTTGTTGTCTGTTGCTGAAATTGTAATAATTTACAATGTATCCGAATATTTGCTTCATCCATCCCAAAATTTGTCTGGTCCTAACCCAAATTTTGCAAATCCTATCACCGTTAAATACGTCCACCCCTATGAGTGGGCTTATTCGATTCTGTTTCTCGGTGTTTTCTTGTTTTTGTTCGAAGCGGTTAGGTACTTCAGATTACGTGGTGTGAGCGGACAGCACCGGTAGCGAATTTTTAAACCTGTAGGTCTCCTAGATGATGTCCGGATAAGCATTCGTGTCGTCTTCGCTCCGTGTGCCGAGATGAACAGCCAGTCGGCCACGTTATTACGGACAAAAATGGAGGCTACGTTTATAAAGAGGTGCTAGAGCAGATAGGTATGCACAACTACTACGTAAGGACACCAAATATAATCAAATACCTGATAATGAAAAGCGGATTAAAGAAGTTTAATAGGCTGTAAATCTTGTTCTATGCTCGACCGCTTATAATAAGCTGTGATTCAGGTCAAAGATTTCACAATGCCTAAGTACAGGCCCGGATGCAGACTCTCCGTGAAGGGAGGCGAGGTCCGCCGCCCACTCCCTCATATGGCTGGGTATCACAGCCCCGCCACTTTCAAACACTCTCCTCTCCCCATCGTATTTAAACCGGTTGCGCTTTACATGCCGCCTTTTAAGGCGGGGATCCCAAAGGTATAAATACGAGTCTGGAAAATACTCGGTGTGCGTGTGAGGGCTTACCGCTTCCGGGCGTACTCATCCAAAACAACCGCGAGGGTGTTGAAAACCCAGTTAGAGGTTGCATGTAAACTCTACAACGCGCTCTTGCACCTCGAACAGGAGGAGTATAGGAAGAACAAACACTCGATGAGCAGAAACGAGCTTCGACAACTCGCTTTGGACTTAAGGATGCGGAACCCCGAGTTTCAAGTCCTGCATTCGCAGGTTGCCCAGCAGGTTGCTGAGAGGTTCTACCAAGCCCGGCAGAGGTTCTTCGATAGGTTAGTGAACTATCCCAGGGAGAAGAAGCCTCACAGGTACCTCTCCTTGGTGTATCCTCAATCGGGCTGGAGGCTTTCCAACATGGGGTAAGTTGGTCTTGGGAAGAACAAAAAGAAGAGTAGGGCTTGGCTTTACCTGAGTAGAATCGGCTTCTTCACTTTAATTCTACACAGGGTGTTCCCCGAAAACCAGGTGTCTCAGGTGTGCGTCAAACTCCACCCCTCTGGTAGAATCCACGTAATCTTCTTGGTGGAGGAGCCCGAAGCAGAAGAGTAATCATCGGAGGGGGAGCCCAAGAAAGCGGTGGGCGTCGACCTAGGGATAGCGAGGCTCACAACACTCTACTTGTGATGGTCGCTTCCTCGGGAACCCTAGGACACTTGAGCGCCCCGCTTGAAAGAATC
>NEXG01000060.1 GCA_003019535.1 Candidatus Marsarchaeota G2 archaeon ECH_B_1
CAGGCTTTAAACCAACCTTCTCCCTCATCTTCTTCTTAGTGTAAATCTCACCCCTTTTACCCACCCTAAGAACAATGCCAGGCATACCAAACGATATTCTCCTGATATGTGAGAAGTATTCCGGGGCGAAACACCCAGGGAGGGGGTCGACGCGGTGCCAGCCGCTCGTTGGGGGGGCTTTAAAGCTGGCCAACTCATTCTCCCTAAACACATCCTCCGAATCGATTGATAGGAACCAGCAGGGCTGGGCTTGGAGTGGAGGGATGGTAAACCAGCCTTACATCCGAACACGCCCCCGCCCCACCTCGCTAAACGCGGCCAAACACACCAACCAATTCGGGGAGCTTCAAACCGTGAATGATATGTGGATAAGGCTTAGACGTAGTGGGCGCCACGCTTTGGATTCGGTGAAAACCTATAGAGGACTCCACCCCGTGGATATATTCGAATTCTTTAGGAAGCTAAATGTTTTAGTGGGAAACAAGAGAAGCTCGATCTCAAAGTCACGGACAACGCTCATATACGGATCCTTTCTTTATGATATTCATTCGATGGTGTCCGGGTAAGCTATAAGTGGTGGCCAACACGGAATTGAAATGTGACCAACAGTGGAACCCACCACTTAAGGCTTATCCGAACAGTTGCGGCGGCCGTGGTGTATACTGCCTGCGATAGAAAGAAGTCGCAGATGGAGTTGGCGGAAGCGGCGCTCGTCATAGAAGTGGCCGTCCAAAGCAGGTACAGGGAGATTCTCGGCGCCCTCAAACTTCCTTTGCGTGAATGGCCGCTGCCTTAAGAAGACGGGACGAGTCCCTGCGAGAGAACAAACTCGAGAAGCCCCTTGGACACGACCCTGTCGACGAAGAAGTGGCTTGGCACCCAATCTGGACAACATGTGTGTCTCCCCGCAGCAAGCTTAAATATCTTAATGTATATGGTAAATAGTACTTTTTTACGTCATTATCTAAGTAGAAAAGGTGTTCAAGTTGTCTCTAAAACGATTATTAGGCGAGCCGGGATTGTCGGCTGAATCATTTAGGGGTGGGCTCAGGGATCAGAAGGCGGCTCTCCTCCCCAACTGTCTGGGTGTGAGCCCCTTTGATGGTTACGAGTTCGGATTATACGTTAGAGGTTCATACTCCCCCCGTGCTCGCCTCAGACTACAACGCGGGTGATGTGGGGATGGGAGAATAGGGGGTTGAATGCTGTGGATAGAGTAACGGTGAGGGATAGGCTGCTTGAGGTGGGTAGAGATCAGAGTTTAAGACGGGAGTTGGGTTGGGAGACCGCGCTTGACTTCATCGGGGATTTGGGGAGCCACCCCCTCCACTTCCTCTTCGGGGTGATATTCGATTACCAGATACCCTACGAGAAGGCTTGGAGGGCCCCCTTTGTGCTGGAGGGGCGGCTGGTTGAAAGGGGGATAAAATTCAGTGCGGAGAGCATCGCGAAAATGAGTGAAGAAGAACTCGCCGAGATACTGAAAAGAAAACCCGCACTGCACAGGTTTCCAGGAAAGGTCTCCAAAGCATTGATAGAAGCCGCAAAGCGGGTGAATACCAAATACAATTCAGATCCCTTAAGCATATGGAGCGATAAACCCACGGCGAAGCAGCTTGAGGAGAGGTTCGACGATTTTTGGGGATAGGGCAAAAGAATGCGTCGATGGCTGTAAGACTACTTGTGGAGTGGTTTAACGTAGAGGTCAGCGGTGATCGGAGTGGTATCGATGTCTCAGGGGATAGAAACGTGCTACGGGTGTTCAAGAGGCTAGGTCTCATAGATAAAGAGGAGGTGGGTAAGGCTATACAGATAGCGAGGGGGCTTAACCCCAGCTACCCTGGGGCGCTCGACTTCCCCGCGTGGGCCATCGGGATCAAGTGGTGTAAGTCAAAGAACCCGGAGTGCCCCTCATGCCCCTTAGGTGATATCTGCCCCAAACTGCTCTGATGAACCAACCCCCTTCTCCCTATCCACCCGCGCCCTCAAGGGTTACATTCACGCCCTCCATTCCATTTAAGTGTGCCAAGGGGAAAACGCTGGATTGGAGCCGAAAACGATTCTTATCCTGTGAGACCCGCTTGTCTAGCTCTAAGCCTCCTCAGCAAAAGAAGATAAAGACATATTATACACGGCTTGCTTTAATCACACGTGAAGATAAAGAAGGTTGCCTTGGAAAACTTTTTGTCCTACGGAGAAAAAGGGGAGATTGAGGTAGGGGATCTGAGCTTAATCGGGGCCTAACGGTGCAGGAAAAACGAACTTGGTCAGGGCGCTCACCCTTCTATCGAAAATCTTAGCAGGGCAAACCGTCCCAGATATCCAGTACTATGCCCACAGCCCCAAGGAACCCTTTACGGTGGAAGTGGAGCTTGAACTATCGGATGAGGAGAAGAAGGCTGTAAGGGAGTGGCTCGCCCTCTCCCTCATATGGGACTACGCGACTGTGCCTCACGACCTCAAGAGCTTTTCAGAGTTCCTCGCAAAGCACTGGGAAAACTGCGCTCCCCCTTTCTCCCCCACTACGCATCCAGCGAGTGTGGTAGAATCAGTGAGTTTGACACTGAAATTTTCCACGGTCTCTTCTATGAGGTTACTCTTGAAGGCGACTTGAACGTTTGCTTCTCAAAAACGCGTGGCGCCACCTAGCATGACTTCGCTTAGCGGGGGCTCACAAAACAGATCTACACTAAAAGTTATAACGGATATCAGGCCGCCTTGGGATAAACCGGCTTTCATGTGTTTGGTGTTTAAACTTCAAACCCCGCCTGCTCACTCTCTCCCTATCTTTTCGAGTATTTCTCGGTACATTTCGATCACTTTTCTGATTTGCTCTTCGGTCACTCTGGGCTTTTCAGTGTTCGAACCTTTTGAACGGCCTGAGCTCATCTCCCTTCAACCAAGATTTTATTTCCTCACGTGTATAAAAGCCTTCCCGTATCCCGACCATCGAGTCGTCCCGGTACTTGATAACGGGTGTGATGCCGTTGAGCATTAAGAAAAGCACGGTCGACACAAAAGCGGTTCTCCTATTACCCGAGGCGAATGGGTGAGCCGTTGCCAAGCCGACGAGTAGCGTCACAGCCTTATCGTAAATGTCTCCTGGCGTCGACACTACTTTATCCAAGACTTCCTGGATTTTGCTCTTGGAAAGAACCTGGTGGCGATCCGCCTTCCTGACGCGGACTTCATCTAGCACCCACCTGTTTACCTTTATAATTGTATCCACGTCTAAGTATGCGACAGGATCGTCCTGCGGGAGAACGGAAGCCGCCGTAAAATAAACAGAAAAGCTCTGAAAACTTCTTAAGCCTATACTCACCACCCTTCTCCACTCTTTTACGAATACCACCATTTTAAACTTTGGCGACAATTCGACTTTTAAACTCACCGCTAAAGCGACGGGGAAGGTCGCGCCGAGCTCAATTGGTGCCATTCGCGGGGGGGGGG
>NEXG01000061.1 GCA_003019535.1 Candidatus Marsarchaeota G2 archaeon ECH_B_1
ACTCCCTTAATCCAGACCCAGCTTGAGATAATCCAAGCTGATCTTTCAGCCATAGGCCTAAGCGCTGGTATACAGTGGGTCACCCCCGCTGTGACCACTAGCTGGACAACCCCGCAAGCTACTCCGGCCTTCGTGTACCTCGGCTGGGGACCCGACTGGCCAGACCCCATCTTCCAGCTACTTATGCCAGCGGTGACCACCACTAGTTATCTGCCGGCTTGGATGAATCTTAGCAGCGTTAACCAGATAATCAATATTCTACCGTTCCTCACCAACACGACAGAGCAAATCCAACTCGTAAAGCAAGTGTACAATATCACCTACTGGTACGCGCCCTACGTTTGGTTACCAGATGAGGACATGTACCTCTTCGTGTAGCCATACGTCGCGGGACTCTACAGTCAGTACAACGAGTATTACTACAACACCGTTTACTATACCACTATATAAATCTACACCTTTTTTTGATGTGCACACTTAGCATCAAGGCTAGAGAATAGATGTATACATGTGTTTGGCCAACTTGATTTGATACACCAATTACTGGAAACCAGAGGGTAGCGGCTGATGCACTTTCGCTTAGGATGTCACTCGGCTTGTATAAGCATTCAGATGCGTTAGACCGCTCACACTGTTGGGTCTCGGCCTAGCTCTGTGTTAGTGGTGGGGGCTTACTAGTGAAAACTGCGGGCTAATGCGGGTTGCCCAGCTATAAGTTGGATTTGGGTCTTTGAATCTCTTGTCTGTGTCTCGTTTATTATCTTCACTCCACGGTTACTAGAAGAAGTGTGTATAGCCTGTTTGGAGATAACGTCTACTCTCTTCTCATAGGGTATCTTCTTGTGTGGACTATGATGTTGGTGGGGTAGGCGCTGTTGATGGTGGCACCCAACATCCTCGTTGGTTATGCTACAAAGTACAGGTATGCGTAGGGTTTGCCATCGATGATAAAAGATTCGCTACTAATCCGATTGCGGCTTTCCATTTTTGAGTAAACCAATTGTTTATAATTGTTCTGGGTTTTTAGAGGGGAAAATGGGCACTAGCTCGGGAGATGTCGGTGTGCAAGGTGTACAGATGACTGGTCAGACCGCTCAGGAGGTGAATAAGAGGGCCGGTGGTCTCCCAGCATTCACCTCCCGCCTGATGTTGTGGAGTTTTGGTGTGGGCATTATTCCATCTGTGGTGCTGGTTGTGGCTCTACAGTTAAAGAGCCTCCTCCTACTTGAATACGTGCATGTGATTAGCGGTGGGACCTGGACTGGTTTCGACTTGTTTATGAGTGTCATACTTGGAAGAATTCTCGCTTCCCTCGACTTGCCGGGTAGGGTTGAGGTGGCTAAGCGTCTAACACCTACACAATTCTTTGTCATGCCCTCACTAATGTCAACAACGATAACAGCCGGCATATACCTTGCAGAATCGCTTGGAACCTTCATCTTGACATCACCATGGATCATCGCAGCTGGCATCGTGGTCATAATACTCACCGCTCAGGGCTTCGGTATATTCATACCTAACGACATGAGGATATTCATAGAACTCGCGAAGCCCAACCCAGACCGAGCCAAGATCGCGAGGCTAAACGGCATAAACATAAGGCCCATGGGTGTTCAGGGCGTAATGCAGCTAACAATCATACTTATCATGGCGCACATAGCTGTCTACCCCCATAGGAGGCCTAACACATGAATGTCTACACAATCCTAGCCGTAGCACTCTTTGCGGCCGTCTTCCTAGGCGTATACGGTGCAATATACCTCGACGCAATATCAAGCTATAAGAGAGGAGATCTCGATTGGCGCGGTATCAGAATCCTGAGGCTCGGGTTATACGGCCACCTAACAATATTCGCGATACTCGCAGTCACGGCTTTCCTCATATAACTTGCATCCAACGCTGTTTTCAAAGCTTTTCAAATAGTCCAATTCATAATAAGGAGAGGAGATTTTCCCACCCATATTCTTGAAGTATCTAGGATGCTACATATAGATTAAAGGTGGACTTTATAGCTTACCTGTGAAATAGTGGCGCCAACAGTACTGCATTATTAGGTAGTAGTATCCTAATAACTTCGCATCGTTAATGTGTAGTTGTATAATAATTCAATGCTTCTTTAGCGGTCTTCAACTGCAAGGTTTACAGTTTTTTAGTAAACTTTTGACTTAAAAGCCAGTAAAGAGTATAGAGTTCGATTAGGTGATTCTAGTTTGTTTTATTTGGAATCTAAAAAGGTGGTAATCCTATTTGGATAGTGAGCGTATAACAGTTGAGATATCAGCAAGTTTCGCAGAGAAGCTCGACGAGATAGCTCAGAGACTTGGCTACACTAGCAGGGATGAGGTGGTTGAAGAAGCTGTGAAAAGGTTTCTAGAGGGTTTTGAGTCTCTTGGAGAACTCGACGGTGGGTACTCCTAGCGACAACCAGTCCTCAAAAACCCCAACACGCTCACCAATCGCTAATCCGCACTCCTGATAAGCACAAAATGTCGGGTCGACTCCACCACGTTTAAGTGGGTGAATTGAGATCAGTGTTGGTGGGTCTGACCGCGTTTAACGAGGCGTGTTCGAACGTAAGGTGGAATTCACATTGCTCAACGGCTGATTCCTGCCAATCGACTCGGAGGACATGTTTAGCATCTGGGGGAGAAGCTTTAATGCAACCCTCTACGAGTGGAGGACACCTTACCCACGTGTTATGTGCGCTCTTTGCCTCAGTAATAGCTATTCTGGTGTGCCGAGCTCTTCCGTGCGCCATTTCTGGGTTGGATGATATCGCTAGAAATCCGTGTTCAAAAGCTCTGCCGTGGGTATCCGATTCGCTTAACTTTTTCGGTATTACTTTAAATCGTCGGAAGATTTATTATTTATCGAGAGAATATCGTTTGGTATGCCTGGCATTGTTCTTAGGGTGGGTAAAAGGGGTGAGATTTACACTAAGAAGAAGATGAGGGAGAAGGTTGGTTTAAAGCCTG
>NEXG01000062.1 GCA_003019535.1 Candidatus Marsarchaeota G2 archaeon ECH_B_1
GGGTACACCAAGGAAAGGTAGCGGTGAGGCTTCTTCACCCTGGGCTTGTTCGCAAGGCTGTCGAAGAAGCGCTCCCGTGCTTGGTAGAACCTCCCAGCAACTTGTTGGGTAACCTGCGAATGTAGAGCTTGGAACTCTTTGTTCTTCTTCCTCAGGTCTAAGGCGAGTTGTCTCAACTCGGTTGCTCATAGTGTGCTTGTTCCTTTCATACTCTTCTTGCTCAGCGTGTAAGAGCGCGTTGTACAGCTTACACGCAACTTCGAGCTGGGTTTTCAACACCCGCGCAGTGGTTTTCGAGGAGTACGCCCTGTATTTGTACGCCCTTGCATCCACGCCGCACAGTTCCCCGCACCCATATTTATTCTTTTTGAATCCCCGCCCCTAGAAGGGGCGAGGTTTTGGAAACTGTATAAGAGCGAAACACAAGGTGTAAGGGCTCATGGCAAAAAGCGTAGAACACATCGAACGGCTCAAAGAAGAGGGCTACCAAGTGCACACACAAAAGGAGATCTTCAGCTAAAAGTCGAAACCGAAAACCCCGCGCTTTACTCTCAGAACACTTATAATTAGGCGGCGTACGTCTATATATGCAACTCGTTATGAGCGAAAAGCAAAGCTACTTAAATGAGTTGGGCGGAAGGAATTCGGTGAGTGTCAAAGAGCTGTTAGAACTCTTAGAAGAGTACAACAAGTATATGGAGCAGGTTAACGAGCTTTACGACGTTTCCTCGAATGGCATAATCATAATCCCTTCAACCACCTCTGTTCCCACTCCATAGCTTTCGGTGTGGATTTTTGCCCACGTGGTCTGAAATCCTTAACGAAATCCAGAGTCAAGCAAAACAAAATCCACTAGTGTTGGATCAAACTAGGAGAAAGTATTTGAGAGAGCTTTCGAACCACATAAAATCACCTGTAATACTTTATGCAACAAGGTGGATGGATACACCCGTCATGAGCCAGGCTGACATCCAGTTAGTATGGGCTGATAAACAGGCCTTTATGGAAGCCATTCACGGGGTAAACGAAAAACAACTGGCTCTGATTCTGCACAGCCCAGGTGGTCAAATAGAAGCGGTGAAGGCGATAGTTGAATATTTACGAGAAAAATTCGACAAGATAACAGTTATAGTACCAGATGCCGCTATGTCCGCGGCCACTCTCTTAGCACTCTCATCGGATACACTAATCATGGGTAGACACTCAAATCTAGGACCAATAGACCCACAATTCATACTACCAATACCCCCCATTGGACAAGTGTCGATATCGGCTCAGTCACTAATAGAAGAGTTTGAGAGGGCTAAGGAAGAAGTCAAAAGCGATCAAAGAAACCTGCTAGTTTGGGCGCCCAAGATACAGCAGTATCCACCAGGTATACTAGAAGAAGCGAGAAACGCGATTGATTTAACAAAAGAGCTTGGAAAAGAATGGCTGGTTAAATATATGTTAAAAGATTACGCGGATGCGCGAGAGAAAGCGGAAAACATAGTGAGGTATCTGGGTGACCACAAAAAGCTCAAATCGCACTCAACCCCTATCACAAGGGAAAAACTAAGAGAACTAGGGTTGAAAATAGTAGACCTAGAAAGTGACCAAAGACTGCAAGACCTTGTCCTTTCAGTCTACCACGCAACGAGAATAACCTTCCAGCTGACCACAGCGCACAAAATAGTTGAAAACTCCAACGGTAGGTCATTCATTCGGATCGTAAACCCACCTCAGCAACCATTGCAAAACCCACCGGCCAGTAAACCACCCTAGCCACACCTCTCACTGGCAAACAGGTGAGCTACCCCTCCCTAAGGGGCGGAGCTTCCTGAATCATCGCCCCACCTTGCCTCACCAACCCTAAGGAGGGTAGAGGAGGTAGTGGGCGAAGCTTCGCAGGCTACCATGGGTGGCACCCACCCTGCGCGCTTTAGGAGAACCAAAGAAGCGTTGAGGTCGCGGTCAATAGTAAAACTACAGAAGGGACAGTGAAACACCCGGTCTTCCAAGGTTAAATCCTAGTTGATTCCTCCGCAGAGGAAGCATTCACGGGATGTGTTGTAGGCGGATACAGCGAGCACAGTTTTCCCTTGTTTAACAAACTCCCACTTCAAACACCCTCTTAACTCGGAGAAAGCGGCATCGTAGAGTCGAAGCCTCCTCGCCCCAGTTACACCCTTCCCGATTAAACCCTGGGTGTCCAAATCCTCTAACACTAACACATCATACTCCCCTGCGAGTAGAACCCCGAGTTTAAAGAACAAGTCACGCCTGAAATCCTTTAAGTGTTCGTACTCCTTCGCCAGCCTCCTCTTAGTTTTAAGCCAGTTTTTGGAAAGAAACTTCTTCCTCGAAAGCGTTTTGTGTATTATGCTAATTTTCTCAAGCGAGCGCTCAAGCGGTTTTGGGTTTTCTAAGGAGCGACCGTCGGAGAGAGTGGCAAGCCTCGTTATCCCTAAGTCAACACCCACAGCGTTCTTGGGCTCCCCCGATGATTACCCCAGTGTTTCAGCCTCCTCCACCACTACGAAGACCACGTATATCCGACCGGAGGAGTGCACTTTAACGCAAACCTAGGACACCCCCTCTAAGAGGAGCTCCCTGTGTATCAGCAGTGTGAAGAAGCCGATTTTACTCAAGTAGAGTCTACCTTCTTCTTTTTGTTTTTACCTTGTCCTACTTCTCTTGTATCAGAAAGCCTCCAACCACCCTGAGGGTACACCAAGGAAAGGTAGCGGTGAGGCTTCTTCACCCTGGGCTTGTTCGCAAGGCTGTCGAAGAAGCGCTCCCGTG
>NEXG01000063.1 GCA_003019535.1 Candidatus Marsarchaeota G2 archaeon ECH_B_1
TGTTGGGAGACCTGTTTCTGTGAATCTTATTGTATAGTTCCGATAGGGCGTTGCATTAATAAAAATATTATAGATACCCATCGGCTTCACGTCAATAACTATAGTTTTTGCAACCCCATTAAGCAGATAAGAGAGGGNGTAATTTCCAGGCTTCAAAAATACTCTAAAGTGACCTTCATATATGTTGATGGGTTGTCCATTAATCGTTATGTTCAAATCATTAAAGTTAGTATATCCATTTATGGTTCCTGGTAGACTGTCAATTGAAAAATTAGGATAAACTAGGACTCCTTCGCCATACGTAGAAATATAAAGGTTACCATTGTTAAATGAAACACTTGTGACCTCTCCGCTTCTTAGATTATAGTTAATAGGAACCCAGCTTCTTCCTTGGTCTAAGGATATTAATATCCCGCTGTTCACGGTTGCGGCTATCAAAGGATAGCCTGTGATATTGAGCCAGTACACTTCGATGGGGATGCCGAAAAGTCCTCCTTCAGAATTACTAAAGGATCCATTGAGAACACTAAAAGATTTTCCGTAATCATCTGAGATATAAAGGGATCCAGGCGAAAACATNCCTGTCGCAGCCACTACCACGCTTTTGTTAGCCGGATCCACAGCAAACGAAGTGACGTAGCCACTTATCCCCGATGACCTTAGCCACGTCCCGTTCAGGTTGTAATATGCTCCATTGGTGGTTCCCACCAAAAACATGTTCTGCCCCGTCATCGTTACCGTAGTAACGTCGGCAGGAGAATTAGTCCACAAATCCCACATCTTCCCGTATTTCGTCCCATTATATACGCCTTGTACGTATCCAAAAAATACGTTTGAGTTGTTATAGGGATCTATGAATAGCGCAGTTGGAGGAATCAAATAAGGCGGAGTAACTGGAACAACGCTTTGAAATTCCAGACCACCGTCATTAGAAACAGAAAGCCCGCCGTACGCCCAACCATACGCATATAACCAGGAGGCGTTTGCCGGGTTAACTGCTATATCTGTACCCTCCCCGCCTATTGGTATGGGCTGAGTATTGCCGCCGAACCAAGATTTTCCGCCGTCAATTGATATGAAAGCGCTGTAATCCTGCATGCCCACCGCTATTACACTTCCGTTGCCTCCTACGCTTACAGAGTATGTTAAGGTATCAGAGAGATCCCCGCTTATCGGTTTCCAATTCAACCCGAAGTCATTGGACTGGTATACTCCCTGATCAGACCCCAGAACAATCATGCTGCCATTTCCTGAATAAACAGCCAAGCCCATGTTATCCGTTGCAGGCATGCCCAAATTGAAGCTCTTTCCTCCATTAAATGAATAGAAAAACTCTGCCGGTCCGTAAGCCCACAAGACGCTTTCGTTCTTTGGATCAAAAACTACATCCTTAACGGGTACCAGGCTCGAATTTGTTATAGTTATACCGCCATCTTCTGAAAAAAGCGTGTACTTATCTCCGGCGTAACTCAAATACACCACAGATGAATTAAACGGCGAGGCCGATATGAACACAGGATAATTCCCGATAAATGTATGGAGAGTTTCCCATGTCGCGCCGAGGTCGTTCGACTTAATCATATATATGTAACTCTCTCCGATACCCGGTGCCCCCGGTCCCCACACCAAGGCATATATATCACTGCCCGAGATCGAAATTGGCCCAACCGGATATTGTGAATTATAAACTATACTCCATGTCAGGCCATCGTCATCGCTTTCTATAACTCCTACGTTACTCCCCGCAAATATCTTCTGTCCGCTCAGTTTGAAATTGTTGGCACCCGTTATGTTGGACACTTTATACCACCAAAGGCCTCCATCATCAGTTCTATAAATTCCATTGTTCGTAAAGGAGACCAATAGTACGTTGGGGTTATTTGGATCCATATAAAATCCGCAAATAGGGCCGTACGGAAGCCCGAAATCTCTCGGAAGCCAATTCCCACCATCGTTGTAGGTTTCATAGACCCCTCCATCCCCGATTGGGCCCATTATACCATCCTCTGCCGTCCCAGAAGCTATGTATATTATGTCGGGATTATTTGGATCTATTTGGATAAGACCTATGTGCCCTGAAGCGTTGAGGTATATTGTGTTTTGAGAATTAAACGGATTTGGAAAGAACGCGGGCCCTACTTGAATCCACGGGTACTGCTCACCTTCGCCGTGGTATTTGTACGCCGGCATTAAATCTATGTTTATATGGTACGTACCTGCAGTAACTGTGTAGTTGCTGAAGTACCACCTATAATAGGGGTTCTCAGCCAGTATCGAATAAGTTCCAGGCTCAACATCATTTAACTCTAAATAGCCACTCGAATTTACCTGCATATATTGGCCATTAACTATTACGGAAGAAAGATAAGCCGGAGTTACCTTTACTATTAGGTTGATTATTGAACCCGCCGTGTTCTCGTTATTGCTTTCCAACCAACTCGGTATCACCGTTCCGTTTGCGTAGAAGAACTCCACATTGTCCAGGTTAGGGGCTTCATATTTTAAGTATGCAGAGGAGTTTACGAGGATGAGCTGCTGATACTCATTCGGGGTCGGAACCGGTTGATTATTTGTAATTTGTATCGGAACATAATAAATTATACCGCTGGGTACTTTTACATTTGGGTCTGAACCTGCGGAATAAACATGGTTGGATACATTAAATGAAGGCATAACGCCGTTTGGTGGCATGTTTAAAACAGCAGCCCACTGAACTGATATAGGAGAATATACACCATCAAAGCCCACATGTGC
>NEXG01000064.1 GCA_003019535.1 Candidatus Marsarchaeota G2 archaeon ECH_B_1
AAGAAAACACCCTTCACACCTCTTCTCGACTTCCTAGAACTATTCATGCACTGGTACACTGAGTGGAGGTGACACGGATGAAGTCTTATCCGGACACCATCATTCTTTGGTTAAACTTTCTTTACTAAGAAAGGTTATCGCAAAGGAAAGCCTCCACTAACAGCACAACTAAAGTCCCCTTAATTATGAACCTATGCCCCATATCCGCCGCCTCCGAGCACCACAATCCCTTACTCCCCCTTGCGGTGGCATCAGCCCTAACAGCGACCTCAGTGAGCCTACTGGCAATACTAATAAGGCGCAACACGTCAAAGAAAACCTAGGCGATCGCCGTGGTGGGCGAGCTCTCTTACTGGGTGTGTGCTCGTTGTTGGGCGGAGATTGAGTAAGGGATTGTATCGGGTGTGACTTGAAGATTGTAGAGGGACGTCTAGCGGTTGGAGGATTGGACTTGTGCTCGATGGGATTACCCTACGCTTTCAGAACTTTAGTAGTATGGTGTCCGCTCTAACCCCTTTTAGGGCGGAATCTGTTGTGGCGATCCTTGAGTGTAGGATTTCGGCGGCGGCGAGTAGATAGCTGTCGGCAAGCGAAAGCGAAGTGTTTCTGAGCTTTATCTGTGCTGCTTTTAGCGCTATTTCTTCAGTTGTTGCAACCTGCTTTACAAATAATGAGGAGGATATTAGTGAGTGTTTGGTTTTAGCGGCTTCCCAGCCGAACTCCGCCGCATAGTTGTACAAAAACTCTGTGAGGTTTAAGTGTAAAACGTACGCTTCAAGCCTGCCAGTGGCGGCGTTCTCAACTATTTTCTTGGCTCTCTCATCTGTACCTCCAAAGTGTACGGAGAAGAACCCCGCGTCAAGAAGCACTCTCTGCTTCAACCTCTCCACGCCTCTCCTCGTGTATTCGCGTGATCACCCTGGTTGCCCTTACTTTTTCATCTGAGCCGTAGGATTCTAGGAGTGTGGGTTTGGGTTTGAGCACTATTCTGTCGCCTTCGCGCTCTAACTCGAGGATTGAGCCTCGCCTTATGTGTAGCGCCCTCCTCAGCTCGGCCGGTAAAACAATCAGACCCTTATCGTGAACCTTAACCTCCCAGCTCATAACAATGATTTGTTTAACATCAATAAATGTTTAACTAAAGAAGTTGATAGTACAGCGTACCTCAAATGACTTTTTCTAAAATCCTATAAGATTCTGGAGGTCTGACCTCCTCCCCGTCCATAACGGTAGACCCAAATTCGCGCTTAGCGCCGATTGTGCCCTGCACGTGAATTTTATGTCTACCGTTCAGGGCGGGGGTTGTTGTCTCTTTTATCACACCCGGAATCAGAGGTAACCCGGGCCCAGAGCGCCGCGAAAGGGTTTTTAATCAGGGAAATAAGAAGCTTGTGGGAAGAGGGAAGTGAATCCCATAGTCGGTGGAGTGTCTTTCGCTGTACGCCGCCTGTTAAGTGCTGGGTGTGTTCACACTGCACGGTCGATGGGTCTTGGTGACTCTGAAGACGTGAGGTATCCAGAGGAGGATCAAATAATAGACACAAACAAAGAAGTATTGGAATACACGAGGGTCGCCGAGTGGAGGTTCATGGGGTCAGGAACCGCGAGGCGATCACCGAAACCCTCAGAAAAGTGCGTGAACTTCAGGGCGATATCTATGACAAGGCTGTTGAACTCTTAGTCGGCCTCATCAAAGCCCACCCCTTCGAGTACGGAAACAGGCGTACCGCATTCGCGGTAACCTCATTATTTCTTTCACTGAACGGCAAGCAACCCCCAGACTTACCCAACGAGAAGATTTTAACTTGGATACGAAAGAATTTATATACGCGGGAGGAGATAAAACAGTGGTTGATGGGTCGTGGCATCAAAGAGTTCGGCAAAAGGCGTGAAAACGATCCCGAAAGAAGAGTTCATGAAGGCTCTTGAAAAAGAGCTTAAGGAAAGAAGGGAAATCTACATGCGGATCGCCAAGCTCTGATCTTCCACCCCCAGCCTGTTTTACCGCCTTGCCCGTGCTTCTACACGCAACGCAGAGACGCGATGGGGCGTAGGGTAAAGGTTAAGGCGAGTGGATTTCTTCACGAATTCAGAATCCTGTCCAGCCTCGCCTGGTTTGACCCGGTGAGCTGAGGTTGCCCTAAAGCGGGCCGCATCAAGAAAGGGGTGATAGGGGAAGGAAAAGTCCAGTGACCCACTTCCGGAGGAAGGAGCGCCAGCAAGCCGCCTAAGATGAAGGACCTCCGAGCTTCCCTAGACTGCACTGTGTTAAACGCATGTAAATGCTACATTGGGCGGTTCGCCTTGACTTAGGGGTGGAGGAGGTCGGTGTTGCCCATGAGCCATGCTGTTCAGCCTAAAGGGGGTTAGGGGGTCATCCACCCCCGCCCCCGGAGGGGTTGGGCTTTCAACCTTTGCAAGGATGGTGTCCGGATAAGCCCAATTCTTGTCACCTCCACTCTGTGTACCACGCAGCGAATAGCTCCGAGCAAGAAGTCCACGAGCGGCATGAACAGTGTTTTCCTAGGGTTGATGTTATTATAGAGCACCCGTGCCCTGTCTTTGAGGTATCCCTGAATCGCTCGACTGAGCTGCGTAGCCCAAAGGTTTGGTGGACGTGGTCCTTGGAAGTCGCTCCCACGGACCACTGAGTCACGCTACCAAGAACCCCCGTCGATGAGGATAACCGGGTTACCCA
>NEXG01000065.1 GCA_003019535.1 Candidatus Marsarchaeota G2 archaeon ECH_B_1
GGAAATCAAACAGCTCAGAGAAGACTTCAACAGGGAAATCAAACAGCTCAGAGAAGACTTCAACAGGCTCAGTGGTAGGTTTGAGGTGATTCTGGGTAGGATGGGGCGCAGGTGGGGAGCCGACCTCGAACGAACACTACTAGGAACATTCAAGGAAGCGCTCGAAAAGGAGGGCATAGAGCCAGGTAAGGTGGAGAGCTTTTCCTATACTGATTATGATGGTAGCGTAACTGGGTTGAAGGGTAGGCGGGTTCAGGTTGATATATTGGTGAGGGATGGTAAGCTAACCCTCATCGAAGTTAAGGCTTTCGCGGAGAGGGAGGATATGGATCACCTTACGGATGTAGTGGGCTACGTCCAAAAGATACTCAAAAAGGATGTTGAGCGGGTCTACGTTGTGGCAGTGAATGTTGATAGGGAGGCGTTAAACAGGGCTCAAGAGCTAGGCTTCAAAGTGATATACGGAAGCCTAACCGAGTAGGTCAGGCACCTAGAACCCACCCATCGGCTAGAAAGCTTTTAGCGATGCTGTTAAGCTTACCTAATATTGGCTTAGTTGTATATCTTCGAGCCCAGTATTTTTCAGTGTGGTTATGATGCCCAAATTGACTGTGAACATTCCGCATCCAAGTTTTTAGCACCACTCCAAGATCCCATCAGACATCTTGGAAACGGTTTTGATGCTTAGCTCGTAGACCCCATGATTAGCTCGTTGCTTTTTGTGTGTGTCTCGAAGTCGATTAGAAGGGATGAGATGCCTGACATCATACGCATGAGTCCGCATGGTTTAGTTGGCCTTTTGCAGCACGCCTTCTAACCGCGTTGGGGTATTCGTAGTTGAAGTGATCTAGTTTGTGCCTTGTTATGTAAATCACGCGCTCGTCTAAATAAAATGCAAGGGGCGCAGAGCTCGTCAATGGTAATTTTACACGAATAACTTTCTCATAATATTTATTCAACACGGCATACTATGAGCTTGTCTATCCCATCAACCGTAAGCTTTCTTACAAGCCCGATTGTTTTTACATGAACGCCGCCAATCTTCTTTATTACGAGTTTGCACAACTCAGTGTCAAACTTCAACCAGTCACTTTGCCTTGTACCGAACGACCTTCTAATTTCAACTGGCACGGGTGACCAGTGAGTTTCTTGTAACCTTAACCCCTATGACCCCACCTACTAATCCTTATCCGTGTTTATACACTTCTAGTTGGGGTTTAAATATTACTTGGATAGGGGGCTGGTTTAATCATCATTGTACCGAGTGTCAAGCTTAGCGAAATCGGTATGAAAAATGAACACATACGCCTACTTGCAACACCTGTTCAACATCCAAGAGGCGTGGGTTGAAGCGGAGACACTTCTAGAATTACGAATATTCATGGAGAGGAGCATTCGGGCTATTTGTGACACCCTGAGAAACCTAATGTGTCATAACAGAAAATGTGCTGAAACGTATTGAGTGACCATTGTGGTTTACCGTTATTTCTGGGTCTCATCTGTTTCCGCCCAGACCTTACCTCTATGAAGATCAATTTCTAATGAGTCAAATAAACTTGAAGCTAGGTCAAGCGATATTAAGCCTGCTCTAATTCTACTACAATAACATTTGACAGGACGCCGCGACCCATCACTTCAACGGCGACATCATCTGCTATGAGGGTATCTTGAAAACCGTTGGCTGAACGAATAACAGTGGTGCCCTTCATACCCAACCCTAATCTTCTGCACGTGCCCAGCGAAAGTGCGACGGCTTTTAGGCCCCTAAACCCTGTATCCAAAATTAAAGTTGTTTTGGGGAGAAACCCAGCAGTTTTAGGGTTTCGAGGAATAACTTCTAACACAATGGGTTGCTGCGGAGCCCAGTAGCGAGTAGACGCATTGTCTACATTTTGGGTTTGCTGAGTTTACCTGACAAGTAGGCTAGGATACCCATGGCGCCAAGCGCTAAACCAAGTGTTACGAGTGGGCGCCAGCCGGTAAGCTGGTCTGGTGCTTCGAGTCTCACCCTATAGTCCTCAAGCGCCTGTGTGAGCTACCCCGCCATAAATGGCGGAGCTTCCTGCCTCATCACCCCACCATGCCTCCCCACCAACCCAAGGGATGGGAGGGGGAGGTATTGGGTGAAGCTCAACCGCAGGCACACCAGAAGGGTAGCACCCACCCTGACCTCTTCAAAAAAACAAGAGAAGCGTTAAGGTCCCGGTCCAAGGAGAAACCGCAATATGGGCAGAGAAACACCCTGTCTTCCAAAGTCAAGCTTTGGTTGATCCCACCACACAGGAAACACTCACGTGAAGTGTTGAACGCTGGAACAGGTAAAACTAGTTTTCCTCTTTTTCGAAACCCCCACTCCAACACCGCTCTGAGCTCTGAAAAAGAGGAGTCGTGAAGCCGAAGCCTCCTCCTCTTTTTATTTTCGCCTTTTTGAACCAAATTTCGGACACCCAAATCCTCCAGCACTAAGAGGTCGTACTCCTGTGCGAGTAGCGC
>NEXG01000066.1 GCA_003019535.1 Candidatus Marsarchaeota G2 archaeon ECH_B_1
CGGAGGTCTTGGGTCTCTATCTGCTACCACTCACCCTACTGCCCATGCACAACCGGATCATTCAAATCCAGAAATCTATATAAACCTATCTATTCTGGAACTGCTGACTACGACGCAGCTCAGCCCCAAGCACGCCTGTGGGAGGAGGCATACCTTGCTCTTCCAAAAAGAAAAATCAGGTAAACATTAAGATTAAGGTCCAAAATAAAGCCACAGCGTGCACAGCGAAATAGGCGCTCCTCCAAACAAGTCCTTATTAATTCTACAGCACAGGAAACATTTATCAGAAGTATTTTAAGCCATGACTGCTAAAACCATCTTACCGTGTTTTTAAAACACCTACACCAAGATTCTTCTGAATTCACAGTATGAGTAGTCATAGAACCCGAGTCTACGATCTTTGTTTTCCCCTCCTACACGTGTAGAACGTTTAGATTCTCAACCACCAGAAGGTGGTACCTGCAGCGAGTAATCCTCCCCAAACTTGAAGAAAGGCCACGCCTGAAACCCCTAAGCTACTCTTTCCCTTTGCAACTCTCTCCTTAGCTTTAAACCAGTTAGCTAAGGGATTTTATGGGAAACTTACCTGAAAACTCCTAATCGCTTCAATCGCGTGTTCAAGCTGCCTCGAATTCTCTAAGAAACACCTATCCGAGAACAGGGAATCTTTACGATTTCCACAACAACACCTACAGCCTTTTTGGTGTTTGCTGTGGTCGTCGCTGTGGATCAGTTTCTTGCACCAAGAACATCACACAGATACGACTTGAATGGAAGGCAACGCGAACATGGCTCACTCGGTCAATGGGAAACTCCCTTTCAGGACCAAGTGGAGAAGTCGATTTGGCTTAGGTGGAGCCTCACCTTCTTGGGTTCCTCCAGCGTCACTGTGTTGGAGAACCTCCAGACTCTCCGTGGATATACCAGGAAAAGCTAGCGTTGAAGCTCCGTTTTCTTCGGCTTGTTGACGAGTTCATCGAAAAACCTCTGAAAAGCACACTAAAACCCTTCGATTAATTTTTATGCGGTAGGAGTGAAGCTCTTAAAATTCTCGTGTTTGCTTTCTAGGCCCCAGGCGAGCCTTCTTAACTCGTTGTTATTCGGTGCTTGCTTGTTTCTTTCATACTTCTCTTTCTCAGTCTGCAAGAGTGTGTCGTTTGCAGACTAACTTAAGGTTGAAGTTATAAGGCCCTCACCCCGCGTGATCCTAGAAGCATACGCCCCAAATCTTTGAACTTTCTCTGGAATCCAAGGTTAAACCCCTACGGAAATTTATTATTTGAGGATATCCGCCACTAGAAGGAATCGGGCTTAGAAAACTCATATTAACGTCACGAGCCATCTATATTTAAGTCGTGTGGCGTATAATTACTGATTCACCACAGCTCTACATTGTTACCCTTCCAAAGCAGAGCCTGACATGTATGTAGGCACACACACCACCAAAGAGGATCGCCAAGCCCACAACGCCCATAAGCATCAAGGGAGTGTGGGGCTGTATAGGTGAATAAAGTGTGATCCCCCTATATACTACTAAGGATAATCCGAATAACATCAACGCCAACACGTAGGGTCTCTTCTCACCCTTAACTCGACCCTGAAACTTCCTACGCCACACTTCGCCAACCGTGTAAAACAAAACTACGCCTACAATCATAGGCCAAAACTCTACCAAGGCATTCATGAAAACCTTAACCCACATAGCTTCACCCATAGAAAACTGACCGAAGGCTATGAGAAAAGCAAGTGAAGAATAGAAAATGAACCAATCAACAAACCTACTATTCTTAAAGGGACCGTAAACCCTTCTCCACGGGGTGGGGGTATACTTCCATAGGTCTACACCAACAGTCCCAGCTAGCATATCAACTGGGTCTTCTAGAAACCATAAAAATTTTTCGCCCCCGACGCGGACCTGTCCGGATAAACCCAATTCTTGTCACCCCCACTCGGTGTACCACGCAGCGAATAGCTCCAAGAAGTCCACGAGCGGCATAAACAGCGTTTTCCTCGGGTTGATGTTGTTGTA